>NZ_JACAPL010000003.1:204475-804652 GCF_013385735.1 Pseudomonas sp. D2002 | reverse complement strand
ACGCCGATCTTTTGTGGGAGCTGTCGAGCCCCGGCGAGGCTGCGAAGGCGGCGGCACAGACGAAATTGAGTCGCCTGACCCACCGCTTTCGCAGCCTCGCTAAAGCTCGACAGCTCCCACAGGGTTTTGCATTGTTTGTGGGAGCCCACGCTTAACTGAGGTTCGGTGCAGGCAGTCAAACAACGCCGATCCCTTGTGGGAGCTGTCGAGCCCCAGCGAGGCTGCGAAGGCGGCGGCACAGACGAAATTAAGTCGCCTGACCTAACGCTTTCGCAGCCTCGCTAAAGCTCGACAGCTCCCACAGGGTTTTGCATTGTTTGGAAGATTCTGGCGGTTAGAATGCAATCGAAGTCTGCACGTACACCGTGCGCGGTTCACCCACGTATTTGCCTTTGTTGTTGTCGTCGAACGAGCGCGTGTAGTACTGCTTGTTGAGGATATTTTTCACACCGACTGCCACGTTCAAGTCCGACAGCTGTGGGCCGAAGTCATACGCCGCGCGGCTGCTGAACAGCATGTAGCCGGGGATGCGGCCGTTGGCGCCGTCGGCGGTTTCCGCCTGAGTGTTGGCGTTGTCGGCGAACTGGCTGCTCTGGTAGCTGCTGTCCAGGTTGAGCTTCCAGCGGCCTTCGGTATAGCCGACGCCCAAGGTGCCTTTGTGCTTGGACGAGAAGGGCACGCGGTTGCCTTTGTTCGGGCCGTCTTCGCGGATGGTCGCGTCGACGTAGGCGTAGGTGGCGTACACATCAAAACCGGCCAGCGCCGGGCTCAAACCGTCGAGGGCATAGTTGATGCTCGACTCGATGCCTTGATGGCGGGTTTCGCCACGGGCAATCACCGAATCGTTGGTCTGGTTGCTGTCGTACTGGTTGTCGAAGTTGATCAGGAACGCGCCGATTTCAGCGCGCAGGCTGCCGTTGTCATAACGCGTGCCAAGCTCCCAGGTGCGGGCTTTTTCCGGCTTCACTTCGCCGCTGCTCACGCGGTTCGGCATCTGGCTGTACTGCACGCTGCCGAATGAGCCTTCGGTGTTGGCGTAGAGGTTCCAGTCTTCGGTTAGGTGGTACAGCACATTCAGCGCCGGCAGCGCGGTGTTGTAGTCGCCTTTGTATTTAACGTTGGTCAGGTTGTTGGTTTGCTGGGATTCGATCATCTCGTAGCGAATGCCCGGGGTGATGGTCCACTTGCCGATATCAATACGGTCATCGACGAAAAACGCATTGGCCTCGGTGGCGCCGCGCGTATCGCGGTCGTTGCGGCTGTTGGTGTCAGGCAGTTGCTGGTTGGCGCTGATCGGCGTGCGGTAGCGCAACTCGTGGCCGGCCTCGTTGATGTAGCGATAGCCGACGCCTACTTCATGGCTGGTCGGGCCGAGGTCGAAGCCCTGGGCGAAGCGGGTTTCCAGGCCGCGCACCCAGTACTCGCGCGGCGACAGCGAGAGGAAGTTGCCCTGGTCCAGGTAGCCGTTGCGCAAGGTGGTGGTGAAGAAGGTGTTGGCGGTGAATTCGCGGCGGTCTTCCTGGTAGCGATAACCGGCGTTGAACATTGTGCGGCGGCCCCAGAATTTGTCGTAGGGGCGGGTGGACTGATACGGGTCAGCCTTGTAGTCCTTGACGTTCAAGCCACCGGGCATGTCGGCCTGGCCTTCGTAGTACTGCGCCATGGC
Organism: Pseudomonas sp. D2002; assembly: GCF_013385735.1. Lineage (NCBI taxonomy): Bacteria > Pseudomonadati > Pseudomonadota > Gammaproteobacteria > Pseudomonadales > Pseudomonadaceae > Pseudomonas > Pseudomonas sp. D2002. The sequence goes on along the minus strand of NZ_JACAPL010000003.1, from coordinate 802,986 downwards.
GTTGAAACTGTTGGCGTCGTCCAGTTGGTATTTGCCCTTGAGGATCAAATCGTCGATACGCGTGTTGCTGTTTTCGCGCCAGTCGCCGCCACGGGTGCCGGAGTACAAAATCGCGCCGCCCAGGCCATTGTCGGCCGTGCCGCCCGCCAACAGGTTGCCAGTGGTCTTGAAGCCGTCATGGCTGGAGGACGGGCTGGTTTCGGTCTGCAGGCCGCCTTTGACGGTCGGCGCATCGGGGATTGCACGGGTCACGAAGTTGACGATGCCGCCAACGTTTTGCGGGCCGTAGCGCACCGCGCCGCCGCCACGGACCACGTCCACCGCATCCATGTTGCCCATGCTGATCGGCGCGAAAGACAATTGTGGCTGGCCATAGGGTGCGAACGGCACTGGAATGCCGTCCATCAATACCGTGGAGCGCGAGGCCAGGCGCGGGTTGAGCCCGCGAATGCCGAAGTTCAGCGCCATGTCATGGCTGCCGGTGCCGTTGTTTTCCGGGGCGTTGACGCCGGGGATGCGGTTGAGCACGTCACGAGCCTGGGTCGCGCCCTGGCGTTCGAATTCTTCGCGGCGGATGACATCGCGGGCGCCGGGGTGTTCGAACACGTTGGTTTGCGCTGCGTCGCCGAGCCAGTCGCCAACGACGTTGGAGGTCTGTAATTCGAGGGTGGCCGGGGCGCTGGCCGGTTGCAGGCTGTAGGCGTTATCGCCCTCGGCGCGGGCTTGCAGGCCGGTGCCTTCCAGGAGTTTTCGCAGGCCTTCATCGGCACTGTAATTGCCCGACAACCCACGGCTCTGCATGCCGGCTGTGACCTCGGAGCCGAAGGAAATCAACACGCCGGCCTCACGCCCGAATTGATTCAGCGCGGCTTCCAGGGTGGCCGGGGCGATGTGATAGGGCTTGGCGTCTGCCGCCAACACCTGCGGGAGCACGGTGAAACTCAGGCTCGCGCCGAGTAGGAGTTGGCGCAAGGTGCGGGCAAGAAGTGTCGGTTGCTGGGGCATGAAGGGCGGTCCTGAGAAGGTAGGATCAAGGTGGCTTTCCTTCTCTGTCACGCGAGGTGTGGAAAACGGCTCATGTTTTCTGAAAATAATTTACGCACGTGCCTGGACAGTCACCCAGTAGCGGGTAAACCGCCGCACTTTGACCGGCAGGCTGACTTCCAGCAGGTCAAGGATGCGTTCGCTGTCGTCCAACGGATAACTGCCGGACAGCAGCAGGTTGGCCACTTGCGGGTCGCAATTGACCTGGCCACGGCGATAGCGGCCCAACTCGGCGAGGAATTCTTCCAGGCGCATGTGCGCCGCCACCAGCATGCCGTCGGCCCAGGCGCCGCTGTTGGCGTCGGTCGGGCGCGGGGTGTCCCAGCCTTTGCGGGTGAAATTGACCTGGCGCGAGGCCTCGACGGTCAGCGGCAGGCCGCTGTAGCGGTTGGGCATCACGTCGACATGGCCGTCGAAGACCGCCAGTTGGGTGTGGTCGTTGAACTGGCGCACGTTGAGGCGCGCAGCCTGGCTGCTGAGCAAACCTTGGCCGGTGAGTATGTGCAGCGGTGTGTCGCCGGGGCGCGCGGTCAGCAGGATCTCGCCTTCCAACAGGCGCACCAAACGTTGATGGCCATCAAAATGCACATCCACCGCGCTGCCGGTATTGAGCTGCAACTGGCTGCCATCGGCCAGTTGCACCTTGCGGCGCTGGCCGACGGGGCTGCGGTAATCGGCGCTCAGCGGCGGCAAAATATGCTGCTGGCGCAGGCTCCAGGCTGCGGCCGAACCGGCACCGAGAATCAGCAATAGCTTGAGGGCTTGACGCCGGCTACGGGATTTCGGCGCGTTCAAGGCGGCATGCGCCAAGGGTGAGGGCATGCCGCGCAGGCGTTGGTTGACGCGCTGGATATGGTCCCATGCACGTTGGTGTTCGCTGTGGGCATCCAGCCATTGTTGCCAGGCTGCTTGCTGGCGCGGGTTGAGCGCGCCTTGCTGCATTTCCATCAGCCAGTGCACGGCTTGTTCGGCGACTTGCGTGGAGAAATTCATAGGGCGAAATAGCAGCGCATGGCGGCTTTATTCAGGTGGCGTTTGACGGTGGCGATGGAGATGCCCAGTTCGCTGCCGATTTGCGCGTAGGTCAGGCCGTCGAGCTGGGCCAGCAGGAAGGCACGTTTGACCTGAACGGGCAGGCCGTCGAGCAGTTGGTCCAGCTCCATCAGCGTTTGCAGGATGATTGCGCGTTCTTCTTCCGACGGTGCCACGTGTTCGGGCAGTTGCGCCAGCGCGTCTAGGTAGGCGTGTTCCAGGTCCTGGCGGCGGTAGAAGTTGAACAGCACACGCTTGGCCACGGTGGTGAGAAAGGCGCGGGGTTCGATCAGTGTCGGGGTTTCCCGCGCGGTGAGCACACGGATGAACGTGTCCTGGGCCAGGTCGGCGGCGCTTTCCGGGCAGCCGAGCTTGCGTCGCAACCAGCCGGTGAGCCAGTGGTGATGGTCGTTGTACAGAACTTCAACGGTGTTGGACGGCGGCAACGCGTTCACTCAGAAAGTCTCGGTGTACTTTAGAGAACAAGAATTGTTCGCATTGTAGGGCGGGTGACACACTTGGGCAATCCTGCCAGGCAGGTGATTCATCTGTTCTCTTTTGCTTATGAGAATATTTATCATTAATATTGCGCGCTGATGACCCTGGCGCCTCCCGCATGAAAAGCAAAACCTCACTTCCCGTCGTTTATCGCCTCGCCGTCACCTCGCGCGTGCTGGCGGCTGTGGTCGGCGGTTACCTGATGGCGTCCCTGGCTGCCGTTTGCCTGGCGCTGTGGATGCCCGCGTCGCGCGCCGACGCCGTGATCACCGGGATGATGAGCTCGTTTGTGTTCTACCTGTTGGCGGTGCTCTGGTGTTTTGCCTGCCGCACGGCGTGGCGTGCCTGGTTTGGCGTGATGCTGCCGAGTGCACTGTTTGCCACGCTGGCGGGTGTCGGTTTTTGGATGGCGCGCACATGAAAGAGGGCTTTCGCCAGGCCATGGCCTGGTTGCACACCTGGGCTGGATTGATTTTCGGCTGGCTGCTGTTTGCGATTTTCCTGACCGGCACCTTGTCCTATTTCAAAGACGAAATTACCCACTGGATGCAGCCCGAAGTGCAGGCGTATCCACTCGACGACGCGCGCAGTCTTGCCGCCGCGCAAACCTATCTGCAGCAACAGGCGCCGAATGCCGCGCGCTGGTTTATCACCTTGCCGGACAGCCGCGACCCCGGCCTGTCGGTGATGTGGCAAGACAAAGTCGACCCCGGCAAGCGCGGCAACTTCATCCAAAAAGTGCTCGATCCGGTCACCAGCCAGCCCGTGCGGGCGCGTGAAAGCATGGGCGGCGAGTTCTTCTACCGTTTCCACTTTCAGCTGCAAATGCCCTACCCGTGGGGCCGCTGGCTGTCGACCATTGCCGCGATGGTAATGTTCGTCGCGCTGATCACCGGCATCATCACCCACAAGAAAATCTTCAAGGACTTCTTCACCTTCCGCCCGCGCAAAGGCCAGCGCTCCTGGCTCGACGGGCATAACGCGGTAGGCGTGCTGGTGCTGCCGTTTCACTTGATGATCACCTACAGCAGCCTGGTGATCTTCATGAGCATGGTGATGCCCGCGCCCATCGTTGCCTCCTACGGCGACGACAGCCGCGCATTTTTCAATGAAGTGTTTCCCAATACCAACAACGCGCCGGCGCTCGGCCAGCCGGGTCAATTGCTGCCGTTACTGCCGATGTACCAGCAGGCGCGCGAGCAATGGGCGGGTGGGCATGTGGGGCGTTTGGTGGTCAACAACCCTGGCGATGTGAATGCCTCGGTCAATGTGATGCGTTCAGGTGCCGACCGTGTGGCGCATGATTTCGGCAGCAGCGTGTCGTTCAACGGCACCACCGGCGAGTTGTTGCGGGTCAGTGCCGAGCAGTCGCTGCCGGCCGCAATTGGCGGCAGTTTCTACGGCCTGCACATGGGCCATTTCGCCGGGCCTGTGCTGCGCTGGCTGTACTTTATCTGCGGCCTGGCGGGCACGGCGATGATCGGCACCGGCCTGGTGATCTGGCTCGGCAAGCGCCAGCTCAAGCACGCCAAAACCGGCGTGATGCCGTTTGAATTGCGGCTGGTGGAAGTGCTGAACATCGCCAGCATGTCCGGGCTGATGATCGCCATCGCCGCATTTTTCTGGGCCAACCGCTTGTTGCCGGTGAGCTTTGCCGGGCGTTCAGACTGGGAAGTGCAGGTGTTTTTTATTGCCTGGGGCTTGAGCCTGTTGCACGCCGTATTGCGTCGAGGCCGTCAGGGCTGGGTTGAGCAATTGAGTGTCGGCGCATTGCTGTTTGTGGCGATTCCATTGCTCAACGCGCTGACCACTTCGCAGCACGTGGGCGCGTCACTGGCCCGCGGTGACTGGGCCATGGCCGGCTTCGACCTGACCTGCCTGGCCAGCGGCCTGTTCCTGACCTGGGCCGCCTGGAAAATGCAGCACCGCGCGGCGCCTCAGCCCAAGGCCGAACGCGCGCGCGGATTGACGCTCAAGCAGGAGGCGAACTGAATGTTGCTCGCTTTGCTGATGTGTTACGCCGGGTTCGTCGCGCTGTGCCTGTCCACCGATCGCCATCACGGTGAATTGCTCCACAGCAAACCCTCGCCACCAAGGCGTCTGGCCTTGCGCGTGGCCGGTTGGTTGCTGCTGGCGCTGTCGACTTGGCCTGCGGTGAGTGCCTCGGGTTGGGCCCAAGGGCTGGTGGAATGGTGCGCGGTATTGATGCTCAGCGCGCTGCTGCTGGTGATGCTGTTGCCGTATCGGCCAAGGCTGGCCTTGATCCTGGCGGGCGTTGGCCTGCTGGCCAGCCCGGTTGCGGCGTTCGCCTTACTCTGAGCATGCCATGATGATCAGCACCCCACCGGAATCCCAAGACAGCCCGCACACCGATGTGGCCGGTGGGCGTGCGCATTTCCTGCAGGTGTTTTTATCGCAGCGCTCGCAAATGGAAGCGCTGGTCAGCCGACGCGTGGGCTGCCGCGCCACCGCCGCCGACCTGGTGCAAGACCTGTTCCTGCGTTTCTGGCGGCGGCCGTTGGTGCAGGTCGAAGAACTTAGCACCTACCTGTTGCGCTGCGCCGGCAACATCGCCATCGACCACCTGCGCAGCGAAGGCGCGCGCGTACGCAGCAACGAGGGCTGGCTGCCGGAGCAACAGGACAATCAGGGCTCCGAGCCCCAGGCCGCACTTGAAGCGGGCAATGACTTGCGCCATGTCGAAGCTGCCCTGCGCAGCCTGCCCGAGCGCACCCGGCAGATTTTCCTGCTTAACCGCATTCACGGCCGCAAATATGCGCAAATCGCCAAAGCCATGGGCTTGTCCCAAAGCGCCGTGGAAAAACATATGATGCGTGCCCTCGAAGCCTGCAAAGCCAGCCTTCGCGAACCACCGCCCCCACGCACGCCAGGGAAAGCACCGTGAACGTCACCCCCACGCCCGCCCAGGAGCAGGCCGCCCTCGACTGGCTGAGCTTGCTGCACGACCAGCCCAGCAGTGGTGATCAGGCCACGTTCAGCCGCTGGTTGCGTGCCGACCCCGCGCACGTCGAGGCCTATGCCCAGGCCCAGGTGCTGTGGGAATTGAGCGAAGTGCCGGCGCGCAAACTGGCGGACGAGGACGCCTTGGCGTTGCAGGGCTACCTGAATGCGATGAACACCTCGAAGCGCTCACGGGCAAGGCGCTGGTCCGGCGCCCTGGCCATGGCCGCGTGCCTGCTGGTGATGGTGTCGATGGGCGCCGGCTGGCAGCCGTCGCGCTGGGTCGATGACTTCGGCGCTGATTATGTGACGGCGCCGGGGCAGGTGAAGACCGTGACCCTGGCCGATCAATCCCAGGTCACGCTGGATGCCGACAGCGCTATCGCCGTGGATTTCAGCCACGGCGAGCGCCATATCCAGTTGCGTCGCGGCGCAGGCTTTTTCAGCGTGACTCACACGGGCGCGCCGTTTGTGGTCGAGGCCGGCAGCGGCGAAGCGCGGGTGTTGGGCACCCAGTTCGAAGTGCGTCTGCAACCGGCTGGCGCCCAGGTGACGGTGCTGTCCGGCCGGGTGGGTGTGACGCCATCCAAGCAGGGCCAGCAGCAAATTCTGACGGCGGGCCAGCAAGTGGCCTACGCCGAAGGTGTGGCCGAAGCCATGCATGCAGTCGACAGCGAATCACGCCTGGCCTGGCGTGACGGTTGGCTCAACTACTACAAGGCGCCGCTCGCCGACGTGGTGCAGGACCTGAGCCGTTACTACCCCGGCCGCATCCTGCTGCTTAACGACGAAATGGCCGCCAAACGCGTCAGCGGCAGCTTTCCGAGCAAAGACCCGCAGGCGGTGCTGAATGCGTTGCAGGCGGTGCTTGGGTTCGAACAGCACAGCCTGTTGGGTCGGGTGATTGTGTTGCGTTAGACACACAGCAGGCCTCAATTCCCCCTGAATATTCTCCAGACGGTCTCTGCAGGCCTTGCATCACGGCACCTGCCGGCCTTTCACCGAACCTTCATCGCAATCACCCAAACCTGTCACCAAACCGTTACACGTGGCGTGGATCATCGCCGGGTTCCTGAGCGAGTGGTCAGGAAGCCATGCGTCGTCTGCCAACGGTTGCCGAGCGACGACCCATACAACAGAGCAACGTCAGTAAGGGATCTACAGGTGAACTACAACAACGTATATGCCCTGCTTTTAGCATCGGGCCTGGGTGGTTTTGCGCCGCTGGTTTTGGCGGACGACACTCAAGATGTGGGTTCGGTGAACGTGGCCGGCAAACAAACCCTGGGCAACGGGCACATGATTCGCGAAGAAAGTGCCAAGGCGCGGTCGACGGTGACCAAGGAAGCCATGGACGAAATGTCGGCGACCGCCAATGCCATCGACAAGCTCAAGTACACGCCGGGCATCAACGTTTCCAGCGACGACGCGAGCGGCACCAGTGGCACCAACTTCACCATGCGCGGCATGAGCTCCGACCAGGTCGGGGTGTCTGTCGACGGCGTGCCGATCAACGATTCGGGCAACTACAGCGTCTATTCAAACCAACTGGGCGACCCGGAAAACCTCGCCGAAGTGTTTGTCACCCAAGGCTCCTCCGAGGCGGACGGCCCGCACATCGGCTCCAGCGGCGGCAACATCGGCATGATCACCATTCGGCCGACTCAAGAGTCCGGGCTGTTTGCCAAACAGATTGTCGGTGCCAATGACTTGCGCAAGACCTTCGTGCGGGTCAACACCGGTGATTTCGGTGGGCTCAAGACGTGGGTGTCGGCGTCTCACCTGGAAGGCGACAAATGGCGCGGCAAAGGCACGATGCGCAGCGACAAAGTCGAGTGGAGCAGCCTGTTCGAGGACGGTAGCGGCAACTCGACCCTGGCCACGGTGAAGTACAACAACCAGGAAAACTACAACTACAACACCCTGAGCAAGGCGCAATTCGACAATGAGGGGCGACGCAAGGACTACTCGGAAACGCCGGTTTACAAGGCAGGTTTATTGTCGTCGTCCTACAAGCTCAACCGCAATCCGTTCGAAAGCGTCAACGCCACGCTGACCCAGCGCTGGCAGTTGCAAGACAACCTGGCGCTGACGGTTACGCCGTATTACTACTGGGCCAACGGTGGCAGTTTCAGCGGGCAGACCGCGTCGAACCTGGGGCCAAAATCCGACAAGGCCGGCAACTACGACCTGAGCAACCTGCAATCGGCCAACTACTATCGCCCTTCGTGGACCGAGACCTGGCGCCCTGGCGTCACCGCCAAACTGAAGTGGGACATCAACGAAGCACACAGTCTGGACTACGGCTATTGGTATGAACGCGCACGCCAGCGTCAGACCCAACCCTTTATCGGGATCAACAGCGAAGGCGCGCCGGATGATGTGTGGGGCGACTACAACAGCGGCGGCCAAGTGGTCGACAAGAACGGCGCCACCGTCCAGGGCCGCCACTATTACACCGTCACCCCGTCGCAGAAACTCTGGGTGCAGGACAGCTGGCAAGCCACGCCGGACCTGAGTTTTGTCGGCACCCTGGCGTACCAATATGTCGAGCGTGACGGCAACAACTTGGGCAGCCTGTACGACAAGCCGGAAAAACGTAATACCCGTTACCACCAGTTCTTGCCGAGCTTCAGCGCCAAGTACCAGGTCGACGAGAGCAACCAGGCGTTCTACAACGTCACCCGCAACATGCGCACGCCACCCAACTACGTGCTGTACAACAAGGGCGATTCCGTCAGCTTGAAGTCCGAGTTGAGCTGGAACCAGGAACTCGGCTGGCGCTACAGCGAAGACGATATGGCTCTGAGCGCGACCTTGTTCTACATCAGCTTCAAGGACCGTCAGGTGTCGACCACCGACTCAGCCGGTGACTACATGGTGCTCAACGTCGGCAGCGTCGAGAACAAAGGCCTGGAGCTGGAGTGGAGTGGCCTGCTGCCGCATAACTTTAACTACTACGCTTCGTACACCTACACGAAGTCGGAGCAGCAAGACAATTTGCTCAGCAAAAACGTGTTGTTGCCCACGGCAGGCAAGCAACTGGCTAACGTGCCGGAAAACATGTTCAACCTGGTGTTCGGGTATGACGATGCGCGCTTCTACGGCAACATCGCGGGCAAATACGTCGGCAGCTTCTATGGCGATTTGACCAACAAGGAAAAGATCGAAGGCCGCACGGTGTTCGACCTGAACGCTGGTATTTACTTGCCGGTGGACAAGAAGGTCATCAAGTCAGCGGCGTTGCGGTTCTCGATGCTCAACGTGTTCGACAAGGAATACCTGAGTTCGGCGCGCACCGTGGCATTCAACTCGGCCCCTGTGAATGGCTTGGCGCCGAGCACTGCGTATTACAACGTGGGTGAAGAGCGCACGGCGATGGTGTCGTTGGAAGCCAATTTCTAACTAAGGCTGCCGCAGAGCAAAATGTGGGAAGGCTTGTGTGGGAGCTGGCTTGCCTGCGATGCAGACACCTCGGTTTTTCATCAGGACCGAGTTGAGGCTATCGCAGGCAAGCCAGCTCCCACAAAAGCCCGCTCCCACATTTGATCTGCGGTGTTTTTACACAGTGGGTTATTTCAAGGCAGCCATGATCGCATCCGGGTTGTAATCGCGAATCAACGTGCCATTCACGTCCACAAACGGAATCCCGCCGCCGCCCAGCGCCTCATAGGCCTTGCGCGCCTGGGCGTCTTTCTCGATATCCAGCGCCTGGTACGGGATGCCTTTCTGGTCCAGGAAGCGCCGGGTCTGCTTGCAGTAGCCACACCACTCGGTGGAATAGAGCACCACGCGCGCTGAGGCGCGTATTTGCTCGGACACCACCTGCGAGGGGTTGAACAGCCGCTCGATCTTGCCCCAGTTCTGGATGACCACCACGACCAGCAACACCAGCAGGACTTTCTTCAGAACCCCGCCGAGCATCAGTTACGGCGCTTGAGCTGGTCGGTCAGTTGGGTCGGCAGGCCCTTGATGATCAAGGTGCCGGCGGCTTCGTCGTATTCGATCTTGTCGCCCAACAGGTGGGCTTCAAAGCTGATGGACAAGCCTTCAGCGCGGCCGGTGAAGCGGCGGAACTGGTTAAGGGTGCGTTTGTCGGCCGGGATCTCCGGCGACAGGCCGTAGTCCTTGTTGCGGATATGGTCGTAGAACGCCTTAGGCCGATCTTCATCGATCAAGCCCGACAGTTCTTCCAGGCCCATCGGCTCGCCGAGCTTGGCCTGGCTGCTGGCGTAGTCCACCAGGGTTTTGGTTTTCTCGCGGGCGGATTCGTCCGGCAGGTCTTCGCTTTCCACGAAGTCACTGAAGGCCTTGAGCAAGGTGCGGGTCTCGCCCGGGCCGTCGACGCCTTCCTGGCAGCCGATAAAGTCGCGGAAATACTCGGAGACCTTCTTGCCGTTCTTGCCCTTGATAAAGGAGATGTACTGCTTGGACTGCTTGTTGTTCTGCCACTCGGAGACGTTGATGCGCGCCGCCAGGTGCAGTTGGCCGAGGTCCAGGTGGCGTGACGGGGTCACGTCCAGCTCGTCGGTCACGGCCACGCCTTCGCTGTGGTGGAGCAGGGCGATGGCCAGGTAGTCCGTCATGCCTTGTTGGTAGTGGGCAAACAGCACGTGGCCGCCGGTGGAGAGGTTGGACTCCTCCATCAGTTTTTGCAGGTGCTCGACCGCCGTGCGGCTGAAGGTGGTGAAATCCTGGCCACCGTCGAAATAGTCCTTCAACCAGCCGCTGAACGGGTGCGCGCCGGACTCGGCATGGAAGAAACCCCAGGCCTTGCCTTGTTTGGCGTTATAGCTCTCGTTGAGGTCGGCAAGCATGTTCTCGATGGCGGCGGACTCGGACAGCTCCGAATCGCGGGCATGCAGAACTGCAGGTGTGCCGTCGGGTTTTTTGTCGATCAGGTGAACAATGCAATGACGGATCGGCATAGGCTTCTCGGCTGGTTGAAGGGGAGCGGTTGGCCTCCCCAAAAAGTCGCCCAGTGTACCGCACCCATTGGGCATGGCACGCTTCGAAGGGCGTTTTGGCTGCTCTCCGACGGCCTATATGCCTTTTTTTCACGGTTTAGAGCGATAAAGCTGACCAAATGGGTATGTTGAGGCGGATATTTCCCCGTCTCTGTGCTAGTTTTGCCCCGTCTTACGCCAAGACTCGGCGTTAAGCGTGCATTCAGCATCTGTCAGGTCGAACCAATCCCCGTTTCAAGCATCTATAACCCCGATCTCCGTGGTTATGGCCGGGGGTGCCAGGCCATGACGGTCGGGCTCGACGGCTGACACTGCACTCTGCAATCCATATGAATTTGATAGGGAAGGAACACCACAATGGCTATTACTAAAGACCAACTGATCGCTGACCTGGCTGAAGCAGTAGACGCACCGAAAACTACCGTGCGCGCTCTGCTGGACCAACTGAGCCAAGTTGTTGCTGACCAGCTGGAAAACGGCGGCGAAATCACTCTGCCAGGCGTTGGCAAACTGAAAGTGACTGAGCGTCCAGCCCGTACTGGCCGTAACCCTTCGACTGGCGCTGCCATCGAAATCGCTGCCAAGAAAGTTATCAAGCTGGTTGTGGCCAAAGGCCTGACCGACGCTGTTAACAAGTAAGACGCAGCAAAAAAAACCGTGCTCCGGAGCAATCCGGGCACGGTTTTTTGTTGCCTGCGATTTGGGTGTGGAGCGCTGTTACTGTGGCGAGGGAGCTTGCTCCCGCTGGGCTGCGCAGCGGCCCCAAAATCTTGGGAGCGCTTCGCTCTCCAGCGGGAGCAAGCTCCCTCGCCACATCAAGTTCGCGCCTGCAGCACGGTTAGTCGCGCACCCAGCGCTGGCGCCAGATCTGCTGCTCATTCTTGGTCTGGAAGGTCCAGGCCACAAAACGGCTTTGCTTCTGGCCCTGGGACATCTCCACCACCTGGCTTTCGAGTACGCCGGCTTTTTTCAAGGCGGTCTCGATCGCGGGCAAGTTCGACGCTTTTGACACCAGGGTGCTGAACCACAACACCTTGTGGGCAAAGTGCGCACTCTCGGCGATCAACTGCGTTACAAAGCGCGCTTCACCACCTTCACACCACAACTCCGCCGATTGGCCACCGAAGTTCAGCACCGGCAACTTGCGCTTGGGGTCGGCCTTGCCCAGGGCGCGCCATTTACGCTCGCTGCCCTTGGTGGCTTCGTCCATGGACGCGTGGAATGGCGGGTTGCACATGGTCAGGTCAAAACGCTCGCCCGGCTCCAGCAGGCCCAACAGGATCTGCTTGGGGTTGGTTTGCTGGCGCAGTTGGATGACCTTGCTCAGGTCATTGGACTGCACGATGGCCTTGGCAGCCGCCACGGCGATCGGGTCGACCTCCGAGCCGAGGAAGTTCCAGCGGTACTCCATATAGCCAATCAGCGGATAGACGCAGTTGGCGCCCATGCCGATGTCCAGCACCTTGACGATGGAACCGCGCGGGATCTTGCCGTCGTTGACGCTGGCCAACAGGTCGGCGAGGAAATGCACGTAGTCCGCGCGCCCCGGCACCGGCGGGCAGAGGTAATCCTGCGGGATATCCCAATGCTGGATGCCATAGAAGGCTTTCAACAGCGCCCGGTTGAACACCCGCACCGCGTCCGGGCTGGCAAAGTCGATACTTTCCTTGCCATAAGGGTTGATGATCACGAATTTCGCCAGTTCCGGCGTGGTCTTGATCAGCGCCGGGAAGTCGTAACGGCCGGTGTGGCGGTTGCGCGGGTGCAGGGTGGCCTCTTTGCGCGGGGCGACGGGCTTGGCCGGGGTCACAGGTTTCTTGCGTGGCGGTTTGGGGGGGCTGGGCGCGGTCATGCTGGCTCTGGGGTTGGCTTAAAAATGGCGCGTATTGTCCCACATTCATGGCCGAAGAGCGGAGTATCTAACGTGTCGCGGCACACGCAGGTAGCCAATACGGAATAAAACAATAGGTTTGTATTTCTGAAAAATTAGCCTGCCTGTTATTTCTGACAGTAGATTAATCATTTAGCAACATGTTGGTTTTTTAAAGGTTCGAAAAATTTTTTATTTTTATTAAAAGGAGTTTGAAGTTATGAACAAGTATTGTGCAGTGGCTTGGGGAAACTCTGAAAAAGACGTCCAGATCTGGTGAAATAGCCCCCGCACACGAATCAAACGGTTGAGCCCGATGAAACAGATGTCCTTCGCCGCTGCCGCGTACGCCGGCAACGTAAGCAGACTCGCCGCGAGCGCTTCCTGATCGAGATGGATCAGGTGTTGCCCTGGAAGGGTTTGATTGCCTTGATCGATCCACATTATCCGAAGGGCGACGGTGGTCGTCCGGCGTATCCGTTGGTGGCCATGTTGCGGGTTCATCTGATGAAGAACTGGTTCGGTTACAGCGATCCGGCGATGGAGGAATCGCTGTATGAACGACGATCCTGCGCCAGTTTGCGGGGCTGCATCTGGATCGAATTCCTGACGAAACCACGATCCTCAACTTTCGCCGCTTGCTGGAGAAACATGAGCTGGCGGGTGGGATTTTGCAGGTTGTCAACGGTTATCTGGGTGACCGTGGATTGATGTTGCGCCATGGAGCGATAGTGGATACGACGATCATTAATGCCCCCAGCTCAACCAAGAATAAAGACAAGAAACGCGACCCCGAGATGCATCAGACCAAGAGAGGCAATCAGTACTTTTTTGGAATGAAGTCCCACATTGGCGTGAATGCGGATTCGGGCTTGGTTCATAGCGTTGTCGGTACACCTACCAACGTGGCGGACGTGACGCAAGTAATGCGAAAGCGCAAGTCAGAGCCAAGGTTGAGCATCCGTTTCGGGTGATCAAGCGCCAGTTTGGCTATACGAAAGTGCGCTTTCGTGGTCTGACGAAAAACAGTGCTCAGCAGACGACGTTGTTCGCCTCGTCGAACTTGTGCATGGTGCGAAAACGATTGTTGAATACTGGAGAGGTGCGCCTGTAATGCGGGCTAATCGCCCTGAAATAGCGCGACTTAGAGGAAAATCATGAATTAAGAAGTGGAAAGGTCTAATGTTCGACCGAATCAGCGCTTTTTGAACCTCACGCAAAGAGGGGATCAAAAAACGGTGGGTACTTCAGACCTTCCTTAGGGGGGGGCACTTTCAACTTGGTGGCGGCGTGTATCAGGTCGATGCCGGCTCCCGAGTGCATCGGGAGCGCGGTGTTAGCGAGGTCTCCATCGTGAGTAGGGGATGTTGCTTGGTTAAACTCGATTAGCCAATGAGGCGTCCATGTCCAGTACGAACATGCGCCATTTTGAATGTCTTATTCTTTTGATTTCTGCGACGCCAACGAAATCCCGAATAGGACCCCGGCAAAACGAGCCGTATATTTTTTTGTAGTTCTGCGCTTGAAGTGACGTGATCAATTCGCTGAGCGGTATCTGACCCTTAGGGCGAATAATATCGATACTATGGGCCGCTGCTAATTGTTTCATTACTTTGTCCAGGTCTTGCGGCGTTTTGAGAATATTGTTGGTTACCATGTCTTTAGGCTTGAACTCGGTCAAGATATAGTCGGGTGCTAATTTGGGGTTAAGTGAATTGTGTGCTTTGCTTATATAGTTTCCATTCAGCCTTCCCGAAAGATGCTGTAGCAATCGGCTATCATCTGTCGCAATTGACGCGCCTTTAGGTGCGAAAAAATGAAGGTCCACTCCTGATGGAAGAGCGAATCGGAACTTCTCGGCACGCGACGCTCCGTGGCTGTAAATATACGCTTTAGTAGCGTTCGGACCTCCGCTGTAAAGCTCATATGAAGCGGGTCCATTGTGAAAACCAAGACTCCGTGTCTTAACGGTCAGCGTTTCAACGCCCATCTGGCCTTTGGCTATGCTGCTGTGTTGATACGCGAGACTGGTTTCCCTGGCTGCCCCCTTTGCCCCTGCTCTTGCAGCGCGCAAAGCTAGCCCGGCGCCTGCGCCTGCTTCGAGCAGACCGGTCCCGAGTGCAGCCCAACCTAATGCTTCTGAGAGGTCAGGGTCACTTTCTCGTAGTGCCGCAGAGGCGATACCAAAGCCCGCGGACACAGTAGCTAAACCTACCGCTGCTACCGTCCACCCTATTGAAGCACCGCCGGTAAAGGGTGCCAGTGCGATACCGATTACGCCCATCCCCACAGCGGCTACAACCGGGTTTTCGATCGCTGGCGCGTGGGTAATGACAGAGTATTGGTTCAAGACCTCCGCGAACCCAGAGGGGTCACTTTTATTGACCGGGTCGTTGCTGCAATACCGATATCGATTTGATCCACCTGCACCAAACGGACTGATAGGGTCAGGAGCGTCAAAGCTTTGTTTCGCGGGATTGTAGACTCTCGCTCCGTTCCCCAGAGGATAATTACCGGTAACGCTGTCCATGGGGTGGCCGTTAAACCCAACCCACGAGCGCTGATCGATGGTATGAGGGCGATAGCCGTATGGCGTGTAAACGAAGTATGAAATTGAATTGGTCGACAGGTCGTAACTGGCAATCACCGAGCCTTTGATGTCTTTTACCTCGAAACTGCGGCTTGTTGTTGGCATGTTGCTGTCTTGGTTGATACTCTGTTGCAGCAATAAGCAGGAAGTGCTCTGGTTCATCAAAATAGAAGTGCGGTAGCTAAAAACTCCATTGCTGCTAAATACACCTTTCCGAGCGTATTGGAAGTCATCTTTATAATAATACTGGTCGTAGTGGCCCGTACCTGAGCACCCAGCGAGTCGGCCAATGTTGTCGTAATGGTAGTCGAAACGTTGTTGTGCGTCACTGTGAACGGTTAATTGACCCTGCATATTGTAAGTGAGTGGGAAGCCGTCTTTGTTTATCAAATAACCAAGGCTGTCATATTTATAAGAATGGGTTTGTTGAGTCGTACCTCTCTGAAGTGTAGTGGATTGAGGTTGGCAGGGGTCTGCAGCCCCAAATGTGTAGCTATCGATAAACGTACTGCCATTGCTTGTCACGGTACATTGAATCAGGTTGCCGGCCATGTCGTATTTGAAATCCTGTCGGTCAATCACATAGCGGTCAGGCGTGGAGGGTTTATGGGGGCCGCTGCACAGATAGGTTTCGAGTTGCCCTCTGAAATCGTAACGGTACTCTTCCTTGCGCAACAGTGATGCACCTTGCAGCATTTCCATTTCAGCGATTAAAGAGGTGGTATACGTTGTTTTTAATGTAAGGGGTGGAAAACCTGTAGCGTTGAATTGACGTTGAATTTCTTGACCGGATGCGTTGTAAGTGTACGCAGTCGTCATGGTCTTACCATGGGTTAGATCATTCAATATTTCGGATTCCAGTCTACCTAGCGGGCCATATATAAAGTCTACGGTCAGCGTTGCGCTGGCGCTGTTCAGTAGACGGCCTTGGGTGTCGTAAGTGTATTGAGTGCTGTTGCCGAACGCATCAGTTGATCGCAATAAGAGGCCTTGAATGGAGTATTCGTATCTTGCTTGAGAGGTAGTTGAATCACTACCTAGGCTAATGCCTCCGGTAATGGTTTCAGTAAGGGTACGGGTTTGCGCGTCCCAAGCATTGCTCAGCTTAATGCGAGTAGATGAGGTGATCGTTGCGCTGGGTTGAGTATCTGCTTTGCCCCAATTCCCGCTGCCGATATAGGCATAGTTCACTTTAGTGCCGCCGAGTACGGTAGCCGTCACGCGGCTCAGGCCATCTACTGTCTGGGTGCCCAGTGAAACTGTTTGGCCGCTGGATTCCAGCTTGGCAGCTGTCGCTACGGGTGCTTGAATATGGGCAGGAAAGTCATTAATCGTTGTGATACCTGCGGTTTCCAGACGGCTTACGCGACCAAAAGCGTCGTAATTACGGTGAATCGCATATGCCTCGCTTGAAGTCTCGGTGGTCAGACGACCTAGGGCGTTGTAGCGATACGTCTGTGAGCTCACGAACTTACCATTGGCATGAAGATACGACTCGTGGCGTTGTTCTCCACCGGGTTCGTCGAATACCTGTATGGTGCGCCCGCCCGTTTCACTGCCTTGTGCTACCCAGGTTGAGGTCTTGCGGTTGACCGGGTCGTACGAAAAATTCTCGGTCTCACCACTCGCGGCCCACTTGATTTCTGAGAGCTGCCCCCAGCGGTCATAGCTGAAGTTACGTGTTTGCGTGGGCAATTGCGTTTTATTGGCGGTGTAGTCGAATTGTGTCGTGGACGCCTCTCGACCTTGGGCGTCGTAAGTTATTTCGTATAACTTCAGCCATGAACCATCAGTGTGCAGCCACTCGTTTCGGATGGGCCGGCCCAACGTATCAAATACGTCTCTGCTTTGTTCTCCGAACGGGCTGGTACGCGTTACTTGAGTTTCGGTGCCAGCGTCTACGTAGGTGAAAGTGGTCGTGCCTTTGAGCTCGGGCTCGCCGGCATACACGGTTTGTTGGATTATACGGCGCTGCGCGTCGTATTCATAAAGGGTCGTATTGTCTTGGGCATCAATGTGGGCCTTAAGCAAGCCGGTGAGCGTTTGAATGACTTGAGTTCCGGTGACTGCAGGTGCAGTGCCCGCGGTCACAGAAGTGGTTGTAGTGAGTTGATTGTTGCAAAGCCCGTAGCCGATCGCAGTACTGACTACAGAGCCCGGAACGACCTTGCCGGCGGCGTCAAGGATAGATTGCGTGCTGTTCAATAACCGCCCATGGTGAGGTGAATTAACGTCAGTATTATAAGTATTCTCTTCAAGCACCATGTTGCCGTTCGCCCATGATGAGAGCCTGCCATTGGCATCCCCAACCGGGTTATAGATTGTCAATTTTTTCGAAGGTTTGAGGGTTGGACCTTTTACCAGGGCGTCTTTGACCGGCAGCCCATCGTAACTGTAGAAGGTCCACTGCAAGTCAGTCCGTTGGCCGTTGTTCAGGGTATAGACCTTTTCGGATTCGACGTGAACCTTGAAGTAATTTGGGTCGCCAGGGCAACGAATGGCCACCGGGAGGTTGAAGGTCTTTTGACCGTTACTGGTGACGTAAGGCGAAAGAACCTTTTTGCGCAGCTCACGTGTACCCCAGGTCAACCCGGCTTTACCGAACAGCAGGTATCCCCAGCCGATAGGGTTCGCGTAATCACCTATGGCCGCAATAACACTCAAAGGCGTTGTGGGAGTGTTAACTCTTTCTGTTTTGACGAGTATGTCTTCTTCCAGCATTCCCCGATAATAAGTCCACTCCGTTGTTACGCCGTTTTCTGTCTTTGAAATGATGTTGCCTAAGGTGTCCATTGTGATAACGACGACTTCCGTGCGAGCGGTCAGGTCGGGGTTGGTGTAGGTCGTGCTAGTGGTGCTTTCAATACGGTCTGGGAGGGGGTCATTAGCGGCACCCGTGAGGACCGTCCCTCCTTTTTTCACGGCTCTACTTAACTCAACGGTTTTCAATAATAAGCCATCTACCCAAGTTGTTTCTTTTGTCGGTAGGCGGTTGGTCGAAAACTGATATTCAGTTTTTTTATTGCCTATCTCCGTTACTGAGGTGATTTGGTTGCTTTTTGAAGTGGTGTAAATATATTGATTGTTTTGTATGATGGTCGCGTTGTCGTCGGTAATAAGGTGGTTGGAAACTTTGCCGTTCTGATAACTAATTGCCTCCGTGAGGCCGCTGCTGTGTTTTATTTTGCTGATAGGGCCGGTGTACTCGAACGCTGTCGTGTCTGTCCGGTTGCTCTGCCGTACTGTACTCAACAAGCCCTCGGTAAATTGAAAATCCATCGTGTAATTGTCGTTGGTTCCTGGCCATACATTGAAAGTGACCTGCATTATGCTGCCGAGCATGGTGTAACCAACGGTCAATAGGGTTCCTGACTCGTCGGATACTGACTGTAGGCGTGGGAGCGGCAGTTTTATGAGTGAGTTGGTTTTTTTAATCAAATCCCATTGGAGGTAAATTTTATGCCCAGAGGGTGAACTTATTGTAGTTGGAAGGTAATAGCCTTCATCTATTTGCGGGTTGGATGAGGGGGCTCGGAATTTGGTAAGATGTTCTTGTTTTCCACTTTTATGTGTGAATTTAAGTTGCTCGCCATCCCGGCTGATAACGACGTGGGGTAAGGCAATATCGTTTTTTGCGTCCCATGTCCAACGGGCTCCGTTCTCTAAGTAAATTTCGCCGTAATTTTTGCTCGGAAGTTTTGGTAGAAGGTCTTCGTAAAAATAAGCATGGTTAAATCGGATACTACAATTTTCGAGGTAGTGGGCGCCGCGGCCCGACGTGTGGTAAACCTTCAGATCCAAAGTCGGGCCCAACCCATTATTTCCAACTAATTCAGCTATCGGTATAAATGTGCAAAATGCGCCCGAAAAGGGGTCGACCCCATGAATATTCGGGCTACCTTCGTCAAGGACACGTTGTTTAACAGCTGTCGAATTAGCCATCTGGAAACTCCTTAAAAATTAGGCTGCCTCCTGGCTGCAAAATGATGCACGGCAGAGAGCTTTGTTTCAGAGTAATGCGGCTTTCCAGTGGGTTGATACTGTCAATGTTGACAGTTTTTTATAACTTTTCGCGCTTAATTGTCTCCATAGTTAGATCCGTTAATTTTGCGCAAAAAAAAGAGACCCGAAGGTCTCTCTTTTTATTCCAGCATTGACTTACAAGCTGGCAATCCGACTGCGTTGCTCCGCCAACTTGCCCTGAGCCTGTTCAGCTTCAGCCAACTTGGCGCGCTCCTTATCGATCACCTCCGCCGGGGCCTTGTCGACGAACGCTGCGTTGGACAGCTTGCCGCCCACGCGCTGCACTTCGCCTTGCAGGCGTGCAATTTCCTTATCGAGACGGGCCAGTTCCGCGCCCTTGTCGATCAGGCCGGCCATCGGCACCAGCACTTCCATCTCGCCAACCAGCGCGGTCGCGGACAGCGGTGCTTCGGCGTCGTCAGCCAATACCGTGATCGACTCCAGCTTCGCCAGCTTCTTGAGCAGCGCGTCGTTCTCGGTGAGGCGGCGCTGATCTTCGGCGCTGGCGTTCTTCACGAATACGGCCAGTGGCTTGCCCGGCCCGATGTTCATCTCGGCGCGGATGTTGCGCGTGCCGAGCATCAGGGTCTTGAGCCATTCGATATCGCTTTCGGCGGCCTCATCGATGCGTGCTTCGTTGGCCACTGGCCAAGGTTGCAGCATGATGGTCTTGCCTTCGATACCGGCCAGCGGCGCGAGGCGCTGCCAGATTTCTTCGGTGATGAACGGCATGAACGGGTGCGCCAGGCGCAGGGCCACTTCGAGCACGCGCACCAGGGTTCGACGGGTGCCGCGCTGGCGCTCGATCGGCGCGTTTTCGTCCCACAGCACAGGCTTGGACAGTTCCAGGTACCAGTCGCAATACTGGTTCCAGATGAACTCGTACAAGGCCTGCGCGGCCAGGTCGAAACGGAATTGATCGAGTTGGCGAGTCACTTCGGCTTCGGTGCGTTGCAGCTGCGAGATGATCCAGCGGTCAGCCAGGCTCAGCTCATAGGCTTCGCCGTTCTGGCCGCAGTCTTCGCCTTTATCCAGCACGTAGCGCGCGGCGTTCCAGATCTTGTTGCAGAAATTGCGATAGCCCTCGACGCGGCCCATGTCGAACTTGATGTCGCGACCGGTGGAGGCCAGCGAGCAGAAGGTAAAGCGCAGGGCGTCGGTGCCGTAGCTGGCGATGCCTTCGGCGAACTCGTCGCGGGTCTGCTTCTCGATCTTCTTCGCCAGTTTCGGCTGCATCAGGCCCGAGGTGCGTTTCTGCACCAGGGTTTCCAGGTCGATGCCGTCGATGATGTCCAGCGGGTCCAGGACGTTGCCTTTGGACTTGGACATCTTCTGGCCCTGGCCATCACGCACCAGGCCGTGCACGTACACGGTCTTGAACGGTACCTGCGGGGTGCCGTCCTCGTTCTTCACCAGGTGCATGGTGAGCATGATCATCCGGGCAACCCAGAAGAAAATGATGTCGAAACCGGTGACCAGCACGTCGGTGGAGTGGAATTTCTTCAGGAACTCGGTTTGCTGCGGCCAGCCCAGGGTGGAGAAGGTCCACAGGCCGGAGCTGAACCAGGTGTCCAGCACGTCGTTGTCCTGTTGCAGCGCAACGTCCGGGCCGAGGTTGTGCTTGGCGCGCACTTCGGCTTCGTCGCGTCCAACGTAGACCTTGCCCGACTCGTCGTACCAGGCCGGAATCCGGTGGCCCCACCACAGCTGACGGCTGATGCACCAGTCCTGGATGTCGCGCATCCACGAGAAGTACATGTTTTCGTACTGTTTAGGCACAAATGCGATACGGCCATCTTCCACCGCCGCAATCGCCGGTTCTGCCAACGGCTTGGTGGACACGTACCACTGGTCGGTCAGCCAAGGCTCGATCACGGTGCCGGAGCGGTCGCCCTTCGGCACTTTCAGGCCGTGGTCATCAACGCTGACCAGCAGGCCGGCGGCGTCGAAGGCGGCCACGATTTGCTTGCGCGCTTCAAAACGGTCGAGACCGGCGTATTCGGCCGGGATCTTGCCGTCGATGCTTTCGTTCAGCGTGCCGTCGAGGTTGAACACTTGGCAGGCCGGCAGCACGGCGGCGTTCTTGTCGAAGATGTTCAGCAGCGGCAGGTTATGGCGCTTGCCGACTTCATAGTCGTTGAAATCGTGGGCCGGGGTGATTTTCACGCAGCCGGTGCCGAATTCAGGGTCGCAGTAGTCGTCAGCGATAATCGGGATGCGACGACCCACCAGCGGCAGTTCGACGAACTTGCCGATCAGCGCATGGTAGCGCTCATCGTTCGGGTTAACCGCCACGGCGGCGTCGCCGAGCATGGTTTCCGGACGGGTGGTGGCAACGATCAGGTAGTCGTTGCCTTCAGCGGTCTTGGCGCCGTCGGCCAGCGGGTACTTGAGGTTCCACAGGAAACCTTTCTCGTCGTGGTTTTCCACTTCAAGGTCGGAAATCGCCGTGTGCAACTTGGTGTCCCAGTTGACCAGGCGCTTGCCGCGGTAGATCAGGCCGTCTTCGTGCAAGCGAACAAAGGCTTCTTTCACGGCTTCCGACAGGCCATCGTCCATGGTGAAGCGCTCGCGGCTCCAGTCTACGGACGAGCCCAGGCGACGGATCTGACGGCTGATGTTGCCGCCGGACTGGTCTTTCCATTCCCAGATTTTTTCCAGGAATTTCTCGCGACCCAGGTCATGACGGTTCTGGCCGGTGGCTTCAAGTTGGCGTTCCACCAGCATCTGGGTGGCGATACCCGCGTGGTCGGTGCCCGGTTGCCACAGGGTGTTGCGGCCCTGCATGCGGCGAAAACGGATCAACGCATCCATGATCGCATTGTTGAAGCCATGGCCCATGTGCAGGCTGCCAGTGACGTTCGGTGGCGGAATCATGATGGTGTAGGAATCACCCGCGCCTTGCGGAGCGAAATAATTCTCGGACTCCCAGGTCTCGTACCAGGAAGTTTCAATAGCGTGCGGCTGGTAGGTCTTATCCATGCGCGGCGGGACCCTAGTTGGCATTAATTCAGGAAAGCCGACAAGTATAACGGGGATGGCCGCGAAGGCGTAGAGCGAGTCGGTGTGGGGGAACAAATTTCACGGCGCCTGCGCTAGCAGTCACGCAGCCTGGCTATGAGGGCATCGCGATGCATGGGGTCGGGTCTGGGGGGGAATTCCCCCACGTCGCCCGTTTTGCTCATTGGCACGTGGGGGTAATTCACGTGCAGCGCTCAGTCGTACTCGCGCAGCGTACCCAGGTCGGAACGAGGGGCAGGGAGATAGAGTGCGGCTATTTTCTGCTGGCCTGCAGGCGTGATGGGAAAGCCCCAAGCAGTAAAGAAGCCCCTTAGATCTGCCGATGCGGCAATGCTGGAAAAGAGCGCCAGATTGTCGAATGCCGTGTCTCGTGCAGGGGCAAAACCGCTGGATGACCACTGCTCTCGAGCGGTTTTGTTCATGGTGGGCCAGAAGCCTTCACCAAAGCCGAGCCTCAACTGTTCCAGCGGAATAAGAAGTTCGTAAACACTGCCGTAAGAACTCATGCTCATGTTTGGGCTGTTGTATTTTGGCAGGGTGATATCCCATAAACTCTGTCCTGCGGAATTTCTATCCAATAAGGTACTTTTTTTGCCCAGTGCGCGCTCTACCGCTAAAGCGGCCAAGTTGTTGGTAACCTCGCCAAATTCGGGCGCGTGATAACTCAGCATCTGGTTCTGGTGACCCAGTTCATGGGCAAGGCCCCACGACTCCAGCGCAAGTGTCTTGGGGTCCATCAATATATAGCCAACGCCTTCTGCAAAAGCAGTGTAGAAATGAATGGCGTAGGCGAACCCGTTGCCTTGGAATTTACCATGACATATATGAAATTTCAGCGGTGCCCGAGTGTGGAGTGCAGTAGAGCCATCCAGGCCAATAAGCGCTTCCTCCGCTGAAACTATTCTCTCATAGGTCTGCATGAGTTCATTGAGGTCGATATGCTGATACGCCACTGCGCTGTCGCGAAGAATCGTCAGGATGACCCGCTCCGACACAAACTCGACTTGAGGCGATTGTACGAGTGCGCGCAACATTTCTCGGTAATGTAATAGGCTGGTTTTACCATGTTCGAAGTAAGGCACCGGGATCATGCCGCCTTGGAAGGTAATTTGCACACGGTTGTCTAGACCGGTCATATTGAAATATATCATTCCCCCGTCGGGGTCGGTGATTACGTTCTGCCCGGCGTTGAGTGAGTAGATGCGTGAATTCAGAGAGGCGCCCGGCGTCGGGTTAGTGTCGGGAGCACCAATATGCAGTTCGGGCCGTGCATTGCCATTATTGCTCAGCACTGCCAGGTTCAGGTGGAGTGCGGCCCCCGCGGGCAAATAGAAACCTGTGGGTTGGCGAGGACTGTTCGCAAACAAGTTACCCACTCGTTGAATGGCTCCCAGAGGGTCCACGGTTCCGTTGAATACAACGGGCGTCAGGTTGACGGTCATCGTGGTGGCCGTCCAGCCAGACACCTGACCCCCGCCGGCGTTGAATTCTGCAAGGGCCAGTGGCGTCGAGCCCGGGTAGAGATCCTGGCTCAGTTGCAGTAGCCAATCGCCGTTTATATCTGCCTGGGATTTACCATACAAAATGCCGCCGCCACTGATGTAAACGTAGACGATCGCGTTGGCTGCCGCTTTGCCGATGATCAATGGGCGAAGTGAAGTGACGTTGGTTGAGCTGGTAATGATAGGTGCACTGCCATTGGCAAGCGCGGTGCCGGTCGTGGGAGCTCCGTTCACGGTCATGGTGACACTCGTCCAGCCAGAAACCTGACCACCGTCGATATTGAATTCTGCGAGGGCAAGTGGCGTCGCGCCGGAATAGAGTTCCTGGCTCAGTTGCAGTTGCCAATTGCCGTTTATGTCTGCCTGGGGTTTACCATACAAAATGCCGCCGCCACTGATGTAAACGTAGACGATCGCATTGGCTGCCGCTTTGCCGGTGATCAATGGGCGAGTGGAAGTGACGTTGGTTGGGCTGGTAATGACAGGTGCACTGCCATTGGCAAGCGGGGTATTGGTCGCAAAAATATTGAGTGTGATGTAGGTGTAGTCAGAGAGCTTTTCCGTGTGGCTGTAATGGGCAAAGTTATAGGTATGCGAGCCAGGTTTCAGATCCTGACCAGGCGTAAATTTCCAGACGCCGTTAGTGTCGGCGTAGGTGTCGCCAAGGTAAGTATTGTTTTCATCAAATGCACCAATTCTTGCATTCGGAACGGAGCGGCCAATGAATTGTTGGCGCAGCGACACGACGGTACTGTTATTCGTTGGGCTAGTGATGACGGGGGGTGTGTAATTGGCCATGGATACGTTACCTAAGTGTCAATGTGATAGCCGTATCGGCCGATAGCCGCGCGGTCAGGGTGAACTGCCCGAACATGAGCGTGACCTTGCCGGGAGCCAGGTCTTGGGCAAAGGTGTAGCTCCAGTCGCCGTTGGCGTTGGCGTAGCAATCGCCGTAGTAGACGTAGGCATCGTTGTGCACACAAACCCGGCCGTTGGGCGCGGCCTTGCCGGTGAGTGTGGGGCGCAGTGTCTGGACGCTACTGTTATTGGCCGGGGTAGAAATGGTCGGCGGCGTGGTCGTGGTCATGCCCGTTGTGGCTGAGAGCGTCAGCGTGTGCGCCGTATCGGGCGATAGCCGCGCGGTCAGGGTGAACTGCCCGAACATGAGCGTGACCTTGCCGGGAGCCAGGTCTTGGGCAAAGGTGTAGCTCCAGTCGCCGTTGGCGTTGGCGTAGCAATCGCCGTAGTAGACGTAGGCATCGTTATGCACACAAACCCTGCCGTTGGGCGCGGCCTTGCCGGTGAGTGTGGGTCGCAGTGTCTGGACGCTACTGTTGTTGGCCGGGGTAGAAATGGTCGGCGGCGTGGTCGTGGTCATGCCCGTTGTGGCTGAGAGCGTCAGCGTGTGCGCGGTATCGGGCGACAGCCGCTCGGTCAGGCTGAACTGCCCGAACTTGAGCGTGACCTTGCCGGGAGCCAGATCCTGGGTAAAGGTGTAGGTCCAGTCGCCATTGGAATTGGCGTAGCAATCGCCGTAGTAGACGTTGACGGCCTCGTTGTGCACGCCAACCCTGGCGTTGGGCGCGGCCTTGCCGGTGAGTGTGGGTCGCAGTGTCTGGACGCTACTGTTGTTGGCCGGGGTAGAAATGGTCGGCGGCGTGGTCGTGGTCATGCCCGTTGTGGCTGAGAGCGTCAGCGTGTGCGCCGTATCGGGCGACAGCCGCTCGGTCAGGCTGAACTGCCCGAACTTGAGCGTGACCTTGCCGGGCGCCAGTTCCTGGGTAAAGGTGTAGGTCCAGTCGCCATTGGCGTTGGCGTAGCAATCGCCGTAATAGACGTTGACGGCCTCGTTGTGCACGCCAACCCTGGCGTTGGGCGCGGCCCTGCCGGTGACGGTGGGGCGCAGTGTCTGGACGCTGCTGTTATTGGCCGGGGTGGAAATGGTCGGCGGCGTGGTCGTGGTCATACCACTTGTGGCTGAGAGCGTCAGCGTGTGCGCCGTATCGGGCGACAGCCGCGCGGTCAGGGTGAACTGCCCGAACATGAGCGTGACCTTGCCGGGAGCCAGTTCCTGGGTAAAGGTGTAGCTCCAGTCGCCGTTGGCGTTGGCGTAGCAATCGCCGTAGTAGACGTAGGCATCGTTGTGCACACAAACCCTGCCGTTGGGCGCGGCCTTGCCGGTGAAGATGGGGCGGAGTGTCTGGACCGTGCTGTTATTGGCCGGGCTGGTGATAATGGGGGGCGTGCCATCGACCATGGCGCCGCCGGTGCCGCCGGTGCCGCTTGCCAGGCAAACCGTGAGTGTAACGTTCACCGAAGGCGATAAGGCATTGCCTCCCGCATCAGTTACCATCAAGGCGAGGTTCACCCAGTTATTGGCATCCAATACGAATTCGGTAATCGGTGTTGTTTCCCAGTTGCCATTACTGTCCGCAACAACGCTGCCATAGCGAGGGTTGCCACCCGCATGATTTATGACAACTGTGGTATTGGGCGGGGCTGTCCCTATGAGCAGTGGTTGCAGGGAGTCAACTAAAGTCATGCTAGTGAGAACTGGGGAGTTATCCGGCGGGGTACTGCCAGCTCCCCCCTGTAGAGGAGGGCGACCCACATAAAAGGGAAGATTGGGTGCATACCCTTGGCTCAGGTCGTAATAAGCCGAGATCGAGTAGGGCCCCAAAGGCAATGCTTTATCGGATATGACGAGCCAGTTGCCGTTCTCATCAACCCTTGTTCTCGCCAACACCAGGCCGGTATTCGTTTGGCATACAGTGACGGGTTGGCCTGGAGTTCCTTCGCCATAGAAAATCGGAAAAGGTAAAGGAGTCAATTCAAGGATTGGAAAGTACAGTGTGGGAACGCCCATTACCCGGATCTCCAGCAAGGAATAATCTCAGGTAAGGGTTCTCCCTTATCAACTGGGCATCTACTGTGAAAAGTAACAGTTACGACAGACGGTCATAAACGGAGTGAGCCCTTCAGGTGCTCTTGATAACCATGGCCGCGACGTTGATTGAGGCCTTTCAGGCTCAAGTTTGATATTGGTTTAATAGCCGCTCCATCCGCGCATCCAGCCGGCGCTTGATCTCGGTTTCAATATGCGGGGCAAAGTCGTCGATCACGTCTTGCATGATCAGCTGTGCGGCGGCGCGCAGTTCGTTGTCCAGGTGCAGCAGCAGGGCGTCGGGCGCCTTTTCGGTGGTAACTGGAGCAGGCGCGGCCTCTGCAACGGGGGCGGGTGCGACAGGCGCCGGTGCAGCAGGCTTGCCACCAACCATGTCGAACAACAGCGGAATCTGTACCTCGCCATCGACCGTTTCGGTCAGCAGCGGCGGTTGCAAGCCATCATCACCGAGCAACTGGCGGATCGATTCAAGGTCGTCCAGCAGGTGGTCGTCTTTTTTTATAGGGTTTGGCGTGTCCATCATGTACTCAAAGTCGTTGTAGCCGGTGATCTTGCAGAGAATAGCCCTGTTCGCGGTAGAAACGGAAACTCTCCCGCGCGGCCTGACGAATAGCCGGGTCTTCCACCACCACTTCCGCCACGCGGGCAAATGCCTTGGCAAAGGCCGGTACTTTCAGGTCGAGGTTGACCAGCAGGTCGTGGTGATCGCCGCAACTGTCGCCCAGGCCCAGTACCACCAGGCTCTCGGGCTCGGACTCGGCGGGGCCGTGAGGCACGAAGCTCTCGCCCTTGAAGCGCCACAGGCGGGCGTCGAGGTCATCACGCTGGGCGGCATCGCTGCAATGCAGGTAGATGCGGTGGCCCATGCGCCAGGCTTTTTCGGTGAGTTTGCAGGCAAAGTCCAGGCGCGCAGAGGGATCGGCGCTGGGCAATATATAGAAGTCGACTTGGGTCATTGCGGTTCCTGAGACCGGAGCGGCGCGCGGGCCGCCCCGGAATCTTCAGTTTCAGGCTTTGGCGCGATCCAGCAGGTACTGAGTCAGCAGTGGCACTGGGCGGCCGGTGGCGCCCTTGTCCTTGCCGCCGCTGGTCCAGGCCGTGCCGGCGATGTCCAGGTGCGCCCAGTTGAAGTTCTTGGCAAAGCGCGACAGGAAGCAGGCCGCGGTGATGGTGCCGGCTTTCGGGCCGCCGATGTTGGCGATGTCCGCGAATGGGCTGTCCAGTTGCTCCTGGTACTCGTCGAACAGCGGCAGTTGCCAGGCGCGGTCGTCGGCCGCTTTGCCGGCGCTGAGCAGTTGCTCGATCAATTCATCGTTGTTGCCCAGCAGGCCCGAAGTGTGGGCGCCCAGGGCAACCACGCAGGCACCGGTCAGGGTGGCGATGTCGATCACGGCTTGTGGCTTGAAGCGTTCGGCGTAGGTCAGCGCATCGCACAGCACTAGGCGGCCTTCGGCGTCGGTGTTGAGGATTTCAACGGTCTGGCCGCTCAAGGTGGTGACGATATCGCCCGGACGGGTCGCGCCGCCGCTTGGCATGTTCTCGGCACACGCCAGGATGCACACCAGGTTGATCGGCAGCTTGAGTTCCAGCACGGCACGCAGCGTGCCGAACACGCTGGCGGCGCCGCCCATGTCGTACTTCATCTCATCCATGCCCAGGCCTGGCTTGAGGCTGATGCCGCCGGTGTCGAAGGTGATGCCTTTGCCCACCAGGGCGTAAGGCTTCTCGGACTTCTTGCCGCCGTTGTATTGCATCACGATCAGGCGTGGCGGCTGGTCGCTGCCCTGGCCCACGGCATAGAACGAGCCCATGCCCAGTTCCTTGATCTTCTTCTCGTCCAGCACTTCAACTTTCAGGCCCTTGAACTCTTTGCCCAGTGCCTTGGCTTGCTCGCCCAGGTAAGTCGGGTGGCAGATGTTCGGCGGCAGGTTGCCCAGGTCGCGGGTGAACGACATGCCGTTGGCGATGGCGGTGGCGTGAGTCACGGCGCGCTCGACTTCAGCCTGGGCCGCCTTGATGGTCAGCAGGGTGATTTTTTTCAGGGCGCGCGGTTCGGCTTTCTGGCTCTTGAACTGATCGAAAATGTAGCCGCCGTCCACCAGGCTTTCGGCCAGCAGGCGGGTCTTGCCGTAGCTGTCGCGGCCTTTTACGACGATTTCATCGAGTGCCAGTGCTGCATCGCTGCCGCCCAGGCCCTTGAGGGTATTGAGGATGCCACTGATGATCTTGCGGAACGGGCGGTCGCCCAGTTCGGCGTCCTTGCCCACGCCCACCAGCAATACGCGGTCGGCTTTGAGGTTGGGCAGGCTTTGCAGCAGCAGGCTCTGACCGACTTTGCCGGCCAGGTCGCCGCGCTTGAGCACGGCGCTGATGGCGCCACCGCTGAGTTCATCCAGTTGCTTGGCGGCGACGCCGAGCTTGCGGCCTTCGCCGACAGCGACCACGAGGGTGGCGGTTTTCAACGTTTCGGGGCTAACGCTTTTTACAACCAATTCCATTTTCGGGTCCCTTATAAAGGTCTGTGAGCCTGAGTCTGTACCCAGGCTTTAACGCGTGGCAGCTCTGTAAACCACCCGCGACAAAGGCCGCAGTTTGAACCTCGCCAGCGGAGCCTGACAACCCTTGGAGCATGCTTTGTATGTGCGCATGAGGTTGCGCAGTGACAGGCGCGGTCAATCACAGGATAATGCGCCATCTTTTTAGCCGGCCCGTGCAAACGGGTCGACAACGGTATGCTTGCTTGTTTGGCCGCCTTAGCCTGACAACCCTGGAGTGTCTGGTTTGATCGTCTTCCGTTATCTGTCCCGCGAAGTCCTGTTGACCCTGAGTGCCGTGAGTGCGGTGCTGTTGGTCATCACCATGAGTGGTCGTTTCGTCAAATTCCTGGCTCAGGCCGCTTCCGGCGCCCTGGATCCGGGCTCATTGTTCCTGATAATGGGCTTTCGGCTGCCGGGCTTTTTGCAGCTGATCCTGCCGCTTGGCCTGTTTCTCGGCATTCTGCTGGCTTATGGCCGGTTGTACCTTGAAAGTGAAATGACCGTGCTTTCGGCCACCGGCATGAGCCAGCAGCGTCTGCTCGGCATGACCATGGTGCCGGCCGCCGGTGTTGCCTTGGTGGTGGCCTGGCTGAGCATGAGCCTGGCGCCTCAGGGCGCCATGCAGTTTCAATTGCTGCTGAACAAACAGGATGCGATGACTGAGTTCGACACCCTGGAGCCTGGGCGCTTTCAGGCGCTCAACGACGGTACGCGGGTGACCTACACGGAAACCATGACCGATGACCGTGCCAACCTCGGTGGCGTGTTTATTTCCCAGAAAAACCAGGGAGAGAACCAGAAAGACCGTGGCATTTCGATTCTGGTGGCCGACAGCGGGCACCAGGAAGTGCGCCCGGATGGCAGCCGTTACCTGATCCTGGAAAACGGTTATCGCTATGACGGCAGCCCTGGCCTGGCGAATTATCGGGCGATCAAGTACGACACCTATGGCGTAATGCTCGCAAGGCCGGATATCAGTGAAGAGGTGACGGACCGCGATGCGCTGCCGACCGCGTCGCTGTTCGGTAGCCAGGAGCTGCGCTCCATCGCCGAGCTGCAATGGCGTATTTCCCTGCCGCTGCTGGTATTCATCGTGACCTTGATGGCCGTGCCGCTGTCCAGGGTCAACCCGCGTCAGGGCCGCTTCCTCAAGCTGTTGCCGGCCATCCTGCTCTATATGGCCTACCTGACATTACTGACGTATGCCCGTGGCTGGCTGGAGAACGGCAAGACGCCGCGTTTGCTCGGCCTGTGGTGGATTCACGCGATATTCCTGTCCATTGGCCTGGCTCTACTTTATTGGGAACCGTTGCGCTTGAAGATGCAGAGTCGTCGCAGCATGAAGGAGATGGCTCGTGGTTAAGCTCGACCGCTACATTGGCAGCAGTGTACTGATCGCGATCCTGGCCGTGCTGGGCATCATTATCGGCCTGGCATCGTTGTTCGCTTTGGTTGATGAAATGAAAAGCGTCAACGACACCTACACCGTATGGAACGTGCTGAGCTACGTGCTCCTCACCGCCCCGCGACGCCTTTACGAAATGATGCCGATGGCCGCACTGATCGGCTGCCTGATCGGCCTGGGCAGCCTGGCCAGCAACAGCGAACTGACCATCATGCGGGCCGCCGGTGTGTCCATCGGCCGTATCGTCTGGGCGGTCATGAAGCCCATGCTGTTGCTGATGGTGTGCAGCGTGCTGATCGGCGAATACGTGGCGCCGCCGTCCGAAGCCACAGCCCAGGCCAATCGCGCCCTGGCCCAGGGTTCGGGCGATGCGCAAAGCGCCAAGCACGGCCTGTGGCACCGCCAGGGGGATGAGTTCATCCACATCAACGCTGTCCAGCCCGACGGACTGTTGATTGGTGTCACGCGCTACAGGTTCGACAAAGAGCGTCATATGCTGTCGTCCAGTTTCGCCAAAAGCGCGCAGTACAGTAATGAAAAATGGCAACTGACTGACATCACCACGACTTATTTCCGCAATGTCGGCCAAGGTACCAAGGCCAGCACCGAAGTGATCAATGTGCCGAGCGAAGAGTGGGGTATCTCGCTCAAGCCGGAATTGCTCAATACAGTGGTGATGATCCCCGAAAGCCTGCCGATCTCCGGTTTGTGGAGCTATATCCATTACCTGAAGGATCAGGGGCTGAACAACGGCCGCTACTGGCTGGCATTTTGGGTGAAGGTGCTGCAGCCGGTAGTGACCGCTGCGCTGGTGCTGATGGCGATCTCGTTCGTCTTCGGCCCGCTGCGTTCGGTGACGCTCGGTCAGCGAGTGTTTACCGGCGTACTCGTGGGCTTTACCTTCCAAATCGCCCAGAACCTGCTCGGCCCGTTGAGCCTGGTATTCGGTTTCTCGCCGCTGTTTGCGGTGCTGGTGCCGACGGGCATCTGCGCCCTGGCCGGGTTCTGGCTGTTGCGCCGAGCCGGTTAATACCGCGCTTATGAACAAAAAATGCCCCGGTCGAGAGATCGGGGCATTTTTGTTCTGGTCAGCAAAGATGACGTTTGGCCTGAGCATCAGGTACAATTCCCGGCTATTTTTCAGCGGGCAATCTGCCTGCAGCCTTTTTGAGTGTTGATCCGTGAGTGATTTGAGTCATATCCGCAATTTCTCCATCATCGCCCACATTGACCATGGCAAGTCGACGCTGGCCGATCGATTCATCCAGATGTGCGGCGGCCTTGCCGAGCGTGAAATGGAAGCCCAGGTCCTGGACTCCATGGACCTCGAGCGGGAACGCGGGATCACCATCAAGGCCCACAGCGTTACCCTGTACTACACCGCCAAAGACGGTATCAAGTACCAGTTGAACTTCATTGACACCCCCGGCCACGTTGACTTCACCTACGAAGTCAGCCGCTCGCTGGCCGCCTGTGAAGGCGCCTTGCTGGTGGTCGATGCGGGCCAGGGCGTAGAAGCCCAGTCCGTCGCCAACTGCTACACCGCGATCGAGCAGGGCCTTGAGGTCATGCCGGTACTGAACAAGATCGACCTGCCACAGGCCGATCCGGACCGCGTCAAAGAAGAAATCGAAAAAATCATCGGCATTGACGCCACCGACGCCGTCGAGTGCAGCGCCAAGACCGGCCTGGGCGTCGACGAAGTGCTCGAGCGCCTGGTCAAGACCATTCCTGCGCCAACCGGCAACTACGAAGATCCGCTGCAAGCGTTGATCATCGATTCCTGGTTCGACAACTACCTGGGCGTTGTTTCCCTGGTGCGTGTACGCCATGGCCGGGTGAAGAAGGGCGACAAGATCCTGGTTAAATCCACCGGCAAGATCCACCTGGTGGACAGCGTCGGCGTATTCAACCCCAAGCACACCGCCACCACTGACCTGAAGGCCGGTGAAGTGGGCTTCATCATTGCCGGTATCAAGGACATTCACGGTGCGCCGGTCGGTGACACCCTGACCTTGAGCTCCACCCCTGACGTCGACGTGCTGCCGGGCTTCAAACGCATTCAGCCGCAGGTTTATGCCGGCCTGTTCCCGGTCAGCTCCGACGACTTCGAAGACTTCCGCGAAGCCTTGCAGAAGCTGACCCTCAACGACTCGTCGTTGCAGTACACCCCGGAAAGCTCCGACGCCCTGGGCTTCGGCTTCCGCTGCGGCTTCCTGGGCATGCTGCACATGGAGATCATCCAGGAGCGCCTGGAGCGCGAATACGACCTGGACCTGATCACCACTGCGCCAACGGTTATTTTTGAGCTGGCGCTGAAAACCGGTGAAACGATTTACGTCGACAACCCGTCCAAGCTTCCAGATCTGTCCTCCATCGAAGACATGCGCGAGCCGATCGTGCGGGCCAATATCCTGGTGCCGCAGGAACACCTGGGCAACGTCATTACCCTGTGTATCGAAAAACGTGGCGTACAACACGACATGTTGTTCCTCGGTACCCAAGTGCAAGTGACCTACGATTTGCCGATGAACGAAGTGGTCCTGGACTTCTTCGACCGTCTCAAATCCACCAGTCGCGGCTATGCTTCGCTGGATTACCATTTCGATCGTTACCAATCGGCTAATCTGGTGAAACTGGATGTGCTGATCAACGGCGACAAGGTCGATGCCCTGGCGCTGATCGTGCACAAGGACAACGCGCACTACAAAGGTCGCCAGTTGACCGAAAAGATGAAAGAACTGATTCCGCGCCAGATGTTCGACGTCGCGATCCAGGCCGCCATTGGCGGGCAGATCATTGCACGGACCTCCGTCAAGGCACTCAGAAAGAACGTACTGGCCAAATGCTACGGCGGTGACGTAAGCCGTAAGCGCAAGCTGCTTGAGAAGCAAAAGGCCGGTAAAAAACGCATGAAGCAAGTGGGCAACGTGGAAATTCCACAGGAAGCCTTCCTTGCGGTGCTCAGGTTGGATAGTTAGGTCCTATGTCACTAAATTTCCCGCTGTTGCTGGTTATCGCCGTCGCCGTTTGCGGCCTCCTGGCGTTGCTCGATCTGGTGTTCTTCGCCCCGCGTCGGCGGGCGGCTATCGCCTCCTATCAGGGCAGCGTCAGCCAGCCCGATGCGGTGGTGGTCGAGAAGCTGAACAAAGAGCCCTTGCTGGTTGAATACGGCAAGTCGTTCTTCCCGGTGTTGTTCATCGTGCTGGTGCTGCGTTCGTTCCTGGTTGAGCCGTTTCAGATTCCTTCGGGGTCGATGAAACCTACCCTGGACGTGGGCGACTTCATTCTGGTGAACAAGTTTTCCTACGGGATCCGCCTGCCGGTGATCGACAAGAAAGTCATCCCGGTCGGTGACCCGCAACGCGGCGATGTGATGGTGTTCCGCTACCCAAGCGACCCGAACGTCAACTACATCAAGCGTGTTGTGGGCCTGCCGGGTGACGTGATTCGCTACACCAGCGACAAGCGCCTGTTCATCAACGGTGAGTCGGTGGCCGAGCAGTTGATCGGCGCTGAGCCGAACACCTTGGGCAGCGCCGAGCTGTACCGGGAAAAACTCGGTGCGGTAGAGCACGAAATCCGCAAGGAAATGAGCCGCTACCGCGCGATGCCCGATGGCGAGTGGAAAGTGCCTGCCGGGCACTACTTCATGATGGGCGACAACCGCGACAACTCCAACGACAGCCGGTACTGGGATGACCCCAATATTCCCAAGGACCTGCTGGGCATGGTTCCCGACGAGAACATTGTCGGCAAGGCCTTTGCGGTCTGGATGAGTTGGCCGGAACCCAAACTCAGCCACCTGCCGAACTTCTCGCGGGTCGGGCTGATCAAGTAATACAGGCGGCGCTGTGAACACAGCGCCGAATGCTTTTCTGGGGCTCGGACAATGCACCGTCCGGCCTCATGCGGCACCAACCAGGATTTGAATTTGAACACTGCGTCAATCGTCGATGGCCGCCGGTGCCACCAACTAGATATGGATAAACCGTGACCGTTTCTCTCAGTCGTCTCGAGCGCCAGCTCGGCTACACCTTCAAGGACCAGGAATTGATGGTCCTTGCCCTCACACACCGCAGTTTTGCAGGGCGTAATAACGAACGCCTGGAATTTCTCGGTGACGCCATTCTCAACTTTGCCGCCGGTGAGGCGCTGTTCGAGCGCTTCCCGCAAGCGCGCGAAGGCCAGCTGTCACGCCTGCGTGCACGCCTGGTGAAAGGCGAGACCCTGGCCGTGCTGGCCCGTGGTTTCGGCCTGGGCGAGTACCTGCGCCTGGGTTCCGGTGAATTGAAAAGCGGTGGGTTCCGTCGCGAATCGATCCTGGCCGATGCCCTGGAAGCGTTGATTGGTGCGATCTACCTGGATGCAGGCATGGAGACGGCCAAGGAGCGCGTCGTTGCCTGGCTGGCGTCGGAGATCGAAAGCCTCACGCTGGTCGACACCAACAAAGATCCCAAGACCCGCCTGCAGGAGTACCTGCAGTCGCGTGGTTGCGAACTGCCACGCTACGAAGTGGTGGATATCCAGGGTGAGCCGCATTGCCGCGTCTTCTTCGTGGAATGTGAAATCACCTTATTGAATGAAAAAAGCCGAGGTCAGGGTGTGAGCCGTCGTATTGCCGAACAGGTAGCGGCGGCTGCAGCACTGATTGCCCTGGGCGTGGAGAATGGCCATGACTGATTCAACCGCAACACGCTGTGGCTATGTTGCCATCGTCGGCCGCCCGAACGTGGGCAAGTCCACGCTGCTGAACCACATCCTCGGCCAGAAGCTCGCGATCACCTCGCGCAAGCCGCAGACCACCCGCCACAACATGCTGGGCATCAAGACCGAAGGCGCCGTGCAAGCGGTGTACGTCGACACGCCAGGCATGCACAAAGGCGGCGAAAAAGCGCTGAACCGCTACATGAACAAAACCGCTTCGGCGGCGTTGAAAGACGTCGACGTGGTGATCTTCGTGGTTGACCGCACCAAGTGGACCGACGAAGACCAGATGGTTCTGGAGCGCGTGCAGTACGTTACCGGCCCGTTGATCGTCGCGCTGAACAAGACCGACCGCATCGAAGACAAAGCCGAGCTGATGCCGCACCTGACGTGGCTGCAGGAACAACTGCCGAACGCCCAGATCATGCCGATCTCGGCCCAGCACGGTCACAACCTGGAAGCCCTGGAGCGCGTGATCGCCGGTTACCTGCCGGAGAACGAGCACTTCTTCCCGGAAGACCAGATCACCGACCGCAGCAGCCGTTTTCTTGCCGCCGAGCTGGTGCGCGAGAAAATCATGCGTCAGATGGGCGCCGAGCTGCCGTACCAGATCACCGTCGAAATCGAAGAGTTCAAGCAGCAGGGCAAAACCCTGCATATCCACGCCTTGATCCTCGTCGAACGTGACGGCCAGAAGAAAATCATCATTGGCGACAAGGGCGAGCGCATCAAGCGTATCGGCACCGAGGCGCGCAAGGACATGGAATTGCTGTTCGATTCCAAGATCATGCTTAACCTGTGGGTGAAGGTTAAGGGCGGCTGGTCCGATGATGAGCGTGCGCTGCGCTCCCTGGGCTACGGCGACCTGTAATCAGTTTCCAGTAACACCGCAGGACAAAATGTGGGAGCGGGCTTGCTCGCGAATGCGGTATATCAGTCGACCTAATCAGTGACTGACCCACCGCTTTCGCGAGCAAGCCCGCTCCCACATTGGGTTTGTGTCGTTGTCAAAAATGCATTCCAGCAGTGAGAGCCCATGTCCCAACCCCCCAGCCAACTCGCCTACGTCCTGCACAGCCGCGCCTACCGCGAGACCAGCGCCCTGGTGGACTTCATCACGCCCCAAGGCCGCCTGCGCGCGGTATTGCGGAGCGCGCGGGGCAAGGCAGGCACGTTGGCACGGCCATTTGTGGCCCTGGACGTGGAATTTCGTGGCAAGGGCGAGCTGAAAAACGTCGGTCGCCTGGAAAGCGTCGGCACCTCCGCCTGGCTTAACGGCGAAGCACTCTTCAGCGGCCTCTACCTCAATGAACTGCTGATACGCCTGCTGCCCGCCGAAGACCCGCACCCTGCGGTCTTCGATCATTACGCCGCGACCTTGTTGGCCCTGGCCGAAGGCCGCCCCCTGGAGCCGCTGCTGCGCGCCTTCGAATGGCGCCTGCTCGACGACCTCGGTTACGGCTTCGAACTGAGCAACGATTTGCACGGCGATCCCATTGCTGAAGACGGCATGTACCGCCTGCAAGTCGACGCCGGCCTTGAGCGCGTGTACCTGCTGCAACCGGGCCTGTTCCAGGGCACTGAGCTGCTGGCCATGAGCGAAGCCGACTGGAGCGCCCCCGGCGCCTTGTCCGCCGCCAAGCGCTTGATGCGTCAGGCACTGGCCGTGCACTTGGGCGGGCGGCCGCTGGTCAGTCGCGAGTTGTTTCGAAAGCCCTGACAACCCCGTGTATGCTGTGCAGCGTTTCTTTCCCTTTTCAGGAGCGCTTCCGTGAGCACCAGCAATCGCATTCTTCTTGGCGTCAACATCGACCACGTCGCTACCCTGCGCCAGGCCCGGGGCACCCGTTACCCCGACCCGGTCAAGGCCGCGCTGGACGCCGAAGAAGCGGGCGCCGACGGCATCACCGTGCACCTGCGCGAAGACCGCCGCCACATCCAGGAGCGCGACGTATTGCTGCTCAAGGACGTGCTGCAAACCCGCATGAACTTCGAAATGGGCGTGACCGAAGAAATGATGGCGTTCGCCGAGCGCATCCGCCCGGCGCATATCTGCCTGGTGCCGGAAACCCGTCAGGAACTCACCACCGAAGGCGGCCTCGACGTGGCCGGCCAGGAAGCGCGGATCAAAGCCGCAGTGGAACGCCTGTCGAAGATCGGCAGTGAAGTCTCGCTGTTCATCGACGCCGATGAGCGCCAGATCGAAGCCTCGCGCCGTGTCGGCGCGCCGGCCATCGAACTGCACACCGGCCGCTACGCCGATGCCACCACGCCGACCGAAGTGGCTGACGAACTGCAGCGCATCATCGACGGCGTCAAATGCGGCCTGAACGAAGGGCTGATCGTCAACGCCGGCCATGGTTTGCACTACCACAACGTCGAAGCCGTGGCTGCGATCAAGGGCATCAACGAACTCAACATCGGCCACGCGCTGGTGGCGCATGCGTTGTTCGTCGGCTTCAAAGGTGCGGTGGCCGAGATGAAGGCCCTGATCCTGGCGGCTGCCAAGCACTGAGTGAGCAATGTGTGAGCGGGCTTGTGTGGGAGCGGGCTTGCTCGCGAATACGGTGGACCAGCCAATACATGTGCTGACTGACCCACCGCATTCGCGAGCAAGCCCGCTCCCACATAGGTCCATCCTCATCTTCAGAACCTCGGTAGTTTTCGCCGTGCGGCAATGCGAAGCCTTACTGTTTAGCCGGGGCAGGTGTATCGTATCTGCCCTTTGCGGGCCTCTGGCCTGCGGCAGATACGTGAGGTTGTTGTGTCCCGATCCTTTTCCCGTCGACAAATCCTGGGTGGTCTTGCAGGCCTGGCCGTAGTGGGCGTCGGTGCCGGTGGCGCCTATCGCTACTGGCTGGGGAAAGTCGCAGAAGCCGAAGCCGGGCACGATTACGAACTGATCGCCGCACCGCTGGACGTAGAGTTGGTGCCAGGCCACAAAACCCAAGCCTGGGCATTCGGCCCGTCCGCGCCGGGCACCGAGTTGCGTGTGCGTCAGGGCGAATGGCTGCGGGTGCGCTTTATCAATCACCTGCCGGTCGCCACCACCATTCACTGGCATGGCATCCGCCTGCCGCTGGAAATGGACGGCGTGCCTTACGTCTCACAGTTGCCGGTGTTGCCCGGTGAATACTTCGACTACAAATTCCGCGTGCCCGACGCAGGCAGCTACTGGTATCACCCGCATGTGAACAGCAGCGAAGAACTCGGCCGTGGCCTGGTCGGCCCGTTGATCATCGAAGAGCGCGAACCCACTGGTTTCAAACACGAGCGCACCCTCAGCCTGAAAAGCTGGCACGTGGACGAAGAGGGCGCATTTGTCGCCTTCAGCGTGCCCCGTGAAGCAGCGCGTGGCGGCACGGCCGGGCGCCTGTCGACGATCAACGGCGTGTCCCAGGCCGTGATCGATTTGCCCGCTGGGCAGATCACCCGCGTGCGCCTGCTCAACCTCGACAACACCCTGACCTATCGCATCAACATCCCAGACGTCGAAGCGCAGATCTACGCTCTGGACGGCAACCCCGTCGAGCCGCGCCCGCTGGGCAAGGAATACTGGCTGGGCCCGGGCATGCGCATTTGCCTGGCGATCAAGGCGCCGCCAGCTGGCGAAGAGCTGTCCATCCGCAACGGCCCGGTGCGCCTGGGCACCTTCCGTTCGGTGGCCAACACTGACGCACCCAACGAATGGCCACCGGCGCTGCCCGCCAACCCGATTGCCGAACCCGACCTGGCCAATGCGGAGAAACTCAACTTCAATTTCGAGTGGGTCGGCACGGTGTCGGTGGATGACGGCAAGCCGCCTAGCCTGTGGCAAATCAACGGCAAGGCCTGGGACATCACCGACAAGACCTGCGCCGACCGCCCGATTGCCAAGCTGGAAAAGGGCAAGAGCTACATTTTCGAATTGAAGAACATGACTCAGTACCAGCACCCGATCCACCTGCACGGCATGAGTTTCAAGGTGATCGCCTCGAACCGCCACAAGGTGATCCCGTATTTCACCGACACCTACCTGCTGGGCAAAAACGAGCGCGCCCGCGTGGCGTTGGTGGCGGATAACCCGGGGGTGTGGATGTTCCATTGCCACGTGATCGACCACATGGAAACCGGCCTGATGGCCGCCATCGAGGTGGCGTGATGCGCCAGATTCGCCCCGCGGCGATTATCGACCGCAGCCGCGACCAGGATTTCATGCGCGAAGCCCTGGCCCTCGCCGCCCAAGGCGCTGCGCTGGGCGAAGTGCCCGTGGGCGCGGTGCTGGTGCAGGACGGTGAAATCATCGGCCGCGGCTTTAACTGCCCGATCAGCGGCAACGACCCCAGCGCCCATGCCGAAATGGTCGCCATCCGCGCCGCTGCGCAAGCGATCAGCAACTACCGCCTGGTCGGCAGCACGCTGTATGTGACCCTGGAACCGTGCAGCATGTGCGCGGGCCTGATCGTGCACTCGCGTATTGCACGGGTGGTGTATGGCGCGCTGGAACCCAAGGCCGGGATTGTGCAAAGCCAGGGGCAGTTTTTTACCCAGGGGTTTCTCAACCATCGGGTGCTGTTTGAAGGTGGGGTGTTGGCTGAGGAATGCGGGACGGTGTTGAGTGAGTTCTTCAAGGCCAGAAGAGCCAAGCCCCCACTCTAAAGAACAACTGAGAGCCCAAATGTGGGAGCGGGCTTGCTCGCGAATACGGAGTGTCAGTCACTGCATGTGTTGCTGATACACCGCCTTCGCGAGCAAGCCCGCTCCCACATTTTGATCTCCATTTAGTCAGGGATATCAATCCTCACTTCTTGGCGATAATCACCGCCCGCATCGGCGCCGGCAGCCCCTCAATCGTCTTGCTGTGATCGTCCGGATCGAGGAAGTCACTCAACGACTGATACTTCATCCACTCCGTGCCGCGCTGTTCCTCAACCGTGGTCACGCTCACATCCACACAGCGCACCTCACTGAAGCCCGCACGCCGCAGCCACAGCATCAACGCCGGCACCGAGGGCAGGAACCACACGTTACGCATCTGCGCGTAGCGGTCTTCCGGCACCAGCACTTGCTGCTGGTCGCCTTCCACCACCAAGGTTTCCAATACCAGCTCACCGCCTTTGACCAGGCAATCTTTCAACGCCAGCAAGTGCTCGATCGGCGAGCGGCGGTGGTAGAACACGCCCATGGAAAACACCGTGTCGAAGCCTTCCATGTTCGGCGGCAAATCTTCAAACGGGAACGGCAAGTGCCAGGCCTTCGGCGCCGACAAGTAGCGCTGCACCGCCTGGAACTGGCAGAAGAACAACCAGTTCGGGTCCACGCCAATCACGCTGTCGGCGCCGGCGCCGAGCATGCGCCACATGTAATAGCCGTTACCGCAGCCCACATCGAGGATGCGCTTGCCCTTCAAATCCAGATGAGGCGCGACCCGCGACCACTTCCAGTCCGAACGCCATTCGGTGTCTACGTGCACGCCGAACAGGTTGAACGGGCCCTTTCGCCACGGGCTCAGGCCCATCAGCGCGGTGCGCATTTGCGCGCGGGTGGCGTCGTCGCAATCGGTGTCGAGTGTCAGGCCGTTGAGCAGGTCGACGTCGCTGGGCAGGATCTTCGGTAACGCGTCCAGCGCGCTCTGCCAGCGTTCCAGGTCGCCATGACCCTTTTCCATCTTGCTATCGAGTTGCGCTTGCAGGCCCTGGGCCCACACAGCCAAAGGAGTACCGACCAGGTGGCGGGCGAGGGGGGACAGATCAATCATGGCAAGGCAATCAACGAGGCAAAGTTAAGACACTGGAACCACGGCACGACTTTCGAGAACCCGGCCGCCAGCAGGCGCTCGCGGTGTTCTTCGAGGCTGTCGGGCTTCATGACGTTTTCGATGGCGCTGCGCTTCTGGGCGATTTCCAGTTCGCTGTAGCCGTTGGCGCGTTTGAACGCGATGTGCAGGTCGGTGAGCAGCGCATGTTCCTGCGGATCATTGAACCGCAGCTTTTCCGAGAGGATCAACGCACCGCCCGGCAGCAGCGACTGGCGGATGCGCTCGAGCAACGACAGGCGCTCATCAGGGGCGATAAATTGCAGGGTGAAGTTCAGCGCTACCACCGAGGCCGGTTGGAACTGCAGTGCGAGGATATCGCCCTCGATCACTTCAACCGGCAGCAGCTCCTGGAACATCGAGTCCTGGCCATTGAGGTATTCGCGGCAGCGCTCGACCATCGCCGCCGAGTTATCCACCGCGATCACCCGGCAACCGTCGGTGCGCACGTGGCGGCGCAAGGCCTGGGTCACCGCGCCGAGGGACGAGCCCAGGTCGTAGAGCACGCTGTTGGGTTGCGCAAACTGTGCGGCCAGCACACCGAGG
Organism: Pseudomonas sp. D2002; assembly: GCF_013385735.1. NCBI lineage: Bacteria > Pseudomonadati > Pseudomonadota > Gammaproteobacteria > Pseudomonadales > Pseudomonadaceae > Pseudomonas > Pseudomonas sp. D2002. The sequence goes on along the minus strand of NZ_JACAPL010000003.1, from coordinate 761,584 downwards.
TTCTCGACGATGGTGGGGTAACCGGGCACCGAGCGCTTGATCATGTCCGGGAACACCCGCACCACGTCCTCGTTAAAGGCGAAGTCCGGCACCTGGGGCAGGGGCTGGGCGAATAGGCGATCGGGTTCTTTGCTCACGGTTGTTCCGGCGACGAGGGGGAAAGGCCGGCATTTTAGCCAAATTGATCCTCGTGTGCGCGGGTTAAAGGGGGCGCACTCATAGTACGGTGTCTATTTGTAGTGAATGTCGATGTGCCCTTTTAAGGTAATGGAAGTGCCAGTGCCTTCTGGACGGTCGTCTTCGGCATAGATTTCGTACTCGGCGACAATCTGTTGGGTGCTGTGGTTTACGTTAATAATCTCCAGCTTCAGGGTTCTCGGGCTGTAGTGTGTATCGATCAGGCCGGCATCAATGACTACCCATTTGCTTACGTCGGGTACTTCGACGTTGTACTGCTTCTCTTTGATGTTGCCTGGCAGCCGGAACTCAATACCTTTTACCTGTTGCTCAAGCTCTGCATACCCGCCTGAAATTCTAATGCCGTGGGGTCCTGTAAAGGCATTGGCATATTCGAAGTCACGTGGTTTCGCCCCGTTGATGCCCATGCTAAATACGTTGGTCGTATCAGATGTTGTGCTCATGTCGAGTATCTCGATAGTGCGACAAACCCATCCGGCCATCGCTTACGAGACACTGTATGTTTTTTAATCGAGCGGATTAACTGTCATAAGTGACAGTTCTTTAGAACTGATTTTGCTGTGAAGCCCGATGTTTATTGCCTAATCCTTTATTACACCCGCGATTGGGACGATTGCGAGAACGCCGAAGCCGTAATCCCCCACTGGCCCAACCAGTAAGTGGTGATCAACAAATACGGCGCCGCTTCAAATGACACCACAAACCGGTTGATCCCAATCAAGGTGTCGGACAACACAAACGACATCGCACCCGCCGCCGCCAATAGCGCCGACTGTTTCGGCACTTCACTGCCCAGTCGCGCCAATGCCCGCCAGAGCATGGCGCTGATCACCAGTGCATACACCACCACCGGAATCAGCAAGTCGCCCAAGCCGTGGGAAATCAGGATGCTCAACAGGATTGCGCCCACGCCCAGTGCCAATACCAGCGGCAACACCGCCAAGCGCCTGCAGTCGCTGAAATAGGCTTTCAAGTACGCCAGGTGCGCGAACAGGAAGGCACCGAGGCCAAAGATAAACAGGTCGCCCGGCCAGGCGAGCAATACGTCGCCGACCAGGGAAAAAATCAGCCCCAGGCTGATCCAGCGTCGATAGTCGGTGGGCGGCGCATCATGCAGCCAGCCCAGCAATGCCAGCACCGGCAGCGGCTTGACCAACAGGCACAACAAGGTGGCATGGGTGGTCAGGCCGTAGATAAAGGTGCCGGCGCCCATCAACGCAAGAATCAGCCAAGGCATATCAGTTCACCGTAATGGCGCAGTCGAAGGTTTCGGCAGGTTCGGCTTCCGGTTCCCACGGTTGTTGCGACGTCAGGCGCAAACGGCCCTGGCCGGCCGCGAAGGCCTGGAAGCGCCAAGTGGATTGGCCGCCACCGCCGATCACGCCGGATTCTGCGCTGCTGTAGACCTCGGGGCTCAGCGCACGCAGCACGCCGCCGGCTGAATCCTGGATGGCCCAGCGGTAGCCGGTGGTGGGGTTGCTTGGCAGGGTGAGGATCAGGTTTTGCCCGGTTTTAAGCTGAAGCGGGCAGGCGCTCTGGTTTTCCACGGTGACGTTTTGCTTGGGGGCACTGGCGCAGGCGCCCAGCAGGGCAAGGCTCAAGGGGAGAAGCAGGCGGGCAGCGGTCATGGAGGCTCCTTTGTATGGCGACGAAGGGCGAGCATAACCGAAGATGAGACAAGGTGTGACAGACAGCTGATCGTTCCCACGCTCCGCGTGGAAGGGCAGCCAGGGACGCTCTGCGTCCCAGCAGCGGACGCAGAGCGTCCAGAGAGGCGTTCCCACGCAGAGCGTGGGAACGATCAGATCAGATTAGAACAGCACCTTCGCCACATCCGCAAAACGCTTGGCAAAGTGCACCGTCATGCCTTCCTTGAGGTACTCCGGCAACTCTTCAAAACTGCCACGGTTCGGCTCCGGCAGAATCAACTCGTGAATCTTCTGACGCCGCGCCGCGATGACCTTCTCACGCACGCCGCCAATCGGCAGCACATGCCCGGTCAGCGTCAGCTCGCCGGTCATGGCCACGCCTTTTTTCGGCGGCTGGTTGCGTGCCAGCGACAACAGCGCACTGGCCATGGTCACGCCCGCACTCGGGCCATCTTTGGGCGTAGCGCCTTCGGGTACGTGCAAGTGCACAAAGGCTTCATCGAAGAACTTCGGATCGCCGCCAAACGACTTCAGATTCGAGCTGATGTAGCTGTAGGCAATCTCGGCGGACTCTTTCATCACTTCACCCAACTGCCCGGTGAGCTTGAAGCCGCGATTGAGCGTGTGGATGCGTGTCGCCTCAATCGGCAAGGTCGCGCCGCCCATGCTGGTCCAGGCCAGGCCAGTGATCACGCCGGTGCCGGACAGCACTTGCTCATTGCGGAACACCGGCATGCCCAGGGAGCTTTCCAGGTCTTTGTTGCCAATCTTGATCACCGAGTCCGGCTCGTCCAGCAGCTTGACCACGGCCTTGCGCACCAGTTTGCCCAGCTGTTTCTCCAGCTGGCGCACCCCGGCTTCCCGCGCATAACCGTCGATCAGTGCGCGCAGGGCGCCGTCGCTGATGCTTAGGCTGTTTTTTGATACACCGGCTTTTTCCAGTTGCTTCGGCCACAGGTGACGCTTGGCAATGGCGACTTTTTCTTCGGTGATATAGCCCGACAGGCGAATCACTTCCATCCGGTCGAGCAACGGGCCCGGGATCGAATCCAAGGTGTTGGCGGTGCACACGAACAGCACTTTGGACAGGTCCAGGCGCAGGTCCAGGTAGTGGTCGAGGAATTCGACGTTCTGTTCCGGGTCGAGGGTTTCCAGCAAAGCCGAAGCCGGGTCGCCCTGGAAGCTCTGGCCCATCTTGTCGATTTCATCGAGCATGATCACCGGGTTCATCACTTCCACATCTTTAAGCGCCTGCACCAGCTTGCCCGGCAGGGCACCGATGTAGGTGCGGCGATGGCCCTTGATCTCGGCCTCGTCGCGCATGCCGCCGACGCTGAAGCGGTAGAACGGCCGGCCCAGCGACTCGGCGATGGATTTGCCGACACTGGTCTTGCCCACGCCCGGCGGGCCGACCAGCAGCACGATGGAACCGGCGACTTCGCCTTTATAGGCGCCCACCGCGAGGAACTCGAGGATCCGGCTCTTGATGTCATCCAGGCCCGCATGGTGTTTATCCAGCACCTTGCGCGCGTGTTTCAGGTCGAGCTTGTCTTCGCCATACACGCCCCACGGCACGGAGGTCGCCCAGTCCAGGTAGTTGCGGGTCACGGCGTATTCCGGCGAGCCCGTTTCCAGGATCGACAGCTTGTTCATTTCTTCGCCGATGCGCTTTTGCGCCTGGGCGGGCAGCACTTTGCCCACCAGGCGTTGCTCGAACTGCTCGACGTCGGCGCTGCGATCGTCCTTGGTCAAGCCCAGCTCCTGCTGGATGACCTTGAGCTGTTCCTTGAGGAAGAATTCACGCTGGTGCTCGCCGATCTTGCGGTTCACTTCGGCGGAGAGTTCTTTTTGCAGGCGCGCAACTTCGACTTCCTTGCGCAGCATCGGCAGCACTTTTTCCATGCGCTTGAGCATGGGCACGCAGTCCAGCACTTCCTGCAACTCGTTACCGGTGGCCGAGGTCAACGCGGCGGCGAAGTCGGTGAGCGGTGACGGGTCGTTGGGGCTGAAGCGGTTGAGGTAATTCTTCAACTCTTCGCTGTACAGCGGGTTGAGGGGCAGCAGTTCCTTGATCGCATTGATCAGCGCCATGCCGTAGGCCTTGACCTCATCGGTCGGCTGGGTCGGCTGGTGCGGGTATTCGACTTCCACCAGGTACGGTGGGCGGTGGTGCTTGAGCCAGGTCTTGATGCGCACGCGGGTCAGGCCCTGGGCGACGAATTGCAGCTTGCCGTTCTCGCGGCTGGCGTGGTGCACCTTCACCAGCGTGCCGTACAGCGGCAGGCTGGAAGTGTCGAAGTGGCGCGGGTCTTCCGGCGGCGTGTCCATGAAGAACAGGGCCAGGGAGTGGTGGTCGGATTTGCTCACCAGCTCCAGGGTCTCGGCCCAGGGTTCTTCATTGACGATCACCGGCAGCACTTGCGCCGGGAAGAACGGCCGATTGTGGATCGGAATGATGTAGACCTTGTCCGGCAGATTTTGCCCAGGCAGGGCCAGGCCGGTGTTGGACGAAGCGTCGTGTTCAGCGTTTTCGGGGTCAGCGTAATCGTTCAAGTCGATGTCCGGGAATTCTTGCTGGTCGCTCATGGGGCACCTGCATAAGGAAGTATGCAGGTTAGATGGGGCGGGTCGTCGGTGGTTTCAATGGCGGGGGAGAGATAGCAACATATTGCATAATATTTTCAAGAATGCCGCTTTACCCCCTGTGGGAGCTGGCTTACCTAAACTCAGCTGATTTTGTGAAGGTAGGCCGGCAGCGGCTGCTCCGGTAGCACGGACAACACTTTCAACCGCTGCAGCATCCGCTGGCGTGCGCGCTGCAAATGCTCACGCAGATTCAACGCTGCCGCATCAAAGGCGCCGTGCAGCAACAGCTCAAGAATCAGGCGATGTTCGGCGAGCATGGTCGGATCGGCACCGATTCCCAGTAAACGGTAAAAAATCCGGCTGATGATCATCGGGCTCTGGCCCTGGCGAATCAGCGCGGCGATCTTGCGGTTTTGCAGGCCGGCCAGGCAGTGCTGGTGCAAATCCTCTTCGATCTGCTCGATGGCTTCCAGGCTGCATTGCGGATTTGCCTGGGCCGCCAGCACGCGTTGCAACATGGCTTCGAGCATGTCGCGGTCGAGGTTCGGCGCGCTCTGGCGCAGGGCTTCGGGCTCCAGGCAGGCGCGCAGTTCGTAGTCTTCGGTCACTTCGCGTGCGGTCAGCGGCCCGGCCAGCCATTGTGAGTACGGCTCTTTTTCCACCAGGCCGCGATCGCGCAAGCGCATCAGCGCTTCACGCACCACGGCGCGGCTGACACCGTAATGGTCGGCGGCGGCTTGCTCGTCCAGGCGGTAATGGCCGAAGGCAATGCAGGTGGACAGCGCCGCACCGATTTCCTCGACGATGCGTTCGCCCAGCGGCCGCGTGTCGACCAGCTCGTCGTCGCCATTGAGGCCCAGGTGCGCGTGGCTCAAGGGCAGGCGCAGAGGCTCCATGGCCAGGCCTTCGGGGTTGATCAGGTAACCGCGGCCGTTAAAACGGCAGATCAGGCCCTCGTCATGCAGCAGGTCCAAGGCCTTGCGCACCGGCACGCGGCTGGTGCCGAACAGTTCGGCCAGCGGCGCTTCGAGCAAGACCAGCCCGTGGCGCGCGGTGCCGTTGACGATCGCGTCACGCAACACCTGGTGAATCATCGCGTAACGGGAGGCCGAGGCGGACACTGCTTTCATCGCATTCTCTGACGTAAAAAGTACTAAGTGGTGTAGGACGTAGGCCGGGGATTCTCTCATAGATGCACCTGTCACTCTGCGCCACGTCAGTGGCCCTTTTTGGGGCCTTGCACATCACAGTGTTACTTTTATGCACCAAAATGTACTTATTAATAAAAGATACATTATTTCATTCGAAGTCACCCCCAACACCGGCACCGCAATATTTTGCTTCCTGCAAAACCATCTAGCCCGTAGGTCTGGTCGATAAACGCTATCCGCAGAAAAACGGCTGTAAAGAGACTGGCACGAAAGCTGCCTTTATAAAACGTACATTTTATTAATATGTACGTTTTTTGAGGACCACCTGATGTCAGATGCCACATCAATGGCCGAGGCTTTCGCCAGGGGTAGCAGCGACCCGGTGCAAGTGCTCGAACAGGCTCTGCTCCACGCCAGCATGGCCCCGAGCGTATTTATTTCCCTGACCGCCGAGCGCGCCCGCCGTGAGGCCGAAGCCTCCGCCGCCCGCTGGCGTGCCGGCCAGCCCTTGAGCGTGTTCGATGGCGTGCCCTTGGCCTGGAAAGATCTGTTTGACCTGGCCGGCAGCATCACCACAGCCGGTGCCGCCTACCGCCGCGAGGCGCCCGCCGCCTTGCTCGACGCTCCGAGCGTGGGGTTGTTGTGCCGCGCCGGGATGGTCAGCGTAGGCAAGACCAACCTCAGTGAATTGGCCTATTCCGGCCTGGGCTTGAACCCACATTTCGGCACGCCACAAAACCCCGGCAGTGGCGATCAACCGCGTATTCCCGGCGGCTCATCGTCGGGGTCGGCCGTGGCCGTGGCGGCCGGGATCGTGCCGATCGCCATGGGCACCGACACCGCCGGCTCGATCCGTATTCCCGCCGCGCTGAATGGCGTGGTCGGCTACCGCAGCAGTTGCCGACGCTACAGCCGCGACGGCGTGTTCCCGCTGGCGCACACCCTCGACAGCCTCGGCCCACTGACCCGCAGCGTGCGCGATGCGCTGGCCATCGACGATTTGCTCAACGGCCGCAGCCAAACCCATAGCCCACGCAGTCTCAAGGGCCAGCGCTTTGTGCTTGAGCAAGGCGCACTCGAAGACATAGAGCCTGGCGTACGCAATAACCTGCTGCGCGCGGTGGACCAACTCAAGGCCGCAGGCGCGCTGATCGAGGTGCGCCCGTCAGCCACCTTCCAGGCCACGCTCAATCTGATCAAGCAGGATGGCTGGCTCGGTTCATTCGAAGCCTTTGCGCTGCACGAAGCCCTGCTCGACAGCCCCGAGGCCGAGCAGCTCGACCCTCGCGTACGCCGCCGCCTTGAAGCCGCGCGCTCATTGCCCGCCAGCCAATTGCTCCACCTGATCGATGCGCGCCGCCGCCTGCAATTGCAACTGGTCGACGAACTCGAGGGCGCCGTGCTGATTACCCCGACCGTTGCCCATGTCGCCCCGCCGTTGGCGCCGCTTGAAGCCGACGACGATCTGTTTGTGAAAACCAACCTCGCCACCCTGCGCCTGACCATGCCCGGCAGTTTGCTCGACATGCCGGGCGTCAGTTTGCCCAGCGGCCGCGATGCCCAGGGCCTGCCCACCGGGTTGCTGCTCAGCGCCCCGACGGGCGAAGACGCACGCCTGTTGCGCACGGCGTTGTCCGTCGAATCCGTAATGACTATTTAAGGAGACACACCATGGCTAAAGACATTCTCTGTGCATTTGGCGTCGACGTTGACGCCGTCGCCGGCTGGCTCGGTTCCTACGGCGGCGAAGACTCGCCGGACGACATTTCCCGTGGCCTGTTCGCCGGTGAAATCGGCGCGCCACGCCTGCTCAAGTTGTTCGAGCGCTACGGCCTGCGCACCACCTGGTTTATCCCTGGCCACTCGATGGAAACCTTTCCCGAGCAGATGAAGGCGGTGGCCGACGCCGGGCATGAAATCGGCGTGCACGGCTACAGCCACGAAAACCCCATTGCGATGACGGCCGAACAGGAAGAAATCGTCCTGGATAAATCCATCGAACTGATCACCCAGGTCACCGGTAAACGCCCGACCGGCTACGTCGCGCCCTGGTGGGAATTCAGCAAGGTCACCAACGAGCTACTGCTGAAAAAAGGCATCAAGTACGACCACAGCCTGATGCACAACGACTTCCACCCGTACTACGTGCGCAAGGGCGACAGCTGGACCAAGATCGACTACAGCCAGCACCCCGACACCTGGATGAAACCCTTGGTGCGCGGTGAAGAAACCGACTTGGTGGAGATCCCGGCCAACTGGTACCTCGATGACCTGCCGCCGATGATGTTCATCAAAAAAGCCCCCAACAGCCACGGTTTCGTCAACCCGCGTCACCTCGAAGAAATGTGGCGCGACCAGTTCGACTGGGTCTACCGCGAGCACGAACACGCGGTGTTCACCATGACCATCCACCCTGACGTGTCCGGTCGCCCGCAAGTGCTGTTGATGCTCGAGCGCTTGATCGAACACATCCAGAGCCATGCCGGCGTGCGCTTTGTCACCTTCGACGAAATCGCCGACGACTTTATCCGCCGCCAACCGCGTTCCTGACCCTTAGCCCACACCCCCGAGGCGCGATTTATGTCCATCTACAACAAGCTTGACCTGACTGGCTGGAAACCCCGGCAACTGACGTCCCAGGAAGTACGCTTTGCCACCTGGATCGCGTTTTTCGCCTGGGTGTTTGCGGTGTATGACTTCATCCTCTTCGGCACCTTGCTGCCGGAGATCGGCCGGCACTTCGGCTGGGGTGAAGTGGAGCAAGCTGAAATCGCGACCTGGGTGGCGGTGGGCACGGCAGTGGTGGCCTTTGCGATTGGCCCCGTCGTCGATAAGTTGGGGCGGCGCAAAGGCATTATTTTCACCGTGGCCGGTTCCGCGCTGTGTTCGGCACTCACCGCGATAGGCGGGGCGTGGGGCAAGTCGCCGTTGATTCTGATCCGTTCGTTGGGCGGCCTGGGCTATGCCGAGGAAACCGTCAACGCCACCTATTTGAGCGAGCTGTATGGCGCCTCCGAAGACCCGCGACTGACCAAACGTCGCGGGTTTATCTACAGCCTGGTGCAGGGCGGCTGGCCGGTGGGTGCGTTAATCGCCGCCGGGTTGACCGCATTGTTATTGCCGATCATTGGCTGGCAGGGCTGCTTTATCTTCGCCGCGATCCCGGCCATCGTGATTGCAATCATGGCGCGCAAGCTCAAGGAGAGCCCGCAGTTCCAGATTCACCAGCGCATCAGCGAGCTGCGCAAAAGCGGCGCAGTCAAAGAAGCGCAAAACGTCGCCGTGACCTACGGCGTGGACTATGACGAGCACAGCAAGGCCGGCCTCAAAGCCGCCTTCCGCGGCCCGGCCCGCCGCGCCACGCTGGTGATCGGTGCCGCGCTGTTGCTCAACTGGGCGGCGATCCAGGTGTTCAGCGTGCTGGGCACTTCGGTGATCGTCAGCGTGCACCACATCTCGTTCGAGAACTCGTTGATCATCCTCGTGCTGTCGAACCTGGTGGGCTATTGCGGCTACCTGACCCACGGTTGGATGGGCGACAAGATCGGCCGTCGCAACGTAATCGGCCTGGGCTGGATGCTCGGCGGCCTGGCGTTTGCCGGCATGCTGTTTGGCCCGAGCAATATGCCGATGGTGGTTGGCCTGTACAGCCTGGGCCTGTTCTTCCTGATCGGGCCGTACTCGGCGGCGCTGTTCTTTATCAGCGAGAGTTTCCCCACCAGCATCCGCGCCACCGGTGGCGCGATCATCCATGCCATGGGCCCGATTGGGGCGGTGGTGGCAGGTTTTGGCGCCACCCAGGTGTTGTCCGCCGGCAGTGACTGGCAGACCGCCGCGCTGTGGTTCGGCGCGCTGCCGTGCTTCTTGTCCGGCGCGTTGATGTTTGCCGCCCGCCATGTGCGCCCGGAAACCGTTCAGTAAGGAGTGTGTGATGAGCCGTAAAGTTGCCTTGATTACCGGTGCCGCCAGCGGCATCGGCCAAGCCCTCGCCGTGGCGTATGCACGCAGCGGCGTGGCGGTGGTGGGCGGGTATTACCCGGCCGACCCGCATGACCCGCACACCACCGTGGCCTTGGTGGAAGAGGCGGGCGGCGAGTGCCTGATGTTGCCGCTGGACGTCGGCAACAGCGCCTCGGTGGACGCGCTGGCCGAACAGGCCGTGCAGCATTTCGGCCGCCTCGATTATGCGGTGGCCAACGCGGGTTTATTGCGCCGCGCACCGTTGCTGGAAATGACCGATGAGGCGTGGAACGAGATGCTCAATGTCGACCTCACGGGGGTGATGCGCACCTTCCGTGCAGCGACCCGGCATATGAACGAAGGCGGCGCGTTGGTGGCGATTTCGTCGATTGCCGGTGGCGTGTACGGCTGGCAGGAGCACAGCCATTACGCGGCGGCCAAGGCCGGCGTGCCAGGGCTGTGCCGGTCGTTGGCAGTGGAGTTGGCGCCGTTGGGGATTCGTTGCAATGCGGTGATCCCGGGGTTGATCGAGACGCCGCAGTCGTTGGATGCGAAGAATTCGTTGGGGCCGGAAGGCCTGGCGAAGGCTGCGCGGGCGATTCCGTTGGGCCGGGTAGGGCGGGCCGATGAAGTGGCGTCGCTGGTGCAGTTTTTGACCAGTGAGGCGTCGAGTTATCTGACCGGGCAGAGCATCGTTATCGACGGTGGTTTAACCGTGCGCTGGCCCGACTGAATGCATCCAATCCAAATGTGGGAGCGGGCTTGCTCGCGAATGCGTCGTGTCATTCGATGCATTTGTTACTGACCCACCGTATTCGCGAGCAAGCCCGCTCCCACATTGGAACTGTGTTTGTCCAAGGAGACTTGTATGTCCCAACTCGTTAACCGCCGTGCCGTCATCACCGGCGCCGGCAGCGGCATCGGTGCTGCCATCGCCCGTGCCTATGCCGCCGAAGGCGCGCGCCTGCTGTTGGCCGACCGCAATGCCGCCAGCCTTGCCGAAACCGCCATCACCTGCCGCAACCTCGGTGCCGAGGTGTTTGAATGCCTGGCGGATGTCGGCACGGTCGAAGGCGCCCAGGCCAGTGTCGACCGCTGCGTCGAGCATTTTGGCGGCATCGATATTCTGGTCAACAACGCCGGCATGCTCACCCAGGCGCGTTGCGTCGACTTGTCCATCGAGATGTGGAACGACATGTTGCGCGTCGACCTCACCAGCGTGTTCGTCGCCAGCCAGCGCGCCTTGCCGCATATGCTGGCGCAGCGCTGGGGGCGGATCATCAATGTCGCCTCGCAACTGGGCATCAAGGGCGGCGCCGAGCTGACCCATTATGCTGCGGCCAAGGCCGGAGTGATTGGCTTCACCAAGTCGCTGGCGCTGGAAGTGGCCAAGGACAATGTGCTGGTCAACGCCATCGCGCCGGGCCCTATCGAAACGCCGCTGGTGGGCGGCATCAGCGAGGACTGGAAACGTGCCAAGGCCGCCGAATTGCCCTTGGGCCGCTTCGGCCTGGCCGATGAGGTGGCGCCCACCGCCGTGCTGCTCGCCAGTGAACCGGGTGGCAACTTGTTCGTCGGCCAGACCCTGGGCCCGAACTCCGGCGATGTCATGCCATGAGTGAGGTGTAGCCATGTGCGGACTCTGCGGTTTGCTCGGCGAAGACCTGCACTGGAGCGACCCCTTGGGCGATGAACTGCCCCGGCGCCGCGAACGCCTGCGCCGGATCGCGGCGATCAACCAGGTACTGGCGGTGTTCCGGCTCAAGGTCGAGGACTTTCAAGGCGCGTCTTATCTGCTGTTGGGCGCCACCGGCAAGCAGGCATTGGCGAGCGGTTTGGATCAGCTCTGGCTGGAGGCTGAAAGCATGCTCGGCCGCCCGCTGGACCCACTCGATCCGCAACTGCTTGATCACTTGGAGTCATCATGAGTATTGCCCTCAACGTCATCACCGGCTTCCTTGGCAGCGGAAAAACCACCTTGCTCAAGCGCCTGCTGCAAGGCGAAAGCCTCGGCGACACCGCGCTGCTGATCAACGAATTCGGCGATGTCGGTATCGATCACCTGCTGGTGGAAGAAGTGGCGCCGGACACCGTGCTGCTGCCCAGCGGCTGTGTCTGTTGCTCGATTCGTGGCGAACTCAAAGACGCGCTGCTCGGCCTGTTGCAGCGGCGTGAGCACGGAGAAATCCCGGCGTTCAAACGGGTAATCCTGGAGACCACCGGCCTGGCGGATCCGGCGCCGATCCTCGCCACCCTGAACAACGACGTGCAACTGCGCGGGCGTTTTCATATTGGCTTGGTGATTACCCTGGTCGACGCCAGCCACGCCACGCTGCAGGAGCGTTTGCACCCCGAATGGCTGGCCCAGGTGGCGGCGGCTGACCGCTTGTTGCTGAGCAAGACTGACCTGGCGGGCGACAGTGCAGCCCTGCGCGCGCACCTGCAGGCACTCAACGCCGGCACGCCGATCCTCAATACCCATGAGGTTCACAGTGGCGATCAATTGCTCCTCGGCGAAGGTTTGCGCAGTGCCGAACCCGCCGTCGAAGTCAGCCGCTGGCAACTGCATCAAACCACCACCGCGACCCACGGCGCGGCGCAGGTGTGCTGCCTGAGCTTCGACCAGCCGCTGGACTGGGTGGGTTTCGGGGTGTGGTTGTCGATGCTGTTAAGATGCCACGGCGAACGAATCCTTCGCGTCAAAGGACTGCTCAACGTGAACGCAAGCCTGGCCCCCATCGTCATTCATGGCGTGCAGCACTGCCTGCATGCCCCGGTGCACTTGCCCGCGTGGCCGGGCACCGACCGCCAGTCGCGGCTGGTGTTTATCCTGCGTGGCCTCGACCCGGCGCTGCTGCGGCGCTCTTTCGAGGTGTTCTCCCGGCGGTTCGCCGCATGATCACATTGCGCGTGCTGGGTACGTCCGTGACCTTGCTGGAATGTTTGCGCGTGCGCGCTGAGCAAGAATTGGGGATTCGCCTGGTGTATCAGGTGCACGATGTGGCGCAGGCCCAGCGCATCGCCGTGATGCAGCCGGAAAGCTACGACCTGTATGACCAGTGGTTCCACAACGTTGACTTCGTGTGGCCGGCGCGGGCGATCCAGCCCATCGACACGCGGCGCATTGCGCTGTGGCACGAGATCAACGACCTGCCCAAACGCGGGCGGTTGTCGGCCAACGACCGGCTGGGCAGCGGCAGTGTGCCCAGCGAGCGCTTGTTTGTGCAGCACGACGGCAGCCTCGGCAGTACGGTGACCGAACGCATCAGCATGTTACCGCTGACCCACAATGCCGACAGTTTTGCCTACCGCCCCGAGCGGTTGCCCGAAGGCTTCAGCCACGGCAATGAAAGCTGGGGCTGGCTGCTCGACCCGGCGTGGCGCGCGCGCACCGCGCTGCAAAGTGATGCCGCGATTGGTGCGCTGGATGCTGCGCTGGCGGTGCAGGGCGCGGGGCTGGCGCAGTTCGGGGACGTCGGCAATATGAGCATCGAAGAGATCGACGTGCTCGCCGACATTCTGGTACGCAAGCAAAAGGAAGGGCACTTTGCGGCGTTCTGGTCGGATGATGAAGAGGCGGCGCAGTTGATGCTCAGCCCGAGCATTGATATCCAGAGTTTGTGGTCGCCGACCTTGATGCGCTTGCACCGGGCCGGGGTGAAGTACCGGCTGGCGGTGCCCCGCGAAGGCTATCGCGCGTGGTTTGGTGGCTTGTCATTGTCGCGCCATGCCCAGGGGCCGGTGTTGGATGCGGCGTATGCCTATCTGAATTGGTGGTTGTCGGGGTGGCCGGGGGCGGTGATGGCGCGCCAGGGCTATTACATCGGCAACCCGGCGCGTACGCGGGATCATTTGAGCGGTGCCGAGTGGGATTATTGGTATGCGGGGTTGCCTGCTCGGGAAGAGTTGCCTGGCAGTGATGGGTTGCCGTTGATTGATATCGGTGATGTGCGCGATGGGGGCTCGTATGAGCAGCGCATGGGCAACATCGCCGTATGGAATTCGGTCATGGACGAGCACAATTACCTGGTGCGGCGCTGGGGCGATTTCATGCGGGCTCGCAGTACTTGATCGAGTAAACCTGGGGGGCGCGACGGGCGCGGCGGCGTCTGTCGTGCCCGCCGGTAATAGCGGCAGTGTTACGGCGAACCGAGGGGCGCGCAGGGTGTTGTTGCCCGCACGTTATGCCAGCCACACTTTAGAAAGTCACGGCACAGGTCGACCACGAGCGCGCTGTCCCGGGCATTGACAGTCGAATCCCCGTTTACATCCTCATTGATGGCGACATACCGGCCGGCAACGTCATTCAGAAAGACACAGGCGGCGGCCCGCACCAAGGTCTCGTCGCTCGGCGCGCCTTCTCCTTGATGAAACCTCAGCCGGACCAGATCCGGCTTGCCATCCAGGTCGAGGTCTTCGGTATAGATTTCCAGGTAACGGTCGAAGGGGCGATCAACCTTCCACCACTTGAACTGCAGAAACCTCCTCGCCAGTGACCGCGCCAAATCGCCATCGACCTTATCGTTGACTCCGCTGCCGTTGATGTCGTCAGCCAGCACCCACTTCAGGCTGCCACGGTCTTGTTCCGCTGTGTTCATGACCAACGCCTCAGCGACCGCCTTGGGGTTCACGCCATCATAAAACTCCAGGTAAACGGCATCGATAACGTCATTGTCGTAGTCATCCTGAGCCGTGATCTTCAAATAACGCATGGCAACTTCCTTGAAAAAAAGAGCGTCGATGTTTTCACTCCCTCAGTGAGGACGCCATGGACGCCATCAGACGCAACGTGTGGGAAAGCCGCAGTTGATAAGTGTGACGTTTCGAGCATCAGTCATTTTCTGGTCGTCAATAATATGACGCTGTGACTGCAGTATTTACTGGGTTTACTTATCCCCGCTCCCAGCTAATCTGCTAAAACCAATAACGCAATAAGAATGGATGTTTTTTTGACGCCAGGTGGCAGCCGCCGGGAATGCGTATGAAAAAGGGACGAATCGGCAAAGAACGGCGAACGCTGCCAGAGGGCACGGCCATGAAGTGGCGCCACACCTTCCAAACCCGTATTGCCGGGGTGTTGGCGCTGTTGCTGCTGGTGGTCGTGGCCGCCACTTACTTTGCCGTCCAGGCCGCCACCACGCGTGCCGTGGAAAACCAGGCCCAGGTGCAACTCACCACCGGCAGCCAAGTGTTCGAACGCTTATTGGACCTGCGCGGGCGTCGCCTGCAATACGGCTTGGATTGGCTGACGGCCGATGGTCCCTTCAAACAGGCGGTGATCGAGGGCAAGGATGAATCGATTCTGACCGCGCTGCGTCGGCATGGCACCGGCCTGCAAGGCAGCGAAGTGTTTGTGCTGGGCCTGGATGGCAAGGTGATGGTCAGCACCTTGCCCGTGCTGACACACGGCCAACCGTTTCCCTATGAGGTTGCCTTGCGCCATGCGCGACGCAGTGGCCAGCAAATGCTCATTGTCGCCCTGGACGGCCAGCCCTATTTGCTGGTGCAGAATGACGTGCTCGACCCGGAGCCTATCGCCCGTGTGGTCATGGGTTTCCCGATGGACAAACTGTTCGCCAACGAACTGCGTTCCATGAGCAACCTCGAGGTGTCGTTTCTCAGCGTGCAGGACGGCCGCGTCGGCGAGCTGTTCAGCACCCAGCCCGAGGCGTATCAGGCCTCGATAATCGAAACACTGCACCAGGCGCACCTCAACCCTGAGGCGCAGATCACGCTGTTTCAAGGGCAGCGCGTGCTCAGCCAGGTATTGCCCCTGGCCAACACCGGCGATGGCGATGAGGTGCGCGTGTTGCTGCAAAGCCCGCTCGACCACGCGCTGGAATCCTTTGCGCCGTTGGACCGGCAGTTTCTCGGGATTGCCCTGGCGGTGCTGCTGGTGTCGCTGGCGGGCGCATTGTTCCTGGCGCGGCGCGTCTCGCGTCCGCTGAATGCCTTGGTCGAAGCCGCCGAGCGAATTGGCGCCGGTGACTATCACACGCCGGTGCGAGTCCGCAGCCACGATGAGTTCGGCTTGTTGGCCCGTGCGTTCAACGCCATGCAAAGCGGGATCGCCATGCGCGAGCGGCAATTGGCTCATAACGCTTTGCATGACCCGCTCACCGGTTTGCCCAACCGCGCCCTGGCCATGGAGCGCCTGGGCAGTGCGATCAGTGCGCGCAGGCCGGTGGTGTTGCTGTACCTGGGGATCGAAAACTACCGGGTGATCAACGAAGGCTTTGGGCCCCAGGGCGTTGAGGAAATGCTGCGCGAAGCCAGTCGATGCTTGTCCATGAGCCTGTTGGCCAGCGACACCGCAGCGCGCATCGCCGGCAGTGAGTTTCTGCTGTTGCTGGAAAACACCGAGGTCGACCGCGCCGTGGCCCGCGCCGACCGTCTTTACGGGCTGCTCACTGAACCCCAACGCATCGGCAACGACGAAGTGCGCCATGAAGTCAGTATCGGCATTGCCGCCTATCCTGCCGATGGCCAGCAGGTCGAAGAGCTGATCAGCCGCGCCGCGATTGCCCGGCATGATGCGGCG
The DNA here is from genome assembly GCF_013385735.1 of Pseudomonas sp. D2002. NCBI lineage: Bacteria > Pseudomonadati > Pseudomonadota > Gammaproteobacteria > Pseudomonadales > Pseudomonadaceae > Pseudomonas > Pseudomonas sp. D2002. Next base: position 745,499 of record NZ_JACAPL010000003.1, on the reverse strand, counting down.
AGCCTGCCCGGGCATTTGCAGATCTACCAGCAGGACCGCGACCTGGCGCACCAACGCCAGATTACCCTGATCCGCGACTTGCGCCGTGCGGTGGTCGAGGGCGAATTGTTCCTGTGCTATCAGCCCAAACTCGACCTCAACCACGGCCATGTACGCCAGGCCGAAGCCTTGCTGCGCTGGCAGCATTCGACCCTGGGCCAGGTGTCACCTGCCGAGTTCATCCCCTTGGCCGAGCGCACCGGCAGCATGAGTGGCCTGACGCTGTGGGTGATCGAAGAAGCCATCCGCCAGATCGCCGACTGGGCGCAGCGCGGCTTGCACATGCAGCTCTCGGTGAACATTTCGGTGGACGACCTGGCCGATGATGACCTGGCCATTCGCGTCACCGCGTTGCTCATGCAATACCAGGTCTCGGCCGAGCAGCTGCTTTTCGAAATCACCGAAAGCGCGATCATGCACAACCCGCAACAGGCGCTGAGTGTGCTGGAGCAACTGCGCGCCTGCGGCATCAGCCTGTCGGTGGACGACTTTGGCACCGGCTATTCATCCCTGGCGCAACTGCAGCGTTTGCCGGTGCAGGAGTTGAAGATCGACCAGTCCTTCATCCGCAACCTCGACAGCGCCAGCGGCGACGGCGTGATCGTGCGGTCGACCATCGAAATGAGCCACAACCTGGGGCTCAAGGTGGTGGCGGAAGGGGTGGAGTTCGAGCCCAGCCTGAAGTTGCTCAAGCAGTGGAAGTGCGACACGGCCCAGGGTCACCTGATCAGCCGGCCGTTGAATGCCATGGCGTTTGAAATGTGGATGCGGCGTGAGCGCGTACCGACTTAACAGCGGTTTAAACCACCAGCGTTCGCTGCGCCCAGCCATTTGTGCGGGTTGAGGACCAGGGAGTCAGCTTTTTCGATGCCATTCCACAGTGCCCGGCATTCCGGCAGGATCATCGCGGTGCCGGCCATGGCGGCGGAATTCTTCAGGCGTCAGAAAAAGATGTCCATCGGCAAGCGTGTTAAAAATTTAGCACCAAAAATAAAACGGTTCGCCGGCGTTACAGCCGATAAATGACTGCATGCTGATGCGTTTTCCCGAGTCGAATCCGCAAATGGCGTGGGGGCGGCGGGTATTGATGATCACGAGTTCGTGCTTGCGTGGCAGGATTCGCAGCGGCTTTTGCAGGCGGTGCTCGGGCAGTTGGGCACCCTCGAAACGCTTCACCTCGTCATAGGCAAAGGCCTCGGTATCCCAGATGATCAACTCTCCCCCCGCAGGCGGCGTTTCAATATAAATATTGGCGCTGAATTGATGTTCCAGTTCAGCAATTGAGAGGGGCAAACAATCAACATGGGGCACCGTTTCCGAGAGATGCGCCGTCTCGGGAAACATGGCGCGGATAATCCCGCAAAACATCGGTTTGCCTTGAAACGCAGCGGTTACTGCGCCTTGCGGCCAGATGTCTTGGAGCTGTTCCATCAGCAGTTGGATCGGCGGCTTTTCCGGGGCACAGATGCTGTCGATCACGCTGCGCATATGGGCCGCGTCAGCATAATATTTGTGTTGGTTATCACTGCCTGCGCCCTTGCCGTAGGTGGAGTTGAACGGTGTTCCCCAGCGATGTACACCATAGAAATGCTGTACGACGCGGCCATTCTCGTAGGTTTCATGACTGTATTGCTCCAGCGTGGCGGTTTCGTCGATGTAGTGATTCAACCGTGCGCTGGTTTTTTCATGTGCAAACTCAGGTACCCGAATGGCAAGCACTTCGCCGCTGATAAGTTGTTTTAAACTCAAAGCGTCGAGCTGTTTAAGTTCTATGATTTTTTGGGGAGTGGAAGTTATTGGGTTGAGTGTGTGCTGTTCCGTCATGCTGAAAAACTCCATTAAAGTTCTATGGGCGCACGCTCTGTTAAGGAGGGGCGTGCGAGCTAAATTAGTTTTAATGGAACAGAGGCGGGGTAGGATTTTTCTTAAGATTTTTGCTTTTTTTTTCGTGTGCTAGTTACCAAATATTTGGTGCTTTTTGATCTCTTTAAAAACCAGCGTGTTAGGAGGCACGCGCCTGTAGGGCTGTTTGTTCAGGGCGAAAAAAAGCGGCTACCCATCAGGGAGGGAGCCGCCTTTTTCTTACCGCCGGTTTACTTAGTTTTTGATCGTTCCCGCTTGCAGGAACGATCAAGCATCCCGTTTAGTATTGGCGCGGTCCTGTCTCTGGTGACGGCTCTATGTCGTCCAGCACTCGCTCGGCCAGCAATCGTCCCACCTCAATCAACTGCGCAATGCCCAGCGCGCCTTCTCGCTGCGTTCCTTCCAGGTCAAACGCGAAGTCGCAGGTTAGAGCATGGGCGGAGGCCAGTGTTTCGGTGAGGTTGACCACCAGGTCTTCGGTACTGATGCCGTCGATGATGGTGAAGAGCACGGTGGGTGGGGTGTTGGCGTTGGAGTCGAGCGGGGGATTTGGGGTGGGTTTAATCATTGTGAAGTTCCTGAATTAAGTGGAGCTGCCACATAATCGCCGCGATGCGATGGGGTGGCAGCTGTACGCAGGTTCGCGGACCGGGATCAGGAAACCGGCATACCCGAAGGTATCCCGCGCACAGCCACCATAGCGCCGCACAGTAGACGACAAAAAGGCGTCAACTGAAAGCGGACAATGGCGCTTTGCGCCTGAATTCACTGGGCCGCGACGCCCGGCCGCTGCGTTTGCAGCGGTGTACGGAGACTAGAGATTGAGTTTCCTAGGGGCAACCTCAAAGACTTGTCGGACGTTTCTGTATTTACGTGTACCTAGCCGAACGGTCAGTTGTTTGGTTCACCCTCATTCATCAGCATCTTCCTGGCGCGATTCCCTCTGCACGACTCAACACCACGATGGTGTGCGAGACCCCTTGCGCGCAAAAAACAGGAAGTGACATGAAAGACACCGACAACCAAGTAACTCGCCCGGTTAAAGCCATCTATGACTACGCGACACTCGGCTCCAAAACGCGCATGGGTGGCGAGATCGTCACCGCAAGCACCGGTATCGAAATCCATGACCTGAGCATCGCGTGCGTTGGCGACCGGGTGCGCTACCCCGATGGCAAAGAGAGCGAGATTGTCTCGGGAGCAGGTTTCGCGGCAACCTACAAAGGCCTGCCAATCGCAATTGTCGGCAGCGCTACCGAAAACGGCGACACCGTGACTGGCAGTCTGCAAAACCTGGCTCAGGTGGTGGAGTACGCTGACGACGAAGGCATCCCTGGCCTTCTTCAGCCTGGCTACCGCGTGGAGAGCCAGATGTGAGGCGCTACAACATCACTACTGGCGCGACGACCACGGCGGGCGGCAAAGTGGTCAGTGGTTTGGAGCGCACCAGCTTTAACGGCCAAATGATCTCTAGGGAGGGTGACCGGGTCGCTTGTCCGGCATGCGGCACCGAAGGCTTCATTGCGCTGACCGGTCCTCATTTGCACGAAGAGTGGGGCGGCAAACAAGCTGCGCTCGAGGGTGATCTGTGTATATGTAAATGCGATCCGCCACCTGAGCTGATCGCCTGCCAGCGCTTCAAGTCTCAGGTGTTCGAAACACAACCTCAACGTGACGCCTTCACTTGGACAGGGCCAAACACACCCAACCCGCCGGTGTCCAACTTCTCCGTACCCGGCGCAGTGAATCGTGCCGCTGATGCGTGCGTGTTCGCCAAATCATGCGTCTCGGTGCCGACAGGTTCGACGGCTGCAGGAACCGGCCGTGAACACGCTACGAACTTTGGCACCACTGCCGTCATGGCTTCGACCGGTACTGCGGGCGCTGTCGGCAGGGTCGCTGGAACACTGGGTAGCGACCTGGGCGCCTGGGCCGTACGAGGGATGGTCGGAGCCGGTTCAGCCCTCAACGTCATGCTGTTGGCTTTCTGGCCACGGGACATCGGTGATTCAACGCTGTACACGCCGGAGCAACTGGCAGGTATGCGTTCGGCCAGTACACGGGTGCGGTTTCAGTTTCGCCAAGACGAATCCGGTGAGTTGCGCGTTTACGGTATACATACCAAACCCGACAGTGCTGCTGATCGTGTGCCCGTTGCACAAGCCAGATGGAATGCTGACAAAAGCGCGATGGTGGCGATGCTGGATGGGATCAGCATCACTTGGACGCCAAACAATGGGCCGGTGGTCAGCGTACCAAGCCCTTATCCAGGCACACCGGAACGGTTGGCTAACCTGTTTGTTCATCCGATCCCGGTGGGACAGGATACGGGAATCACGCATTACCCAGGCCGGGATACAGAGGACATTACCTGGCAGGATACGATCATCACGTTTCCTGCTGATTCGGGTGCGTCGCCGTTGTACTTGGTGTTTGCCAAGCCGGCGGTCGGACCATTAGAGGTAGATACTTACGGTGCATTCGATGGCCGACCAAGAAATGGTTTGCATGTTGATCACATGCCTTCTCAGGCTGCGCTACGACGTTTTCTGAAGATGATCGCTCCAGATACAAGCGCTCACAAAATACGGGAGTATCTGAAAAATGCAGCCAGTGTGGCAATTCCTGCCCGTACCCATCAGAAGTACAGCGAGACTTATGGTGGACGAAATAGTGAGGCCCGGCAGATTAAGGACGCTCAAGACATGAGGGCAGCAGTAGACAGCAACATTTCTGCGATAAAGCCTTACCTATTGGCAGATGGATATTCCGAGGCGGAAATTGAGACGGTTCTTTTCCAGATGCATGACATCAATCAGAAACACGGGTGGTACTGATGAATGCCGCAATGATTAATGGATGGGTTAAAAATCTAGGTCGGGCCTATGCCGATCTCGTCACAGAGGGAGTAATTCCTGCTCAGGCATTAACTCCATTGTTGGATGATGTGGAAAATAATGAGTTGATTCAGTATCCAGTCAAAGGTGTGGAGCTTTGGTTTTTGGAAAAAAATAAGACGCTTGAGAAAGTTCTATTAACACTCATTCAGACTGACGGAGGAGAGCCCATCTATACAGGAAGCTTGCCTTCACCATTCGAACTTCACATGAGTCAGTCCAGTGTACGTAGCCAATTAGGCGCTCCTATGAAATCTATAGGTCCCACCAAGATTCCCGGCAGCGGCGAGAAGGTAAGTGGTGGATGGGATGCTTATCGGCTACATCAAGAAATTCATCCCAATGCTCGCGTGGGATTCAGCTATACCGCTGACATGATGGTAAAAACTCTCGCTTTCGCCCTGATTGATAGCGACCATAGTTAGTCAGAGAGCAATGTATAGACTACAAGAGCGTTGCCTTGTGATAAGCCCGCTTACGAGCTACCAATAACCGCCTTTAACGCAAAGTTGTAAACAGTCGATCTCGGCCCACTTGCAGTTCGGCAACACAGGGCGAAAAAAAGGCGGCTACCCATCAGGTAGCCGCCTTTGCTTACCGCCAGTGTTGCTTAGTCCGGCAGTTTGAACGCCATCACATAGTCACCCTGCTTGGTGCCCAGCGAGCCGTGACCGCCGGCCATGACCAGCACGTACTGCTTGCCGTCCTTGCCGGTGTAGGTCATCGGTGTGGTTTGCGCGCCTGCAGGCAGGCGGCCTTCCCACAACTGCTTGCCGTTTTTCACGTCATAGGCGCGCAGGTACTGGTCGAGGGTGCCGCTGAGGAAGGCTACGCCACCAGCGGTGGTGAATGTACCGCCCAGGCTAGGCACGCCCATGGTCAGCGGGATTGGAACCGGCGAGCTGTCGCGCACGGTGCCGTTCTTGTGCATCCAGATGGTCTGGTGGTTGGTCAGGTCGACCGCGGCCACATAACCCCACGCCGGTGCCTGGCACGGCAGGCCCAGAGGCGACAGCAATGCTTCGAGGATCACGCCGTACGGCGCGCCTTTGTTTGGCTGCACGCCTTCGGTTTCGCTGACACGTGGGCCTTGTTTGGCGATGTCGGCGGCCGGGATCAGTTTCGATTTGAACGCCATGTAGCTCGGGTTCACGAAAGCAATCTGGCGCACTGGGTCGACGGAAATGCCACCCCAGTCGAACACGCCGAAGTTACCTGGGTAAACGATCGAACCTTGCAGCGATGGCGGGGTGAACGGACCGTCGTAGCGCATGGATTTGAAATCGATCCGGCACAGCATCTGGTCGAACGGGGTCACGCCCCACATGTCGCGTTCTTTCAACGGCGGCGGCATGAAGTTCAGGTCGGACTTCGGTTGGGTTGGCGAGGTGTGATCGCCGGCCACTGCGCCTTGCGGTACAGGGATTTCGTTGATCGGCACCACCGGCTTGCCGTTGCTGCGGTCCAGCACGTAGATGCTGCCTTGCTTGGTCGAAGCCATTACCGCTTGCTTGACGCCGTCAGCGGTCTTGATGTCGATCAGCGAAGGCTGGCCGCCCACGTCCATGTCCCACAGGTCATGGTGAGTGAACTGGAAGGTCCACTTCACGTGGCCGCTGTCGATGTCCAGGGCGGTCAGGCCGGCGCTGTATTTTTCCGAGTCTTCGGTACGGTCGCCGCCGTATTGGTCAGGCATCTGGTTGCCCATCGGCAGGTAGAGCATGCCGAGTTTTTCATCGACGCTGAACATGGACCACATGTTCGGCGAGTTGCGGGTGTAGGTCTTGCCCTCGGCCAACGGGGTAGTGTCGTCCGGGTTGCCGCTGTCCCAGTTCCACACCAGTTTGCCGGTGTGCACGTCGAACGCGCGGATCACGCCGCTAGGCTCGTCGGTGGAAACGTTGTCGGTGACGTGACCGCCGATCACGACCAGGTTCTTGGTCACGGCCGGTGGTGAGGTGGAGTAGTAACCGCCTGGGGCGAAGCTGCCGATGTTGGCACGCAGGTCGACCTGGCCTTTGTCACCGAAGTCTTCGCACATCTTGCCGGTGTCGGCGTCCAGGGCGATCAGACGGGTGTCGGCAGTCGGTACGAAAATGCGTTTCGGGCAAACGGCACTGACCGGAGCAGCGCTGGCGCTGCCGGTTGGGCTCTGCTCGGAAGCGTACACGGCGTCATCGTGATACGACACGCCACGGCAGGTCATGTGCGCCCAACCTTTGAAGTTCGCGGCACCTTCGGTGCTGATCTTCGGGTCGAAACGCCAGATTTCCTTGCCGGTGTCCGGGTCCAGGGCAATCACTTGGCTGTGCGGCGTGCACACGTAGAGCATGCCGTTGACTTTCAGCGGGGTGTTTTCCGCGGTGGTTTCACCGGGATCGCCTGGGCCAGGGATGTCACCGGTACGGAAGGTCCACGCCGGCACCAGCTTGTGGGCGTTTTCCGGGGTGATCTGCGCCAGCGGCGAGTAACGATCACCGAAAGCCGAACGGCCGTAGGAATTCCAGTCGCCATCGGCCTGGGTCGGCGCGGCGCTGGCCATGCCAGGTACGGCGTCGCGATCCAATTGGCCGGTCTTGACCATCTCACCCGGGTTGGTGAATTGGCTGGCCAGGGCGGCAGCACCGGCGAGCACCACGGCCACGCTCAGGGCGCCAGTGCCCAGCGGCGCGGGTTGGCCACGCAGCAACGGACGGCGAAACCACGGCAGCAACAGGACGATGCCCAAGGCGAACAGCAGGGCCAGGCGCGGCACCAGCTGCCACCAATCCAGGCCGACTTCCCACAGTGCCCACACGGTGCTGGCGAACAACACCAGTGCGTAGAGGCCCAGTGCAGCGCGGCGGGTGGCCAGCAGCAAAACGCCGGTGAGGGCGATGCCGATACCGGCCAGCAGGTAGTACAGCGACCCGCCGAGCATGCTCAGCTTGACGCCGCCGGCCAGCAAGGCCAGCCCCATGATCAGCAGCAAGACGCCTAGCAGCCTGGGCAGCAGGCGGCTTGGGCTTGAAGCACCATCAGTGCTCATAGTGTGTTTCTCCGTGACGTTGGAATTATGTAACCCCGTGCTTCACTGTAGATGACGATTCGGCGCGGGCTTGGTTCAGCGTTATTTGGGTTTTTCTGGGGAAACTGGGGCTATCCACCGGCGGGCGATTTATTCCCAGGCGCAGGTCGGTGTAAGACAGCGCTGTCTTTGAAGAGAGGTACGTTTGGCAAGATGGGATCGACCGCGGGCGTGAAACGTTTCAGTTTGTTGCGGCAAGGATAAAGCGCTGATGCGCCAAGAGAAAGCGCAAATCGCAAGATGCATCATTTCAGATTTGGTAACAGTGACAGAACGTCGCGCGACAGATCGTTCCCACGCTCTGCGTGGGAACGCCTTTTGTGACGCTCTGCGTCACGGTTTACAGGGCGGACGCGGAGCGTCCCGGGCGGCATTCCCACGCGGAGCGTGGGAACGATCAGTACAGAGTCAGAAGGTGGTGCGCACACCGAATTGCACACTGCGCCCCGGTGCCGGGGCGATATCGCGCAGGATCGAGCTGGCATACCGCACGGTTTGGTTGGTCAGGTTTTCGCCATTGACGAACGCCAGCCACTGGCTGCCGCCGACATTGAAACGGTAACCCGCGCTGGCGCCCAAGGTGGTGTAGCCATCGGTGCCGCTTTCGTTATCCGGCACACGCCCTTGGCCCGCCGCGTGTTCCACATCGATCCGCGCCTGCCAGCGGTCCAGTTCCCAGAGCAAACCGCTGTTCAAACGCAGTGGAGCGATGCGTGGCAAGGCTTCGCCGGTATCCAGATTGGTAGCGCGGGTGTAGTCGCCCGACAGCTCCAGGGCGAACTTGCCGTAGGCGCCTTCGCCCAGCTTCCAGTGATCCTGGGCTTCAAACCCTGCGAAACGTGCGCGCACGCCGGAGTAGGTGTACTCGGGGATGCCGCCTGCGTCCTCTTCACCTTCATCGTTGAGCGTACGACCGGTGCCCAACAAGCCGATGTAATTGGAGAAGCGGCTGTAGAACACGCCGAAGCTGCCCTTGTGGGTGCCATTGTCAAAACGCAACGCCAGGTCGCTGGACACGGCTTTTTCTTTCTTCAGCTTGGCGTCGCCCAGCTCGTAAGTGCCGGTGGCCACGTGGGCGCCGTTGGCATATAGCTCGTAGAAGGTCGGTGCGCGCTCGGTGTAGCCCAAGGTTGCGGCCAGCGACCAGATGGGCGTGAGGGTGTACACCGCGCCCGACGACAGGCTGCCGGCGGTGAAATCGTTGGTTTTGTCGGCATTCGCAAAACGCGCGTTGCCCTTGGCGTCCGGGTCGACACTCGTATGTTCCAGGCGCCCGCCGAGGCTGAGCTTCAGGCGTTCGGTGGCCTGCATTTCCTCGAGGATAAACAGCGCGCCGGCGTTGGTGTCGGTCTGCGGCACGAAGGCTTCCTCACCCAGGGCCGAGAACTCGTTGCGGGTCACCTGCGCGCCGACCACGCCGTCGAACGGGCCGATGGGCTGGTGGCGCGCTTCAACACGCGCCTCGTAACCCTTGTTCTTGAACACCGTGCCGGTTTCGCCGCCTTCAATTTCGCGGTGCTCGTAGTCGGTGTAGCCCGCGTCGAGTTTCACCGAGGTAAACGGGCCTTGCAGGTTGCGGATCTCGGACGCAAAGGCGTAGTGATCCTGCTTCATGCGGATGCGCACATCCTGCTCGGCGGGTGAACCGTAATTGGCGTCGTAGTTGCTGTAGGAAAACCCGGCGTAACCGTCGTCCCAGGTGTAGGAACCGCCGACGGCGCCGCCGTCCTGGCGCCCGTCGCTATTGCCCAGGCGGCCATTCTTGCCGGGGCCGTCTTCGGTTTCGGGGGCGTGGCGGCTGCGTGCAAAGCCTGGGATTTTCAGGTCATTGAATTCCCGGGCATTCGCGTCCAGGTGCAAGGCGAAGGTGCCGTTGCCGGCTTCCAGTTTGCCGGCGCTGCTGCGGGTGGTGTCGGCGCCGCCGTAGCGCAATTCACCGGCACCGTGAATGCCTTCGATGGCTTCGGTGGGGATGCGGTTATCAAAGGTGTTGACCACGCCGCCGATGGCGCTGCCGCCATACAACAACGCCGCCGGGCCCCTTACGATCTCAACGCGCTCGACATTGACCGGGTCCAGCGGCACCGCGTGGTCGTAGGACAGCGACGACGCATCCAGCGCGCCCACACCGTTGCGCAGGATGCGAATGCGGTCGCCATCCTGGCCACGAATAATGGGCCGGCTGGCACCCGGGCCAAAGTACGACGACGACACACCCGGCTGCTTGTTCAGGGTTTCGCCGAGGCTGCCTTTTTGTTGCAGCGTGAGGTCATCGCCTTCCAGCACGGTCGTCGGCGAGGCGAGTTGTTCACTGCCCAGCGGGTTGCCGGTGATGACTTGGGGCTGCAGCTCAAGGGCGTGGGCTTCGGAGCAGATCAGCAAGGCGGCGGCGAGCGGGGTCAAGCGCCACAGAGAAGAGAGGGACATCGGGACATTCCTTGGCAAAACGGCAGAAAAAAGAGAAGGCTTAAAACGGTATCGAAAACGTTATTTTTGATAACTATCGTTACAATATAACATCTCTTTTTCTCCGTGAAGGGGAACTTTCTACTGCTGGTCGTTCCCACGCTCTGCGTGGGCATGCATTCCGTGACGCTTATTTCGAAGCGGGACGCAGAGCGTCCCAGGCAGCATTCCTACGCGGAGCGTAGGAACGATCATGCGTCTACAGTGAATGCAGTGCTTCCACCGGTACGCCCCGTCGGCTAAGGTGCGCGGCTGTGTTTCCTCTTTTTGCAAAAGGCCTGGCATGACCGCGACAAGCAATGACCCACTCCACGGCGTGACCCTGCAGCACGTCCTCACCACCCTGGTGGAACACTACGAATGGAGCGGGCTGGCCGAGCGTATTGATGTGCGCTGTTTCAAGAGCGACCCGAGCATCAAGTCGAGCCTCACGTTCCTGCGCAAAACCCCCTGGGCGCGTGAGAAAGTCGAAGGCTTGTACGTAAAATTGATGCGCACCAAACGCCCGCTGGATTGAACCCGTGAAGCGTTTTATCGCCACGGCGGCGCTGGCCGGCTGGGTCGGGCTGGCAATTCAGCAATACCTGATTTTCTATTCTCGCTGGGAAGCGGGCGCCAGCCTGCTGGGCGGGCTGATCAACTTTTTCAGTTTCTTCACTGTGCTGACCAACACCCTCGTCGTGGTGGTGTTGAGCTATGCGCTGGTCAATCGGGAGTGCGCCGCGAAGCGGTTTTTTCTCGCGCCTCACATCAGCAGTGGCATTGCCGCGAGCATCATCGTGGTGAGCCTCGCCTACAACCTGCTGCTGCGGCATTTGTGGAGCCCCACCGGCTTTCAATTTATCGCCGACGAATTGCTCCACGACGTGATGCCAGTGCTGTTTGTGGTGTACTGGTGGCGCTGTGTGCCCAAGGGGTTTTTGCGTTTCAAGCACATTGGCGGCTGGCTGATCTACCCGCTGGTGTACTTCGCTTATGTGCTGTTGCGTGGGCATTTGCTCGGGCAGTATCAGTACCCGTTCATTGACGTGGACGCCCTCGGTTATCCACAAGTGTTTGTGAATGCCGGGGGGATTTTGGCGGGGTTCATCGTGATTGCATTGGCTCTAGTGGGGCTGGATAAAATCTTGAAGCCAACCCGACATTAAATGTGGGAGCAGCTTGTGTGGGTGCTGGCTTGCCTGCGATAGCATCAACTCGGTGTAACAGATAAACCGAGTTGCCGGCATCGCGGGCAAGCCCGGCTCCCACCGTTGATTCGAGTCCGGCTTTACTCTTCTTCGCTGCCTTGCGCACGCCAATAGCCCACGGCCTTGAGGAATTCTTCATTGACCTGATGGGTGTCCAGCAGCACACGGCGCACCTGGCGCGACAGCTTGGTTTCAGTCGCCACAAAGCTGTACAGCGAGCCGCCAGGCAGCGTCAGGTTGCGCACGGTTTCGAGCAGGTCATCCTGGCCGCGTATCACCCAAATCACTTGCACATTCGCAGCACTTTGCAGCGCTTGCTGTTCCGCCGCATTGGCGATCTCAATCACCGCCAGCACCGTGCGGCCTGCCGGCAGTTCTTCAAGGCGCCGCGCGATGGCGGGCAGGGCGGTTTCATCGCCGATCAGCAAATAGCTGTCGAAGATATCCGGCACGATCATCGAGCCCCGTGGCCCGCCGATATACAGCTGCTGGCCGACCTGCGCCTGCTCGGCCCAGGTGGACGCGGGGCCATCGCCGTGCAGTACGAAGTCGATATCCAACTCACCGATGCTTAGATCAAACCGCCGTGGTGTGTAGTCACGCATGGCCGGTTGTGGGCCGTCGCCCTTGATGGTGAATGTCGGGCTTTGCAGTGCGGCCAGTTCGGCGGCGTTCTGCGGGAACAGCAACTTGATGTGGTCGTCGCTGCCCAGGCTGACAAAACCCGCCAGCTCAGGCCCGCCCAAGGTGATGCGGCGCATGCGCGGGGTGATGTCGACGACGCGCAGAACATCCAGGCGGCGACGTTTGATTTCGTGGGTAACGCGATGGATAACTTGAGTATTCATTGGTCTTTCCCGTCGGCAATGGCTTGAGCGGTGCGATTGAGCAGCGCCGCGACACGAACGATTTCTTCCGGGCTCCAGCGCCCGTGATGCGAATGCAAGGCATGGCGCAGGTTATGCACCGCCTCGTGAATCTCCGGTGGGCGGTCCTGGCCCCGCAGCGAGCGTTTGCTGACGTCGATGCGCATGCGTACCCCGTCCAGGGCAACCGCTTGCTCGCTTAAGAAGAGACGACCGGCGTCGGTGATTGTGTAGCGTTTTTTTCCGCCGTCGGCGTCGCCCTGGATCAAGTCGCTTTCTTCCAGAAAGGTCAGGGTCGGGTAGATCACGCCGGGGCTTGGCGTGTAGGCGCCGTCGAACAGGCTTTCAATCCGGCGAATCAGGTCATAACCATGGCACGGCTGTTCGGCGATCAAGGCCGGCAGCAGCAGTTTCAAATCGCCGGGCGCAAATACCCGGGGGCCGCGACCGCGGCCGGCGCGGGGGTCAAAACCGTCGCGCTGGTGAGGATGGTCTCGCATGATGGGAGCCTCTGTGTGTGTCTAGATATAACGTAAGATATATCTTATGGCCGACGCAAGCACCCCCGACGGACGGTCTGCCGGCAACCGCTGGTTCTTTAGTTACTTAGTTTATAAAACCAAGTAAAGGCTATTGTTTTTTGAAGTTTGTCATCCCATTCTTACGGACGGTTATGGGTGTAAACCGTTCTCATTGGGCCAGATGTAGTCTGTTTCTTACAGCTCATATTAAAGTTTTGGCAAATTGCCATAATTTTCGTATATGTGTTGCAGTCACCCAGCTACGTGATTAAGGGAAACGGACGGCTTACATAATCAATCTTGAAGTGGAAACTTGCCTGGCTTCGAACGGAGCCTGATTTGCAATACAACTAATTGGAAAGCAGGTGTCGCGTTTATCACGTGATGCCACTACCGGTTAAGTGCAATTCAGGGGCTACCCCGTTCTTCGCTTGCTTAATAAGTCCTACGCACCGCTGCGGCAGGGTTTTTTATGACATTTATCAATGTGTGAGTATCTGCAAATGAAAACCAAGATGAAAACTGCGCTGTTGTCCATCGGTCTGCTGGTGGGTTCGATTTCCGTGGCTCAGGCGTCGGAGGGGACGATTACGTTTTTGGGCTCGGTTCACTCGGGGGCGTGCTCCATCAAGCCTGAATCCGTAGACCAGTCCATTCACCTGGGGGCAATTGCCAAGCATCAGTTGCAAACCGGCGGCAAGTCCGAAGCCCGTAGTGTGAAGATCGAACTTGAAGGTTGCGATTTGACCGGCCTCACCGATAACACCGTCACCACCACCTTTACCGGCGCCCCCTCCAGCACTGTTCCCGGTGCAATCGGCACCATCGGTGGCGCGGGCAACGTGGGCGTCATGATGACCCATGGCAGCAAACCCATCGTGCTGGGCACGCCGACCACCCCACAAGCCATTTCCGTGGGTAGAAACACCCTGGAATTCGGGGCTTATGTGCAAGGCGCAGCGACCGGTGACATTGTCCCGGGCGATTTCAGCGCGGTAACCAATTTCACCTTGGCTTATCAGTAAGTTTTTCCCCCGCCACTGCGCGTGGCGGGGGAATGCTGGCGGGAGATTAAGGTGAACACATTCATACGTCTCGCTATTGCCTCTTCATTGACCCTGTTCATCAGCCCTTACGTATTCGCGCAGGCGTCTTCGCAAGGCGATGGCGTGGTCACGCTGGGTGGAGAGGTCGTTGACTCAGCCTGCGGGCTGGAAGCAGTCAGTGCCGATCAGACCATCGAGATGGACCCCGAACCCATCGGCCGGTTGTTGCGCCACACGATAGGGCGACCGCAGCCCTTTCAGTTGCGCCTGGTCAATTGCACGTTGAGCCGCCCCGACCCGTCGCGCCCAGGTGCAAGCCTGCCGGACTGGGAGCATCTGCGGGTGACATTCGATGGCCCAAGCGACATGGACGGGCGCACGTTTGCGCTCTTTGGCAGTTCGGAGGGCGTGGCGCTGCATATCCAGGATGCCGCGGGCGAAGAGAGTGTTCCGGGTGTGCCAATGGCGTTGCGCCCACTGGTGGAAGGCGACATGACACTCCACTACACGCTGCGCCTGGTGGGCAACGGATGGCCGCTGGCGGCGGGACCACACAGTGCCGCAGTGCGTTTCAAGTTGGAATACTTTTGAACATTGATGGACTGCTTTCATGTTGAATAAGTCGAAGGTCAAACATGCGCTGGGCCCGAGCCTCTTTGGCGGGTTGATATCACTGGCAGGCACAGCATTGGCTGCCGGGGATATTGAATTTAATACCGACGTTCTTGATCTGAATGATCGCACCAATATTGACTTGTCTCAGTTTGCACGCAGCGGGTTTATTCTGCCGGGCACTTACTCGATGGTCGTGCAGATCAATACCCAGTCTATAAGTGAGCAGTCGGTTGCATTTTATCCTCCCGATAATGATCCCAAAGGCAGCCAGGCCTGTTTATCGCCCAGTCTTGTAGAGCAGTTGGGCTTGAAAGAGTCGGGCGGGGCCAAACTCGCGTGGTGGAAAGGCGGGGAGTGCCTGGACATTGAAAGTTTGCCTGGCATGGAAGTCAGTGGCGACCTGGCAACGTCCACACTGAACATTAACTTGCCCCAGGCGTACCTTGAGTACAGTGCGATCAACTGGGACCCGCCTTCGCGTTGGGATGAGGGCGTGCCGGGGGTGTTGGTTGACTACAACATGACCGCGCAATCCAGCCACCAGCGAAGTGAAGGCAACCGCACCAACCTCAGTGGTAACGGCACACTCGGCGCCAATGCCGGTGCGTGGCGGCTGCGCGCGGATTGGCAAGGGCGTGTCGAGCAAAACAGTGAGGGCGCAGCCCGGCACCAGAAGCTGGAGTGGAGCCGTTACTACGCTTACCGCGCCATCCCTGCGCTGAAGGCACGCCTGGTGGTGGGCGAGGATTACCTGTATTCGGACCTGTTCGACAGCTTCCGTTTTACCGGTGCGGCGCTCAAGTCGGATGAAAGTCAGCTGCCACCCAACTTGCGCGGTTATGCGCCGGAAGTGGTCGGCGTGGCCAAAACCAATGCCAAAGTCGTCATCAGCCAGCAGGGGCGTGTGCTGTATGAAAGCCTGGTGGCGGCTGGCCCCTTTCGCATTCGCGACCTCAATGACGCCGTAACCGGCAGGCTGGACGTGCGGGTCGAAGAGCAGGACGGCTCGGTGCACACCTCCCAGGTCGACACCGCCAGCGTTCCCTACCTGACGCGTCCAGGCCAAGTGCGTTACAAGCTGGCGACGGGGCGGCCGTCCAATCTTCAATACGGTGCCGACGGCGACGCGTTCGCAACGGGCGAGTTTTCCTGGGGCGTCAGCAATGGCTGGTCGCTGTTTGGCGGCGGTATCGGCGATAACAACTACCGCGCGCTTTCCGTGGGTGTGGGCCGCGACTTGCTGGCCTTCGGCGCCGTGTCGCTGGACGTTTCACGCTCCCACGCCGAGGTGTGGGACGAGACGCTCACGGGCAAATCCTATCGCCTTCAATACTCCAAGAACTTTGAGGAATACGACAGCCAAGTGACCTTCGCCGGTTACCGCTTTTCCGAGAAAAACTTCTTGAGCATGAGCGAATACCTGGACGCTCGCCATTACGGGTTGAACGGCGAGCTCGGTGGGCGCGGCAAGTACGATGAAAACGGCGTGTACCGCGAGGGCTGGCGGCCCATCGGCGGCAGCAAGGCCCTGTATACGGTGACGGTAAACAAGCAGTTTCGTGACCTGGGCGCCACCGTCTACGCCAGCTACAGCAAGCAAACCTATTGGGAGCGGCCGGACACCCAGCGCTGGAACCTGTCGGTGGCGCGCTACTTCAACGTGGGCACCATCAAGAACATGAGCCTGTCGTTGAATATGTACCGCAGCCAGGAATTCAACCATAAGGACAATGGTCTGGCGCTGACCGTCAGCCTGCCCTTCGGGCGCTCCGGCACACTGTCGATGGACGCCAACAGAGCCGGGGGCCAGAACCGTTACACAACGCGTTACGCCGACCGTATCGATGAGCGCAACAGCTACCAGTTGTCCGCCAGCGACAACGGTGCCAGTGGTTACCTGAGCCATGTCGGTGGCCAGGCAGACATCAACCTCAGCGCCAGCCAGCAAGAAGGCAGTTACACCAGCCTCAGCATGTCGGCGCGCGGCGGTGGCACGCTCACGCCTTACGGCGGGGCCCTGCATCGCACCAACAGCATCGGCGGCACGCGGTTGATGGTCGATACCGCGGGTGTGCCCGATGTGCCGGTACGCGGTTACGGCTCACCGACCCGCAGCAATGCCTTCGGCAAGGCAGTCATTTCCGATATCAGCAGCTATCAGCGCACGGCAGCCAGTGTTGACCTGGAGCATTTGCCGAGCAATGTCGAGGCGACTCAATCGGTCACGCAACTGACGCTCACCGAAGGCGCGATTGGCTACCGCTCGCTGGAAGTGATTTCCGGTGAGAAAGCCATGGCGGTTCTGCGCCTGCCCGATGGCAGCTCACCGCCCTTCGGCGCCACGGTGAGGAACACCAAACAGCAGGACACCGGCATCGTGAATGACGGCGGCAACGTCTACCTGAGCGGCATCCAGGCCGGCGAACAGATGGTCGTCAGTTGGGGCGGCAGCGAGCGCTGTGTCCTCACGCTGCCCGGCACGTTGCCCGCTGACGGTTTGACCGATGCCCTGCAACTGCGCTGCCAGATGGTGGCCGCCAACCCCTCCTTGCCCGAGCCAGCGGCGCTGACCGGCAAGCCAATCGACACGGAGAACACATCCTCATGATGCTCACTATACGCACCACACTGCCCGCTGCCGCGCTGCTGGCGCTGGGCTTGAGCCAAAGCGCAAATGCCGCCGTCGGCCTGGACCGTACCCGCGTGATTTTCGAGGGCGGCAAAGACGCCACCAGCGTGAACATCACCAACAACAATACCCAACTGCCGTACCTGGCCCAGGGCTGGATCGAGGACGAGGCGGGTAACAAAATCACCTCGCCCCTGACCGTGCTGCCGCCGGTTCAACGCCTGGAGCCCGGCAAACAAAGCCAGGTGAAAGTCCAGGCGCTGCCGGCAGCCAAGCTGTTGCCGCAGGATCGGGAGACGGTCTACTACTTCAACTTGCGGGAAATTCCGCCGCGCACCGATAAAGCCAACACCCTGCAAATTGCGCTGCAAACCCGGATCAAATTGTTCTACCGCCCACAGGCCATTACGCCAAGCCAGCAAGACCTCTCCAACCCCTGGCAGGAAAAGCTGACCCTCACCCGCGAAGGCGATGTTTACCAGGTGCATAACCCGACGCCGTACTACGTGACGCTGGTGGATGCGCGCGCAAGCAAGGAGGGCAAGACCGTGCCCGGCTTCGAGCCCGTGATGATCGCGCCCAAAGGCTCGCAAACCCTGGGGCCGACGGCCAAGGCACTCGGCACCACGCCCTATCTGGCCTACGTGAATGACTACGGCGGGCGCCCGCTGATGGCCTTCACCTGCAACGGCACTACGTGCCAGGTCAGCGCGCAAGTCTCACCGCCTATTCAGTAAGGCCTGCTGCCGGAGAACAACATGAAGTCGCACACACTGAAGCTCCTGGCCGGCCTGCTGGCCTTGGCGGGGAGCGCGCAGGCCCAGGCAGAAGAGGACATCGAAGGCATGAGCGGGATGCTCAACATTCGTGGGTCCATGCATGAAACCCCGTGCAGCGTGGAGATGACATCGCAGCATCAAACGGTTGACCTGGGCGCCGTCACGGCCGGCCAGTTGCAACGGCCGGGCGATCAGGCCATGCCGGTGACTTTTCAGCTGGGTTTCAGGGACTGCCAGCGCACCGCCGGCAGCATCCGTAATGAACGCACCGGGAACCTGACATGGAGCGCCTTTCAACCTGTGCTCTCGATATCGTTTTTAGCGCCGTCCGATGCCGAAGACACACGGCTGATCAAAGTACAGGGCATCACTGGCATGGGTTTGCGTATGACGGACGCCCTGGGGCGGGATGTACAGCTGGGCTCCAAGGGCGAACCGTTGGTGTTGCCCTTGGGCGACAGCACCCAGACCTGGACGGTTCGGCCCACGCGCACTTCGGCGCCGTTGACCAGCGGGGCATTTCGGGCCGTGGTGGATTTCAGGCTCAATTATGAGTGAGGGCAGCATGAGTGCTAAGTCAACCGGCTCGCGGGCCATTCTTATCGCGGGCGGCCTGCTGTGGGCTGTCAGCCAGGGCGTGCAAGCCGAGACCAGTTTGACCATCCGCGCGGTCATCATCGCGCCGCCGCCGTGTGTGATCAACGGCGGCAGTACCCTGGATGTACCGTTTGGCAACGACCTGCTGACGTCACGGGTGGACGGCGTCAATTACCGTCGGGATGTGCCGTATACCGTCGCGTGCGACGCGCCGTTCAACAACGCAATGAAACTGGAACTCAGGGGCACGGGGGCAGCGTTTGATTCCAAGGTGCTGCTGACCCGCAAGCAGGACCTTGGGGTCAAGCTGTTCGTCAACGGCGCTGATTGGCCCCTGAATACGCCGGTGAATTTTACCTACCCAACCTTTCCAGCGGTGCAGGCGGTGCCAGTCAAGCGCGTGGGCAGCCGGCTGACGGGGGGCGCATTCGATGCCGCCGCCACCCTTGTGATCGATTATCAATGAAGAGGAGCGATCCATGACACGTTGGCAGCAGCGAGCGTTCCTCGCCTTGTGTTCCATCGGCCTGTGCAGCGGTGCGTCGGCCAACCTGACGTTCAGCGGAACATTGAACGAGCCACCGCCTTGCACGATTGATGCGGGCAACACCATTGAAGTGGATTTTGGCGACGTCGGGGTCAAGCGCGTCGACGGCGTGAGATACCGCAAGAGCGTCGGCTACATCATCAGCTGCGGCGCCGACACGCTCCCCTGGGAATTGAAGTTGAGTGTCAACGGCACACCCACGGGGTTTGACGGCGCAGCGGTGCAAACCAATGTGCCGGAGCTGGGCATTCGGATTTTCCAGAACAACGTGCCATTCCCGCTCAATACCCCCATGGACATAAACCTGTCGTCACCGCCGATGTTGGAAGTCGTACCGGTCAAGCAGCTCGGCGCAGTCCTGGCCCCCGCACCGTTTGCGGCGGTGGCCACGCTGTTGGCTGAATACGAGTAGGAGTGAAGTCTATGCGACATGAACTGCTTCATAAGGCCTGGCCCTGGGCTGGCCTGGCATTACTGCTGACCTTCGGCCTGGTGCCCAAGGCCCAGGCGGCGGACAACCTGCGCTTCAAGGGCAACCTGGTTGAAGAGGCCTGCACCGTCCGGCCTGGCGACGAGGCCATCGTCCTCGAACTCTGGGACGTGACCAGCAAGCACCTCTACATCAACACGCGCACCCAGGGGAAGGGCTTCAAGCTGCACCTGCAAGACTGCGACACCACGATTGGCAAGACGGTAACCATCACCCTGGGCGGCACTGAAAGCATCAAGTTGCCTGGGTTGTTCGCCCTCGACGGTGGCAGTGCCGCGACCGGTATCGCGGTGGGTATAGAGACCCTCAACAACAAGCCGTTGCCGGTGAATACCGTCAGTGACGAACAGGTGCTCAGTGATGGCAGCAATGTGATCGAGCTTAAGGCCTATGTGCAGGGCGAGCCGGATGCGATCCGGGATCAGACCATCGGGCCGGGTGCGTACACGGTGAGCTCCACGTTCACCCTCGACTACCCGTAGCGGTAAGCCGTCATTCATCGGCTGGCAACAGCCTTGGACATACTTCAACTCTCTCTTGGTGCTACGGATTGAATATTCGTCAGGCTGCGCCCGGAGAGGGGGCAATGAGAGATCAATATGAAACAACTCTATGGCGCCATCGCGCTTCTCATCTTGATGGCTGTTACGGCGACTGCGCAGGCGGTTGATTGTCGCGTGAATGGCGGGCCGTGGCAGACGGGCAACCCCAATTTATATGTGCCTGTTACTGTCCGCCTGGCCCCGGATCGTACGAGGGTTTTACTGGAAGGTGCACGGCTTGAATGTAAGTTCTCCCAATGGTCGGGGAGCCCCTCCTGGAGGGCGGACTATTGGGCGACCGGTAACTTGTCGGGCACCCCATGGACACCGGGTCCAAAATTCAGCGGCGAAGGCACGGGCTTGCGAATAAACGGCGCGTACCTGAATACGCCGGTCCAGAGCGGGGTATTGGTCGCCACGATGCCGGACAACCTGGCTAGTTACCCCATCAATATCGACCCCTATATTCTGCTGCGTAACTATCCGGCGAACTCCATCGATATTCGAGTCGGGGATAACCTCGGTCTACTGCGTCTGAGCAGTTCGAACAACTACGACGCCACCCGCCCGCAACTGACGGTGACTTACTCCGCCGCCAACAACTTCACCGTGTCGCCGTCAACGTGCACGATCAATAACAACAACCCGATTGATATCAACTTCGGGAACGTCCACCAGCGCGGCATCGGCACTGATCCGCTGACCACCACCATCCGCACCGACCGCAGGCTCACCTATTCCTGCCCGGACGGTGGGGTTAACACGCCGATTACCATCACCTACAAAGGCACGCCGTCATCGTTCGACACACGCCTGCTGGTGATGAGCAACCCGGACGTGGGCACCGCCCTTGTGCGTGCCGGCTCTGCGGTACAGGTCGGCGGTTCGTTCCTGACCCGCATTACCAACAGCGTGGGCGGCGATGATGTGACCTTCACCCTGGTGCGGCGCAATGGTTCGCTACCCGCGGCGGGGCCCATCAATGGCAGCGGTGTACTGGTGATGGGCGTGCCGTGACTCACGCCTCACTCTGCCTGCTGAGCCCCTCCGGGTTCAGCAGCACGCAGTGCTACCCATCCCCTTAAAGAGTGCTTTACACGGCTGTTTTATAAGCTAGAGTGATTGCTCAAGTCTAAGCGCAGTAGAAGTTATTGTGCCCTTTAATATATCTACATCATGGCTTGGTGTGAGGTGTAAGTATGGGATTACAGAAATTTCTTCGGTTAAATAATTCCTGTTTATAAACGTGTAGTCCTGCTCTTACGGTCAATTCCAAAGTTTTGGCAAAAGGCCACCTTTTTCTTTCAAAGATCACACTTTAAACCCACGCCGAGTAGGGACGTGGCTGGCATACCTGTTGGTTGAATTAACGGATTCTAGTGCAGCGTTGCAACACTGAGTTGGCGGGATTAACGCGACTGATGTTAATGCGTTCAGACGCAGCGTTTGTCTCGATCTCGCCGTGCAGCGCCTCAACTAAACGTTAAAAACAGGTATTGACCATGTTCAAGAAACTCGCAGTTTGCCTCCCTCTGGCTGTCGCGGTATTAGGCGCTTCGGCTGCGATGGCCGCCAACGATGCCAGCACCCTCATTAACATCCGCGCCGATATTCCGACCAAGCAGTTCCACGCCCAGCCGCTGGACCCTAACTTCGGTCGTGACGAAGTCATGACCTACAACACGGTGAGCGGCGAGTTGAGCCAGCTGTCCACCGTCTTCACCCTGAAAAACACCGGTGGCTCGATCGATGCCTACCTGCAGGACGGTCCCGCAGCGCTCACCAACGGCTCCGACGCCATCCCACTGACCATCACCCTGGGCGATGTGACGCTCGATGGCACGCCTAAAGAAGTGGCGGCAGACGCCGAGTCCAACCCGGGCCTGCAAAAAACCATGGTGATCAAGGCGGCCAAGCCGACCGACGCACAAACCGGCCGATACGCCACGGTGTCCACTGTGATCTTCGATAACGTGCCGCGCACCGCGCCATGAGTGCAGGTGGCCAATAAGGCCAGCCCTTATTGAACGCGTCAGCCGGCTGCTTTCTGCGGTCGGCTTTCAACCGGTTTGCAGTTTGCCAACAGAGTATTGAGTTCATGTTCCCTTTGAGGCCCCTCGTGGCAGCCATTGCGCTCGCCACCTGTTCGGTCGTTATGGCCGCGCCTGATAACAACTACACCCCGCGCAGTTTGTTGTCTCAGGCTAAAGGTTTGCCGAGCGATTTCGAAGAGCACTTTTTCGATGTGCCGCTGGCGGTACGGGTCGAGCGGGATCAACAGTTCGTGGGCGAAGCGATGATTGTGCTGAGCCGGGATGATCGGCTTACCCTGCTGGAGTTTACCGACCACAGCGACAGCCCGATCAGCGGCACCGAGCGTGACGTTTGGGAGAACTACCTCAAGCCCGGTGTACCGTTGGGGCAATGCACTCAGGGCTGCCCGGAACAGTTGCTGGCGGTGCACTACAACCTGGAAAACTCGCTGGTCTCCATCCTCACCGAAAATGCCGAGCGTGATGCGGCCCCGCAGCAGTTTTACACCCAGCCCGACGGCGGCAGCACCGGGCTGATCATCAACCACCAATTGAACCTCAATGGCGGGCAGAACCAGGACCTGGGCGGGCGTTTCGGCATCGAAACCAGCAGCAGCCTGGGCAACTGGAGCCAGACCCTGAATATGCAACTGGCGCGCCTCGGCGGGCCGGATACCCAGCTTTACCACGCGCTTTATTCGGCCTACGCCCAGCGTGAGTTCGAGGGCCAGTTCTTGCGCCTGGGCTATTTCACCCCCAACGCCGAAGGCTTGAACCGCCAGCCCCGTTCATTCGGCGCGGCGCCGGATGTGGCCGTCGGGGTGATGGTCGGCAGTTCCGACAGCCTGGCGATCAACAACCCCAAGCCGAGCGTTTACCCGATCTACGTCACGTCCAACCGCCAGGGCTCGGTGGAGATCTACCGCAATGGCCTGTTGATCAACACCCAGCCCGTGCCGGCCGGTTTGCAGACGCTGGACACCCGGCCCTTGCCCGGCGGTATCTATGAAGTGGAAGTGCGCCTGATCGAAGACGGCCAGGTCACGTCCACCCGCCAGGAGCTGGTGTACAAGCCCAATAACTGGCGCAACCATGATGAGCGCTGGCGCTACAACCTGTTTGCCGGGCGTGAAAGCACCTTGCTCAACAACTGGGAACAGCGTGACAAGGGCGACATGACCGCCGGTGCCTCGGTTAACTACCTGGCGCACCCGCGCGTGGTACTTGGCCTGTCGGGGCGCCAGGTGCAGGACCGCTTGCAGTTGGGCAGTTCCATCGACTGGAGCCTGGCCCAGAGCGCCAGTGTGTATGCCAACGTCTACCAGACCCGCGACTACGGCACCGGCATGGATGTGCAAGGGCTCTTCAGCTACGGCATGGGCAGCGTGATCGCCAGCCATAACCGCAGCTGGCTCGACACCCGCAACACCTACGAAACCCTGCCCGACGGCACACGCTTGCGCCAGCGCAACACGTTTGTCGGCCAGACCAGCACGTCATCGCTGTCGATCAACCACCGTTTGGGCAACCAGAATTCGGTCAACGCCCGCGTCTCTCACAGTAAGGGCAATGTCGAAGGCGTAGGCCTGGACCTGGGCTGGTCCCGGCACGACACCCTGTTCGGCAGCGATGCCAACTGGCGCCTGTCGGTGTTCGACCGGCCCGCCACGGGCAGCCTCAGCGACAAGCGCAATCGCGGCGTCGACCTGACCCTCAACCTGGCCCTCGGCGGCCCAGGGGAAAGCTGGTCCGGCAGCATCGGTTCGCGCACCGCGCGCGAAGGCCAGCGCGATAACAACGCCTCGCTGACCTACCGCAAAGAGCTCAAGGATCACGCCCTGCAAAACGTCTCGGTCACCGCCCTGACCGATGTCTACGGCGTGGGCCTGTCGAGCATGACCAGCTTCGCCACCGATACCCTGGCGGGTGATGCCTTTGCCCAGCGCTCGTCCTATAACGGCGATTTGACCGGCGGCCTCAACCTCAACAACACCCTCGCGGTGGGCGCGCAAAAGATGGTCCTGACCAGCCAGTACCACGGCAGCGGCTCGGGAATGATCATTGACGTGGAAACCGATATGGAGGGCGTTGCCCTGCGTGCCGATGACATGACCGGCTCCAGCATGCCACTGCGGCCCGGGCGTAACTTCGTGCCCATCACCGCCTACAAGAGCAGCTCGGTGGCCTTCGACTTCGAGGGCAATCACCCACCGGCCGCCACTATCCAGCCGGCGCGCACCGCTTACCACCTGAACAAGGGCGGGGTCGGCTACCGCAAGATCAGCGTGATGAAAACCGTGACCGTACTCGGTCGCCTGGTCGACCCGCAGGGCCGCCCGCTCAAGGGCCACCACATCATCAACCACGCCAGCCGTGGGGTCAGCGAAGTGGATGGGTTTTTCTCGATGGAAATGAACGCCGGCTCACCGACCCTGGAAGTGCGCCGTGGCACCGAGTTGCTGTGCCAGTTCCGTCTCGACCCGAGCAAGGCGCGCAGCGAAAACGATGTGCTGATGATCGGTGATCTGCGCTGCACCCAAGACACCCTGGCCGACGCGCTGGTGGTGCCGCCAGCGGCGGGTTGAAGGGGTTGAAAAGGGCAGGTGGCCCGCGCCCCTGCGTCAGTTATTCGATGAGGTTCACCGCAATGAAACGAGTATTGGCAATGATGGGTTTTTGCCTGTTGGCCCACGGGGTTCAGGCAGGTCCGAGCATTAACGTCGGGGTGGTGTATGACTACTTGGATGGCGACAAAAGCACCTATCTCAAACGCATTTTCAACGGCGGCACCAGCACCGCTTTTGTGAAGGTCGAGATTCTGGAAATCGTCTACGACGCGCAAGGCGCGGCCAGGGAAATACCCCTCCAGTCCCAGCCCGACAGCAGCGCCCGTGACGGCTTGATCGCCAGCCCCGCCCGGCTGATCGTGCCGGCCAACGGCATGCAGGGCACGCGCCTGGTCTACCTGGGCGAGCGCGACCGCGAGCGTTACTTCCGGGTGCGCTACATCCCGGTGATGCCCGAAAAGGAGGACGCGTTCGCGGTGTCCGAGGAAGAACGCGCGGCCTACCAAAACACCTTGCAAGCCGGCGTCAGCGTGCTGGCCGGTTACGGCACGGTGTTTTTTGTGCGACCCAAGGACACCCGCTTCGACACCCGTATTGAAAACGGCGGTGCCCACTACACCCTGCGCAATAGCGGCAACAGTGTGATCGAGGTGGATGAGTTCAAAAACTGCGTGGCCGGCAAGCCGAATGACTGCCACCCCACCACCAAGAACCACGTGTTGCCGGGGCGCGTTTTTTCCTTCGACAAGCAAGCCGGTCGCGAATACCGCTTCAAGCTCGTAGAAGGTGCGGCCCGCAAAGACTATGTGGTGAAAGGGTGAACCGTTCGATGCCGCAGTGGCGGTTGTCGGCGGTGCTGTTGTTGTGTGGGTTGGCGCTGCTGAGTTTTCCCGCCATCGCCGCCCGTGAAGAAGCGGTGTTCCACGTCTCGGTCAAGGTGCCCACCAGCGACTTTTTTGTGCTGGCGCTCAACCCTGGCTTTCTCGAGCGCGAGCAGGTCATGCACTACAACCTGGTGACCGGAAACCTTAGCCCGTTGCGTGAACCCTTTGATGTGAAGAACGTGCTGGGCGGTATCAATGCGCGCCTGGGTTTTGCGCCGGTGCTGTCCAACGGCACTGACGTGATTGCCCTGCAAGTGACCTTCAATGGCCACCGCCTGGACGTGGTCGACACCCTCGTGGTGCCGGAGGACGAAGCCAAGGTAGGCAAGCGCGTGCCACTGGTGATTGCCGCTGAGCCGCCGCCCGTGGACGGCTACCTGCCCGGCTAGTACTACGGCAGCGTGCAGATTATTTTTGATGCGCTCAGGCCTTGATGCCGCCGACTCGATGGATGAGTAATAGAAATGAACCTCAAGACATTCAAGCAAAAGGCCGTGGCCGCCGGTTTGGCGAGTGCGTTGTGGGCTGTAGCGGCAAGCGCAGAAACTCAGCAGATCACCGCCAGTTTCAGGCCGGACCCCACGAATGTGACGGCCAACAAGTTCACGAACACCACGCCCCAAAGCTCGATTTGCGCAGGGCATATCCCGGCCCAATGCAAGGCGTTGGGTATTTTCAGCCTGCGCTTTATCAACTTCGTAGCCAGTTCCCAGGCGCCCATCGTGGCCAACCATGCGGACCCACGAGCCGGGGCCTATTTCAAGGTGCCTTCATCGTTCAGGGACGTGGAGGTGCGCAATACCACAACCGGAGAACTGGAAACCGTGCAGGTGCGAATTGCCGGGCTCGGGGCACTCTGGTCGTTGCCCAGGCCGCCTGGTGTTTCTGCATGGACGCAGCCGGGGGCCAATTGGGACACCCAATGGCGGCGCGCGCCAAGCCCCTGCGTCAGCACCGGGCATCTGGCAGCATCCGCCTCTTATGCCTCATTTTTCTGGGTCGTACCCAAAGATGCCGGGGCGTGTAACCGTGTACCGTCGTCTGACATTGCGTGGCTCAACTATTACACCCTGGAGTACGCCTACGAACTCGTCACCCCCAACCCCTTGGGCATGGCGTCCGGGCAATACGTGGGCAGCATGACGTACACCGTCGGCGGCGCGGGGGCGGACTTTGACTTTGGCGATAATATGATCCCCACCGGTGATAGTTCGCTCATCCTGGATTTCACCCTGGACGTCGACCATATCCTCAAGGTCGACGTGCCGCCCGGTGGCACCCTTATCGAACTGGTGCCCCAGGGCGGCTGGCAAGCGTGGCTGAACCAGGGCCGCAAACCGACGCGGTTATTCAAGGACCAGACCGTCAACCTGTACGCCTCTTCGCGCTTCAAGATGAGCCTCGATTGCCAGTACGCCGAGGCCGACAATACCTGTCGGATTCTCGATAGCGTATCCGGTGAGTCGGTGCCGGTGAACGTCAGTGTCAGCCTGCCCCACGGCATTACCGACCCGGCCGGGCGCCCGGTCAACCGCCGACCGTTGCGCCGCGATGGCGTGGGCACCGAGCTGTTCCAGCCGACCTTTTATGTGGACCGCAAGCCCAGCACCCTGCATTTCGAGATCGAGCGGGACGAAGTGGAAAAGATGCTCAAGGTGGGTGAGTCGCGGGATTATTCAGGCAACATCACGGTGATCTGGGATTCGGAAGTTTAGTGCCGATACACCTCGGCCCCACGCGTGCAAGCGGTTCAGGCAGCCGCGCCAGCACACCCGGGCTGCCCATGAGTGGCAGCGCGAGGCAGCTGCGCACTTTCGTCGCCAAGGCGTCAAAAGTGCTGTGGGACGTGCTGAACGCCTGCTCGATATCCGCCTGTTGCTGGTCGAGCAGGGCGTGCAGGCAGGCACTGAATACCGGCCCGGTGATCGGCGTATATCGCAGGTATTGCCCGTCGCGTAACGTCTCACTGGCCTGGGCGCGATGGCGTTGAGCAACGTTGGCGAGCAGCAGGGTTTTGTCGTCGCCGCTCACCAGACGGCGGCGCAAGACATTCTCCATGGCGGAGAAGTGCTCGAATATCTCAACCCCGAATTGCGGCGTATAAAGCACTGCCGGCCGCGCCCCATGCAGGTGCTCGGTCAGTATGAAGCAGCCGTTGAGCGGCGTGGACCCGTCAGGCGACGCTGTTGAATACAGGCTAATGCCGACGGTTTGCGGTGGCGTGGCGTTGTTCGAGGTTTCATGGAGTATCCGATTCTCGATCAAGTGCCGGCCCTCGGTCAGCGTCTTCAGGCGCGCCTTGACGCTGGCGACGGCTGTTAGCGCCGCAGCATCGCCAGGCCTGTTCTCCTGGGCCCGCTCAGCCAGGGCGAGCTGTTGCCGGGCATCCAGCAATTGCAGGTCCGCCTCAAGCGCAAACATCACCCGCTGCTGTTGGCTTACAGCCTCCAGCACGCTCAGGGCGCCGGTGCTGGCGTGGGGCGCTGACCAGAATGCCGCGAGCGCCTGCAAGTACAGGCTCAGGCTGTCGTGCCCCTGTGTCGACGTGCTGTCGTAAACGTACTCGTTGAGAAACACCGAATCAGGGTTCAGCGCACTGAATGCCTGGCGTAACTGAGCGTCCATCACCGTCGCCAAGTCCGGTTGTGCATCCAGCAGATGCTCAATGGCGGTGATACAGGTCAGTAACGGGCGGAGCATTTCCTCGGCAGTGGGCAGTGGGGGTAAAGGCATGGTTTGGGTTCCCTGTGGCGATAGAGGTAACCGTGCAGTGCGGGCACCACACGCGAATGCCCACACTAATCACCTCCAGCAAAGCCACAGGAATACATAACCACTACAGGTCGTAAATTAGACGCCGGCGATCACCATGGCCTGGCGAGTCAGGCGTCGGCTCAGTTCCTTCTCATCCTCAAAGCCGGGGAGAAACAGGCTCCCGTATAACTCGTCGCTCATGGGTTCGCCGGTCAAGAATTGCTCAGGGGCCACGTTCAACTTGTCGGCCAGCTCGACGACGCGCTGGCGCAGTTGCGCGCCGGTGGCCTGGTTTTTTTGTTCTGCCGGCAGTTGCTCATGGGCGGCCAAGGCGTTTTGCGCCAGGCGCAAGCTTTCGATCGTTTCACCCACCTGTCTGTGCGCGTCTTCGATCTGGTCGTAGTCGTCGGCATGGAGGTTGCGCAAATAGTCGCTCCAGAAGTACTGCTCAAGCATTTGGTCCACCAGCCCTTCGTCCTGTTCTTCCTCGATCACTTTGTTGTAGGCACTGACCAATTGCCCTGCATCGACTTGAGCGGTGGTGCGGTAAAGCATGTGATCGGCCAGCCAGGGCAGATCCAGGCGTGCCTTCAGGCCGGTCTGGTAGGCGCCGTACACCTCGACTTCATCCAGGGTGCCCGGTTCGCCATTGACCACATCGGTGGTCAGCCGCAACGGCGGGCCTGCACTGCCGTCATCATTGAGTGTGGGCGTGGCCAGGCGCCTCTGGATATCCCGATTGGCGATATGGTTGACCTTGTCCAGCCGCGCCTTTTGTTTGGCCAGCAGCACCAGTGCATTGGTCCGCGCTTGCACAGTGGGCTTGACCCAGGCCTCCAGTTTCAGCACCTCAAAGCCCATGGCGTTGAACAGTTGAGCGCCGGCATCGGCGCATTGGGCCGGTGCGGCGGCGAGGTTGAACAGTGCGGTACGGGTTTCTTCATCACTGTCGGCAGCGCGCAACAGGCGCAATACGTTTTGGCGCAAGTGGGTAAGGTTCTGTTGATAGCGCACCAGGTCCGCCGGGTCCTGGACGACCTCGGGGGCCGGTGCTTGCTGGCTTTTTATCACCTCGAAAAAGCCCTGGGAGCCGTGCGCCTGTTCCAGTTCATCCCAGACTTCCTGCCAGCCTTGACGCAGCACAGGCGCCAGGTGGCCGAGCCAGAACTGGCTGTCCTCAGCGCCTCGCGGGGGGTAGGTGCGGTAAGGGTCCAGGCCGGCGGCGCGGCGGTAACTCACGACGCGGTCCTCAGCATCGCGCTCCAGCTTGTGGCGGTCCAGGCGTGTGCGGGCGATCAGTTCCGCCGACGCGGACCCCGGCTCGACGATGGGCACCTGGCGGATAGGCGTATTCAGCAAGTTGAGGTGGAAAGCCTGATTGCGGGGCAGCTCGAAGAGGCCTTCGGGCCATTGGCTGATGCGCGTGTTATTGAGCATCAGTACCTGCAATGCGGGCATACGGCTGATGTTGGGTGGCAGGCTCAGGTGTGGATTGTGCGAGAGGATAAGCACCCGCAAACGCTGTAGGTTTTGCAGCTGCTCCAACTGCTGTGAGGTCCAGTGGATGGGGTTTTCCGCCAGCCCCAAGTGCCTGAGCCGAGGCATGCCCGCTATGGCGTCCGGCAGTTTCCTGAGGCGCCTGCCGGTGATATCCAGGCTGCGCAGGTTGGGAAAGTTGTGCAGGAACGGGCTGTCGGCGTCGGTAAATTCGGTATCGGTCAAAT
This sequence comes from Pseudomonas sp. D2002, assembly GCF_013385735.1. Lineage (NCBI taxonomy): Bacteria > Pseudomonadati > Pseudomonadota > Gammaproteobacteria > Pseudomonadales > Pseudomonadaceae > Pseudomonas > Pseudomonas sp. D2002. The sequence continues at coordinate 715,383 of NZ_JACAPL010000003.1, read as the reverse complement.
TGATGCTGGTGACGTGGCTCAACTTGGTGTTGAGCTGAGGGAAGTTCTGTAAAAAGCCGTGGATGATTTCTCCGCGCAGGTCCAGCTCGCTGCCCAGTTGCCGGGTGCCGGTGTCGGTTTCGTACCCCTTGGCCGATTGCTCCCAACTTTCCCTGATGTGCTTGATCATGCGCTTTCTGAATAACTGTTCCGGCAGCGATGGCCGTAGGTGCCGGCTGCCGGCGGCGGGGAGTTGCCGCCATGTTTTGAGTTCTTTGAGCAGGTTTTTTTTCTGGGTTTCGAGTTCGAGTAACAGGCGTTGGCCATCGGCGGTGTTCAGGGAATGGGCGTAGGCCGTCACGTCTTCTTCGGTCAGTGTCGGATACAGCTCTTTGAGCCGTTCCTCGACGCTGGTACGGCCTATGCGCTGGCGCAGGGCGCTGAACATGGGTTTTTGCAGCAAGCGCACGGTCTCTCGGCGCGGCTCGGCGAAGATCGGCGGTTCGGCCAGCAAGGTACGACGTTCGCTCGGTGGTTGCAGGGTTTGCTTGAGCCACTGGCGCAACGCCTCGCCTTGGCCGGGCGCGAAGCCCAGCGTGTCGGCGGGCACGGCGTGCAGCACGGCCTCATATAAATCCCAGGTGGCCTCTGGGTCTGCCCCGTGCAGCGCATACCGCCCTGGCGCGGTGCGTATCAGCAGGGTTTCGGTGGCCGCATCATCCGGGCCGACACGGCAGCGCAATTGCCCGCTAGCCAGTTGCTCATGGATGCTCAGGCGTTGATTGCCGAAGGCGTCACTGTGGATTCTCAGGGCATTGAGCAGCAGGCGTTCGGTGTCGGGTGTCGGTGCATCACCCTGGTAAAAGCCTTCATAGGCGTGGGTGGCTCGCGCTTCGAATTGCAGCTCCCGCGCCTGATGCCTCAGGCGTACCGACAGGCGCTGTTGTTCGTCCATGAGCCGCACCTCGGCGGGGCGTACCTGGGCCAATATCGTTTGGGCCAGGTGGTCGGGCAGGTCAGGGAATTGGCGTTGCAGCAGTAAACCATGGGCGCTTTTTGACTGGCGTTTGAAGCTATACAGATGCTCGAAAATGTCGTCCTTGCGCGATGCCACATAGCGGCTCAGGTGTTCTCGCAGTGCCTGTGCCCGCGTGTTGGGGTCGACGGGCAATGGCTCGCCGAGCAAGCCTGTGAGTTCGCTTTCGTCGAGGAAGCCCACCACGCGCTGGGCCAGCCGGCCTGCCAGCAAGTCTTCACGGCTGATGGACAGGGTCGCATCCGCCGCTGCGCCATGCACGATCGGCTCGCCGCTCAGGTCAGGCGCCTCGAACACGGCGATGGCTTTGCCGCTGGGCCAGCCGTCCATGCGCGTGACCATATCGGCCGACCAGTAGGCGGCTTCACCGTTACCGGCAGGCGACTCGCTGAGGGTCTCGATGTGTTGGCGCAGTTCGAAGCGATCCAGGGTGTCGGCCAGCAGCGGTGGCGGTGCCTGGTTTTCGACGTACATTCGCCTCAGCTCGCCGGGTTCGGTGCCGCTGATGTCGCGCACCTGTTGCAGGCGTGCGTCGGGCCAGGTGGCGGTGGTCGGGCTCACGCGCCGCAACAGTTGCGACGCGTCCCAGGTCCGGGGTTCTTCACCTTCGAGCACCGCCGCGCCGCGACCGTTAAGCACCACTGCGGGGCGATAGGCGTCGGGCCGTTGTGGATGGATGACCCGGTGCTGGCCGCTGTTGGCGTCCTGGCTGACGGCGTAGTGCTTGTTGCAAAGGCGCAGGATTGTTTTGCCGTCGTGCTGATGAAAGCCCTGGGCGTCGGGTTTCGCGCCTGGGGGCAAGGTCACGGCGGTTTGCTCATAAGGGCTCAAGTCCGCATGCCATAACCGTTGTTTGCCATCGGCCAGGGTCACCGGCTTCAGCCCTTCGACAAACGCCGACAACTGGACGTGCGCCAGTTGCCCAGCGGCGCCGAAGGCGATCAGTTGCAGCACGTTTTCGGTCACCCCGACCACATGTTCAATCGCTTCCAGCCCCAAGCCTTCGGCCCAGTCCAACAGGCCTTCACACACTTCGTCGGCGAGTTGGTAAGCGGTATAGGCCAGCATCAGCTCGCCCAAAAACGGCACGAAAGGGGTCACGACCAGCAACGCAGCATTGAGAATGTCCGCGAAGATCTTCTCCAGGTTGTCCCACCAGGCCCAGCGTGCCATGCGGTCGGCGTAGGCCGTGGGCACGGCCAGTTCACGCGCATCGTTGAGGATTTTATTGAGTTTGCGCGGGTACATATGTTCCCACAGCGCCGTGCGGATACGCGTCGCGCGAAACTGCAGTTGGGGGCTGTCCAGCGCCGTTTCGCGCCAGCTCGGCAGTGGGTCGCCGGGCACATGCGCGTGCCACTTCACCGCGCTCAGGCGCGCGCCCATCTGGCTGAAGAAATGCCCCTGGTATTGATGCTCGACAAACCGGCTGAAGAATTTCTGGTAGTCCGGCTGGCGCAGCTGGCGGGTCAGCGTCTGCATGAACGCCACTGTCGAGGCGTAGCGCTTGAGCGGGTGCTGCGGGTCATCCGGCACATAGGCGATGACGTGCAGCGGTTGGCGGTGTTGCTCCAGGTCGGCGGCGATCAACACGACGCCGGTCAAGGTCGCGTCCAACAGGCTCAGGTCATGGCAGTGCGCGGCCTTGCCGTCGAGTGTCAGCCCCTGGCGGCCTTCGATCAGGTGGGTGATCAGTTGATGGTCCTGTGGCTGGATATCGCCTTTCATCAGCGCCATCTGCGCCGCGACTTTGAGGGCCGCCAGCTGGTTGGCGGTCACACGGGCACGCAGCACGCCGTCCACCACCGGCTCGGTGCGGCCCAGGTAAAGTTCAAGGTGCGTTTGATACTGCGCACCGATGTCGAGGCTGCGCACCAGGTTTTTGAACTGCTGGATCGACAGTGTGTTGTTGAGCCTCAGCACATCGAAACGGCCCGAAGCGTCGGGCCGCGTGATGAATTGCGAGTCGGCGGTGAACACCTCGCTGTCGGCGAAGTTGTGCAACGCCGCGTCCAGCAGCGACACCGTGCGGCTTTGCACGCCGCCGCTGAGGTTCTTGACCCACCACGCTTGCTTGGCCGGCGCATAGAGCCGCAAGCAGGTGCGCTGCACATCCACGTCGAGGTTGTAGTGCCGTTTCAGCGCGGCTTTTAACAAGGGCTCGGCAAACCCTTTGAGGTCGGTGACCGGGGTCAGTTTCTGGTCGACCAGCGTTTGGGTTTTCCAGTGTTCGGCTATCGCGGTTTTCAACAGCTGGTGCTGCTGGGGCGAGGCGCTTTTGTACCAGGCCGGAAGGCTTTTCCGGCTGGTTTTCAAGGCGTTGATGCGTGAGGTTGAGACTGTTTTTATCCAGTCGGGCAAGGCGTCCCGGATCAGTTCGTAGTGCGGGCTTTGAGCTTCGAGGGACGTGGTAGCAAGTGTCGTCATGACGGTGTTTTCTGTGGCAGGAAGGGCCCTCAGACTAGGCCCGTGCAGGGGCCTGCCAGGCGGTAATTGTCTATCGACAGGCGCTGCCGAGCGGCCTGCTGGTCAGCCCGGCGATTTTTTCACTGCCGACTAGCCATCGGCGCGCACAGTGTCTGCTCACCCGGCTTCAAGTACGGCATAAGAATCGGCGCCATGCCCTTGAGCACCTGCACGGGCAGCGCCGAGGTGAAGCGGAAGCCTTGCGCCGAGCTGCCGGGTACAAACGCGGTGAGTGTGCCGAAGTGCCGGTCGCCGATGTAAAACACAAAGGTGGCGGTGCGGTTGATCGACTTGGAACTGAGCACCCGCCCGCCGGCGCCGATGGCTTCGATGCGGTTGTCGCCGGTGCCGGTCTTGCCGCCCATGGCCAATGGTGTGCCGTCGTCCAGCTTGAAGCTGCCGGCCACGCGCTTGGCGGTGCCGGCATCCACCACTTGCGACAACGCCCCACGCAGCGCCCGCGCGACTTCTATCGGCATCACGCGTTTGCCTTCGGCCGGGTCGTTGATGACCTGGGTTTCATAGGGCGTGCCGGCCGCAAAGTGCAAGCTGTCGATGCGTACCACTTTTGCGCGCAGGCCATCGTTGAGGATGATCCCCATCAGTTCCGCCAACGCCGCCGGGCGGTCGCCGGAACTGCCGATGGCCGTGGCCAGGGACGGCACCAGGTGATCGAACGGATAGCCCACCGCCTGCCAGCGCTGGTGAATTTCGAGGAAGGCTTCCACTTCAAGCATGGTGCGGATACGGCTGTCGCGGGCGCTCTGATGGCGGCTCTTGAACAGCCAGCTGTAGACCTCCTGGCGCTCGAACTGGCTGGCTTTGACCACCTCGCTGAAGGACGCTTCGGGATGGTTGAGCAAGTAACCCAGCAGCCACAGGTCCAGCGGGTGAACCTTGGCGATGTAGCCCTGGTCGGGCAGGTCGTAGGTGCCGGGGCGGTAATCGTTGTAGAGCTTTTGCAGGCGTTCGTCGCTGAGTTTTTCGCCGGTTTTGACGCCGGTCAGGTGCGCGCGCACAAACAGGTTGAAGCTGGCCTGGCTGGCCTCGGGCAACAAGTAGCGGTGCACGGCGGCCAGGCGAATCGGCGTGGGGCGCAGGCCGTCGAGGAACGTGTCGAGGCGCGCCTGGGTGTCTTTCTTCTGGTACTTCTTCCAGAACTTGCGCAGGAAAGTGGTGCCTTCGCGGTCGGCGAAACCGGCGAGGTATTCCTGGCGGCGCGGGTCGCTGTCGTCCTTGAGCAGCGCGGCGCTGTTGTTGGCGCCGGAGTAGGTGGTGAAGCGCACCAGGTCACGCATCAGGCGAATGAACGGCAGGTTGATCGACTCGCGCAATGCGTCGCGCAGGGTCGGGCTGCGGCCGTTGTCTTCGTTGCGAAAGTTATGGAAATGATGCAAACCGCCGCCGGTGAAAAAGCCTTCATTGGGGCTGGCCGAGTAAGTGCGGTTGAGCGCGGCGTCGAGCATTGTCGCGAGGTCATGGTCGGGGTTTTGCGCCAGGTAATCCACGGCCCAACGCGAGAGCGGATCCTGTTCGGGCACCTCGACTTTTTTCAGCGCAGCGGGGGCGAGCGCGGCGTATTTGTCGTGCAGCTCGGTGATGATTTGCAGGTAAGTGGTCAGCACCCGCAACTTGGCGGTGGAGCCCAGTTCGAGCTTGCTGCCTTCGTTGATGTCGAAGGGCTGGTCGGTGTTGTCGGTTTGCACGCGCACCCGTGAGCCGTCCGGGGTCAGCTCGAACAAGGTGAAGCTGTAGCGCACTTGCGCGGTGTTGGCCGGGGTCAGCAGGCGTTCGCCGAGCAGCCCGACCTGGCGCGCGAAGTCGGGGTCGGCGAGGTGCTTGAGGTAATCGCTGACCTGGCCCTGCAACGGTGCTTGCAGGGTAGTGGTGGCCGACAGGTCGAGGCGGTCCAGGTCGTACAGCGGCCGGTCGAGCAGGGCGGCCAGGCGCGCGCGGGCCATGCTGATGCCTTTGTTGGTTTCCACCGGCTGCACGGTGGGTTGTTGCACCCAATCGCGGTAGCTGACGCTGGCCGCCAGCGCGGCCTGCAACAGCGCAGGGGTAATGACGCCGTTCTGCGCCAGCAGGCGCAGATGGCTGTTGGTCAGCTCGGCCAGTTCTTCGCGACCTTTGGCCAGGTAGTGAGAAGGGCGGCGTTGGGCAATGATCAACGACAGCACTTCCCGCAGGGCCAGGCCTTGTTCGGCGCTGACCGGGCCGACCAGCGCCTGGTTGACCCTGTTGAAATCGGCGCCGTACCACACCCGCAAACCTTCGGCCAAACCATGCACTTCGCCGTGGCCGGGCACCGCCGACAGCGGCACGCTGTTGAGGTAGTCACGCAGGATATTCTGCCGCGCCGGCAAGGTTTGCGGCCCGTCGCGATAGGCACGCACGGCGGCGGAAAACATCTGCCGCAGTTTTTCCTCGCCCGACACCGTCAGGCCATCCGGGGAGTGGCGGTATTTTTCCAACTGCGTCGCCAAGGTGCTGCCACCGGCACTCTGGCCGGGCAGGTGCAGCACTTTGGCGGCTTGCGACCATGCGGCCTTGGCAAAGCGCGGCCAATCCACGGCGGGGTTGGCCTGGGGCTGGCTGGGGTCAAGCAGGTCGCGGTTTTCGATGAACAGCAGGCTGCTGACCACCACCGGTGGAATCGCCGCGAAACTCGCATACAGCTGTTGTGGATAGTTGTACTGGTACAGCGGTTCGGCGCGGCAGTCGGTAATGGTCAGCCCGGCCTGGATTTTTTCCGCATAGGGCACAAACAGGCCTTTGGCGCTGTAGTCCATCAACGCGGGCGAAAAGCGCGCCTGGGCCTCAATGACATAGCCGCGCTTGAGCAGGCGCGGCAGAAAAGTGCCGAGGTCGCTGTAACCCAGGCGGCGGTCGAAGGGGCCGGCGCCGGGATAGCGCATGGCCTGGCTGGGGCCGGGCTCGACCTGCCACGTGAGGTCGTGTGCCAGGCGGCTGAGCTGCTGGGCCTGCAGGCGCGAGGTGCGCATCTCTTTAACGGCAGCAAACCCCAAGGCCACCAACGCCATCAGCACGATCAACCAGAACAGGCGCCGCACATAGCGGGGCCTGGGTTTGTTTTTGGGTAGAGGCGCTGGGTCCGAACTGCCTTGTAATTTCGCAGCCTTGCTCGATTCGGTTTGCCACAGTGCGCCCATAGTCGATTGATCCTTAACGCAGATTGATCGGACTTGTATGGAGCTTAGTCGCTGGGGGCTGAGTGCGAGGGAAATGTGTGTGATCGTTCCCACGCTCCGCGTGGTAACGCACCCTATGACGCTCCGCGTCACGATTTTAGGAGCCGGACGCAGAGCGTCCGTAGCGGCATTCCCACGCAGAGCGTGGGAACGATCAAGATCAAATGTGTTCAGGCAGGCGTTTTTACCGGGTTCAGGCACTCGATAGAGCGGTCCACGGTGGTCTTGGCCATTTCCAGCAAATGCCACACCGCCAGAATCTTCGCCCGCTCGGGGCCAGGCAGCAGCTCACTGCAATCGAGCGTTGTGGCCGAAGCGCTGTCGAGCAAGCTTGCGGTGTAGAGCAGGGCGTCTTCGAAGCTCAGGTCTTCGATGTGAACGCCTTGGGTGGGCAGGTAATGGTCGATGGCGCGGTTGAAGGCGGCGCGGGCTTTGGCTGAAGTGTGGGGTGGGTCGGGGACGATTTTTTTCATGGGTTAATTCCTTGTGTGAAATAGGAACCAACACCTGTCGCGACTAAACGATGGGTGGCGGCTGTACGCAGGTTAGTCGACCGGCCACAAGGAAACCGGCGCACCCGAAGGTGCCCTGCGCACAGCCACCATAAACTTCATGTGGCCATGCGCCTTGTGTCAATCCGAGCGACTAAACCCGATCACTGATGAGCAGTGACGGACCGCAGACTAGCCATCGATTCCAACAGGCACAAGGCGGCAGGGATTGTCTAGGAAACGTCCTGCAATTTAAAGAGACGCGCCTTGCTGGCCTTTTAAAAAACCATGACCAGATGCCACTAACCCCACCCATTGATCGTTCCCACGCTCCGCGCGGGAATGCCCCCTGTGACGCTCCGCGTCACGCCTTCAAGGGCCGGACGCAGAGCGTCCGTAGCGGCATTCCCACGCAGAGCGTGGGAACGATCGCGGAGATCGACGGTGTTGATCGTTCCCACGCTCCGCGTGGGAACGCACCCTGTGACGCTCCGCGTCACGACTTCAAGAGCCGGACGCAGAGCGTCCATAGCGGCATTCCCACGCAGAGCATGGGAACGATCGCGGAGATCGACGGTGTTGATCGTTCCCACGCTCCGCATGGGAATGCACCCTGTGACGCTCCGCGTCACGCCTTCAAGAGCGGGACGCAGAGCGTCCGTAGCGGCATTCCCACGCAGAGCGTGGGAACGATCGCGGAGATCGAACCCCACCCATTGATCGTTCCCACGCTCCGCGTGGGAATGCATCCTGTGACGCTCCGCGTCACGACTTCAAGAGCGGGACGCAGAGCGTCCGTAGCGGCATTCCCACGCAGAGCGTGGGAACGATCGCGCCAGATGCCACTAACCCCACCCATGATCGTTCCCACGCTCCGCGTGGGAACGCACCCTGTGACGCTCCGCGTCACGACTTCAAGAGCCGGACGCAGAGCGTCCATAGCGGCATTCCCACGCAGAGCGTGGGAACGATCATGCACCTAGTGCGTGGGAACGATCGGGCAGTGGCTGTGCGACGTTTTGCCGCTCAATGCAGGTTAGATGCTCCTGTAAAATTGCAATTTGACCGGCACTTCCCCTAAATTGCCCCGTTTTTATAGTGAAAGAACCTGCTCTTGGCTTTTTATACTGCACGCCCGTTGATCTTGCCTGGCAAGAAGGGCCCGTCCATGAGGCGGCCCCGGTTTCGGCAAGGGCGCAGGCTTATCGGTTTGCACCCTGGAGACTCGACGGACACTCCAATAACAAAATGAGGTTGTACCCTTATGCCAGTCGGCAACCCACTGCCCCATGGCGAGACCGCTCAAGGCGGCCCGCTCAAACGCGAACTTGGTGAGCGGCATATTCGCCTGATGGCCCTTGGCGCCTGTATCGGTGTCGGCCTGTTCCTCGGCTCGGCCAAGGCGATTGAAATGGCCGGCCCGGCCATCATGCTGTCCTACATCATTGGCGGCCTGGCGATCCTGGTGATCATGCGCGCCCTCGGCGAAATGGCGGTGCACAACCCCGTCGCCGGCTCGTTCAGCCGTTACGCCCAGGATTACCTCGGCCCGTTGGCGGGCTTTCTCACCGGCTGGAATTACTGGTTCCTGTGGCTGGTGACCTGCGTGGCGGAAATCACCGCCGTCGCCGTGTACATGGGCGTGTGGTTCCCCGATGTACCGCGCTGGATCTGGGCCCTGGCGGCCCTGGTCAGCATGGGCACGATCAACCTGATCGCGGTCAAGGCCTTCGGCGAATTCGAGTTCTGGTTCGCGCTGATCAAGATCGTCACCATTATTGCGATGGTCATCGGCGGCGTCGGCATCATCGCGTTCGGCTTCGGCAATGACGGCGTGGCGCTGGGCATTTCCAACCTGTGGGCCCACGGCGGCTTTATGCCCAATGGCGTGCAGGGCGTGTTGATGTCGCTGCAAATGGTGATGTTCGCCTACTTGGGCGTGGAGATGATCGGCCTCACCGCCGGTGAAGCGAAGAACCCGCAGAAGACCATCCCGAGTGCCATCGGTTCGGTGTTCTGGCGCATCCTGCTGTTCTACGTGGGCGCGTTGTTCGTGATTCTGTCGATCTACCCGTGGAACGAAATCGGCACCCAGGGCAGCCCGTTCGTGATGACCTTTGAGCGCTTGGGCATCAAGACCGCCGCCGGCATTATCAACTTCGTGGTGATCACCGCCGCACTGTCCTCCTGCAACGGCGGCATCTTCAGCACCGGGCGCATGCTCTACAGCCTGGCGCAAAATGGCCAGGCGCCGGCCACCTTCGGCACCACCTCGAGCAACGGCGTACCGCGCAAGGCGCTGCTGTTGTCGATTTTCGTGCTGTTGCTGGGCGTGCTGCTCAACTACATGGTTCCGGAAAAGGTCTTTGTGTGGGTGACGTCCATCGCCACCTTCGGCGCGATCTGGACCTGGCTGATGATCCTGCTGGCTCAGCTGAAATTCCGCAAAAGCCTGAGCGCGGCCGAAGTGGCCGGCCTCAAGTACCGCATGTGGCTGTACCCGGTCAGTTCCTACCTGGCGCTGGCGTTCCTGGTGTTGGTGGTGGGCCTGATGGCGTACTTCCCGGACACCCGCATCGCGCTGTACGTGGGCCCGGTGTTCCTGGTGCTGCTGACGGTGCTGTTTTACGTGTTCAAGTTGCAGCCGACCAAAGCCGGCCTGGGCGCAACCTGTAGCCAGCAGTAAACCCTTAACCTGTGGCGAGGGAGCTTGCTCCCGCTGGCCTGCGTAGCAGGCCCATTTTCAGGGCCGCTCCGCGGCCCAGCGGGAGCAAGCTCCCTCGCCACAGGTGATCAGCGTTCGCCAGACTTAGGCGTGTTGCAAAGCCGCTTGTGTGGCGACGGTCAGTTGCCGCACCAGGCGGTTCTGTTCTTCCTGCTCCAGGTCCACCAGTGACTGGCGCCGCTCCAGATACTCGTCCGAACGTTTGTCGGGTATTTCCTCATTCAGCTGCCTCTCCTTGTGCTTGATAGCGTCCTTGACCGTAGAAAACGGCTCCGGGTGACTCCTGGCCAGGTATTCGATCCAGAACGCTTGCATCAATAACCACTCCTGCAAGGCCTCGGTTTGGCCCAGCCGGCGCAGTTCACTGCGCGCATTGTCGAGTACGTCCTGGGTGACGTCCTCAGCGGCGTACAGCAACTCCAGCGGCTCGAAGGGCAGTTTGAACTCATTGGCCAATTGGGCGCGGAAGTAAATGATGACTTCGGCCCGATCAACTTCCAGGCCGGCCGCTTCCTGACTGCGAATGAACCTGTCAGTAATCTCGTCCAGTTGGTCCAGATAGAAGCACCCGTTGGACAACGCGATCAGAGCTCGGTCGGCGTCGTAGGTGCGACTTTGTTCCTTGGCCCGGTGGATCCGATGTTCAAGCTCCATATTGGTAAAGGCCAGCAAGGCGCTGTCACCGCACTGGCCGGCGCCTCGGGTCTTGAGGCAAACATTATTGCGCAGCTCCGTGGACTCGCCCATGGCCAGCAGCAAGGTCCAGACGCGTGCGGTCAGCGCTTCCCGAGACGCAATCGACGACCTGTAGGCATGGGTCTTGGGCAGGTCCCGCAGGACCTGGAACACGTCGTCTGCACTGACCTGTTCATTGGCGAGCAGTTGTTCCCATAGCAATGTGCGTTCGGCCTGTGCGGTGACGGAGACGCCGGCCAGCCATTGGCTGACCTCGTTCGGTACAACGGGTGCGTGCTGTATTCCTGGTAGTGCACCGCCCAGCCGGATGCCCTCACGCTGCCAGTATTCGTCAAGCAGCACCTGCATCCCCGGTTCCAAGTCGTTGCCATGCAGCACGGTATTGCGGTTGGTGCCGCGCATGCGCGCATCGGTGAACAGCACGAGGGGCACGCTGGTGATCAGGTTTTCCTGCAACAACAATGCGTGCATGTCGGGCCGCCGTTCGGCGCCAATCGGCCACTGGCTGATACCGGTGCGTTGCAGGCTCAGGGTGCGCAGGCGCGTCATGGCACTGACATCCGGCGTCAGTTCCAACGGGTTGTCGTTCAAATGCAACTCGCGCAAGCGGGTCATGCCGGCCAGGTTTTGGCGGGACTCTTGCGTCAGTCGAATGTTGTTGTCGTCAAGGGTCAGGTGTTCGAGCTGGGTCATGTCGGTGATGCTGGTCGGCAGTTCGGTGAGCCCGCACTCGACCTGCAGGTACCTGAGGTTGGCGAACTTGCTAAGGAACGCGTTGCCGGTAGCGGGGAACGCGTCACCCGTCAGCATCAGCGATTCGATGTGCGCGAACCCTCGCGTACCCAGGATAAAGTCAGCGTCGGGCAGGTCGTTACCGTCCAGTTGCAGCACCAGGTGGTGCGTGTCAAACAGACCGTTGTCGAAAAGTTGCCGGGTTTCTCGGCGCCAGGCGCTGCGGATCTGTTGGGCAATGAAGCGCCGCCTGCCGAGGTTTACGCCCTGGGGGGCGTTGGCGTCGTTGGCATGGGGCGCTTCGGCCCAGCGGGTCAGGCCGTAGTCCAGTGCCTGGTACTCGGCCTTGCGCCGCTGCAGTTCGAGCAACGCAGCGGGTTCGCTCATGCCCAGCTCGGCTATCAGGTCATTGACGCCGGCCCGGCTGAGGCTGGGGTAGAGCTCGCGCACTTTGCTTTGCAGGTCAACCGGCTGCTGGCTGCTGAACGACCACAGGTTTTGTAATGAGAAAGGATAGGCGCTGAACGAGGTGTCAACCTGCATGGGCGGTTGCAGCCAGAAGGGAACATGGGGGATGCCCAGCAGGGCCTTGATGGCGATGCGTTGGTTAAGGGCCGCATCGGCGATGCCGTTTTGCAAGGTGGATAGGTCGCCGCCCCCCAGCACTTGGTGGATGGCGCTCAGTAAGCCCTCGCCCATGCCGCTGATCAGTTGCCCCTGGTCGTCGCAGGCTTGGTAACGCCCGTCGACCTTGGCCAGCACTTTGCGTTGAGTGCCATCCAGATGCCCTGCGCTGCTGAGTAACTGGCCGCTGGCGTCGCCTTGATGGATGTCCAGCCGCGTGTTGGCCGGCCAGCCCGCAGCCGAGGCGAGTACGTGCAGGATGATGGTTTCGCTGTCGGGGTTGCCCGAGGATTGCAGGTACAACCCCTCAAATGCGCGGTTCAGGCGTACATCGTTGCGGGTCAGGCGCACCTGTTCGGCCAGGCGCAGGCCGATCTCGTCATGTTCGTGAAGTTGCTTGATCTCGCGTGGGCTGGCTTGCTCCAGAATCGCGTCGAGGGCGCTGCCGGGCAGGTCGGGGTAGTGCTGTTTGAAGCGGCGTTGCAGCACCGTGCCGTTGTTTTCGCTTTGGGCGTAGAGGCTGTCGAACAATTGCGTGCGCTCGCGATAGGCATGTTCCGCGACCTTCCTGGCCAGTTTGAACAGGCGTTCTTCAAGGCTTGCGGGTAGCTCACCCAGCAGGGCGCGTATCACGGTGTCGTCTTTGGCAATGTTGGTCAGCGGGGCGGACCCGCGGCTTTGCCTGACGGTCATTTGTAGTGTGTGTGCGGCGCCGACGTTGGCACTCGGGAAGCTGCGAATGATTTGGCCGTCAGTGTCGACCACTTGCAGCACGTGGCTCTTCGGCCATTCGCGCAGGGCGCAGACCAACAGTAATTGCAGCGCCGGCCGTGCGTTGCCGGTGGCCGAGTAGGTGGTCATGGCCTGGATAAAATGCTCGATTTCGCGTTCGATGCGAAAGCGTTTGCTGGTGTCTGCCAGCAGCGGCGGCGGTGGCCGGTTAGCGCTGTGCACCTCGCGCAAGGCGCGCGCCGGGGTGTCGGTGACCCGCAGGATGCGCGCGGCGGTTGGCTGGTCGACATAGTAGCCCAGTGGGCCGAGGCGGTAGAACAGCGAGTAGTCACTCCAGGCTATTGGGTTCTCGCTGGACAGTCGCCACGCGCCTCGACGGTTGTGCTCAAGGCGCGGGGTGTCGACGCCGACTTTTTCCGGGTGCTTGAGGCGCCATTTGAGCAGCGTGTTATCGAAGGTGATCGGGTACAGCGAGCCGTACAGCGGCATCAATTGCTGGCCCTCGTAGTCGTACAGGCCTTCGGCACTTGGCTGCAGGTCGGAGGGCAGGACGAGGCGCTGTTCGTATTGGACCAGGGAGGTGTTCAGCAGGCTGATGTGGCCGTCGGGGCTGCGTTGAGCACTCATCAAGTCGCCGAGGGTCTTGCGCAAACCTTCGGCATCACTGGCCGATTGCATGCCCAGTTGCAGGCGTTCGTGGGGTTGCAGCACCGAGCCGATAGCCAGGTAAAAACTGTCCACGGCCGGTGTCACCGGGATAGGCCCGCCGTTGAGCATGTCGTAGGCTTCGTAGCGGCCTGCGCCGTAATGCAGCAGTTCGACGGTGGTGTCATCCGGCCCGGTGGAGACGTAGCTATCGGCCTGCCTGCCTTTGCTCATCTCGGTGACCACGAAGTGCCGCTTGAGCGTGTTGCGCACCAGGCTGGCGGCAAACTCACGGGCCCATAGGTCGGTGTCGTGATGGAACGCCCGTGGGTGGTAGAGGCCGTCGATGACCGCGTCGATCCGTAGAGCGGTGCGGTGGTGTTCCAGGCTTTGCCTCACCGACGCGGGCAGCTTGCCGTGGCTGAGAAATTCGGTTTGCTGCTGCGGGTTCAGGGGCGTCTGCAGCAACAGTTGCTGCAGGTTGGTGGGCGTCAGCGGCGGGTACAGGTCGCGCAGTTTTTGCAGCACCGGGGTCAGTTCCACCAGCGGTGGCGCGACCTTGATCGCCACCAGGTCGCGGGCGCTGTCGGTCACCGGGACTTCGTCGCGGGCTTTGCCGGCGTAACGGGTCATGGCGCTGAACAGGTCCACCTGGCGCGTCTTGGCCAAGGCGCTGATCTGCAACCGCAGGCGGGCGATACGCTGCGCCAGGCTCAGGTGTGTGCTGCCTTCTTTGCCCAAGGTGGAATTGCCGGGTTGCCTGGCGATAATCAGCTCGAACAACTGCTCCTGCGGCGCGGCGCCAATCGTCGTGTCGCCCAACGCCAAGTAGGTGCCGTCATCGCGTCGTGTGAGGTCGATGGTGTGGGCGATGGGCGGCGTGTAACGGTTGCCGGCATAGGTCTCAATGTGGCTGCCCGACTCATCATGCACACGGATGATCGCGTCCTGCGGCCAGGTCTCAAGCTGTGTCAGCAGGCACAGCACGCTGCTGTCGGCATGCGGCGGCATATGGCCGCGACGGTGGAAGTCGTGGATCAATTGCTTGATCAGTTGATCGACCTGCAGGCGGCGCACGCCTTCGGTGAGGTTAATCGGCGCGGGCTCGCCGCTCCAGATGCGATTCAGTGTGGCGCGGCTGGGGGCGGTGCTGCGCAGCATGCGCTCCATGGCAGCGCGAGGCACCGGGCTTTAGCCTTCGGGCAGCATGCGTTCGGTCAACTCTACGTCCGACAGGGTGTGAGCATTTTGCAGGTCCAGCGTCCAGGCTTGCTGCGCCGGGTCGAAGATAATCGGCGGCGCGTAGGCACCGCTGTTGTGTTGCTTGAGGGCCATGCGCTTGGTCTGCGGATCAAGGTGCACCTCCACCACCACACGTTGCTGGGCATGGACCAGCCAGACGTATTGATTGCCCTTGACCTGATACACGCCTTGAGGGTTGGCGACCTGGCCGTTGAGCAGGTTCTGGTCCAGCGTGGCATAGGCACTGATATCGGGTTTCCACAGCTCGAATTCGCCGTCGGCACGCTGCACTTTGCGTGGGTTGCCCAGGCTCTGCATTAACCCGTTGATACGCTGGCGATGGACGCGGCCGGCCGTGGAGATCAACAGGCTGTTGACCGCCAGGTCGGCAACGTCGGTTATGGCCGCGGCAAAGTTGCTCGCGTCACCCTGGGCGGCTTCAGTGATGCCGACCACCACGCTGTAGGTGAGGCTGCCGAACACCACCACTTGCATGATCCGGTTCAACCCGGTGACGCCGCCGGGTACGGGCGTGAGCAACAGCTGCAGGATTTCGTCGGCGACCGCGGCGGCGCCGTCGATCACGGCTTGCAGGTCACGTTCGGAGCGGGTGGTCGCCAGGGTCGACAGGTTGGCGTGGTAACGCTGCACCTGGCGCAAGGCAAAGGCGTTGGCCAGGCTTTTTACCGGGCCGGTTTTCGGGTCGATGCTAAAGCGCAGATGGCCCAGGCTGCGTTCCGGGAACCAGTGATGGAAGGTGTCATAGAGGAACTCCGCCGCATCGCTGAGGCCGACGGGGCGCGGTGCTTCGCTCGGCAGTTGCTTGAACGCGCGCATTTGCGTCATCGGCAGTTGCCGGGAAAACCAGCCCAGGTCACCGCTGCGATGGCTGCTCTTCAAATCGTCGAGGAACTGAGCGTTGGCAGCCCTGGCATCCGCATGAAAGCGCAGTGCGCCGCCAGGGCGAAACGGAAAGTAGGACACGACGCCCAGGCTGGCCACCTGGATCAGCAGCAGCGGCAACGGCGTGGCGATGTCGTAGGGCGAGGCATCCATGCTCACGGTGTCGAAGGCCAGGGCCGGGCCGCTGCCGTCGATGGCGTGCACCAGTTCTTCGTAGAGGGCCAGGGTGATGCCGGTGCTGGCGTGGTTACGGTAGGCCTCCAACGCTTCGAACCGCAGGCAGGCATGCGCGCTGGTTTCGATCAGGGCCTGGAGATTACCGCCTGGGGCAAGCGCCGCTTTCAGAAGGGTTTGCAACTGGCCGCCCAAGTCCAGCTCGCGGCTGATGGCGACAAAGCGCGGCACGTCCAGTTGGTCGCTCTGCACCCCGGAGAGGTAGGTCGAATCGACAAAACTGTGCCCGGACCTTTGCTTCGTCTGCGTGGCAAAATCGAAGTTCAGGCAGGCGGCGTCCCAGAGTGACAGCGTGGACAGGTGGGGGCGGTATTTCCATTCATCATAGGTGCGGCGAAAGCGTGAGCCTGAAACGGGCTTGGCGATGCTGGTGCGCGGTTCCCAGGGCAGTGGCACACTCACTTCCTCCAGGTAGCGGGTATGCAGGAATATCGCCTCGGGGTCCAGGCCACCGAGTTTGCTGCGCAATTGCGCCAGGCCCTGGGTTTTGAAGGTGTTGATCAGTGCGGTGTTTGCCGTTTCCACCGCGTTCAGTGCCAGCAGCGCTTCGCGTTGCAGCCGCACATAGGTGTGCTGCTGGCCAGGCGTCAGGCCGGTGAAGTTGCGCGTGAGGGTGTGGCGAATAAACTCCAGGGCCTGTTGGCGGGTCCAGGATTCGTTGGACTGCAGGTTGCCCGACAGTCCGTCGAGCAGTAGATGGGTAGCCATGGGCGTTTCCTTTCACAGTCAAGTGGAAGGCCAATGGAAACACCCGGCCGGGGCAGGCTGGCGCTAGCTATGTAGTGCTGCTGCGCCAGGCGCGCGCGGCGCCTGGTTGAGGCGTTTGTTGAACTCCATCCAGGCGGCAAGGGCAGACATCAACACCACACCGGCCAGGGCCGTCAGCAATTGCACGGCCACGGCGTCACCCGCCAGGGCGTTGAGCATGTCCGCCAGGGGCGCCAGCACCACGCCCAGGCAGAACACTTCCAGGGAATACCGGCCCATCTGGCAAACCCGTTCGGCCAGGCGGTTTTGCGTCCACTCGCGGCCGGGCAGCAGCTTGGCGGTCACGTAGGCCAGGGCCAGGAAATGCACGAGACGCACCGGTGACAGGTCGGTTTTGCTGATGGGGTACAGCCAGTTGCTGAGCGTCTGCGGCATCACTGCGTCATGGATGTGCGGCCAGAGCCAGGACAGCGTGATCACCCCGGCGACCACCACATACAGCGCCGCGGCGACGAACAGCGGTTGCCGTTGCAAGGGGCGCGTCTGGGGCACCTTGGGTCGTTGGCTGTAAATCGCCGCCGCGCCCCCCAGCACAAACAGCAACTGCCAGGTGACCGGGTTGAAATACCACACGCCATCGGCGATGGCCCGCAGGTTCCAGCCCATCCACGGCGCCATCAGGTACACCGCCAGCGAGACGCCGACCACCGCCCAGGTGGCGCGCACCATCAGCGGCAGCACCACCGACAAGCCGGCGAGCAAGACGATGTACAGCGGCAACGGGTCCATCAGGTTGGGCTTGAAGCGCAACAGCAGTTCATCGGTCAGCGCCTGTTGCGGGTGCGTGACGAAGTGCGTCAGGCCCATCTCTTCGACCAGATCGCGGGTTTCCACATGGCTGTTGGCGAAGAATACGATGCCCATCAACATCGCCAGCAGGAAGATATGCACCACGTACAACACCCAGGTGCGGCGCAGGATTTTCAGGCAGGCCAGCCAATAGCCTTCGCGCTGCAGGACTTTGCTGTAGGCCAGCACCGAGGCGAACCCGGCGAGGAACACGAAGACTTCCGCCGCGTCGCTGAAACCGAAGTTGCGCAGGGTGATCAGGCCGAGAGGATTGTGGGGGACGTGATCCCAGAAAATGAAGATCAACGCCAGGCCCCGAAAAAAATCGATGCGCGGGTCGCGTCCGTTCAGCATGGCAGCGGGCTCTTGAACAAAAGGTTTATTAATGACAGGTGAATGCGCGCGTTGTCGTACGCCACACGTCGGGCGGGCGCAGGTTGGCGGTATTTGTAAGCAATTGCAAAGGCTGGGTATTACTGAATGTCTCTAGACATCAATGATCACCAATATGCCATGGCTGCCGGCGAGTACGGCATGGGCGATACCGGCCTCCATCAGGTACATCTGGCCGGCTTCCACGCGGATTTCCTCATTGCCGATGCTCAGGCGCAGCAGGCCGCTGACGACCAGCAGCCCTTCGTTGTAGTCGTGGGTTTCTTCTTCGTACGCCTGCTCATCCATGCGCAACACCTTGATCCGCGCCGGGCCGACCTGGCCCAGGCGGGTGGATTTCCAGCTATCGGGCAGTTGCCCGGCGATGGCGGCGAAGTCGAGTAACGGCATGTGAATCTCCTTGTTTCAACGATGCCGTCGGTGGTCCGGTTCAGCAGTCAATAATTTCCAAATGATTACGCAGCGACCACTTCATGCGGCTCAAAACTGTCCGCCCGCGCCATTTGCCACATGCGCGAATAGAACTCGCCGTTCACTTCACCCGTGAGCAATTCACCGGGCTTGAGGAACACATGCAATTGCGAGAACAGCTTGATTTCAGTCGCCGACATGCGTCGTACCAAGTGCTTGGCCGACAGTTGCGAAGGGTGATCCAGGCCGGCCGCCGCGAGCATTTCCGCCAGGGCCTTGAGGGTGTTGCGGTGGAAGTTGAACACGCGCTGGGCTTTGTCCGGCACGACCAGCGCGCGTTGGCGCAGTGGGTCTTGGGTGGCGACGCCGGTCGGGCATTTGTTGGTGTGGCAGCTTTGCGACTGGATGCAGCCGATGGCGAACATGAAGCCGCGCGCCGAGTTGGCCCAGTCGGCGCCGATGGCCAGCACGCTGGCGATATCGAACGCGCTGACGATCTTGCCGCTGGCGCCCAGCTTGATCTTGTCGCGCAGGTTCAGGCCGACCAGGGTGTTGTGCACAAACAGCAAGCCTTCACGCAGCGGCACGCCGATGTGGTCGGTGAACTCCACCGGCGCGGCGCCGGTGCCGCCTTCCTTGCCATCGACCACGATAAAGTCCGGGAGGATGCCGGTTTCGAGCATGGCCTTGGCGATGCCCATGAACTCCCACGGGTGGCCCAGGCAGAACTTGAAGCCCACCGGTTTGCCGCCGGACAGCTCACGCAGTTGGGCGATGAACTGCATCATTTCAATCGGCGTGGAAAACGCGCTGTGACGCGACGGCGAGATGCAGTCTTCGCCCATCAGGATGCCGCGGGTTTCGGCGATCTCTTTTGTGACCTTGTGCTTGGGCAGGATCCCGCCATGGCCTGGCTTGGCGCCCTGGCTCATCTTGATTTCGATCATGCGCACTTGCGGGTTTTGCGCCTGTGCGGCGAAGCGCTCCGGGTCGAAACGGCCGTCGCTGGTGCGGCAGCCGAAGTAGCCGCTGCCGAGTTCCCAGGTCAGGTCGCCGCCGTTTTCACGGTGGTAAGGGCTGATGCTGCCTTCGCCGGTGTCATGGGCAAAGTTGCCGAGCTTGGCGCCTTGATTAAGTGCGCGAATCGCATTGGCGCTCAGTGAGCCGAAGCTCATCGCCGAGATGTTGAACACCGACGCCGAGTACGGTTGCGTGCACTGCGGGCCGCCGACCATCACACGGAAGGCGCTCGGGTCACTCAACGGCGCGGGGCGCATGGAGTGACCGATAAATTCGAAGCCAGACTGGTACACATCGATCAAGGTGCCGAAGGGTTTGTCGGCGGTTTCGTTCTTGGCGCGCGAATACACCAGCGAACGCTGCGAGCGCGAGAAGGGCAGCGCATCGCTGTCGGACTCCAGCAGGTATTGGCGGATTTCCGGGCGGATGGCTTCCACCAGGTAACGAATATTGCCCAGGATCGGGTAGTTGCGGCGCACCGCGTGGGGGCTTTGCAGCAAATCGAAAATGCCAATCAGGCTGAGAATGCCGGTGACCACGGTAATCGGCCACAGCCATTCATGTTCAATAAACGGGAGGCTTGCGAGGGTGAAAATGACGCACACGGCAAAGAAGGCGTAACGGCTTAGCAGGGACAGGCTCATACGTTTTTCCTTGGTTCACTCATCAGGACCGGTAGCAGCCGGCTTGTTGTGGCGAGGGAGCTTGCTCCCGCTGGGTTGCGCAGCAGCCCCAAACCAGACGATCGCGATGCATCAGATGCAGGGTTGCGACTGGTTTGGGAGCGCTTCGCACTCCAGCGGGAGCAAGCTCCCTCGCCACATAAACCGGCGCCTACAAGGCTCGATCAGGCGTTTTGCGCCTGAAGAAAGATCGAGAACAGCTCCGACTGGGATTTGATCCCTAGCTTGCTGTACATGTGTTTCTTATGGACTTTCACGGTTTCAACAGAGATTTCCAGCTTACGAGCGATTTCCTTGCTGGAGCAACCGCTGAGCATCAAGCGGCCCACATCCAGCTCACGGGCGGTGAGTTGCGCGCCCCAGTCATCATTCTGGATCGGCGGCTGTGGCGCGCTGACCTGCTTGAGTTCATAGGGCAGGCGCTGGCGCAGCAGGCTCAGCACCCAGGGTTGGATCAGCGACAGCAGGGCGATCTGCTGCGGGTCAAAACGCTGTTTCGAGCCCAGAGACAGGCACAGGGTACGCCCATCCGCCAATTGGCAATTAAATTGGATTTCATCAGCCACCACGTTCAGGCGGAAGTAGCGCTGGTAGTACTCGGTGAGTTCAAAGTGCTCCGGCGCCACTTCGGCCAGGCGAAACAGGCCGGTGCGCGAGTGCTCGCGGCTGGCGATATAGAAGGGGTCGAGCAGGTACAGGCCGTTGAGGTAATCCTGGAACAACTGGTCCGGCGTGCCGTCGGCACCTGGGCATTCGGCGAATACCAGGGGCCGGTGCTCACTGCTGAACAGCAACGCCACCCAACTGTCGAACGGCACGTAGGGGGCCAGCAAGCGCACAAGCTGGGTCCAGAAATTGGCCTGGTCGAGGGCGTCTATCATTTGCCCCACCGAGCGGTGCCAGGCGATGTCATCCAGCGACATGGTCATTGATCTACCCCTATCGAGTTACCCCCGCCGCGTAATTCCCTGGCAGGTTGTGGCTGCGCATACTGCGGCACAGATAAAGAACAAGGAATACTCATGAAGGTCGAATTTGCCCAGTTGGCAGGCCGTGATAACGACACAGCTTACAACCTTGAGCGCGCCTTGGCGGCAATTGCTGCGTGCGCCGCCGACACACAACTGATCGTTTTTCCTGAGACCCACTTGATGGGCTTCCCGTCGGCCGAGACCGTTGCTGCCATCGCCGAGCCGGTGGATGGCCCCACGGTACAGGCCGTTATCGACGCCGCCCGCGCGCGCCACATCGCCGTGGTGATCGGCATGGCCGAGCACGACGCTGGTCAATTCTATAACACCACGTTGCTGATCACCCCCGAGGGCATCGCCCTGCGTTATCGCAAGACCCACTTGTGGGCCTCGGACCGCGGCGTGTTCACGCCGGGTGATCGCTACGCCACGTGCCTGTGGAACGGCGTGCGCGTCGGCCTGTTGATCTGCTACGACATCGAGTTCCCGGAAACCGCCCGCGCCAACGCGCAGCTGGGCGCCGAACTGCTGATCGTCACCAACGGCAACATGGACCCGTACGGCCCCACGCACCGCACCGCGATCATGGCCCGCGCCCAGGAAAACCAGGCATTTGCGCTGATGGTCAACCGCGTGGAAGAGGGCGATGGCGGGCTGTTGTTTGCCGGTGGCAGCGCCTTGGTCGACCCGATTGGCACGCTGCTGTTCGAGGCCGGGCGCGAAGAGGGGCAATTTACCGTCGAGCTGGATCTCGACCAATTGGTGGCGGCTCGCAAGGACTACCGCTACCTGGACGACCAGCGCTTGAAATTGCCGGGTGAGGTGATTGAGCGCATGGATGGGACACGCGAACTGCTCATCCCCCAAATGTAACGCATTGATGATCGTTCCCACGCTCTGCGTGGGAATGCCTCCTGTGACGCTCCGCGTCACGGTGTTAAACGCGGACGCGGAGCGTCCCGAGCTGCATACCCACGCGGAGCGTGGGAACGATCGAATAAGAAAAATGACATCCGCTTCACCGACTTCAGTTCTGCCATAAATCTAATAAATCAGCGGAGAATCGCTCATGGCTCGTTTGCAACGCACCCTGTCGTTAGGGTCGGTGGTGCTGTTTGGCATCGCCTATATGACGCCGATCATTGTGCTCGGCACCTTCGGCATCCTCGCGCAATCCACCGCCGGCATGGTCCCGGCCGCTTACCTGGCCGCCCTGGTGGCGATGTTCTTCACCGCCATGAGTTACGGGCGCATGGCGTCGGCCTTCCCGGTGGCCGGGTCTGCCTACAGCTACGTGCGCAAGGCCATCAGCCCCAAGCTGGGCTTTATCGCCGGCTGGGCGGTGTTGCTCGATTACCTGTTCCTGCCCATGGCCATCTGGCTGATCGGTGCTGCGTACCTGCACTCGGCATTCCCGGCGGTGCCACAGTGGGTCTGGGTGTTGGCGTTTATCGGGATTACCACGGCGATCAATATCATCGGCCTGAAACTGGCCAACGGTATTAACGCGCTGCTGATGCTGGTGCAGTTTCTGGTGCTGATCGCGTTTGTCGCGCTGTGCATCCATTACATCGGCGGCGATGCGAGCAAACCGCTGTGGACGATCACGCCATTCTTCAACGGCCAGATGCAAATGCCGCTGATCATGAGCGGGGCGGCGATTGCCTGCTATTCGTTCCTGGGCTTTGACGCGGTCAGCACGCTGACTGAAGAAACCCGCGACCCACGCCGCACCATTCCTCGGGCGATCATGCTGATTACCTTGATCGGCGGGCTGATCTTCGTCGGCGTGTCGTATTTTGTGCAGATCGCCCACCCGTCCTTCGAGTTTGCCGATGTGGATTCGGCGGCCTATGAAATTGCGCGCAATATCGGCGGTGACCTGTTTGTGTCGATCTTCCTGATCGGCCTGATCGTCGGCCAGTTCGCCTCGGGGCTGTCGGCCCAGGCCAGTGGTTCGCGCCTGTTGTTCGCGATGGGCCGTGACGGCGTGTTGCCCAAGTCGTTCTTTGGCACCTTGCATGCGCGCTTCGGCACGCCGGTCAACAGCATCCTGTTGTGTGCAGTTGTGGCGCTGCTGGCGTTGAAACTGGACGTGACCACCTCCACCTCGTTCATCAACTTCGGCGCCTTCCTGGCGTTCAGCCTGGTCAACCTGTCGGTGATCTTTCACTACTGGATTGGCGCGAAACAACGCGGTGTACGGGAGTTGATCCTGTTCCTGCTGTTCCCGACCATTGGCCTGCTGGCGGATGTGTGGCTGATGGTCAGCCTCGATCACCTGGCGATTTACCTGGGTGTGGTGTGGTTGGCGATCGGCCTGGTTTACCTGGGGTTCCTCACGCGCGGCTTCTCGCAACAGCCGCCGGAAATGGACTTCCAGGAAGCCGCATAGAAGCCCCAGCCCGAAAAACGCCGAGGCGTGAGGGTTTCATGTTTCACCTCAAAGGCCGCTCCCGTTTCTGGAGCGGCTTTTTTTTGCGTTGATATCGCAGTGCCATTATTTCTTCTGAAAACCAACTAAACTACTCAGTAATCGCCAGGAGGCATTGCCCCAGACCGTAAGGAACGCACATCGACGATCCGAGGTGTCCCATGGGAGAGTCAGTTACCTTCACCGATGCCGACCGTCCAGTGGTGCTGTTGATCGATGCCCACCCGGATGTATTGCACAGCCTCACGCAATTGCTGAGCCTGGAACCCTTCGAACTGCACAGCGCTACCTGTGCTGCTGATGCTCTGGCCATTCTCGCCAAGCGACCCATCGACCTGGTGATGAGCGCCGCGCGCCTGCCGGACATGGACGGCGCGTCCTTGCTGGCGCATATCCATCAGCACTACCCGCACACGGTGCGCATCCTGCTGACCGGCGAGACCGACCTGACGTTGATCATCAAAGCGATCAACGAGGGCCAGATCTACCGCTACCTGAGCAAACCCTGGAACGACGAAGAATTGCTCCTGGCCCTGCGCCAGTCCCTGGCGCATCAACACTCGGAGCGTGAACGTGGGCGTCTGGAACAACTGATCCAGCAGCAGAACGATGAGCTCAAGCAACTCAACGCCACCCTGGAAAAACGCGTGGCCTCGCGCACCAGCGAACTGCAGCAAACCGCCGACATGCTTGACCTGGCCTACGAAGAGCTCAAGCACAGCTACGCCACCGGGACTGAAGTGTTTTCGTTGCTGGCCAACCTGCGCCTGCCGCGCGCCAAGCAGACCAACCGGCAGATCATCGAGCTGGTGCGCACCTGGTGCGTGGCCCACGGCGTAGACGAGGCGAGCAATCGCGACCTGACCATGGCGGCCGCGCTCTATAACATCGGCAAGCTGAGCTGGAGCGACAGCATGATGGCCTCGCCCTCGGACCTGTTGCACAGCAGCGACCGTGAACGCTATCGCGCCTATGCCACCCAAAGTGAATCGTTGCTGATGACCCTGGAGCCGATGAAAGACGCCGCGCGCCTGATCCGCCATCACCAGGAACGCTGGGACGGCAGCGGTTTTCCCGACCACCTCAAGGGCGAGGCGATTCCTGCCGGTTCACGCTTGCTGAAACTCGCCGTGGACTTTATCGAGCTGCAAAAAGGCCTGATCCTGGAGCGGCAGATGAACAGCGACGAAGCGCTGCTGTACATCCGCAAATACGCCGGAAGGCTGTATGACCCGGTGATGGTCGAAGACTTTGTGCTGGTGTGTGCCACCTACCTTAATGACGTGACGCTGGGCGACCCGAACGTCAAAGTGCTCGGCACCCGCGAACTGGAGGAAGGCATGGTGTTGGCGCGCAACCTCAATGCCGACAACGGCATGTTGCTGCTCAATGCGGGCAAGGTCTTGAACCTGCCATTGGTGGATAAGTTGATTGCGTTCGAAACCATGGAGGGCGCGCGGTACAGCGTGTTCATCAAGCAAGACGCAGTCATCTTTGGTTGAGCAGCGCTTATTAAGGTGGGAGCTGGCTTGCCTGCGATAGCGGTGTGTCAGTCAACTCAGGTACTGGCTGATAGACCGCTTTCGCGAGCAAGCCCGCTCCCACATTGGATTGCAGCATGCCTGTGGGTCATGTGATCCTTGCGGCCTTTGCAGCCAAGGAAGACCTCCCATGCCATCCACCCTGCGCATTGCCGCCGCCCTCCTGATCGGCAGCGACGGCCAAACCCTATTGGTGCGCAAGCGCGGCACCCAGGCCTTCATGCAGCCGGGCGGCAAGATCGACGCGGGCGAGCAACCCGCCGAGGCTCTGGCCCGTGAGCTGTTTGAGGAACTGAACCTGCGCATCGAGCCGCGCGAAGCGGTGTACTTAGGGCACTTTTCGGCGCCTGCCGCGAACGAGCCGGGCTTTACCGTGGAAGCCGAACTGTTCCAGGTGAATATCGACGTGGCGGTCAGCCCGGCCGCTGAAATCGAAGAAGTGCGTTGGATCGACCCGGCCGGCGATGGCGGCTTGCACTTGGCGCCGTTGACGCGCGATGTGATCCTGCCGTTTTATCGCGCATCGCTCGCTGTATGCTGATTCGCACGCTAGGCGCCGGCGACGCCGAAGGCTATCGAGCGTTAATGCTTGAAGCCTACGGCGCCTATCCCCAAGCGTTCACCTCCAGCGTGGCCGAGCGCGCGCTGATGCCGTTGAGCTGGTGGCAAAAGCGCCTGGACAACCCGCTGGATAGCCTGCTCGGCGCTTTCGAAGGTGACGTATTGGCGGGCATTGTCGGCCTGGCCTTCGAACCGCGTGAGAAGGCGCGGCACAAGGTGACCTTGTTCGGCATGTACGTTAACGAGGCTTACCAGCGCAACGGCCTGGGCCGCCAGTTGGTGGAGGCGGCACTCGCCGAAGCGCGCAAGCATCCGCGCCTTCAAGTGATCCAGTTGACCGTCACCGCCGGCAACGACGCCGCCTTTGCGTTGTACCAGCGTTGCGGCTTCATCCAGTACGGCCTGGAGCCACTGGCGGTGCGGGTGGGCGAGGATTATTTCGACAAGATCCACATGTGGCGTGAATTGAGCGACAGGTGATGGACAATGTGGGAGCGGGCTTGCTCGCGAAGACGTTGTGTCAGTCAATACATGTGCTGACTGAACCACCGCTTTCGCGAGCAAGCCCGCTCCCACATTTTAGCCTGCGGCGCTTAACGCACGACGCTGACCCCGTCCAACGTAGAAAACGACGTGTCCTTGGCCGTCAGCAAAAAGTCGCGCATGTACGGCGCATCCAGCATGTCCGCACGAATCCCCGCATACAACGTCGCAAACAGGCCTTTCTCGCCCAAGCGCTTGGCCTTCACGTAACCGCGCGAGCTGTATTCATGCAGCGCCCAATGCGGCATGCCACACACGCCACGGCCGCTGGCCACCAGTTGCATCATCATCACCGTGAGTTCCGAAGTGCGCACCTGGGCGGGTTCCACATCGGCAGGTTCCAGGAAACGCGTGAAGATATCCAGGCGGTCGCGCTCCACCGGGTAGGTAATCAGGGTTTCCGTCAGCAGGTCTTCGGGCACGATGTACGACTTGTTCGCCAGCGCGTGCTGGTTGGCCACGGCCAGCATGGCTTCGTAAGTGAACAGCGGCACATAGGTGATGCCCGGCAGTTCCAGCGGGTCGGAAGTTACCACCAGGTCCAAATCGCCGCGCGCCAGCGCCGGCAATGGGGCGAAGGCAAACCCTGAGGCCAGGTCCAGCTCGACTTCCGGCCACGCATCGCGGAACTGGTCGATGGTCGGCATCAGCCACTGGAAGCAGCTGTGGCATTCGATCGCCATGTGCAAACGTCCGGCGGTGCCACCGGCCAAACGCGCGATATCACGCTCGGCGCCGCGCAGCAGCGGCAGGGTGGCGTCGGCCAATTGCAGCAGGCGCAAACCGGCGCTGGTGAAACGCAGCGGTTTGGTCTTGCGCACGAACAGCGGCATGCCCAGGCGCTCTTCCAGTTCCTTGAACTGGTGGGACAGCGCCGACTGCGTCAGGTGCAGGCGCTCGGCGGCATCGACCAGGCTGTCGGCTTCGCGCAGGGCGTGCAGGGTTTTGAGGTGACGGATTTCGAGCACGGGCTCTCCATGAAGACAATTTGTGAAGAAACTGAATAGCGTGAGTTTGTCTCATGTTGTGAGGCCTGTCGATAACGCGTCGATTGTGACCGCTGGGCACTCTTCATCAAACTGTCACGCAACTGTGGCAGCGCGCTTGAACAAACTTCATCAGACTCGCGCTCTACTGGGGTTCTGCGTTTCGGTGTTTTTCATGCGCGTGTTGTTTTTACTGGCCGCTCTATTGTTCGGCCAGCCGTCTTTTGCGGCTTCTCGATGTGATGTCAATGTCCCGACACAAACGGTCGACCTGGCTCAGGTAAGCATCGCCTACCAGAGCATCGGCCGTGCGTCCGACCCGGCGTTGCTGCTGGTGATGGGCCTGGGCGGGCAGTTGATCCACTGGCCGGATGAAGTGGTGGTGGCGTTGTGCGAACAGGGTTTTCGGGTGATTCGTTACGACAACCGTGACGTCGGCCTGTCCACCTGGCGCCAGGCGCCGGCCAGCGCCAACCTGACTTTTGAAGTGCTGCGCTACAAGCTCGGCCTGCCGGTGGCGGCGCCCTATACGCTGACCGACATGGCCGACGACGCGCTGGGGTTGATGGACGCGTTGCAGGTCCAGCAATTCCACGTGCTGGGCGCGAGCATGGGCGGCATGATCGCCCAGCACTTGGCAGCCATGGCGCCGCAACGGGTCGAGAGCCTGACCCTGGTGATGACCAGCTCCGGCGCCGAAGGCCTGCCGGCGCCCAACGCAGCGTTGGTGCAGTTGCTGTCGCGGCGCAGCGCGCCGAATCGTGAAGTGGCGCTGGAGCAGCAGGCGGATTTGCTCGCAGCCTTGGGCAGCCCGTATGTGAAAGATGACCGCCAAGCCTTGCTGCACCAGGCGGCGCTGTCCTACGACCGCGCCTTCAACCCCGAGGGCGTGAAGCGCCAGATCATGGCGATCCTCGCCGAGCCTAGTCGCGTGCCGTTGCTCAACCAATTGCGCGTGCCGACGCTGGTGGTGCATGGCACGGCCGACCCGTTGTTGCCGGTGATGCATGGTGTGCATCTGGCGGCGCATATCCAAGGCAGCCAGTTGAAGCTGATTCCAGGCATGGCCCATCGTTTTCAGGAAGCGTTCAAGGCGCCGCTGCTGACGGCTGTGCTGCCGTACCTCAAAGCCCATCGCGAAGACGCCGCACATTGGGCGCAGATTGACTTGGGCGAGCCTTCGAAGGTGTTGTGAAGTTGGTGTATCGTGCAACCTTTACGGCACATTAATACTGCCAGCGAGGTTGCCTGTCATGAGTAC
This sequence comes from Pseudomonas sp. D2002, assembly GCF_013385735.1. Taxonomy (NCBI): domain Bacteria; kingdom Pseudomonadati; phylum Pseudomonadota; class Gammaproteobacteria; order Pseudomonadales; family Pseudomonadaceae; genus Pseudomonas; species Pseudomonas sp. D2002. The sequence goes on along the minus strand of NZ_JACAPL010000003.1, from coordinate 687,305 downwards.
TCCCCTGAAAATCGATTTCGTCAGCGACGTGTCTTGCCCCTGGTGCATTATCGGCCTGCGTGGGCTGACCGAAGCCTTGGACCAGCTGGGCGCCGAGGTGCAGGCCGAGATCCATTTCCAGCCGTTCGAGCTGAACCCGAACATGCCTGCCGAAGGGCAAAACATCGTCGAACACATCACTGAAAAATACGGCTCCACCGCTGAGCAATCCCAGGCTAACCGTGAGCGCATCCGCGACATGGGCGCGGCGCTGAATTTTGCTTTCCGCACTGACGGCCAGAGCCGCATCTACAACACCTTTGATGCGCATCGCTTGCTGCATTGGGCGGGGTTGGAAGGGCTGCAGTACAACCTCAAGGAAGCGTTGTTCAAGGCGTATTTCACCGATGGGCAGGATCCTTCCGATCATGCGACCCTGGCGATTATTGCTGAAAGCGTGGGCCTGGATATCAAGCGTGCGGCTGAGATTCTGGCGTCTGACGAGTACGCCGCCGAGGTGCGTGAGCAGGAACAGTTGTGGATTTCTCGCGGGGTGACGTCCGTACCGACCATCGTTTTCAACGACCAATACGCGGTCAGCGGTGGGCAGCCGGCGGATGCCTTTGTGGGGGCGATTCGGCAGATCATCAGCGAAGCAAAAGGCTAAGCGCAGATGATCGTTCCCACGCTCTGCGTGGGAATGCCGCCCCGGACGCTCCGCGTCCTGCCCTCGATGCGTCAGTCAAACTTGTAGCTGATCGCCGTCTGCACCTGTCCCTGATTCACATCACCCTTTTCCTTAACAATGGTGCTGTTGGCCGCCGAACCCACCAGGTGCGTCCAGCTGGCGCTGGTCAGCAACGACCAATGCGTATCCAGCGGGAATTCAAAACTCTGGGTCAACGTCAGGTTCTGGAAGCCCGCGCTGGCGTTATAGGCGCGAATACCCGAAGCCGCAGATTCCTTGTCATCAACCCCAAAAAAGGTCTGGGTCTGGCGGGCGTCGGCAAAGTGCGCCATCAGCCCGGTACTGCCGATGATGCCGCCGCCGAGCGGGTAGCCCAGCTCGCCGCCGAGTTTGCCCAGCACACCACTTTGATCACGCCCGCCGCCCACGGCCTGGCCGACTTGCGCGTACACACGCCAGAACTCGGCCGGGGCGTATTGGATAAAACCGCCGACTTCGGCCATGTCCGACACATCGCGCAGGCCGCGCAGTGAGCCATTCGCCGTGCGCCCCGACAGGTAATTGATGTACGGGCCGGCGGTAATGCCGTGGGTGTTCAGTGCGCTCCAGGTCAGGCCGTCGTCGGTACCCAGGCTGACATTGCCCCAGTCGAGGTCGAAATAGGGAATCGGCCGGGTTTCGTAGCGGCTGCCGGTCGGGTCGTGGGGCTGATAGCTGACGCCCGCGCCGACTTCACCGCTAATGCCGTCAGCCCATGCCGAGCTGGAAAAGCTCCACAGCCCAAGCAAACCAGCGAATACAGCAGAAGTAACCTTGAACATGCAGCGTTTCCTTATCTGAACTTGCGCGCATTCACGCGCGAAGCGCATCCCTGACGCAAGCACTCATCTTGTTTGTAGCAAGCTACAAAAATTGTAGCTCCTGCGACACAAATCACCCTGCAAATCGACCAAAGCCCCAGCCCTGCTGGGCTTTAACCAGTTGGCACAGTCCCTGCTATAGCCCTGATACAAGCGCACAGAGCGCTACTCTTCAAGGTCAAGGTAAACGCAATGATCCAGTGGCATATCGTGTGCGACTTCGACGGGACCATCACCCCCACCGACGTCATCGACAACGTCCTCCAACGCTTCGCAGGCGAAGAGTGGGAAACCATCGAACAGGAATGGCTGGATGGGCATATCGGTTCACGCGAATGCCTGAGCCGCCAGCTGGCGCTGATCAAGGCGACCCCGGCTGAACTGCTGGCGTACTTCGACAGCGTTGAGATCGACCCGGACTTCCCGGATTTCGTCGACCACGTCATGGGCCTGGGCGCAACCATCGAAGTGGTCAGCGACGGCATTGAACAAGGCATCGCGCGCATCCTGTCGCGCAACTACGTGACCTTGCTGCCGATCCTCGCCAACCGCCTGCGCCAGGTCGACCAGAACAGCTGGCGCATCGACTTCCCGTATTCCAGCGACGCCTGCCGTGCCGCTTCCGGCAACTGCAAGTGCAAATCCACCCCGCGCAACAAGCGCGTGCTGGTGATCGGCGACGGCAAGTCCGACATGTGCGTGGCCTCCACCGCCGACTTCGTCTTCGCCAAAGGCAGCCTGGCTGACTACTGCGAAACCAACAAGATCCCCCACGCGCGCTTCGACACGTTTGCCGAAGTGACCGCATTGCTGGCCAAGCTGCCGCAAGGCATTGCCGCCAACGCCACCACCTTTACTGCTGCTGACAATCAGGAACTCTTCCACCATGTCTGATATCCGTATCGCCACCCCCGAAGACCAGATCCTTCTGGATAAAGAAGCCAAATACTGCTCCTACGGCGACACCGTTCACTACATCGAGCCACCGCGTATTTTCAGCCGTTGCGAAGGCTCCTACGTGTGGGACACCGAAGACCAGGCCTACCTCGACCTGCAAATGTGGTACTCGGCCGTTAACTTCGGCTACGCCAACCCGCGCCTGAACAACGCGCTGAAACAGCAGATCGACACCCTGCCGCAAATCGCCAGCCAGTACCTGCACAAAGGCAAGATCGAGCTGTCGGAAATGATCGCGGTCGACGCCAAGAAGAAATTCGGCCTCGACGGTCGCGTGCACTTCAACGTCGGCGGTTCGCAGTCCATCGAAGACTCGTTGAAAGTGGTGCGTAACGCCACCAACGGCAAGAGCCTGATGTTCGCCTTCGAAGGCGGCTACCACGGCCGTACCCTTGGCGCTTCGTCGATTACTTCGAGCTACCGCTACCGTCGCCGCTACGGCCACTTCGGCGAGCGTGCGCAGTTCATCCCGTTCCCGTATCACTTCCGTGGCCCTAAAGGCATGACCAAGGAAGAGTACGGCAGCCACTGCGTGCAGCAATTCGCCCGTCTGTTCGAGACCGAATACAACGGCGTGTGGGACCCGAAAGTCGGCCAGAGTGAATACGCAGCGTTCTACGTCGAGCCGATCCAGGGCACCGGCGGCTACGTGATCCCGCCGATGAACTTCTACCGCGAACTCAAGCATGTACTGGATCAGCACGGCATCCTGATGGTCTCGGACGAGATCCAGATGGGCTTCTACCGCACCGGCAAACTGTGGTCGATCGAGCACTTCGACGTGCAGCCGGACGTAATCGTCTTCGGCAAGGCGCTGACCAACGGCCTGAACCCACTGGGCGGTATCTGGGCCCGTGAAGAGTTGATCAACCCGAAGATCTTCCCACCAGGTTCGACCCACTCCACCTTCGCCTCCAACCCACTGGGCACGGCGGTAGGTTTGGAAATGTTCAAGATGACCAGCGAAGTCGACTACGGCGCGATGGTCATGGCCAAGGGCAAATACTTCCTCGAAGGCCTGCAAGACCTGCAGAAACGTTTCCCGATCATCGGCGACGTCGACGGCCTGGGCCTGGCCCTGCGCTGCGAAATCTGCGGCCCGGATGGTTTCACGCCGGACAAGGCGACCCTCGACTACATGGTCGAAGAAGGCATGAAGGGCGACATGGTGGTGGATGGCCAGAAACTCGGCTTGATCCTCGACGTGGGCGGCTACTACAAAAACGTGATCACCCTGGCACCGTCGCTGGAAATCAGCTACCCGGAAATCGACCTGGGCCTGAAGCTGCTCGAGCAACTGCTGGTGCGAGCGACTAAGCGGTGAACAGCTTCGGGATCGACCTCGGTGAAGGTGATGCCGGCTTCGTTCTCGGTGAAGGTCCGGTCGGGATCCTGTTGATCCACGGCCTGACCGGCACCCCGACGGAATTGCGCCAGGTCGCCAAAGGCCTGGCCAAAGCGGGTAACTGCACCGTGTATGTGCCGACCCTGGCCGGGCATTGCGGTGACAACAGCGACCTGCAGGCCACCGGCTGGCTGGACTGGTACGAAGGCGTGCGCAAGACCTTCGTACAGGTCAAGCAACGCCACGAGCAGGTGTTTGTCGGGGGCTTGTCCATGGGCGCGGTGATGTCCATGTACGTCGCCGCCGAACACCCGGGGCAAGTGGCCGGGCTGCTGATGTATTCCACCACCTTGAAGTACGACGGCTGGAGCATTAACAAGCTGGCGTTCCTGACGCCGTTGCTGATGAAGATTCCGTTCGGCGTGCACATCTGCCGCTTCGAAGAGAAGCCGCCTTACGGCATCAAGAACGAGCGCCTGCGGGCTATCGTCGAGCGCCAGATGAAGGAAGGGGAGAGCAGCGAGGCCGGTTTGCTGACCATGGAGGGCATCACGGTGCGCGAGTTGCACCGCATGAACGCTGTGGTCAAGAAACGCATGCCCGAGGTCAAGGCGCCGGCGTTGGTGTTGCACTCCATCGAGGATGACATCACCAGCCGTTGGAACGCCGACTACGTGGAGCGCCACTTGGGCGGCCCCGTGACCAAGATCCTGCTGGACAACTGCTACCACATGATCACCGTCGACCTGCAATACCGCCGGGTGATCGAGTTGAGCGCGGAGTTTGTCGAGCAACATGCCGAGGCTATCCAGGCACCCGTAGACTATCGACAGCGGGCTTAAGCCTAAGGACGCGACGTGATCACCGCCCAAGCTTTTTCAACCATCCGGGCCATCCCGCGCAGTGCCTGGAACGACTGTTTTCCCGGAGCCCTGGAGGATTGGGATTTTTACGTTGCCGTGGAAAACGCCGCTATCGATGATTTCAAGTGGCGCTACCTGGCTGTCTACGACGATGAAACGCTGGTGGCCGTGGCCGCCGCGTTCATCACCTATTATCGTCTCGACACCACGGTGTCGGGCGCCGGCAAGCGCTTTACCGAGCGCCTGGAGCGACTGTGGCCGGGTGTTTTACGCTTGCAGCTGTATGCCATCGGCTCGCCAATCGCCGAGCGCTGTGACGCAGGAGTCGCCAGCAGCGTGCCTGAAGAGCAGCGCCCGCTGTTGCTCAAGCATTTAATTAACGCCGCCCGCCATGACGCCACTACCTTCGGCATCGGCCTGGTGGCGGTCAAGGATGTGCCGACCAAAGACCCGCACTGGGCGGCCAGCTGCCGTGCAGCCGGCTTCCAGAGCATGCCTAGCTTGCCCAGCGGTTTGCTGGCCGTGCCTTACGGTTCGGTGGACGCCTACCTGGGCTCGTTGTGCAAATCGACCCGCAAAGACTTGCGACGCAAACTGCGCGCGCCGGGCCCGCGGGTGGAATGGCGACACAACATTGATGACGTGCTGGCGGACGTGATGCGCTTGTACGAAGCCACGCTCAGTCGCGCCGACTTGCAGTTTGAACGCCTGCCGGCGAGTTACTTCACTGGCATCCTCGAACGGCTTGAAGAGCGTGCGGTCTGTGTGCTGTATTGGGTGGACGAGCGGTTGGTGGCGTTCAACCTGGTGCTGTTGGACCAGCACCGTATGATCGACAAGTTTTTCGGGCACGACATGGCGTTCAGCCGCGAGTACAGCTTGTACTTCCGCTATTGGCTGACCAATGTCGACTATTGTATTGAGCACAATATTCCTGTGTACGAGTGCGGTCAGGACGGTTACGCCAGTAAGCTGCGCCTGGGTTGCGAGTTCCGGGGCAACAGCATGTTTTTCCGTCACCGTAATCGGCTGGTCAATGGCCTGCTCAAACTCGTGAAAATGTACCTCAGACCGGATCGTTCCGACCCTGCCATGGCTGCTGCGATAAGCGAAACCTGATGATCACCAAGACCCGCCAGAAAGCCCGCCCCTTTGCCATTTCGCGTTGGAGCGTCCAGCGCAAGCTGGTGCTGGCGTTTTGGCTGGTCAGCGTTATTCCCACCATGATCGCCGCCGAGCTGGCGGCGACCACGTTGTCGCAGATTTTCGACAGTAACGTGCGCATCTGGCTGCAAGAGTCGACCAAGATCGTCAAGGACGAAATCGGCGATATCCTTCATGACAACGCGCGCATGGCCAAGCTGTTCCTGCGCTACACCAGCCCGCCGTCGAACAAGCAAGCCGCCAAGCATGACCGGCTCACCGCCGACATCGCCGACGCCACCGACATCGACGTGGTCGCGCTGATTCGCGTCAGTGACCACAAAGTGATGTTCAGCACGGCAGCCGACGACGTCGTCAAGCAGATCGACCTGACCAGCAATGCGGTACTGCAGACCGTGCAGGTGGCTGGGGTGAGTACGGGCCTGGTGGTCTCGACGTTCGAAACCAATCAGGAGGGGGTTGATTACCTGCTGTTGGTGGCCACTTACCTGGACAGCAGTTTCCTCACCAGCGTGGCCGATGTGCACTCCCTCGACCTGCGCCTGTACCTGGCCAACCCGTCGGGCTTCAACGAGATATTCTCGACCCAGCGCTTCGAGAATCACCCGTCGCGCATCCCCAAGGATGTCGAGACGGCCATGCGCAGCACCAAGCAGCCGAGTGAGCAGTTCACCAACAACTACAGTGGCTTGTACTGGCCGATCTTCAATGACGCCGGCGACCTGCAAGGCGTGATCTTCAGCGGCCTGTTGCGCCATACCAGCCTGGTCGGGCTGGTGAACCAGAGCAACCTGTTCGTGCTGATTTTCCTGCTCAGCTCAGCGTTGTCGCTGGGCGCCGGCGTACTGGTGTCACGGCGTCTGACCAAGCCGCTGCGGGACTTGTCCCAAGGCGTGAACGCGGTGATCTCCGGTAATTACGAACACCGTGTGTTGGTCACTGGCGGCGATGAACTCGCGCAACTGAGCAGCACTTTCAACCACATGACCGAGCGCCTCGGTGAGTTGCATCACCTTGAGGCGCAGTTGCGGCGTCGCGATCGGCTGCACGCCTTGGGCGAAGTAGCCATGGGCCTGGCCCATGAGATCCGCAACCCGTTGGGCATCATCAAGACGGCCACGCAGCTGCTGCACCGCCGTGTCGACCTGCCGGACACCGACAAGCGCCACCTGGAATACGTGATCAGTGAGGTCAGCCGCATCAATGACCTGATCACCGAGTTTCTCGATTTTGCCAAACCCAACCCGCCGCTGCGGGTGTTGCAGGCGGCGCGGCCGCTGGTGGAAGAAATCCTCGGTTTCTGCAGCCCTGAGCTGTCGACGCATAACATCGATGCGCAAATCGACGACCAGGCGCCGGGCGCGACGATCTATGCCGATGCCAAACAGCTCAAGCAGGCGTGCCTCAACCTGATCCTCAACGCGATTGACGCGATGCCCGAAGGCGGCCGCCTGACCCTGGGCATTCGCAGCGTCGACGGCAACACGGTGATCAGCATCGCCGACACCGGCCAGGGCATTCCGTCGGATATGATCGAGCGGATCTTCACCCCGTTCGTCACCACCAAGGCCTCCGGCACGGGCCTGGGCCTGGCCAAAGTCTATTCGATCATGGAAAGTCACGACGGCAGCATCGAATGTGCCAGTGAGAAAGATGCCGGCGCCACCTTCAGCCTGTACATTCCGGCCCAAGGTGAAGACGACGGCGACGATGAGGAAGGTCATGACGCATAACGTATTGGTAGTCGACGACGAGCCCAAGCTCTGCGACTTGCTGTCGTCGGCATTGAGCCAGAACGGCATCCAGGTATTCACCGCAAGCAACGGCCTGCACGCGCTCAAGGTGCTGGAACAGGAAGACATCGACCTGGTCATCAGCGACTGGCGCATGCCGGGCATGGACGGCCCGGCGTTGCTGGCCGAGATCAAGGTGCGGTTCCCGGTGTTGCCGGTGATCGTGATGACCGCCTACAGCACGGTGAAAAATGCCGTGCAGTCGATGCGCAATGGCGCCTATGACTACATCGCCAAGCCGTTCGACATCGACGAACTCGACATCACCGTGGCCAAGGCCCTGCAGTTTCGCGACATCATGCGCGACAACGCGCGGCTGCGTGCCGAGCTGGACCACCACGCACAGTTCGACAGCCTGGTCGGCGACAGCCCGGCGTTTCGCCAGGTGTTGCACGCGATTGACTCGGTGCGTGACAGCAGCGCGACCATCCTGCTGACCGGCGAAAGCGGCACCGGCAAGGAAATGGTCGCCCGCGCCATTCACAAGCATGGCAGCCGTGCCGACAAGCCCTTCGTGGCGGTCAATTGCGCGGCCATCCCGGAAGGCTTGCTGGAAAGCGAGATGTTCGGCCACCGCAAAGGCGCGTTCACCGGCGCCGTGGCGGATCGGGTCGGGCGCTTTATGCAGGCCGACAAAGGCACGCTGTTCCTCGATGAAGTGGGTGATATGCCGCTGGCGTTGCAAGCCAAGATTCTGCGCGCATTGCAGGAGCGGGTGATCGAGCCGGTGGGCGACCCACGCGAGCGCAAGGTGGACGTGCGGGTCATCGCCGCCACCAACAAAAACCTGCTGGACGCGGTGGCCAATAAAGAGTTTCGCGAAGACCTGTATTACCGCCTCAATGTGTTCCCGATCCCGTTGCCGGCCCTGCGCGAACGCGCCGAAGACATCGTGCCCCTGGCCCGGCACTTCGCCCAGACCCTGAGCGCTACTGCCGGCAAACGCATCACCGGTTTCAGCCCCGAGGCGTTGCAGGCCATGGCTGCCTACAACTGGCCGGGCAATATCCGCGAGCTGCAGAACTGTGTGGAGCGCGCGACCATCGTCGCAGCCAAACCGGTGATCGAAGACATCGACCTGCCGGCTTACCTGTTTGCGTCCCGGCCGGCCGAAGAGGGCGTTGCGGCGCTGCTGGGTGACAACCCAAGCGTGCCGGCGGACCTGGACGCGGCGCTGGCGGAAGTCGAGAAAACCTACATTCTGGCGGCGTTGAACGAGAGCAACGGCGTGCAGGCTGCAGCGGCGGCGAAGATCGGTATTTCCGAGAGGAGTTTTTGGTATCGGTTGAAGAAGCTGGGGATTCAAGTCGACAAGATCGTGCGCTGATCTATCAGGCTCACCACTGAACCAAATGTGGGAGCGGGCTTGCTCGCGAAGACGGTGTGTCAGCTCATACAAGTGCTGACTGAACCACCGCTTTCGCGAGCAAGCCCGCTCCCACATTTTTGATTGAGGTGTACCAGGAGTGTCAGGCGTGTAAACGCACCCACACACTCACCAACACCGTCGCCGCCATCAACCACGCCACCGCCGCCACGGCGAGCGATGCCTCCAGGCGCATGCGGTCGACGATCACATACAACGTCGCCAAGTACACAAAATACGGAATGATCGACCACATCCCGAACAGGATCGTGGTCTTCAAATCGTCCACCGAACGGCCCTTGCCGACGATGTAGTGGGCAATCAGCGCAAAGGTCGGAAACAGCGGCACCAATCCTGCGATGTAATAGTTTTTGGTCTTGGCCAACGCCGCCAGGATCAACACCACTGCCGCACCAATGGCGGCCTTCAAGAACAGATCCATCAGTGGCTCAACCCGTATTTTTTGACCTTGTCGAACAGCGTGGTCTTGGCCATTCCCAGTTCCTGGCTGGCCTGGGTCAGGTTGCCGCCGCTGCGTTGCAGTGCGTCGTTGAGCAGGTTGCGCTCGAAGGCTTCCACCGCTTCGGTAAAGGCCAGGCCATGGTTGACGTTGCCGCTGCCGCTTTTCTTGAAGGCGGGCAGGCCCAAGGCAAAGCGTTCGGCGACGTTGCGCAGTTCACGCACGTTGCCGGGCCAGTCGTGGCTCATCAGGGTCGACACGGTCTGGTTGTCCAGCTCCGGCGCGGTGCGGTCGAAGCGTAGCGATGACTGCAGCAGGAAATGTTCGAACAACTGCAGGATGTCTTCGCGCCGTTCGCGCAGGGGCGGCAGTTCCAGGGTGACCACGTTGAGGCGGTAGTAAAGGTCGCTGCGAAATTGGCTGGCGCGGCTCAGTTCGTCGAGGTCGGACTTGGTGGCGGCAATCACCCGGCAATCCACCGCCACGCTCTGGTTCGAACCCAGGCGTTCCAGGGTGCGCTCCTGCAGCACGCGCAGCAATTTGATCTGCAGGTTGATCGGCATGCTCTCCACTTCATCGAGAAACAGCGTGCCTTCGTGGGCGTGCTCGATCTTGCCGATGCGGCGTTTGCCGGCGCCGGTAAAGGCGTTGGCTTCGTGGCCGAAGATCTCGCTTTCAAACAGGTTTTCCGGCAGGCCGCCGCAGTTCAAGGCGACGAACTGATGGGAATGGCGACGGCTGAAATCATGCAGGCAACGCGCGACCAGTTCCTTGCCGGTGCCGGTCTCGCCTTCGATCAGCACGTTGGCCGAGGTGTCGGCCACATTGGCGATCAATTCGCGCAGGTTCTGCATGGCCGGCGAGCGCCCGATGATGCGGCCTTCCAGGGAGTCGCGCTCGGCCAACTGGCGGCGCAGCGACCAGACTTCCCGCGCCAGCCCGCGTTGCTCCAGGGCGCGACGCGCGACCTCGACCAGGCGCTCGGGGGAAAAGGGTTTTTCCATGAAATCGTAGGCGCCATTGCGCATGGCACCCACGGCCATCGAGATATCGCCATGCCCGGTAATCAGCACCACCGGCAGGCTTTTATCCAGCGCCTTGAGACGGGTCAACAGCTCCAGGCCATCGATGCCCGGCAGGCGGATATCGCTGATGACGATGCCGGCGAAGTTCGCGCCGATGCGCTTGAGGGCTTCCTCGGCGCTGCCCACGCCCACGCTGTGAATGTCTTCCAGCGCCAGGGCTTGCTGGCAACCGAGCAGCACATGGGGGTCGTCTTCGACGATCAGGACGGTCAGGGCGTCTTTTGCGGCTGTAGTGTCTGTATTCATGTCGACTCAGCTTTTTGAGTGCCCACCAACGGCAGGCACAAGACAAAGGCCGTACCACCACTGGCCGGGTGTTCCACGGCGAGGTTGCCGCCGGTGGCCGCCGCGAGGCTGGCGGACAGGGTCAGGCCCAGGCCCAGGCCCTGTTCGCCGGGTTTGGTGGTGAAGAACGGTTCGAATAGGTGTTTACGGGTTTCGGGGTCGATGCCGTGGCCGTTATCGCGCACGTGCAGGCGGTATTTGCCTTCGCTGCTGTGGCCGTCCAGCCACAGTTCGGGGGCCGGCTGCGCTTGCATGGCGTCGAGGGCGTTGCCGATCAGGTTGACCAGAATCTGCTCCAGGCGCGTTTGGTCGATCTGCAACTGAGCATTGGCGAAATTGCGGTGCACGGTCAACGGCAGGCCGTCGAGGCGCGCGCCAAGCACCTGGAACGCCGCGTCCACGGCTTTGGCGAGGTTGGCTTCGCCCTGGTCATCACCGCGCCGGGCAAAGGAGCGCAGGCTGGCGGTGATGCGCCCCATGCGGTCGATCAGTTCGTTGATGGTCTTGAGGTTGGCGCTGGCGGTGTCGAGGGCGCCACGCTCGAGGAACCGCACGGTATTGCCCGACAGCGTGCGTAACGCTGCCAGCGGCTGGTTCAACTCATGCGCGATGCTGGTGGACATCTGGCCGATGGCGGCGAGCTTGCCGGCCTGCACCAGTTCATCCTGGGCGCGGCGCAAGGTCTCTTCGGCCTGGCGTCGTTCGCGAATCTGGCCCTTGAGCCGTTCATTGCTGGCGCGCAGGTCGGCGGTGCGTTCGGCAATCCGACGCTCCAGCTGGCTGTTGGCTTCCTGCAAGGCTTCGCGCGCGGCGAGGCGGGTGGCGATGACCTTGCGCCGCTCGTTCCAGGCGATCAGCAAAAACGCGACCAGGCCGAATGCGACGGCCACCAGAATGCCCTGGTTGATCGCCGCGCGGCGCAGGTCGTTGAGCGGGGTGAGCAGGGTGAAATTCCACGGTGTGTCGTTGAGCGGGCGGGTTTGGGCGAGGTAGCTGACTTCGTGCTCGTCGTTGACCACTTCGCTGTTGGCCGGGAAGGTCAGTTTTTCAGTGCCTTCGTTCAGGCGCTCGCGGGCCAGGGGCTCCAGCTCGTTCAGCGTTGCCCAGTAATATTGCAGGCTGTGGGCCAGGCGTTCCTTGGTGTCATCGCTCAGCGGGCGCACGGCTTTGAGACGGCGGGCCGGGTCGCTGGAGAGGATGATGATGCCGTTTTCGTCGCTCACAAACGCTTCGAGGCGCGCACGCTGCCAGCGTTCTTCAAGGGCTTCGAGGCGCACTTTAACCACCGCGACGCCAATGATTTTGCCGTGCTCTTCCAGGCCATGGGCCAGGTAGTAGCCGGGTTCGCCGTTGGTGCTGCCGATGCCGTAGAAACGCCCGGGCTGACCACGTACGGCATTCTGGAAATAGGCACGGAAGGACAGGTCTTCACCCTGGTAACTGTCGGCATCGCGCCAGTTACTGGTGGCCAGCACGCGGCCGGTGGTGTCCATCACGTAGATGGCACGACTGCGACTGCGTCGGTTCAGGCCTTCGAGGTAATCATTGACCGTCTGCCGGGTTTCCTGGTTGGGGTCGGCCAGCAGCGCGGAGACGCTGGACTCCAGTTCCAGCAGGCTGGGCAGGTAGGTGTATTTGCTCAGTTCGCTTTCGACGGTGCGCGCATGCAGTTCCAACTGGCGTTCGCCGTTGTCGCTGAGGGTGCGGATGCCATAGTACTCACTGACCCAGAAGCCGATATAGCCCAAGCCGATCATCAGGGCGATGATCAACGGCGGCAGGAACAGTTGGCGGATCAGGCGTGGTTTCACGGCAAGTGATGGCGGTGCGGCGCGAAATTGGTTGGGGTCGCATTTCATCACAGATGCCTTGGGTCAACCAGAGCTTGCCGGCCTGCTCGGTCCAATGTGGGAGCGGGCTTGCTCGCGAATGCGGTGGGTCAATGAAAAATGTACCGATTGACACGACGCCTTCGCGAGCAAGCCCGCTCCCACATGGGCCCGGTTTCTGCAGTGGAAGCTGTGTAGGGCTTAGTGCTGCAGGATTTTCTCAAGGAAGTGCTGCGCGCGTTCGGAGCGGGCGCTGATGTCGCCGAAGAACTCCTCTTTCGGGCAGTCTTCGATGATCTTGCCGGCGTCCATGAAGATCACGCGGTCGGCCACTTTGCGGGCAAAGCCCATTTCGTGGGTCACGCACATCATGGTCATGCCTTCGTGGGCCAGTTGCACCATCACGTCGAGTACTTCGTTGACCATTTCCGGGTCGAGGGCGGAGGTCGGTTCGTCGAACAGCATGACGATCGGGTCCATGGCCAGGGCGCGGGCAATCGCCACACGTTGTTGCTGGCCACCGGACAGCTGGCCCGGATGCTTGTGGGCGTGCGCCGACAGGCCTACGCGCTCAAGCAGTTGCAGGCCTTTTTTGGTGGCTTCTTCCTTGCTGCGGCCGAGCACCTTGATCTGCGCGATGGTCAGGTTTTCGGTGATGGTCAGGTGCGGGAACAGTTCGAAGTGCTGGAACACCATGCCCACGCGCGAACGCAGTTTCGGCAGGTTGGTCTTCGGGTCGGCGATGGAGGTGCCGTCGACCACGATGTCGCCTTTCTGGAACGGTTCCAGTGCGTTGACGCACTTGATCAGGGTGGATTTACCCGAGCCGGACGGCCCGCACACCACGATCACTTCGCCTTTTTTAACCTCGGTGCTGCAATCGGTCAGCACCTGGAAGTCGCCATACCACTTGTTGATGTTCTTGATAGAGATCATACGGCAAACCTTTTTTGCAGACGCTTGACCAGCAGCGAGGCGGAAAAGCTGATGATGAAGTAGACGACACCGGCGAAGATCAGGAACTCATTGGAGCGGCCAATGATGTCGCCGTTGGAGCGGGCGGAGTTGAGGAAGTCCACCAGGCCCACGGTGTAGACCAGCGAGGTGTCCTGGAACAGGATGATCGACTGTTGCAGCAGCAACGGGGTCATCTTGCGGAACGCCTGGGGCAGGATGATCAGACGCATGGTCTGGCCATAGGTCATGCCCATCGCTTGGGCGGCGCCCATCTGGCCCTTGGGAATCGACTGCACGCCGGCCCGCACGATTTCACAGAAGTACGCGGCTTCGAACATCATGAAGGCCACGACGCAGGAGGTGAACGCACCGATTGGCGTGTCTTCACCGGTGATCCAGCGCAGCACGAACGGCACCGCCAGGTAGAACCAGGTGATCACCAGCAGCAGTGGGATCGAGCGGAAGTAGTTCACATAAGCGCCGGCCAGGCGCGACAGCAGTTTGTTGGACGACAGGCGCATCAGCGCCAGGACCGTACCCAATGCGATGCCGCCGATCACGCCCATGACCATCAACTGCAAGGTCATGACCATGCCGTTCCACAGGCCAGGGATGGCGGGGATGATGCCGCTGAAATCGAAGTCCATTATTTACCCCCCACGGAGATCAGGCCGGGCACCGCGACTTTCTTCTCGACCAGGCGCATCAGCAACATCAGGCTCATGTTCAGGGTGAAGTAGATCAGCGTGGCCAGGGTGAAGGCTTCAAACAGGTTGGCCGAGAACTCGGCGGTCTGTTTGGTTTGCGCCAGCAGTTCCATCAAGCCGATCAAGGACGCCACGGAGGAGTTCTTGAACACGTTGAGGAATTCCGAGGTAAGCGGCGGAATGATGATGCGGTAGGCCTGGGGCAGCAGCACGTTCCAGTAGATCTGCGGCAGCTTGAAGCCCATGGCACGCGCGGCGGCTTCCTGGCCACGCGGCAGCGCCTGGATGCCGGTGCGCACTTGTTCGCACACACGGGCGGCGGTGAACAGGCCCAGGCACACGACAACGCTCAGATAAGCCGAGGTGGTCGGGTTGAGGTCTTGTTTGTACCAGTCCTGCAGGTTTTGCGGCAGCAGGTCGGGTATCAGGAAATACCAGATGAACAGCTGAACCAGCAGCGGCACGTTACGAAACAGTTCCACGTAGCAGGTCGCGATGCCCGATACGATGCGGTTTGGCACGGTACGCATGACCCCCAGAATGGAGCCAAGCAACAAGGCGATAATCCATGCCACGACAGCGATGGCGATGGTCCAGCCCAAACCGGCGATGTACCAGTCGAGATAAGTCTCGCTGCCCACGCCAGTGGACTTGAAGAACACGCCCCAGTCCCAGTTGTAATTCATTAGGGTCTCCCCTCGAGATCGATCGATGTACAAGCACCCGCTTGGGGAAGATCCTTTCCCGCCTGACGTTGAACGCCAGGCACACGCGATCGGCTCGAAAACCGCCAGGTCGAGTGTTCCAAATTAAAGCCCGCAGGTAGTAACAGACGCCTGAGGGAACGTTGGCCCCCTCAGGACATAAGCTTAGTCAGGTATCAGATTTTTACGTCAGGCGCTGGCTTGTCGCTTGGGTTAGCGATCAGCTCCTTAACCTTGTCGCTCATCGGGAAGTTCAGGTTCAGGCCTTTTGGTGGGATCGGGCTCTCGAACCACTTGCTGTAGATCTTGTTGATTTCGCCGGATTTGTACAGGGCGACAATGGCGTCATCCACGGCTTTCTTGAACTCAGGATCGCCTTTACGCACCATGCACGCGTAGGCTTCGAAGGACTGCGGCGTACCGGTGATGACCCAGTCGTCCGGCTTCTTGGCCTTGGCTTCTTCGCCGGCCAGCAGGGCGTCGTCCATCATGAAGGCAACGGCGCGGCCGCTTTCCAGCATCTGGAAGGATTCGCCGTGGTCTTTGGCGGAGATGACGTTCATGCCCATCTGCTTGTCGGCGTTCATCGCCTTGATGATGCGCTCGGACGTGGTGCCGGCGGTGGTCACCACGTTTTTGCCTTTCAGGTCGGCAAAGTCAGCGTAGGACGGCTTGCCATCCTTGTCTTTCTTGACCAGCAGACGGGTGCCGATTTCGAAGATGTTGACGGTGAAATCAACTTGCTGGGCGCGCTCGGCGTTGTTGGTGGTCGAACCGCACTCCAGGTCCGCAGTGCCGTTCTGGATCAGCGGGATACGGGTTTGCGAGGTAACCAGGTTGTACTTGGTTTTCAGGTCGGGTTTGTTCAGGTCTTTTTTCAGGGCTTCAACAACAGCCAACTGAACGTCGTGGGAGTAGCCCACGGGTTTGCCCGAGCCATCCGCGATGTAGGAAAACGGAATGGAGCTGTCGCGGTGAGCGAGAGTGATGGTGCCGGAGTCGTTGATTTTCTTCAGTGTGCCGGTGAGTTCGGCGGCGAAAACTGGAGTGCTGATCAGAGCAGCAGCGATAGCTGCGCCCAGGATATGGGGAACGATGCGCATCAATACTTCCTCGACATTTGTTTTTTTTATGAAGCCGGCTAGACGGCTCTCTTTTGTACAGCGAATGCCCATGACGGCTCCTGAAGCGTCGCAGGCAATCGTCAGGGAGTGTAGAGCATGAGTCGTGCCATACCTGAAATAAATGGATATATCTCTGATTTATAAGGATATTAAGTTTTTGTTGCGGGGGATTTGTAACGGTGGGGTCCGGCAAACCGAATGGTCCGGGGTATGTCGTTCGGAAAACCGAATAGGAGATGCGGTGGGTGCTTGTGGTCTACCTGATAGATGGAGATCTAAATGTGGGAGCGGGCTTGCTCGCGAAAGCGGTGTGTCAGTCGATGTGGCTTTAACTGATCCACCGCATTCGCGAGCAAGCCCGCTCCCACATTTTTTACCCAGTTCGGCTTTAGAAGGTGTAGTCAGCCGACACAACCGCCGCACGCCCATCACCCGGCACCGCCCAGCCGTTGTTACGGATGCGGGTCAGGTATTGCTTGTCGAACAGGTTGTTGACGTTCAACTGCAGGTTCAACTGCTTGTTGACCTTGTAACCGAGCATCGCGCGCTGCACCGCATAGCCCGGCGCGGTTGGTGCCCCGGCGGCGCTGACCAGGTATTGCTTGGATTGCGCCGTGATGCCGTAGCCCACCTGGAAATCGTAGGGCAGGTCGTACACGGTCCACAGGCTGGCCGCATGTTTGGGTGTGAACGGCAGCGGCTCGCCTTTCTGCGCGTCAAACCCGGTGTTGGCCAGGGTGAAGTCGCTGGCGCTGCGCAAGACGCGGGTGTCCAGGTAGGTGTAGTTGGCGAAGACCTTCCACTTGTCGGTGATCGCACCGCTGAGGCCAAGTGCCACGCCGTCTGCGCGCGCTTTACCGTCCAGCGATTGCGTGCCGCTCAGGTTGGTGGGGTCGGGGTCGGCGACTTTGTAGTTGGTGCGGTCATTGCGGAAGATCGCGCCGGTGACCGACAGGGCATTGTCGAGGAAGTCCCACTTGGTGCCGATCTCATAGCTGACCGCGGTTTCCGGGGCAACGTTGCAGTTGTTGGTGGACGTGCCTGAGGATTTCGCCGGGGTGAAGCAGCCACCGTTGACGCTGGCCTGGGACGGCGTCTTGCTGTTGCCGTAGGCGATGTAGAAGCTGCCGTTTTCCACCGGCTTGTACACCAGCGCGAGGCGGTAGGACGTCAAGTCATCCGCTTGGCCGTAGCGCACACCAGGCGTCTCGACGCCGGTGCTCGAATAGGCATTGGTCACCGAACTGCCGGCGTTGTGCTCGTAACGCACGCCGCCGTTGATTTCCCATTGCGGGTTTAGCTTGAGCGTGTCGAAGGCGTAGGCGGCGCGGTTGTTCAGTGCGCCGTCGACGTGGGCGGCACGGGTGAAGTTGACGGGGCCTGCCCACTCGGAGTTGGGGTCGCTGAAACTGACCGGTGGCGGCACGATGGCGCTGCCATTGCTGTTGGTCAGCCATTTGCCGGTGTCCGCCTCGTATTCCTCACGGCTGATGGCGATGCCGGTCACCAGCGTGTGGTCGATAAAGCCTGTGCTGAAGTGGCTGGTCACGTCGGTCTGGTTGGTGAACATTTTGTTCTGGGTGTTGCGCTCGTTACCCAGCGAGCCACCGCTTGGCTGGAAATAGCCCGGCTTGAGGCCAGCGGCGCAAGGCGCGCCGGTGATCTGGGTGCCGGTGGCCAGGCAGCCGGCCTGGGCGCCTTCGGGGCCGGAGGCGCGCAGGTCCTGGCGCACGCGCTCGACGCGGGTGAAGTTGCGCACCGACACGGCGTCGTTGAAGTCGTGTTCGAGCTTCAGGCTGAACGCGTCCGAGGTGATTTTCTGGTCATTGACGTTGTGGTAGCCGTAGTAGTCGCTCCAACCCACGCCCGGCATCGGCTTGCCGTTGTAGATGGGGATGCCGTATTGCGGCGTGTTGTCGTCTTTCTGGTGTTCATAACTGACGGTGACACGGGTCGGCGTACCCAGGCCAAAGGCGATGGAGGGCGCAATGCCCCAGCGCGAGTAATCTTCATAATCGCGGCCGGGCACGTCGTTACCATGGGCCATCAGGTTCAAGCGGAATGCGGTGGTGTCGTTGAGGGTCTGGTTGGTGTCCAGGGTGGTGCGCTTGTAGTTATCGGTGCCGATGCCGGCGCTGAGGGTGGTTTTGTCGCGCAGTTCTGGCTGCTTGCTCACCAGGTTGATGGTGCCGCCGACCGCGCCGGAGCCCGAATACACCGAGCTTGCGCCGCTGACGACTTCGACCTGTTCGAGGTTGAACGGGTCGGTGCGGCTGTATTGCGCGCTGTCGCGCACGCCGTCGACGTAGATGTCGCCACTGGCGGAGAAACCGCGCAGGTTGATGCTGTCGCCATAACCGCTGCCGCCTTCGCCAGCACCAAAGGTGATGCCTGGCACGGTGCTGAGCACGTCGCGCAGGGTCAGCAGGTTCTGGTCGTGAATGACTTCCTTGGGCACCACCGTGATCGTCTGCGGCGTGTCGCGCAGGGCTTCGGTGTATTTGGGGGACGAAGGCGCCACAGGGTTGTAAGTGCTCTGGCTGGGCGCCTGACCTTCAATGCTGGTCGCGCCGAGTTGAATCACACCTGTGCCGTCGTCTGCAGTCTCCGCTGCATAACTGAATCCTCCTTGCGCAGCCACTGCCAAACCCACCGCCGACGCGAGCACATGCCGCGATGAAAGGGGGGCAGAACTGATCCCGGTAGCCATTGAATATTCTCGTGTGAGTGAAAGTGAGATGTAATCGTAATTGATAAAGGATCTCAAATGTAATAGTTTGTAACGAAATAAT
Source organism: Pseudomonas sp. D2002 (assembly GCF_013385735.1). Classification (NCBI taxonomy): domain Bacteria; kingdom Pseudomonadati; phylum Pseudomonadota; class Gammaproteobacteria; order Pseudomonadales; family Pseudomonadaceae; genus Pseudomonas; species Pseudomonas sp. D2002. The sequence goes on along the minus strand of NZ_JACAPL010000003.1, from coordinate 668,347 downwards.
TCATGAAAATTTATCGCGGTCCTGGATCGCCATGTGGGGCAGGCATGCAAGGTGGGCAATCAGGCAGTGATGCGTCTGAAATCGGCGACAACCCGCGCGCCTATGCGCGCTGGGTCATGCATGCCGCGCAGCTGGGCGATGCCGACGCGCAAGCGACGCTGGCCCAGCTGTTGCTCGACGGCCGTGGCATCCAGAAGGATCAGCCGCTGGCGTTGAGCTGGTTCCGCATTGCCGCGCAGCAACGCCACCCGATGGCGATCAACATGGTCGGGCGCTGCCTGGAGAATGGCTGGGGCTGTGAAGTCGACCTGGCCGAGTGCGCCCGGCATTACCGGCAAGCCGCCGACCTGGGTTTGGATTGGGGTTTGTACAACTACGGCCAACTGCTGACGCGCGGGCGCGGTGTGGAGCGCGATCTTCTCGCCGCGTATGAGCTGTTCGGTCAGGCTGCCGCAAAAGGGCATGCCAAGTCGATGAACCTGCTGGGGCGCTTTCACCACGAGGGCGTGGTGGTGCCCAAGGATGTGCAAGTGGCGCGGCAGTGGTATCAGCGTTCGGCTGAGGCCGGGGATTTTCGCGGGCAATACAACCATGCCGCCGAGCTGGTGGAAGCGGGCGATGAGGCCCAAGCCTGCGTATGGCTTGAGCGCGCCCTGACAACCGCGACGCCGGGTTTTCTGCTGGCGGCTTACCCGGTGTTGTTGGGCTCGGCTTTCAGCGCGATTCGCGAAATGGGCCTGCGTTATCAGCGCCAGGCGCTCGAGGCATAAAAAAGCCCCTGGACCTTTCGGTGCAGGGGCTCTTCAAAACGGCCTGTCAGGCCGCTTCAATCTTTGCGCGGTTGTGTTCAACCTTGGACAGGTAACGCTGCACGTTGTCCTGTTCTTCCGGCGTGGTGAACAGGCCCAGTTTGGTACGGCGCCACAGCACGTCCTGCGGTTGCGTCACCCATTCTTCGGCACACAGGTAATCGACTTCGCGGGTGTACAGGCCACCGCCCAAGTGGTCGCCCAGGTCGGCCAGCGATTGCACGCCTTCCAGCAAGCGCCAGGTGCGGCTGCCGTAGGTGGTGGACCAGCGACGGGCGATCTCGCTCGGCACCCAGTCGAACTTGGCGCGAATCGCCTCGGCCAACGCTTCTGGCGTGCTCATGTTCTCGCCGCCTGGCAGGCTGGCCGTGGCCGTCCAGCTTGGGCGCATCTGCGTGAAGTACGGCGCCAGCTGGGCCATCGCCGACTCGGCGAGTTTGCGGTAGGTGGTCAGCTTGCCGCCGAACACCGACAGGATCGGCGCCTCGCCGGTGCCCCCAGACAGCGACAGGGTGTAGTCGCGGGTGATAGCCGATGGGTTATCTGATTCGTCGTTGCACAGCGGGCGCACGCCGGAATAGGTGTGCACGATATCGTCGCGGTTCAACTGCTTCTTGAAGTGGGCATTCACCACTTTCAGCATGTAGTCGGTTTCGCCTTCGGTAATCGCAACTGCGGCCGGGTCGCCGGTGTATTCGCGGTCGGTGGTGCCGATGATGGTCAGGTGGTTCAGGTACGGAATGGTGAAGACGATACGCCCGTCTTCGTTCTGCAAAATGTGCGCGTGGGCGCCTTCGTACAGTTTCGGCACGATCAGGTGGCTGCCCTGGATCAGGCGGATGCCGTACGGCGAATCCAGCTTCAGGTCTTCCTTGATGAACTTGGCGACCCATGGGCCTGCCGCATTCACCAGTGCCCGGGCACGAATCGAGAACAGGCTGCCATCGGCGCGTTCCATGTTCATTTCCCACATGCCGTTGCTGCGGTGCGCGCTGACGCAACGGGTCTGGGTGTGGATATGCGCGCCTTTTTCGCGGGCGGCCATGGCGTTCAGCACTACCAGGCGGGCGTCGTCGACCCAGCAATCTGAGTATTCGAAGCCTTTGGTGATTTCGCTTTTCAGCGGGCTGTCAGGGCCGAACTTGAGGCTTTTCGAGCCGGCGAGCTTTTCGCGCTTGCCCAAGTGGTCATACAGGAACAGGCCGGCGCGGATCATCCACGCGGGGCGCAGGTGCGGGCGATGCGGCAGCACAAAGCGCATCTGCTTGACGATGTGCGGGGCCTTGGCCAACAGCACTTCACGTTCGGCCAGGGCTTCGCGCACCAGGCGGAATTCGTAATGTTCGAGGTAGCGCAGACCGCCGTGGATCAGCTTGCTGCTGGCGGAGGAGGTGTGGCTGGCCAAGTCATCCTTTTCGCAAAGGAATACCGACAAACCGCGACCGGCTGCGTCTGCTGCAATGCCGACGCCATTGATCCCGCCGCCGATTACGGCAACATCATAGACTTCGGCAAGCGGTGGAGCAGGCAAGGTGGAAGGGTTCATCGGCTGGCCTCGCGAATTTTTCGTCTTGGAATTCGAACATTAATGTTCATTTGCGAAAATGGTAGCTGATAAACGCGCGCACAGCCACCCGACTTCGATTGAAAAAACTCATCGAAGGGCGAGGAAAGGAAGAATTGCGAACTGATAGTTCCCACGCTCTGCGTGGGAACTCAGCCCGTGACGCTCTGCGTCACAGTGGACGCAGAGCGTCCTTTGATGCATTCCGACGCGGAGCATGGGAACGAGAGAGGGTTAAACGACTTCCAGCCGAACCTTGTGCTGATTCAACAACTGCACCAACGCCGGCACCGGCTGTTGATCTGTCACCAAACAGTCGACCAGACTGATCGGCCCCAAGCGAATCATGGCGTTGCGCCCGAATTTGCTTGAGTCCGCCGCCAATATCACCTGGCGCGCATTGGCGATAATCGCCTGGGAAACCCGCACTTCCTGGTAGTCAAAGTCGAGCAAACTGCCGTCTTCATCGATGCCGCTGATACCCACCAACGCAAAGTCGACCTTGAACTGGTTGATGAAGTCGACACTCGCCTGACCCACCACACCGCCATCACGGCGCACGTTACCGCCGGTCAGCAACACATCGAAATCGTCCTTGGCACTGAGCATGGTCGCGACGTTGAGGTTGTTGGTGATGATTTTCAGGTGATTGTGATTCAGCAGCGCACGCGCGATCGACTCGGTGGTGGTGCCGATGTTGATAAACAGCGAGGCATGATCGGGGATTTGTGCGGCGATGGCTTCGCCGATGCGTTGTTTCTCATCACGCATCTGGTCGGCACGCATGGCGTACGCGGTGTTTTCGACACTGGAGTCATAGGCCGCGCCGCCGTGGTAACGGCGCAGCAGATTGGCGTCCGCCAGCTGGTTGATATCGCGGCGGATGGTTTGCGGGGTGACAACGAATAGCTGCGCCATCTCCTCGATACTGACGTAGCCGCGTTCGCGGACCAGTTCGAGGATTTGTTGTTGGCGGGGAGGCAGATTCATGGGGCGTCCTTTGGGCTGCCATACAAAAGTGGCCCATGATGACGCAGGAATCTGCTCCCTGCCAGTTACAACCCTCTATCGGTCCGGCGCTTGGCTTATTCAGCGCCTTCGTGCGGTTCCCAGTCGCGGGTGCGGCTTACCGCTTTTTGCCAGCCGGCGTAGAGTTTCTCTTTGGCGGCTTCGTCCAGCGCAGGTTCGAATTCGCGCTCGATCACCGCCTTGCCGCGCAACTCGTCCAGGCTGCCCCAGAAGCCACAGGCCAGGCCTGCCAGGTAAGCCGCGCCCAGTGCGGTGGTCTCGCGCATTTGCGGGCGCTCGACCTGGGTGCCGAGGATGTCGGCCTGGAACTGCATCAGGAAGTTGTTGGCCACCGCACCACCGTCCACGCGCAGGGCTTTGAGGCGTTCGCCCGAGTCCTGTTGCATGGCGTCCAATACGTCGCGGGTCTGGTAGGCAATCGACTCCAGGGCTGCACGAATAATGTGATCCACGCGTACGCCACGGGTCAGGCCGAACAGCGCGCCACGCGCATACGGGTCCCAGTACGGAGCGCCCAGGCCGGTGAAGGCCGGCACCAGGTACACGCCGTTGCTGTCCTTGACCTTGCCGGCGAAGTATTCGGTGTCGGTGGCGTCGGCGATGATCTTCAACTCGTCACGCAGCCATTGCACGGTGGAACCACCGTTGAACACCGCGCCTTCCAGGGCGTAAGCCACTTCGCCGCGTGGGCCGCAGGCGATGGTGGTGAGCATACCGTGCTTGGATTTCACCGCCTTGTCGCCGGTGTTCATCAGCAGGAAGCAGCCGGTGCCGTAGGTGTTCTTGGCCTGGCCGGCTTCCACGCACATCTGGCCGAACAGGGCGGCTTGTTGGTCACCAGCAATGCCGCCGATGGCGATACCGCTTTTGGTGCGGCCGTAGATTTCCGAAGAGGACTTCACTTCCGGCAGCATTTCGCGCGGCACGTCGAGAATCTCCAGCATCTTCGCATCCCACTCCAGGGTGTGGATGTTGAAGAGCATGGTGCGCGAGGCGTTGGTGTAGTCGGTGACGTGGGTTTTGCCGCCGGTAAATTTCCAGATCAGCCAGCTGTCGATGGTGCCGAACAGCAGCTCACCGTTGCGCGCACGCTCGCGGCTGCCTTCGACGTTGTCGAGGATCCACTTGAGCTTGGTGCCGGAGAAGTAGGGGTCGGTGACCAGGCCGGTGGTGTCATTGATGTATTGCTCGTGGCCGTCGCGCTTGAGCTGCTGGCAGATCTCGGTGCTGCGGCGGCACTGCCAGACGATGGCGTTGTAGATCGGGCGGCCAGTGACCTTGTCCCAGACCACGGTGGTTTCACGCTGGTTGGTGATACCGATGGCGGCGACTTGGTCATGGTGCAGGCCGGCTTGTGCCAGGGCCTCGACCATCACCGCGCTTTGCGTGGCGAAGATTTCCATCGGGTCATGTTCAACCCAGCCGGCTTGCGGGTAATGCTGAGTGAATTCGCGCTGGGCGGTGCAGACCACGTTGGCGTCACGATCAAAGATGATCGCCCGCGAACTGGTGGTGCCCTGATCAAGGGCAATGATGTAGTTCTTATTCTGAATGTCGGTCATGTCGATTGCCTTAGACGGAAAATAAGGAAGTAAGGAATCAGCCTGGGCCGCAAAGAGGCAGTGCGGACCAGGCCGGCGCTATCAGGAAATACGCGTCTTGCCGTTGACAGCCGTGTCAGGTGTTTCATCTATAGCAGGTGCGGCGCTTGGCAGATGACGGGCAATCAGCCCGCGATAGGCCGCAGCACCGAGGCAGGCGCCGACAATCGGCGCGAAAATCGGAATCAGGAAGTAGGGAATATCGCGACCGCCAGTAAAGGCTATTTCACCCCAGCCGGCGAAAAAGGTCATCAGCTTGGGCCCGAAATCCCGCGCCGGGTTCATCGCAAAGCCGGTCAGCGGGCCCATGGCGCTGCCAATCACCGCGATTAACAGGCCGATCAGCAGCGGCGCCAGCGGGCCGCGTGGCAGGCCATTGTTGTCGTCGGTGAGGGCCATGATCACGCCCATCAAGATGGCGGTGATGACCATTTCCACCAGGAACGCCTGGGCCGTGCTCAACAGGGCATGCGGGTAAGTGGAGAACACCGACGCCAACTCCAGGCTGGCCTGGGAGCCGCGTACCATGTGGTGGGTTTGTTCGTAATCGAAAAAAAGATTGCTATACAACGTGTAGACCAAGGCGGCCGAGCAGAAGGCGCCCGCGACTTGGGCAAGGATATAGAAGGGCAGTTTGCGCTTTTCGAAATCGGCAAAAATGCACAGGGCAATACTCACCGCTGGATTGAGGTGAGCCCCGGAAATACCGGCGCTCAGGTAGATCGCCATACTCACGCCGATCCCCCAGATGATACTGATTTCCCACAACCCAAAGCTGGCACCCGCGACCTTGAGCGCAGCAACACATCCTGTACCGAAGAAGATCAGAAGCGCAGTCCCCAGGAATTCGGCCATGCATTGGCTCGAAAGTGAAGGCTGTTGAAGAGCAGTTGTCATGGAAAACCTCGATTGTTGTTCTTGTTTGGCGCGCGGCCTCAACGGGCTGTTGCGCGATTTTCACCGTGGCGAGGATCCCCATCCAAACCATGGCTTACTGCTGGAGTACTGCAGCTCTATTCCTACAGTATTCGGAAACGAAAAAATATAGACAAGAATGACGGCTGTCAAAGGTCGAAAGTGAACCATTGGTCATTTTCAAACTATTAGTCTGATGAATGATCACGCTTGTCCCCGCCAGTACTCATTTCAGGAGTGGCGCACTAGAGCGTTTTGCATGGCCTTGGCCTAGAATTGACCCTCTGTTTTCCACGCCCGGAATAGCCATGACCCCCGCACTGGACCTGTTGAAAAAAGTTCGCGCCGAACATCACATCCACAGTTACGAACATGATCCCAAGGCGGCGTCCTATGGCCTGGAGGCCGCGGAGAAATTGGCGCTCGACCCTGCCCAAGTGTTCAAAACCTTGCTGGCCAGCAGTGAGAAAGGTGAATTGTTGGTGGCGGTGGTGCCGGTCGTCGGAAGTCTGGATTTAAAGGCGTTGGCGCAGGCGGCTGGGGTAAAAAAAGTCGAAATGGCCGACCCGGCGGCGGCGCAGCGCTCTACCGGTTACTTGTTGGGTGGCATCAGCCCGTTGGGGCAGAAAAAGCGTCTGCGCACTTTTATCGATGTGACGGCGCAGCCGTTTGCGACGATTTTTGTCAGTGCCGGGAGGAGGGGGTTGGAAGTTGAGTTGCCGGCGGCGGTGCTGGCTGAGCATACCCAGGCTAAATTTGCGCCGATTGGCCGGGCCTGAAACTTAATTTTGAATGCGACGAGATCCAATGTGGGAGCGGGCTTGCTCGCGAATGCGGTGTGTCAGTCAAAGATGCAGTGACTGATGTACCGTATTCGCGAGCAAGCCCGCTCCCACATTTTGATTCGGTTTCAGCAGATTATCAGTTCGCTGGGCTATAACGTCTTACGCCGGATTCAGACTGAGGAATCTGCGCTGCCACGCTGCCCGAGGCCTGGAACAACACCAAATGCTCAGCCGCCACCCGAATCCCCACCTGCGCACCTACCTGATGATCAGCATGGCTGGGGAAAATCGACTCCAGCTGTGCGCCGGTCGGCAGTTGCAGGCGGTACAACGTCGAAGCACCGAGGAAGGTCTTGCCGACGATCCGCGCTTTCAGCGCGCTGTCCGGCGCATAAACGATGTCATCCGGGCGCAGCAATACATCCACCGCGCCGCCTGTAGGCCAGGTGTAGGCGCGATTGCCGCGCAGGTCACCCAGCTCGGTAGTCACCGATTCCGGTGAGCTCAGTTGGCCACGGATAAAGTAGCCCTGGCCAATAAAGCTGGCGACATACGGCGTCTGCGGTTCGTGATAGAGGTTGTAAGGCGTGTCCCATTGTTCCAGGCGGCCTTCCTTGAATACGCCCACCTGATCGCTTACTGCGAAGGCTTCTTCCTGATCATGGGTCACCAGAATCGCACTGGTGCCGCGCGCCTTGAGAATGTCACGCACCTCGTGGCTCAGCTTGCGCCGCAGTTCGCCGTCGAGGTTGGAGAACGGTTCATCCAGCAGCAGCAGTTGTGGCTCCGGCGCCAAAGCGCGGGCGAGGGCGACGCGTTGTTGCTGGCCGCCGGAAAGCTCGTGGGGGAAACGCTTGCCGAGGTTCTTCAGGTTGACCAGTTCCAGCAACTCGGCGACCACGCGGTCTTTTTGCGGGTGCTTGCGGATGCCAAAGGCGATGTTGTCGGCCACGCTCAAATGCGGAAACAGCGCGTAGTCCTGGAACACCATGCCGATCCGGCGCTTCTCCGGCGCGAGGGTGAACCCGGCGCTGGAAATCACTTCGCCGGCCAGGCTGATTTCACCTTCGTGCACGGGTTCGAACCCGGCAATCGCACGCAAGGTGGTGGTTTTGCCGCAGCCAGATGAGCCGAGCAGGCAGCCGATGTCACCGGCGTTAAGGTGCAGGTTGAGGTTCTGCACCACCCGTTGATCTTGATAGCCGCATGCCAGATTGCGCAGGTTCAGCAGTAACGGCTGGCTCATGCTTGGCGGTACGAAGGCTGGACGAGGAATTCGAGCAGCGCCTTTTGCGCGTGCAAGCGGTTTTCGGCCTGGTCCCAGGCGACCGAGCGTTTATCGTCGAGCAGGTCGAGGCTGATTTCTTCGCCACGGTGGGCTGGCAGGCAGTGCATGAACAGCACATCCGGCGCGGCCAGGTCGAGCAACGCGCGGGTTACCTGGAACGGCGCGAACAGGGCCAGGCGCTTGGCGGTTTCTTCTTCCTGGCCCATGGAGGTCCAGACATCGGTGCTGACCAGATGGGCGCCAAGCACGGCATCACGTGGGTCGCGCACAAGGGTCACGCGACTGCCGGCCTGCGCCAGGAAGCGCGCATCCGGCTCGTAGCCTTCGGGGCACGCGATGCGCAGGTGGAAGTCGAACTGGATCGCCGCTTCTATATAGCTGTTGCACATGTTGTTGCCGTCGCCGATCCAGGCCACGGTCTTGCCCTGAATCGAACCACGGTGCTCGAGGAAGGTTTGCATGTCGGCCAGCAACTGGCACGGGTGCAGGTCATCGGACAGGCCGTTGATCACCGGTACGCGGGAGTTGGCGGAAAATTCGGTCACGGTGCTGTGGGCAAAGGTACGGATCATCACCGCATCGAGCATGCTCGACATCACGATGGCGCTGTCGGCAATCGTCTCGCCACGGCCCAGTTGGGTATCGCGCGAGGACAGGAAGATGGCCTGGCCACCCAGCTGAATCATGCCGGCTTCGAACGACACGCGGGTGCGGGTCGACGACTTCTCGAAAATCATCCCGAGCACACGGTTTTTCAAAGGCTCGAACAGTACGCCGCGGTTACGCAGGTCTTTAAGCTCAATGCCTCGACGGATCACGCTGACCAGCTCTTCGGGCGTGCAATCCATCAGGGAGAGAAAGTGCCTTGCGCTCATCATTAACTACCTTTTTGCAACAGACCGCAGATACTCAAAGCCTTGTTTATTGTGACAACGGGCGAGACCTGCGGCGAAAGCCGCACGGGGCGACGAAATAGGGGAAGGCGCGATCTTATAATTAAATGTCGCGTCTTACCAATAGGGCTACGGTTTTTAAGGGTGTTCAAGAAGGGCGCCGAGACGCTTTTGAAGACTGATTCCTGACAGCAGCAGCCCATTTGTACACTGGCGCCGAGACCTTTTGCAATGTGTGGGGGCGGCTCCGGGCCAGGCTGTGTCGGTTTTAGCCGTGGCGGGCAGGGTTCTGAAACATTTGCTCACGCTTAGCCATGGCCTGGCCTAATGCTTGCCGATTCACAGCACTGACGTTGCTGGTGCCTGCGCCGGTCGCGGCCCATAGTGAAGTCAAAGCCCTAATAAGAGACTGGCCATGACCAAGACTCTCCATCACCGTGCCTGCCATCTGTGTGAAGCCATCTGTGGCCTGACGCTGGAAACCACCCAAGCCGACGACGGCAGCCTGGCGATCACCTCGATCAAGGGCGACCCGCTGGACACCTTCAGCCGTGGGCATATCTGCCCCAAGGCCGTGGCGCTGCAGGACATCCAGAACGACCCGGACCGTTTGCACCAGCCCATGCTGCGAGTGGGCAGCGAATGGCAGCCGATCGCGTGGGACGAGGCGTTCAAGCTGGTCGCCGAGCGGCTGGCCGGTATCCAGGCCCGGCATGGGCAAAACGCGGTGGCGGTGTATCAGGGCAACCCCAGCGTGCACAACTATGGGTTGATGACTCACAGCAACTACTTCCTCGGCCAGTTGAAGACGCGCAATCGGTTTTCCGCGACCTCGGTGGACCAGCTGCCCCATCACCTCACCAGCCACTTGATGTACGGCCATGGCCTGTTGCTGCCGATTCCGGATATTGATCACACCGGCTTCATGCTGATCCTGGGCGGCAACCCACTGGCCTCCAACGGCAGCATCATGACCGTGCCCGATGTGGAAAAACGACTCAAGGCCATTCAGGCGCGAGGCGGCAAAGTGGTGGTGGTCGACCCTCGGCGCAGCGAGACGGCGGCGATTGCCGACCAGCATCTGTTTGTGCGGCCAGGCGGCGACGCGGCGCTGCTGTTCGGCGTACTCAACACGCTGTTTACCGAGCAACTCACGCGCGACAGCCATTTGCCGGTTGAAGGCCTCGACGACGTGCGCCACGCCATTGCCGGGTTTACCGCTGAAGCCATGAGCCGCCAATGTGCGGTGCCTGCCGAGCAGATCCGCCAATTGGCGCGTGACTTCGCGGCGGCGGATAAGGCGGTGTGCTATGGCCGTATGGGCGTATCGACCCAGGCGTTCGGCACCTTGTGTCACTGGCTGGTGCAACTGATCAATTTGGTGACTGGCAACCTCGACCGGGTCGGCGGTGCGTTATGCACCAGCCCGGCGGTCGACCTGGTGGCCTCCACCGGCGGCGGGCATTTCAATCGCTGGCAGAGCCGTGTGTCCGGGCGCCCGGAATATGGCGGCGAGTTGCCGGTCTCGGCGCTGGCCGAAGAAATGCTCACCGAAGGCGAAGGGCAAATCCGTGCCTTGGTGACCGTGGCCGGCAACCCCGTACTGTCGACGCCCAATGGTCGCCAACTGGAGCAGGCGCTGGATGGCTTGGAGTTCATGCTCAGCATCGACCTGTATATCAACGAGACCACGCGTTACGCCGACCTGATTCTGCCGTCGACATCGGCGCTGGAAAACGATCATTACGACACCACGTTCAACATGTTCGCTGTGCGTAACGTCACCCGCTTCAATCGCGCGATTCTGCCCAAGCCTGCCGGCGCGTTGCATGACTGGGAGATTTTTGTCGGCTTGGCCGAGGCCTTTGCGGCGCAGACGGGCGTGGCGCTTAAACCGACCATGGCACCGGCGCAGATGATCGACTTCGGGTTGCGTGCCGGGGCTTACGGTGATGCATCCGAGCACAAATTGTCGGTGGCCATGCTGGCGGACCATCCGCATGGCGTGGACTTGGGGCCGCTCAAGCCCAACCTTGGCGCACGCTTGAAAACCGCCAGCGGCCAGGTGCAGGCGGCGCCGGCAGTGATTCTGGCGGACTTGGCGCGCTTCGCCTCCCAGCCTGTGCCGGTGGCGGATGAACTGCTGCTGATCGGCCGTCGCCATGTGCGCAGCAATAATTCGTGGATGCATAACTATCACCGCCTGGTGAAGGGCAAGCCGCGCCACCAGTTGCATATGCACCCTGATGACCTCAGCCGCCGGCAGTTGAGCGACGGCCAGCGGGTGCGGGTGAGTTCGCGCATCGGCATGATCGAAGTGGAAGTGGTGGCCAGCCTGGACATGATGCCCGGCGTGGTCAGTTTGCCCCATGGCTGGGGCCATGGCCGCCCGGGTGTGCAGATGAGCATCGCCAGCGGCCAGCCGGGGGCGAGCGCGAACGACCTGACCGACGAGCGGCAATTGGATGAATTGTCCGGAAACGCCGCACTCAACGGCGTGCCGGTGCAGGTGGCCGCCGCATAAGGCCTGAGCACCGCGCTGGAATTTTGCGTTACAATGCGCCACCGTGCCGACCTGTGAGTCGCAAAGTTCCAGCCGAGGTGTTCCATGGATATCATCGAAACGATCAAAGAGCAGATTGCCAACAACACCATTCTGCTTTACATGAAGGGCGCCCCGAACGCTCCTCAGTGCGGTTTCTCCGCGAAGGCTTCCCAGGCCATCATGCAGTGCGGCGAGAAGTTCGCCTACGTGGATATCCTGCAAAACCCTGAAATCCGCGCCAACCTGCCGAAGTACGCCAACTGGCCAACCTTCCCACAACTGTGGGTAGCCGGTGAGCTGGTCGGCGGTAGCGACATCATCACTGAGATGGCGGCTGATGGTTCGCTGCAGGCTCTGATCAAAGAAGCAGCAGCCAACGCGGCAGCCAAGACTGACGCGTGATTTGCATGCAATAAAAAGCCCCGCGTCTCGAAAGAGAGCGGGGCTTTTTTATACCTGCGCGCTTGATCGTTCCCACGCTCCGCGTGGGAACGCATCCTGTGACGCTCTGCGTCACCCTGCTCAGCATCAAAGACACGCTTAAGCAGTATTCCCCGCGCAGAACGTGGGAACGATCTTCAGCGCTTATTCACCCATCTGCGATTGCAGGTAGTTCTCCAGGCTGACCTTATCGATCAGGCCCAATTGGGTTTCCAGCCAGTCGATATGTTCTTCCTGGTCTTCCAGGATATCTTCCAGCAGTTCACGGCTACCGAAGTCGCCCTTGGTTTCGCAGTGAGCGATGGCGGCCTTGATGTCGCTGTGGCTCTTGCGTTCAAAGCCGAGGTCGCTGCTGATCATTTCCTGGGTGTGCTCGCCGATATTCAGCTTGCCCAGGTCCTGCACGTTCGGCAGGCCTTCCAGGAACAGGATGCGCTTGATCAGCGCATCTGCGTCTTTCATGGCCTTGATGGATTCTTTGTATTCACGCTTGCCAAGCTTTTCCAGGCCCCAATCGTCATACATGCGCGCATGCAGAAAGTACTGATTGATCGCGACCAGTTCATTGGCAAGGATTTTGTTGAGTTGCTGGATGACTGAGATGTCGCCTTTCATGACTGGGGTCCTGCCCTGTAATAGCTGTATATACGGCGGAGTTTGAGCGGCGAAATCCCTAGTGTCAAACCTAAGTTATTGAATAATAAATGAAAATTAATCGGAATAAGAATGTTTGTGTTCCGCGTCTTGGCGCTAACTAATTGAATTACGGGCATAAAAAAACCGGACACTAAGTCCGGTTCTTCAAAACACGCCTGATTAAGCGTGTGTAAATTCTGCTGAGTAGGGGAGCGCGGCCTGGGCTGTTTGCAGCTGCGTCAGGGTTTCCCGTACCACTTGCTTGGCGAGGCAGGCACATTTACCGCACTGGCTGGCAACGCCGGTGGTTTCACGTACTTCCTTGTAGCTGCAGCAACCTTCATAGATTGCTTCGCGGATTTGTCCGTCGGTGACGCCAGTGCAGAGGCAGACATACATAAGGGAGAACCATCGCGGGTTTAAGGCTTAAGTGCGATGGATCTTAATGTTAACGAGAATGATTGTCAAAGTAGATTCGTAGGGTATTCGCTGGCACTGCGCCCTCACTGACGAACGGTTTTTTCAGTGTATGATGGTCGGTCTTCACGAAGCGTGACTGCGTCACAGGGCTGTCGCTTAGCTGCGCCAGACTTGGGCCGGTCCTTTTACTTCAATCGTCACCCTTACATCAGGAGATACCCAATGAGCGTACTCGTCGGCAAACAAGCCCCGGATTTCGACGTACCTGCCGTCCTCGGCAATGGCGAAATCGTAGACAGCTTCAAACTGTCTGAAGCCATCAAAGGCAAATACGGCCTGGTGTTCTTCTACCCGCTGGACTTCACCTTCGTCTGCCCGTCCGAGCTGATCGCTCTGGACCACCGCATGGACGATTTCAAGGCGCGCAACGTTGAAGTGGTAGCCGTTTCCATCGACTCCCATTTCACCCACAACGCCTGGCGCAACACCGCCATCAATGATGGCGGCATCGGCAAAGTCAAATACACCATGGCTGCCGACATGAAGCACGACATCGCCAAGGCCTACGACGTTGAGTCCGAAGGCGGCGTGGCGTTCCGTGGCGCATTCCTGATCGACGACAAGGGCGTTGTGCGCTCGCAGATCATCAACGACCTGCCGCTGGGCCGTAACATGGAAGAGCTGATCCGTCTGGTCGACGCCCTGCAATTCCACGAAGAGCACGGCGAAGTGTGCCCTGCCAACTGGAAAAAAGGCGACAAAGGCATGAACGCTTCGCCAGAAGGCGTTGCGGCTTACCTGACCGAGAACGCCGGCAAGCTGTAAGCCTCGTTCGACGCAAAAAAAACCGGCCTGAGAAGGCCGGTTTTTTTATGCGCGGTGTTTAACTCTGTGGCCAGCGTGCTTCTGTGGCGAGCTAGCTTGTTGTGGCGAGCGAGCTTGCTCGCGTTGGGCTGCGCAGCGGCCCCAGAACCTGACACCGCGGTTTAACAGGTCAACGGTGGCGGTCTTATTGGGGCTGCTTCGCAGCCCAACGCGAGCAAGCTCGCTCGCCACAGAAGCTCGCTCGTTGCAGAGGTCGTGTTCGGGGCAGCCTCAGTCGTTGAAATCTTCCCAGCCGCCCATCTGCTTCCACCGATTGACGATGCCGCAGAACAGCTCGGCCGTCTTCTCGGTGTCGTAGCGAGCCGAGTGGGCCTCACGGCCGTCGAAGTCGATACCGGCCGCCTGGCAGGCTTTCGCCAGGACGGTCTGGCCATACGCCAGGCCTGCGAGGGTGGCGGTGTCGAAGCTGGAGAACGGGTGAAACGGGTTACGTTTCATGTCCAGCCGCGCCACGGCAGCGTTCAGGAAGCCCAGGTCGAAGCTGCTGTTGTGCCCGACCAGAATCGCGCGTTTGCAGCCATTGGCTTTCAACGCCTTGCGCACACCGCGGAAGATATCGGTCAGCGCCGCTTCTTCACTCACTGCCATGCGCAGCGGGTGATCCAGTTTGATCCCGGTGAACTCCAGGGCAGCCGCTTCGATGTTCGCGCCTTCAAACGGCTCAACGCGGAAGAAGTGAGTGTGTTCCGGGAACACAAAACCCTGCTCGTCCATGCCGATGGTGGTGGCGGCGATTTCCAGCAAGGCGTCGGTGGCGCAATTGAAACCACCGGTTTCTACGTCGATGACAACCGGCAGATAGCCGCGAAACCGCTCGGCCATCGGGTGACGGGAGCCGCCACCACTGTGCTCGTGTTCGTCATCGTAATGGTCTTCACTCACTTGCTTTCCTCCAGCAGGCGCCAGCGCAGTGTTTCACCGGCGCGCAGCGGGATAACAGTCAGCTCGCCAAACGGCAGGCTGGCAGGGGCGGTCCAGTCTTCACGGACCAGGGTAATGCGGTCGGTATTGGCCGGCAGGCCGTAGAAACGCGGGCCATTGAGGCTGGCGAAGCCTTCGAGCTTGTCCAGGGCATTGCGCTGTTCAAACGCTTCGGCGTACAGCTCGATCGCCGCATACGCGGTGTAGCAACCGGCACAGCCACACGCAGCTTCTTTGGCGTGTTGGGCGTGAGGTGCGGAGTCGGTGCCGAGGAAGAACTTCGGGCTGCCGCTGGTGGCGGCATCCAGCAAGGCCACCTGGTGGGTGTTGCGCTTGAGGATCGGCAGGCAATAGAAGTGCGGCCGAATCCCGCCCACCAGCATGTGGTTGCGGTTGTAGAGCAGGTGATGCGCGGTGATGGTCGCGCCCACGTTGGCCGAGGCCTCGCTGACGAACTGCACGGCGTCGGCGGTGGTGATGTGTTCAAACACCACTTTCAGCGTCGGGAACAGCTCGACCACACGGCGCATGTGTTCGTCGATGAAGATCTTCTCGCGATCAAACACGTCCACGTCGCCACGGGTGACTTCACCGTGAATCAGCAGCGGCATGCCGACTTCAGCCATGGCTTCGATGGCCGGCAGGATCTTGTCGATACTGGTCACGCCGGAATCGGAGTTGGTGGTCGCGCCGGCCGGGTACAGCTTGGCGGCGTGCACGAAGCCGGTCGCTTTGGCAGCGCGAATTTCTTCAGGCTGGGTGCGGTCGGTCAGGTAGAGCACCATCAGCGGTTCGAAGCGGCTGCCGGCCGGTCGTGCAGCGAGGATGCGCTGGCGATAGGCGTCGGCTTCAGCGGCATTACGTACCGGAGGCACCAGGTTAGGCATGATGATGGCGCGGCCAAACGTGCGCGCTACATCGGCCACAGTTTGGGGTAACGCAGCACCATCGCGAAGATGAATATGCCAGTCGTCGGGACGCAGCAGGGTCAGGCGGTCGGACATTGGGGATTCCAGGCGGGTCAATCTGGTGGGAATGCTACCGGAAAAGACTCTTGCAGGCACTCGCTATCAAGTTTTGCAGGACGCTACCGATATCCCTGGGTATGCCTTAACGACGTATGACGCTTTGAAGTGTTGTAGAAACCAGTGGAGCCTCCCGTGCGCCAGCATTATCTAGCCCTGCTCAGTGTGTTCGCCAGCCTGCCTGCGATGGCCCTCACGTTCCAGACACGTCTGGAGAATATTGAGTGGAAGGTGGAAGGCGACCAGTTTGAGTGCCGCCTCACCCAGCCGATCACCGATTTCGGCTCGGGCGAGTTCGTGCGCCGGGCCGGCGAGCAGGCGACATTTCGCCTCAAAGCCTACAACGGTGCGCTGGGCGTGGGCTCGGCAACCTTATTGGCGGCCGCCGCACCCTGGCAGCCGGGCCGTGGCGATATCAACCTTGGCGCCGTGCGTGTCGGCAGTGGCGACGTCTTGTTCAACAGCTCCCAGGCCCAGGCCGGGCGCCTGTTCACCGGTTTGCTCGAAGGGCGCAGCCCGACCGTGCGGCATTACGGGCGTGAAGGCGGCTACTCGGAAATTCGCCTGCTGCCGGTGAAATTCAACAAGGCCTTCAACGACTATCAACTGTGCACCACCAAGCTGTTGCCGATGAATTACGACCAGGTCAAACAGACCGAAGTCGGCTTCCCAGGCGGTGGTATCGAGCTGGACGCAGCGGCGAAGAAGAAGCTGGACGTGATTCTCGCGTTCATGAAAGCCGACCCTACCGTCAACCATATCGAGTTGAATGGCCATTCGGACAACAGTGGCAACCGCCTGACCAATCGTGATGTCTCGCGCCGTCGGGCGCTGGCGGTCACGGACTACTTCAAGGCCAATGGCATCCCGGAATCGCAGATCACCATGCGTTTCCACGGCGAAAGCTACCCGCTGGCGCCGAACACCAATGCCGCCAACCGGGCGCGCAATCGGCGTGTGAACATTCAGCTCGAACGCGTCGCAGCGCCTGAGAAGCCGGCGCCACAGGCCACTGCACCAAGCAACGCCGCCCACACATCCTGAGGTGCGACCATCGGTCGCCCGCTCGACATAATCTGTCGCTTTATCTTCATTTGCTGTCGCGCCTCTGTAAATTCACGGTTTTGGTCGGTAGAATCGACGGCTTTCCGTACAACCCCGTGGAGTGATGGCATGGCCGACGTAAACAAGGTCGTTCTCGCGTATTCCGGCGGCCTGGACACTTCGGTGATCCTCAAGTGGCTGCAGGATACTTATAACTGTGAAGTGGTGACCTTCACCGCTGACCTGGGTCAGGGCGAAGAGGTCGAACCTGCACGTGCCAAGGCGCAAGCCATGGGCGTGAAAGAGATCTACATTGACGACCTGCGCGAAGAGTTCGTCCGCGATTTCGTCTACCCGATGTTTCGCGCCAACACCGTCTACGAAGGCGAGTACCTGCTGGGTACTTCCATCGCACGTCCGCTGATCGCCAAACGCCTGATCGAAATCGCCAACGAAACCGGCGCCGACGCCATTTCCCATGGCGCCACCGGCAAGGGTAACGACCAGGTGCGTTTCGAACTGGGTGCCTACGCGCTCAAGCCAGGCGTGAAAGTGATTGCTCCTTGGCGTGAATGGGACCTGCTGTCGCGCGAAAAGCTGATGGATTACGCTGAAAAGCACGCCATCCCAATCGAGCGTCACGGCAAGAAGAAGTCCCCGTATTCGATGGATGCCAACCTGCTGCACATCTCCTATGAAGGCGGCGTGCTGGAAGACACCTGGACCGAACACGAAGAAGACATGTGGAAATGGACCGTCTCCCCGGAGAACGCTCCAGACAAGGCCCAGTACCTGGAACTGACCTACCGCAACGGCGACATCGTCGCGCTGGACGGCGTTGAGATGACGCCGGCCACCGTGCTGGCGACCCTGAACCGTATCGGTGGCGAACACGGTATCGGCCGTCTCGACATCGTCGAGAACCGTTACGTGGGCATGAAGTCCCGTGGCTGCTACGAAACCCCAGGTGGCACCATCATGTTGCGCGCCCACCGCGCCATCGAGTCCATCACCCTGGACCGTGAAGTCGCTCACCTCAAAGACGAGCTGATGCCTAAGTACGCCAGCCTGATCTACACCGGCTACTGGTGGAGCCCTGAGCGTCTGATGCTGCAACAGATGATCGACGCCTCCCAAGTCCACGTGAACGGTGTGGTTCGCCTGAAGCTGTACAAGGGCAATGTGATCGTCACCGGTCGCAAGTCCGATGAGTCGCTGTTCGACGCCAACATCGCCACCTTCGAAGAAGATGGCGGCGCCTACAACCAGGCGGATGCTGCGGGCTTCATCAAGTTGAATGCGCTGCGCATGCGCATCGCGGCCAACAAGGGTCGCAAGCTGTTCTGAGTGATCCCTTCGCTGTAAAAAAATGGCCCCTGTTTAAGGGGCCATTTTTTTTTGCTTGAATATTCAAGGCACTAGCCAGAAGTACGGCGTGATGTTTAAAAGCGTTTGGTAAATGTTTATGGTCTGTCAGTGAAAAAGTTATGGGCTGTGCTTTTGTTTTGGAGTTTTATTTTTTACGTCAGTGAATGATTTTTTAACACCTGTCTAGGAACTATGTCTTACAGAAGATTCACTATATAAGTGCGAATGGTATGTAAGACTAAGAAAATTCTGTAGGAATTAGGGATGTTAGAAAATATGTGGAATGGAACTAAAAGAGTCGGAATTTTCTCACCTGTTCACTCGCCTGGCGGCGCCACGCAATGGGCATTTCCTGAAAGTCTTGTGCGGCACGTTTACCTTGATCCCCTTATGCGGCGGATATTTCACTCAAGATATGTATGCCCACGGAAAGGTCTGAAAGTCTGCATAAAATCGGACGCGTCTGGGTTAATGTTTTTTTGTAGGTTAATTCCTATATCGTTGTGGGTTGGGTCTCTGCTTGCTGTTGCTTGGGGGGGAGCGCTATGCCAACTAGGAAACGACTAGGCTATTGTGCTTGCTCTAAATAATTCGAACAGCGAAATTGGACTTTCTCATGAATAAAGTGCTGATCGTGGATGATCATCCCGTCATTCGTCTTGCTGTGCGCATGCTCATGGAGCGTCATGGTTATGAAGTCGTTGCGGAGACTGATAACGGCGTCGATGCGTTGCAACTTGCACGCGAGCATGTGCCGGACATTGTTATATTGGATATCGGAATTCCCAAACTCGATGGCCTGGAGGTTATCTGCCGCCTGGCCTCCACCAAGCAGCCTGCGCCTGTGAAGGTGTTGGTGCTGACGTCCCAGGCGCCCGGGCATTTTTCCATGCGCTGCATGCAGGCGGGCGCGGCGGGCTACGTGTGCAAGCAGCAGGACCTGACTGAGTTGTTGAGCGCCATCAAGGCGGTGCTCTCCGGCTACAGCTATTTCCCCAACCAGGCGCTCAACTCCGTGCGCTCCACCATGGGTAACGCCAGTGAGGCGGACATGGTCGAACGCTTGTCGGGGCGCGAAATGATGGTGTTGCAGCAACTGGCGCGTGGCAAAACCAACAAAGAGATTGCTGACGGCATGTTCCTCAGCAACAAGACCGTGAGTACCTACAAGACGCGCCTGCTGCTCAAGCTCAATGCGCGTTCCCTCGTCGACCTGATTGAGCTGGCCCAACGCAACGGCCTGGTATAACGGCGGCGGGCGGCCCGCAGGAGCTCGTAGAACCGGCAAAAAAAAGCCTCCGTCAGGGAGGCTTCCGGTCGAAGGCGGCTCGATCAGAGATCGAAGTCGTAATCGGCCAGCTGTTTTTGCAAGCGTCGCTCTTCCAGAAGGTTATCGATAGTGCGACGTTTGCTCAAATTGGTCTTGGCCACCTCAACAGGAGGTGCTTCCCCCTCGTCTTCCGAATCAGCAACGAGGTCGTCTTCTACATCCAGTTGTTCTTTGCCAGTGCTCATAAGGTTAACTCCAGGCTAAGACTGCCGTTGGCGCCCCTTATAACGATAAACCACGAAAGGGTAAAAAAGATTTTTTCAATCGACTGATCGAGAAAACCAATGAACCCTCAATCGTCGGACGTCTTGTCCTTGTATTCGCACAAGTCTTCGATGCGGCAACTGCCGCAGCGCGGTTTGCGGGCCTGGCAAACGTAGCGTCCGTGAAGGATCAGCCAGTGATGGGAGTCGAGCAAGTACGGCTTGGGCACGAACTTCATCAACTGCTTTTCCACTTCCACCACGTTCTTGCCGCGCGCAATGCCGGTTCGGTTGCTGACGCGAAAAATATGCGTGTCCACCGCCATGGTCAGTTGCCGGAACGCGGTATTGAGCACCACATTGGCGGTTTTACGCCCCACCCCTGGAAGCGCTTCCAGTGCCTCGCGGGTCTGTGGGACTTCGCCGCCATGCAACTCGACGAGCAGGCGGCAGGTCTCGATAACATTCTTGGCTTTGCTGTTGTACAGGCCGATGGTCTTGATGTATTCCGACAACCCTTCCACGCCCAAGGCATAGATGGCCTGCGGCGTATTGGCCACCGGATACAGTTTGGCCGTGGCCTTGTTGACGCCAACGTCCGTGGACTGGGCTGACAGGATCACCGCAATCAGCAATTCGAACGGCGTCGAGTAGGCCAGCTCGGTTTTGGGTTCCGGATTGTCTTCGTGAAGCCTGCGGAAAATTTCCAGGCGTTTTGCGGCGTTCATGGGGCAGGCATTTCCTTACGGGCGGTCAGCGTGAGGGGCAACGTAGGGCCGAGCGTTGCAGGATAAACCATCGTCACCGTGCCCGGCAGCGCCGGTTGCGGCTCAAGCGCCGATATGGGCATCGACTTGGCGCTGCGCTTCGTCCAGTTTGAGTTGTGCGGCTTTCAGTTCATCCGCGCTGACGTCCGACTGGCGTTGCAGCTTGCTGACATCGGCGCGGGCATAGGCCAGGGCGGTTTTCAACTGACGCAACTGGGCGTCGACGGGGCGTTTTTCCACGCGCTGCAAGTCGGGCCGGGGCTGTTCGCTGATCGCCTCGGCATCATGCAGCGCCTGTTCGGCGTTGGACAGTGCGGCGCTCAGCGTTGCCAGTTGCTGCTCGTCGGCATTCAGGTCCTGAGCTTTTTTCAATTCGGCGCGGCGCATGGCCAGCTGGATTTTTGCGCGCTTGAGCTCAGGGTCTTTGGTGGTTGGAGGTGGCGGCGAGCTGTTCACTTCCAGTGCCGCAAGCGCCTGCTCCGCCGCTTCGAACTGCTGCTGCAGGGCAATCAACTGCGACTGCTGCTCAAAGGTTGGCGGGTGGCCGAACGCTTTCAGGGATTTGTGCAGTTGGGCGCGACTCATGGCGACCGTGATCTTGGCTTTCTTGACGGCAGCATCCCTGGCGGCCGCGGCGGAATCGGCCAGCACGGGCGCAATCGGCACCGAGCGTTTGGCCCGCGCCAGGCGCTCAGCGAGCTTGTGCGCTTCTTCGCGCTGCAAGCGTGCGTTGCGCTGCTCATAACGCCGGCGTGCGCGGTCGCGCTTGAGGCCGCGTTCATGGCGCTGGCGATCGTTGGCCGCCAGGCCGCCCACAATCGGCAGCACGGTGGTCGCAGGGCGCATTTCGATGCAGTCAACAGGGCAGGGCGCGACGCACAGGTCGCAACCGGTGCACTCATCGATGATCACCGTGTGCATCAACTTGGCCGCGCCGACAATCGCATCCACCGGGCAGGCCTGAATGCACTTGGTGCAGCCGATGCACTCGGCCTCGCGGATATAGGCGACTTGGGCGGGGGCTTCACCCCGGCTGGTGTCCAGTTCCAGCACCGGCACGCGCAGCAACTGCGCAAGGCCCGCGATGGTTTCCTGCCCACCGGGCGGGCACTTGTTGATTGCCTCGCCCTGAGCGATACCTTCGGCGTAAGGCTTGCAGCCCGGGTGCCCGCATTTGCCGCATTGGGTCTGCGGCAGCAGCGCGTCGATACGTTGAATCAGGTTCATGGGGTGATCATTGGCGTGCCGGTTAACCAAACAGAGGCTGATTATCCGGTAAGCGAGAAAAGGGGACTAGCTGAAAAGCCCTGTCGCCGAAGCGGCAGGGCTATTGTGCGGGCTTACTTGATCCGCTGACCCGGCTTGGCGCCGCTGTCAGGGCTCAACAGGTAGATCTCTTCGCCACCAGGGCCGGCGGCCATCACCATGCCTTCAGAGATGCCGAACTTCATTTTCCGTGGCTTGAGGTTGGCGATCATCATGGTCAGGCGGCCATCGAGCTTGGACGGGTCCGGGTAAGCGCTCTTGATACCGGAGAACACGTTACGTTGCTCGCCGCCCAGGTCCAGGGTCAGGCGCAGCAGCTTGTCGGCACCTTCCACGGCTTCGGCTTTGACGATCAGCGCGACACGCAGGTCCACGGCAGCAAAGGCGTCGAAATCGATTTGCGCCGAAATCGGGTCCTTGTCCAGTTCGCCGTTGCCTGCCGGTGCGGCCTCGCCGGTGTCGGTCTGGCTGGCGACCAGGTCTTCTTTCGAAGCGTCGGTCATCGCCTGCACCTTGACCGGGTCGATACGGGTCATAAGCGGCTTGAACTCGTTCAATTGATGGTTGCTGAGCAAGCTGGCGTGGTCGTTCCAGGTCAGCGGCGCGACGTTGAGGAATGCTTCGGCGTCAGCGGCCAGCAATGGCAGCACTGGCTTGAGGAAGATCACCAACTGGCGGAACAGGTTGACGCCCGTGGCGCAGATCGCCTGGACTTCAGCCTGCTTGCCTTCCTGCTTGTTCAGCGACCACGGTGCCTTGTCGGCGATCCAGGCGTTGGCACGGTCGGCCAGGCCCATGATCTCGCGCATGGCGCGGGCAAAGTCGCGGGCTTCATAGGCGTCGGCGATGCTTGGCGCAGCGGCCAGGAAGGCTTCGGTCAGTTCCGGCGCGGCGTTTTCCGCAACCAGTACG
Source organism: Pseudomonas sp. D2002 (assembly GCF_013385735.1). Classification (NCBI taxonomy): domain Bacteria; kingdom Pseudomonadati; phylum Pseudomonadota; class Gammaproteobacteria; order Pseudomonadales; family Pseudomonadaceae; genus Pseudomonas; species Pseudomonas sp. D2002. Next base: position 645,700 of record NZ_JACAPL010000003.1, on the reverse strand, counting down.
CCAGCATTGCCCTTGTGGATAAACCCGGCGCAACGGCTGGCGATGTTGACGACTTTGCCGACCAGGTCCGAGTTGACCTTCTGTACGAAGTCTTCCAGGTTCAGGTCGAGGTCGTCGACGCCACGGCCCAGCTTGGAGGCGTAGTAGTAGCGCAGGTATTCCGGCGACAGGTGGTCCAGGTAGGTGCGCGCCTTGATAAAGGTGCCACGGGACTTGGACATCTTCTGGCCGTTGACCGTCAGGTAGCCGTGTACCGCGATGCCGGTTGGCTTGCGGTAGCCCGAACCTTCGAGCATCGCCGGCCAGAACAGGGCGTGGAAGTTGACGATGTCCTTGCCGATGAAGTGGTACAGCTCGGCGGTGGAATCCTTGGCCCAGAACGCGTCGAAATTAAGCGCAGGCGTGCGGTCGCACAGGTTCTTGAAGCTGGCCATGTAGCCGATTGGCGCGTCCAGCCAAACATAGAAATACTTGCCCGGCTCGTCCGGAATCTCGAAGCCGAAGTACGGCGCATCGCGGGAAATGTCCCACTGTTGCAGGCCGGCATCCAGCCATTCGGCGATCTTGTTGGCCACGGCGTCTTGCAGGGTGCCGCTGCGGGTCCAGGTTTGCAGCATTTGCTGGAAATCCGGCAGCTTGAAGAAGAAGTGCTGGGAATCCTTGAGCACCGGAATGGCGCCAGAAATGGCCGAGCGCGGGTTCTTCAGGTCAGTCGGGGCGTAGGTGGCACCGCACTTCTCGCAGTTGTCACCGTACTGGTCCTCGGTGCCGCATTTCGGGCAGGTGCCCTTGATGAAGCGGTCGGCCAGGAACATTTTCTTTTCCGGGTCGAAATACTGCGTGATCGAGCGCGTGGCAATGTGCCCGGCGTCGCGCAAGCGCGTGTAGATCTGGCTCGACAGCTCGCGGTTTTCGTCGGAGTGGGTCGAGTGGAAGTTGTCGAAATCGACCAGGAACTCGGCAAAGTCGGCGCTGTGTTCAGCCTGCACATTGGCGATCAGTTGTTCCGGGGTGATCCCTTCCTTTTCGGCGCGCAACATGATGGCCGAACCGTGGGCGTCGTCCGCGCAGACATAAATGCATTGATTGCCGCGATGCTTCTGAAAGCGCACCCACATATCGGTCTGGATGTACTCAAGCATATGGCCAAGATGGATAGAACCATTGGCATAGGGCAGGGCGCTGGTGACGAGGATCTTGCGTGGCTCGGACATGGGGCTCGGCTACTTGATGAAACGGAGGTCGGCCACTATAAAGCGCCGGGAAATTTATTTCACCCCGTGAGGCTGTTTCAACCACCTCCCAACCTTCGAAAGCATGCCGCTGGGCGGCTGGAACGGTTAGGATAGCCGCCTGTTTCAGTCAGTCTTTTTTCGGGAGTAGCCCATGAGCGCCGTCAATCGCGCAGCGGTGGAAGCCGTTCTTCGCCAATACACCGACCCCTATTTGAACCAGGACCCGGTCAGTGCCGGCTGTGTACGCGCCATCGAAGTCCAGGGCGACACGGTGTCGGTCCAGCTGGAGCTGGGTTATGCCGCCGGTCTGTTCAAGAGCGGTTGGGCGCAGATGCTGCAAATGGCTATCGAGGGTCTCGACGGTGTGCGTTCCGCCAAGGTCGACATCCAGTGCGTGATCGCCGCGCACAAGGCCCAGGCGCAAATTCCTGGCCTGGCCAACGTCAAGAACGTCGTGGCCGTGGCGTCGGGCAAAGGCGGCGTGGGTAAATCCACCACGGCGGCCAACCTGGCGCTGGCGCTGGCCCGTGAAGGTGCGCGCGTGGGGATTCTCGACGCCGACATTTATGGCCCAAGCCAAGGTGTGATGTTCGGCATCGCCGAAGGCACCCGGCCGAAGGTCAAGGACCAGAAGTGGTTCGTGCCCATCGAGTCGATGGGCGTGGAAGTCATGTCCATGGCCTTCCTCACCGATGACAACACGCCGATGGTCTGGCGCGGGCCGATGGTCTCGGGCGCCTTGCTGCAACTGGTCACCCAGACCGCCTGGGGCGACCTGGATTACCTGGTGATCGACATGCCGCCAGGCACCGGCGATATCCAGCTGACCCTGGCGCAGAAAGTCCCGGTGGCCGGTTCGGTGATCGTGACCACACCGCAGGACCTGGCGCTGCTCGACGCGCGAAAAGGCGTGGAGATGTTCCGCAAGGTCAACATCCCGGTGCTGGGCGTGGTGGAAAACATGGCGGTACACATCTGCTCCAACTGCGGGCATGCCGAGCACCTGTTCGGTGAAGGCGGCGGTGCGAAGCTGGCCACCCAATACGGGGTTGAAGTGCTGGCCTCGTTGCCACTGGCGATGGAGATTCGTGAGCAGGCAGACGGCGGCAAACCCACCGTGGCCGCCGAGCCCGATGGGCAGATCGCTCTGATTTATCAAGAGCTGGCGCGGCATGTGGGCGCGCGTATCGTCCTTCAAGAAGCGGCTGCGCCGGCAATGCCGACGATTACGGTCAGCGACGACTGATCCGCCTGAAGGAAAACAAGCCTCGACTGGGTCGGGGCTTTTTCTTGCCTGCGAATAGGTCAACAAGGTGTAACTGCGCATTTACACAATTGCGCGTGTAAGCATTCGCTTACTTTTCCGTAAGTGTTTGGGTTTTTTGCCGGGTCGGGACGTCTCGAATTGACGAGAGTATTTTCTATCTTGTTGAAATATAACAATTATTTATATTTGTTTGAGCGTTCAAGTCTGTCAGCCCGCCGGTTGGATCCCGTTGAACTTACGTTGGAAGTCTCTAAGATCAGCCCTGTGTCCACGGATTGACACAGCCATCAAGGAACGATGGTTGAAGGAACGTCGCAGGATGCGATTCATCAGGACGATGAAAAGGAATACAGGGACTAGGGAAAAAATGTGGGCGGGTCATACCGCCCCTTTTTTTGCCTGCAGAAAAGTGAAACCCGCCACACAGAAACGCAAAAAGGCCCGCAAGGGGCCTTTTTTATTGGGCGGCGGCGCTGTTAGCGCTCCAGGTCTGCAATCTTGCCTTTCTTGCCATCCCACTGCGCTGCATCCGGCATCGGATCCTTGCGCTCAGTGATGTTCGGCCAGATTTCCGCCAGCTCGACGTTCAACTGAATGAATTCCTGCATCTCTGCCGGGACTTCGTCCTCGGAGAAAATAGCGACGGCCGGGCATTCTGGTTCACACAGGGCGCAGTCGATGCACTCGTCCGGGTGGATAACCAGGAAGTTCGGGCCTTCGTAGAAGCAGTCCACCGGACACACTTCGACGCAGTCGGTGTACTTGCACTTGATGCAGTTGTCGGTAACGACGAAGGTCATTTCTAATTTTCTCCTCAGGCGGCGGCAGCGAAACCCTTTGTGGCAGGGCTCGCGAGGTTCGGGAGCGATAGTCTGCAGGCCAGGCTAAAAGCCTGCAGCATCCCAAACCGCGCGAGAGTCTACCAGCTTGCAAGCGTCTGCGTTATATCCGAACTTGCAGTGCATATAACATTTCTAGCGCTTTTCGCGGCGTCAACCCGTCCAGGTCAAGTTTGGCCAGCTCATCCAGCACCGGATGCGGCAGGCTGGCGAACATGTCGCTCTGGTGCGGCGCGGCGGGTTTGCTGCTGGCTTTGGCCGGGCTGGCCACGGGAATATCGTGGGGCAGCGCGGTTTCTTCCAGGCGGCTCAAATGCTCGCGGGCACGGGTGATGACCTCGCTCGGCACACCCGCCAGCTGCGCCACGGCCAGGCCGTAACTCTGGCTGGCCGGCCCCGGCAGCACGTGGTGCAGGAACACAATGCGCTCGTTGTGCTCGGTGGCATTGAGGTGCACGTTGGCCACCAGCGGCTCGCTTTCCGGCAGTACGGTCAGCTCGAAATAGTGCGTGGCGAACAGCGTATAGGCACGCAAATGCGCCAAACGCTCGGCCGCCGCCCATGCCAGCGACAAACCGTCGAAGGTGCTGGTGCCGCGACCGACTTCGTCCATCAGCACCAGGCTGCGCTCGGTGGCGTTGTGCAGGATGTTGGCGGTTTCGCTCATTTCCACCATAAAGGTCGAACGGCCACCGGCCAGGTCATCGCTGGAACCGATCCGCGTGAAAATGCGGTCCACCAGCGACAACTCGCAACTGGCCGCCGGCACAAAGCTGCCGATATGCGCCAGCAACACGATCAAGGCGGTCTGGCGCATGTAGGTGGATTTACCGCCCATGTTCGGACCGGTGATCACCAGCATGCGGGTGTCGTCATCCAGCGACAGGTCGTTGGCGACGAACGGCGTGGTCAACACCTGCTCCACCACCGGGTGACGGCCTTGCACGATGCGCATGCACGGCTCGCTGACAAACCGCGGGCAGTTCAAATCAAGGTTCAGCGCGCGCTCGGCGAGGTTGCTCAACACATCCAGTTCCGCCAGGGCAGCGGCGGTGTCCTGCAACGGCGCCAGGCGGCTGATCAAATCTTCGAGCAACGCTTCATAAAGCATTTTCTCGCGCGCCAGAGCGCGGCTCTTGGCCGACAGCGCCTTGTCTTCAAACTCTTTCAGCTCCGGCGTGATGAAACGCTCGGCACCTTTAAGGGTTTGACGACGCTGGTAGTCGATCGGCGCCGACTCGGCCTGCTTGCTCGGCAACTCAATAAAGTAGCCGTGCACGCGGTTGTAACCGACCTTCAAGTTGGCCAGGCCAGTGCGCGCCTTTTCGCGGGCTTCCAGGTCGATCAGGAACTGCCCGGCGTTTTCGCTCAGCGACTGCAGCTCATCCAACTCGGTGTCGTAACCGGTTTTCAGCACGCCGCCGTCACGGATGATCGCCGGCGGGTTGTCGATAATGGCTTTTTCCAGCAGCGCCGCGAGGTCCGGGTAAGTACCGGCGGTCACGGCCAGCTGTTGCAGGTGCGGCGTGTCGAGGTGGGCCATCGCCGCTTGCAACTGCGGCAGCGCGCTCAAGGCATCGCGCAGGCGCGCCAGGTCACGCGGCCGCGCATTGCGCAGGCCGATGCGCGCCAGGATGCGCTCGATATCGCCGATTTCTTTCAGCTGCGGCTGCAGCGTTTCAAAGCGATAGCCATCCAGCAGGCAGGTAATAGAGGTCTGGCGCGCTTGCAGCACGGTCAAGTCGCGCAGCGGGCGGTTCAGCCAGCGGGTCAGTAAGCGGCTGCCCATGGCGGTCTGGCAACGGTCCACCACCGATTGCAGCGTGTTGTCGCGGCCACCGGCCAGGTTAGTGTCCAACTCCAGGTTGCGACGGCTCGCGCCATCGAGCACCACGGTGTCGTCCAGGCGCTCATGGCGCAGGCTGCGCAAATGCGGCAGGGCGGTGCGCTGGGTTTCCTTGGCATAGCCGAGCAAACAACCGGCGGCGCCGATGGCCAGGGTCAGGTTTTCGCAACCGAAACCTTTAAGGTCTTGCACCGAGAATTGCTGGCACAGACTTTTCAGCGCCGAATCACGCTCAAAATCCCACGGTGCACGACGCTTGGTCCCACGACGCTTTTCCGCCGGCAAATCCTTCGGCCAATCATCCGGAATCAACAACTCCACCGGGTTGATACGCTCCAGCTCCGCCAGCAGGTTCTCCCAGCCCTTGATCTCCAGCACGCTGAAATTGCCGCTGGTGATATCCAGCACCGACAGGCCGAACAAACGCTCATCGCCCAACACCGCCGCGATCAGGTTGTCACGACGCTCATCCAGCAACGCCTCATCACTCACCGTACCCGGCGTAATAATGCGCACCACCTGACGTTCAACCGGCCCCTTGCTGGTCGCCGGGTCGCCGATCTGCTCACAAATCACCACCGACTCGCCCAGCTTCACCAGCTTGACCAGGTAGCCTTCCAACGAATGGTAAGGAATCCCACACATCGGAATCGACTGCCCCGCCGACTGCCCGCGCGCGGTCAAAGTGATGTCCAGCAACTTGGCAGCCTTCTTCGCGTCTTCATAGAAGATCTCGTAGAAGTCGCCCATGCGATAGAACATCAACTGATCAGGGTGCTGGTTTTTCAGACGCCAGTACTGCTGCATCATTGGCGTGTGGGAAGACAGATCGGACGTGTTTTTACTCATTGGATAGTAGGCAAATTCGTTGAAAGTGATGGGGCAAAGGGGGCGCTTGGTCCAGTGTCGATCAGTTGCGCAGCGCGGGCTTCCAAACGACGCAGGTTGGATGTGGGAGCTGTCGAGCCTGGCAGACCGCAGCCCCTGCATCGCTGAAGTTCGAAAGCTCAACATCGTGCCCAGTCGTGGTCGCTTAACTGATCGGCATCGGGCGCTTGGCCCAGCATTTTTGCGATGGGCGCAAGGTTAACACGCGAAGTCGGGGCTTCGCAGGTCGCAAACGGCCAGGTAATACCCACCACCCAGGAAGAAACACCGCAACTGTTAAGGCAGAACACCGTCACTGTGGCGAGGGAGCTTGCTCCCGCTGGGGCGCGCAGCGGCCCCCAAAGATGGGGCTGCTACGCAACCCAACGGGAGCAAGCTCCCTCGCCACAGGTTAGCGGTTGCCCGCCCTTTCTTGAGTGATAACAGGCGAATCCAACACCTTCACCACATCATCCACCACCGCTTTCACCATCTCCTGCAAGTAATGCGACGACCAGGCATAACGATCCGTCTCCTTGGTCATCGCCGCATCTTCTGCGAGCTGCTTGGCAATGTGAAGGAGGTCGGAGGCGTGGTGCAAGGCTTCGTGCAGGGAAACACCGCTGTTGACGCGGAATAGAGGTTGGTCGGAGTGGAAGGAGAAGGGGGTGACGCCGAGGGTGGTTAGATCTTGCGCAGCGTTCATAAAACACCTCCGAGCACGGAGGAAATGAACTGGGAAGGGTGATGCCGTTTGGTGCGGTAAATGTAGAAGCACATAAGTGAAAATTCCTTGATTTGAGGAACTGCCACGAACCTTCTCACAGGTTTGGGTGGCAGCTGTGCGCAGGGTGAGAAACCGGCAATCAAGGCAACCGGTAGACCCGAGGGTCTCCCACGCACAGCCGCCATAAAACGATACCGCAGACGAAAAAAAACGCCGCGATAGGGTTCTTGGGCGCTTTGCGCCTTGATTTGCTCGGGTTCTCACACCCGGTCGCTGAATTTGCAGCGACGGGGGGAGGTTAGCGTGATGGTGGGGTGGGTGCAACTGGGAATATAAGTCTGAATGGGGGGACGTGTGCGGGTTGAATTGGCCCAACAAAAAGCCCGACTCTGGGGCCGGGCTTTGGAAAGAGGTATGGATGCAATCAGGCTCTTTTCGCCTCTGCCTTCATCATCACGAGATTCTGCTGCTTGGTAGCCTCAGTGAGAACCTCACTGTAAACGCGCTTTTTCTGATCGGATTTTGCGTCACGAATAAAGTCGGCAAAGGAGCTTTTTACGCCTTTGGACAAGCCCAGCTTGATCGAAATCATCAATGCGCTCCTGATGGTGGCCCGAGCATGGCCTCTAGATCGGCCCGCGTGTATTGCTCTGGGATATGGTAGTCAATCTTATCGACGCCCGCTTTGTAAAGCCGTCCAGAATTGTCGATGTGCTTGATGAGCAAATCCACGTGAACGTCGCTTCCGTACTCTAGCTTAAGCGCGTTCACTACGTCACGCGCTGCGAAGTACTGCTCGATAAAATGCTCTTTGCGAATTCTTCTGCCTTCGGCCTCCTCGCGGGCCTTCACAAAATCCCAAGCAAGCATGGGGTTTTGATATACGTACAAGATCTGTACGAATCGTCCTTTTTTCAATGAGCGTTCAACATTGCTCCTGGCGACCTTAAGGTTTGAAAAGGTGCCGTCGAGTAGGAGGGACTGCCGTTGGTCCAACGCCTGGTCAATTATTTTTTCGACCAGAATCGAAACCCCGCGTTGGAAAAGCCACGAATTTGACCCTTGGTAAGCGGCAAACTCGTTGCGAAGTTCATCAGGATCGATTCGTAGAATGGGGGTGTCGGCGAATAGGTTTACAAGAGCGACTGAAGCCTCTGTTTTTCCTGCGCCGGGCGATCCAGCCATGAAGACGGATACTGGCGACTCCTCTGATGGGTAGATAGCTTTATCTGTCAGGCGTCTGGCAATTGACTTTTTATTTGAGCGAGCGAAGCGCAGGGCGTCTTCTGAAATCTCAGTCTCTGCCGGTGTCATCCCGTCAGCGTCGGAAAATGCGGTCTGTTCCATCAAACACCCCCATCTGCTTCTTATAGTGCGTGAAAGACTATCACGCGGTTAAAGCCTCGCTGCTGATCGAAACTTCACTTAATACATCCTTGTTTATGCACTACTTATGCAAATTAGCATTTGCCAATGCTGAAAACACCCGGCACTATCCCCGTTATGCAAAAACGCAACGTTTCAACCGTCTTAAGAGAACTCCTAGACCGCGACCGGATCTCCCCCACGGAGCTTCACCGGCGTACTGGCGTGCCTCAATCCACACTCTCGCGGATCCTCAGCGGCAAGATCGTTGATCCGTCGGACAAGCATATCTCGCGCATCGCCGAGTACTTCCGTGTCAGCACCGACCACTTGCGCGGGCGCGCGGCGGTGGGGGCTTTGCGGGATGATGGGCGCGACCCGATGCATTCGGAACTCAAGGACATAAGCCTGTGGGACGACGACACGCCCGTTAATGATGACGAGGTGTCGATCCCCTTTCTGCGTGAGGTTGAATTGGCTGCTGGATCAGGAAGATTCGTCATCGAGGAAAGCGAGAAGGCCAGTTTGCGGTTCGGCAAGCGCAGCCTGCGGCATAACGGTGTGCAGTTCGACCAGGCGAAGTGTGTGACGGTGCGTGGCAACAGTATGTTGCCGGTGCTGCGCGACGGAGCCACGGTCGGGGTGAACGCGGGCAAGAGTGGCATTGGCGATATCGTTGATGGCGACTTGTATGCCATCAACCACAATGGCCAGCTGCGGGTGAAACAGCTCTATCGCCTGCCTTCGGGGATTCGCCTGCGCAGTTTCAATCGCGATGAGCACCCGGACGAGGACTACAGCTTCCAGGATATCCAGGATGAGCAGATCAGCATCCTCGGTCATGTGTTCTGGTGGGGCATGTACGCCCGTTAACCTCCTTACGTAAGACAAAGCCCGCCAGTGCGCGGGCTTTTTTTCGCCTGTAGAAAACCGCCAAACCCTTAACCCGCAAGGCCGAAAATGCACTCGTGCATTTCATTGTGAAAAATAAATGCATTTGTGCATTGACTGTATATGCATACACGCATATTCTTCATCTCAAGCCAGCCAACAAGGCCTGGTGGAGGCGGCAAGGATGCTGCCAAGGAAGACAGGGAAGGCACGCAACATCGGCAAGGACGCCATCGAAGCGATGGCAGGGAAGCCAGGCAACATCGGCAAGGATGCCGACGCTCTTTAGTCGTACCGCTTCAAGAAAACAGGCAGCGATGAACCGGCCTTAACGGTTCAGAGGGTTGGCAACTGACCCGGGTGTGCAGCGTAAAGCACCAGAAGCAGTTATCCGGCAGACAGGGATCGTGGTCGGAAAAACATCTTAGGAAAGAACCGTACCGCGCCAGTAGCGCCGAACGTTCGAATCTGGACCGCATTACTGAAAAGCCCGGGCGACCGGGCTTTTTGGAATGCCTACCTATAAATGGATTTACCCAAACACCGGCCCGTTGCCGGTAATGCTCAGCCAGGAGGCGTGACATGACAAACGAGCAGCAAGCGTTAGCGGAAATGCCTATCTGGCTGGTGATCGTACTGGCCCTGATCGGCGGTGTATCCGGTGAAATGTGGCGCGCCGACAAGGAGGGCGCCCGTGGTTGGTCGCTGATTCGGCGCCTGGCCCTGCGGTCCGGGGCGTGCATGGTGTGTGGGGTTTCTGCCCTGATGCTGTGCTACGCCGCCGGTATGTCGCTCTGGACGGCCGGCGCCATTGGTTGCCTGACCGCCATGGCCGGCGCCGACGTGGCCATCGGCCTCTATGAACGCTGGGCCGCCAAGCGTATCGGCGTTAACCAAGGCTCCGGCCAGGACCCGCAATAACCGTTGCAAGGACGCTGATCAAAATGGACCTTATCGAAAAACCCTCCCAATTGCCCCAAGCCATCGGCGACGCACTGCACGCCGCCTTCCCGGACTTGAAGGTCGGTAATCATCAGGACTTTCAAGGCACCGGGGATAAAACCGGCGTGCTGATCACGGTCGAGGGCAACGGCCCGGGCATTCGCTCCCGTGAGGGCCGTAAAGCTCACGCCTTGTCGATTTCGCTCAAGGCCATGGTCGCGCCGGGTGCATTGCCGTTTGATGCCTGCGATTTGGCCAGCCAACTTATGGACCTGGTGCTGGATAACCGCTGGAACCTGCCACGGGCACAGTGTGATTTGCCGACCTCTATCGTTGCGGCTCCCTCACTGCGTGCCACCGCAGAAACGGACTACGACACCTGGACCGTTTCCTTCACGCAAACCCTCTATCTCGGACCGGTGCTGCTCAACGATCCCACGGGCCAACCGCTGTTTGCGCGCACCTGGGAAGTCTCGAATATCAACGACCCCGATCAATACAAACCACTGGCGGAGTAGCCCATGTTCGACGCGCTGTTACGCATGCAACTGGGGCCGATCATCGAGCGCTTGGCGGAGATGGAAACCCAGCTCGAAGACCTGTATCGACGCGCTGAAAGTTTCTGTCGGATTGGCACCTGCCAGGCAGTCGATGCCGCCAGCAATACCTGCAAAGTCAGTCACGGAGACCTGCTCTCGCCATCGATCCGTTTTTTCAACCCCAGCGCGGGAGCGCAGAGCGAAACCCGTATCCCATCGGTGGGCGAGCAATGCCTGTTGCTCAACTACGGCGGCGGTGAAGGTGGCGCGCAGTCTGTGGCCTTGTTCGGTCTTAACAGTAGTCTGTTTCCGCCGGTTTCCAGCGTTGCCTCGCTGACCCGACGCCGCCATCAGGACGGCACCCAAAGCGACTACGACGACGCCAGCCACACCTTTAACTGGGTCAACGGCCCCACCACCTTCAGCGGCTCCCGCGAACAGGTTGACATCAAGGTCGGCGCCGCCAGCCTGACGATCAATGCCCAGAGCATCACCCTGCAAATCGGCGGCACCCGCCTGTTGCTGGACGCCGGCGGCGCGCACTTCAGCGGCCCGGTGGTGGACCACCAAGGACGCGTCATCAGCCCCTGATAAGGACATCCCATGATCGGAATCGACAGGAACACCGGGGCAGCCGTCGATGACTGGCTGCAATTCGTGCAGCGCGCCACCCGAGCGCTGACCACCCCCGTAGGCACTCGCCAGAAACGGCCGCTGTACGGCTCACTGATCCCGCAATTGCTCGGCCAGAACCTCGGCGACGACCTGCTGATCCTCGCTCAAAGCCACGCCGCGCAAGCGTTCTACAACACCCAGAACGGCATCGCCGACTTTCAACCCCAGGTCATCGTCGCCACCCGCCAGGGCGCCGGTTTGTTGCTGCGTTTTGCCGGCACCTGGAAAAACCGCCAACAAACCTTCGAGGTCGTGACATGAGCATGCTGATCCCCGGCCAGAACCAACTGGCCGAACCGGCCATCATTACGGTGGATGAGTTCGAGCCGTTGCTGGCGGAATTCAAGGCGTTCGTGGTCGATTACGTCGCCACCCGCGCGCCGCAAAGCGCGGCCAAACTCAAGGTCAGCCTCGACAACGAAAGCGAGTTGCTGACCCTGGCCCTGGAAGCCTTTTGCGTGCGGCTGCAAACCCATGAACGCAAGTACAACGCCCGCATCAAGCAGATGCTGGCGTGGTGGGCCACCGGCAGCAACCTGGATGCCCGCCTGGCCGACATGGGCCTGGAGCGCCAAGTGCTTGACCCTGGCGACCCGGCTGCGTTTCCACCCGTACCGCCGACGTTGGAAAGCGACGACGACGCACGCCTGCGTTATTACCTGGCGCCACATGCCCCGGCAGCGGGTTCGCGAATGCAGTATCGGCGTGAGGTTTTTACCCTCGGCGAGCGGCCGTCGGTGAAGGTGCAAAGCGCCACGCCGGGCGTGGTAACCGTCAGCTACACCTTTGACCCGGACGGTTATGCGGCGCAGGTCAAGGACGGCAACGGGCGTCGAACCGCGCCCGGCGAAGTGATGGTCACTGTGCTTTCAAGGGAAGGGAACGGTACGCCGTCCACCGATTTGCTTGACGGTGTACGTCGCCATTTCGCACGGCCGGATGTACGACCGGAGACTGACCTGGTCAGCGTACAAGGCGCGCAAATTTTGCCTTACAAAATCCGCGTGGTCGCAAAGATCAACGCCGGCCCGGATTCGGGGCTGACGCAAGTCGCCGCGCAGACACTGCTGCAGGACTACGCACAGTCCTGTCATCGCCTGGAAGGGCGGGTTGATCCGAGTTGGATTGACTATGCGATTCACAGCGCAGGGGCTGCGCAATTGCAGATCCTCGAACCCCTGGCGCCGATCATCTGCACCGCATTCCAGGCGCCGTATTGCACGGGGGTTGAAGTGGAGGTGCATACGCTATGAGTGAGCCAAAAGCGAGTTTGTTGCCGGCCAATAGTTCGCCGCTGGAAAAGGCTTTGGACCAGGGGTTTGGCAAGTTGCTCGACCGCGTGACGCCGCCGTTTCCGGCATTGATGAATCCATTGCAAACGCCTGCCGGTTTTCTTCCTTATTTGGCCGCCGATCGTGGCGTCAGCGAATGGGATGCGGACGCCATCGAGGAAGAAAAGCGCCTGACGGTGGCCTTGTCCTGGCAGATCCAGCGCCAGGCGGGTACGCCCAAGGCCCTGAATTATGCCGTGGAGTCACTGGGTTTCACCCCAAACATCAGCGCCTGGTATCAACAGCGGCCGTTGGGTTTGCCCTACACGTTCGACGTGCAGGCAATCATCGGACGCAGTTGGTCCAGCGGTGATCACAATCGACTGATCCGCCGAGTCAATGCCGCACAAAGTGAGCGTGACCAAGCGACGATCACAATCGTGCATGAAACCTCTCAGGGGTTCCGGCTCGCCGCGGCGGCTGATCCGGGGCTGAGCATTCGGGATGACAGCCAGCCGGGTGCCTTGCCCGAGGTGAAGCTACACAGCATCACGTCCATTAGCAGCGCAGCCCACACACCACTGACGGATGGCGAGTTGCAGCTGGGAGGCGTATTGCCTGAATTCGGGCTAGCCGCCCGGCTTAACAGTGCCGGTTTTGCCCGGTACTTCACTATTAACGACTACGACCTCAGGGCGCAGCCATGACAGATGACATTACGCGCCTGGTGCGCTTCACCTCCAAGGGTTTGGATGAAGTGCTGCAGGCAAAGAACCAAGGCTTGAAAGGCGAAATCACCCACGTCGGTGCTGGCACCGGCCGCTACAACCCGGATGGCACAGAAGTGGCCTTGCGTGATGAGCGCCAACGGGTCGCCATTGTGGATTATGAGGATTTGGGCGACCGGCAACTCAGGATGGCTGCGCTGTTTGATGGCGAGGCTGAGTATGAAATTGGCGAATTCGGTTTTTACCTCGCCAGTGGGACCTTGCTGGCGGTGTATTCCGTGGCGGGGAAGTTGCTGACGTATAAAGCGGCAGCGGCGCGGGTACTGCAAAAGTTCACGTTGGATATTTCGCCGCTGCCAGCGAACAGCGTGACGATTGTGGTGGGGAGTGACAACCTCAATATTTTGTTGGGGGAGGATATCGCGGTACTGGCGACGGCGAATATCGACAACATGGCACGTCATACTGAATTGCTGTTTCGTGTGATGTCGTTGGAATCGCGCCGTTAAACATAACTAGTTCAGGAGTTTGAATATGAGTCTAGAAACGACTATTGCGTCGCTGGTGACAGCGGCGAATAACTTGACCACTTCGGTCAATGGAAAAATCGGCAGTATAAACTCGACGATGGCTGGCGCGTTGGCGCAGTTTAACGAATGGCGAAATCTCAAGGATGTTGAGGGGAGCGCTAATGCGATTGGCTCTGTACGGCGTAATATTTTTCAGGGGCATGTCTATACTACCGGTGGGATAGATGGGCTGGGTGCGCCTATGAGTGTTTTGTCGGACGGGGATTTCGAATCGACTGATTTGGGCGGTCTTGAAAAGGTATACGTGCATTTCAAGTTGCCATTGAATATTAACGTTAGTTCTGAAATGTTCTGGTTCAATATTCAGGGGTACAGCTACGGAACCGCTAAAATTATTGATGAGACGGTGGTGGGGTATTGCTATAAGCCCAATAGGTCCATTATGAATGTTTCGACGTTTGGTAATATGACGCCTGCAGTTTACGCGGATGCCAATGGGAACGTCGTAATGCGAATTCTGGTTCCAAATATCTATTATACGACTGTGCGGGTCGACACGATGAGAGTGGGTAATGGTCGGCTTTTTAATGTGGGCGAACTGAAGTCTAAGTTGTCGCGGACTGAAAACGTTGTATTTAACTGAGGTGACTAATATGTCCGATACAGCTATTGACCAGACCCAAACCGCGCCACTTGCGTTTCCGATGCCGGAAGTGGAGTGGGCCGCTACTCGTGCCCGTCGCGATCAATCTCTACGCGCCACCGATTTTACCCAGTTGCCGGACTATCCGGCCACCGACGCACAGCGTGCTGAAGTCGCGGCCTATCGCAAGGCATTGCGCGATATTCCTGAGCAGGCAAGTGACCCCTCGAAGCTGATATGGCCCGCGCTGCCAGCCTTCCTGAAATAACCCACCGCGAAAGCGGTTTTTTTTCGCCTCTCAAAGCCCCTCCCCGCAGGGGCTTTGGCGTTTTCCATTCGGAGAGTTCGAACCATGCACAACCGCCAAACCTACACCGTCCTCATCCCATTCCCCATCGGAGGTGGCCACTGGTCCACCGCCGGCGAGGAGCTGGAACTGCTCGACGTCGAAGCATCCGCGCTACGCACCGCTGGCCGCCTGGAACTGACCAGCGTCCTCAACTCCACCCCCAAGAAGGCTGACTAACCATGGCTGAGGTTCTTAACTTCGAGCACAACGGCATCACCGTGAATGCCACCGAATCCCCCGAGGCCATGGGTGGCCTTGGCGACAACGTCATCGGCCTGGTCGGCACTGCGCCGAATGCCCATGCGTCGATTCCGAAAAATGCGCCGTTTCGTATCAACAGCTTCACCACCCAGGCGCTGCTGGACCCCACCGGCGCCGAGTCGGGCACGCTGTTTCAGGCGGTGTACCAGATCCTCAAAGTGGTGAAGGTGCCGGTCTACGTGGTGATCGTGGAGGAGGGCGCAACCCCGGCTGACACGATCAATAACGTGATCGGCGGCAATGAGCCGACCACCGGCCGCAAGCTCGGCCTGGCTGCGTTGAGCAGCGTGCCGGAAGACCTGACCATCATCGGCGCCCCAGGCTTCACCGGCACCAAGGCCGTGGCCGGTGAGTTCGCCTCTTTCGGCAAGCGCATCAAGGCCCGTGTGGTGCTGGATGGCAAGGACGTGTCCGTCGCCGACCAAGTGACCTACAGCGGCGAGCTGGGCGGTGCCGAGCTCGGTTTTGACCGTTGCCTGGTGGTGCACAACATGCCGTCGGTGTATTCCAAGGCGGCGAAGAAAAACGTGTTCCTGGCGCCATCCTCGTTGGCCATCGCCGCGCTGGCCAAGGTCAAGCAGTGGGAAAGCCCAGGCAATCAGGTGACGTTCGCCGAGGACGTTTCCCGCGTGGTCGAGTACAACATCCTCGACACCTCCACCGAAGGCGACCTGCTCAACCGCTACGGCGTGAGCTACTACGCACGCACCATCCTCGGCGGCTTTTCGCTGCTGGGTAACCGCTCCATCACCGGCAAGTTCATTAGCTACGTGGGCCTGGAAGATGCCATCAGCCGCAAGCTGGTCAAGGCTGGCCAGAAAGCCATGGCCAAGAACCTCACCAAGTCCTTCATGGACCAGGAGGTCAAGCGCATCAACGACTGGCTGCAAACCCTGGTTGCCGACGAAACCATTCCTGGCGGCAGCGTGTACCTGCACCCGGAACTCAACAGTGTCGAGAAGTACAAGAACGGCACCTGGTTCATTGTCATCGACTACGGCCGCTACGCGCCGAACGAACACATGATTTATCAACTCAATGCCCGCGATGAAATCATCGAGCAGTTCCTGGAGGACGTTCTCTAATGTTTACCAACCGTGTAAGACAGGCCATTGCGGCCACCCTTCAAGGCCTGCCGTTGTCCGCGACCGTGGAAGAGTTCGACCCGCCGAAGATTGAGTTTGAGATGGAAGCCATGTCCGGCGGGCGTTTTATCGCCGAAGAAATGGCCAAGAGCGGCAAAGTGCTCAACGCCACGCTGGTGCTGCAAGGCGCCGGCCCGGAAATCATGCTGGCCCTCGGCGTGCGCCTGGGTGATGACATCTTGCTGAACGTGCGTGAAGCCGGCCAGGACCAGGACGGCAAGACCTATTTCACTTATCACACCGTCGGCGGCAAGTTGAAATCCCTGGCCGAGGCCAAGTTGAAGATGGGCGAGAAGGCCACCACCACGCTGGAGCTGTCCTGCCGCACCTACAACCGCCTGGAAAACGGCATTCCGGTGATCGACATCGATGTGCGTACCCAGAAGTTCGTGCTCAACGGTGTCGACATTCTCGGTGACGCCCGCCGCGCCGTACTGATGCCGTAAGCCTTCACGGCTCCTGAAGTGGACACTGTCAGTGTGGGAGCGGGCTTGCTCGCGAATGCGGAGTGTCAGTCAATACCTGTGTGACTGATAGACCGCATTCGCGAGCAAGCCCGCTCCCACATGGACCGGTGTTGTCTTGCGAATACTTTTTTACCAAGGAATTGCCCCATGGCCTGGATGCCACCGCTGCATATTCTGCTGTCTCCGATCACCGCCGACACTGGCGCGACGATCCAGCAGATTCAACTCAAACCGCTGTTCTACGCCGCGCAAAAAGCCGCGCTGGCCCGGGCCGGTGATGACGAGGACGACCAGTTTTTTGAACTGGCGAAACTCGCCACCGGCCTGTCGGAAAAAGAGCTCGACCAGCTCAAGCGCCCGGACTACGTGAGCATCGCTCAGTACGTACACGAAATGTCGACGCGCCCTGCGTCGTTCTTCCTGGATGTGCAGGAAGAAGCGTCCCACGACCAACCGGTCCAACTCCTTTTGCCCCTCGACGCAGCCGGTCGCACCCTGACCGAACTGCCCCTGGAAATGCCCGCCCTGCGCGCCACCAAGGTGATGAAAAAACTCGCCACCAACAAAGAACGCGCCGAGTTCATCACCGCGCATTGCTGCGGCTTGATGCTCCCCGACCTGGCCGGCCTGACCGTGCCCGACTGGACGCAACTGCAGGAGCGCATCGACGATTTTTTAAATCAACCGGCGGACTTCTTTCGGAGCGCGACATCGAAGTAATCCTCGATGTCGTGCCGCTGATTTACTCGGTCAATGAGGCGGAAATCCTCGACTGGGACGCCGGAAAAGCATTGCGCCGCTACGACATTGCGATCTCTCGCCTTGGCGTCAAACAGGAGTAAGCGGGATGCAAGAGACTCAATTTCAGACCAGGCTTGCTCAGGAAGACAAACGTTGGCTGTTGGGTGATGCGGACCTCGGCAGTGTGCTGGCACCGTTTTCCGCAGACCTTGCTGCGCCGGTCAGTCTGGAGGCTTCGGTGCCGCAGGTGTCGCCGCAGCAGGCGCTGACCACGGCGCTGGACAACGTCAGCGTGGAAATCAAAGTCCTGACGCTAGGGCAAACCCAGTTGCGCGAGACGCTGGAGACGCTCAACAGCACGCTGTTTATTACCGAAAATTCGCGGCTGACCCAGACGGCGGATGTTGGCACTGGAGCCACCCATAGCAAGCAGGAAAAACCTGTACCCGCTCCCCGTTCCTGGAGCGACCAGGGCCTTGAAATGGGCGCGGACGCGGCTAAGTTTGTTGGCAAGGAGCTGCTCTCCGGTTTGTGGGATAAGGCCAAGGATCGGCTTTCAGGCAACGCACTTGATGCCGTGGCTGACAAGTTTCCAACGGCCGCCAAGTGGCTTAAAGAGGGCAAGGACAAGGACGGTAGTAAAGGCAAGGAGTGCTGCTGCACAGGAGCGCTTCCTGCTGATATCCGTGGCCCACTGGAGACGGCGACTGCACAGTTGCCTGAAAGTGTGGGCGAGACCAACCGGGAGAACGACAAGGCCCGCTCCAAAAAAGCCAATAAAAAGGGGCCGCGCGGCAAGCGTAGCAAGACCACTCAATCAAGATCACGCACGGTCAAAACCATCAAGGTCAGCAAGTCAGCGGAGGTCAAATCGCAACGTTCCGCCAACGCGGGCAAGGCCGCGCCCCCGATCAACGTCATGGGCCAGCCGCAGCTTCCCTTCGACAGCAGGCGGGTGGGCCAGGCCTCGTCCCATCTTCCCGGTCATTCGTTCGCGTCCTCTGCTGCACGCTCAACAGCCCAACCCATCGCTCGCGGTGCGAGCAAAGGCGTGGCAGCAGGGCTGCCGGGTGTACTGGCCAAACTTGAATCTTCCGCCGCCCGCCGCCTGGGCCCTTTGAAGTATGTCGACACCGCCATGGATGTGGCCCAAGGCATACGCAATGGCGACGCCAAAGCCGTCGGCGCTGGCCTCACCACAGCCGGTGGCGCCTGGGCTGGAGCCTCTGCTGGCGCCGCGATCGGCACGCTGATTTTCCCCGGCGTCGGCACCGCTGTCGGTGGCGCAATCGGCGGTTTGCTCGGCAGTGAGGCGGGCAGTTGGCTGGGCGATAAAGTGTTCGGCCAAAGTGATCGCTTGCCTGCGCCGACTGCGGTGAGCAAAGAACTTAATAGTGCGCGCGCGGACAGCGTGCAAGTCACCCTCGCCCCGAGCATCCAGATCACCGGGGTCAACCCCGCCGATGCCCAGCAGGTCGTCAATCAAGTGATCCAGGCCCTGCAATTCCAGTGCATGCCGATGGTCACTGACGCCCTCGGTATCCGGCGCAACGTGGCACTGGCTGATCCTTCAGGAGGTGATTGATGCGACAACAAATGGTCCTCGGCGACTTTATCTTTGGCCTGTCTCGAGGCTTTGCCTATTCGTCGCTGGTGCGTACCAACGACGGCGGCTGGAGTGATTTGGCGATTATTGCCAGCAAGCCTCAGTCGCGCCAGAGCGGTCAGAAGCTGGAAAAACTCACGTTCAGCGGCACGGCGATGTACGCCGTGGGCATGCAACGCCTGGACGAATTGCGTGCACTGCAAAATGCGCGGGCGCCGCTGCCCCTGGTTGATGGCATCGGCCGCAACTGGGGCCTGTGGCGCATCAATTCGGTGGTCGAAACCCAGAGCAATGTGATCGATGACGGCACCGCCATGGTCATGGCCTGGACCCTTGAACTGGAGGAATTCGTCAATGCGTAGAGTGCGAAGTATTGCCGGTGATTCGGTCAACCTGCTGCTCTATCGCGAGTTGGGGCGATGTGATGACGCGGCGGAAGAAACCCTGTGGCGCCACAACCCTTTGCTTGCCGAATATGGCCCGGTGCTGCCGGCGGGTGTGTGGGTGATCGTGCCGGAAATGCAAGCGCGGCCCGCGGCCGTGCGACCTGTTCTGGCGTGGGATTAAGGAGGCTGCATGGCACAGGGATTTACCCCGATCGTGGAGTTTTATGGCGCCAACGCGGCGCTGCTCAATCAACGCGTGATGCACTGGAGCCACACCGACGCTGCGGGCATTGAGGCTGACCGGCTGGAGCTGACGCTGAATATCGAAGGGCTCGAGGGTTTGCCCAGCCTCAACGGCAAGATCGGCCTGCGTGTCGGTTATGTGGAATCAGGCTTGGTGGAAAAGGGCGAGTTTGTCGTCAGCCAACGTACGCCCGTGCTGTTTCCCATGCGCTTGATGGTCGTGGCCACAGCCGCGCCCTTCAGCGTTGCGGACGCCAGCGGCTATCGCCAGCGTCGGTCAGCCAGTTACGGGCCGACCACCCTCGGCGCACTGTTTCGCCAACTGGTCAGCCGTCACGGCTATTCACCGCGTGTGGCGCCGGCCCTGGAGGGCATTGCCATCGCGCATATCGACCAGTCCAACGAAAGCGACATGGCGTTTATTTCGCGGCTGGCCAGGCTCTACCGTGCAGTCACCAAACCGATTAACGAACTGTATGTGTTGGGCGAAGCCGGTCGGGTCAATTCGCTCTCCGGCCAGCTACTGCCGGACGTGAAGCTGTCTGTCACCCAGGACAACCGCCCCGGTGAGCAGAGCTTCATCACCGCCAAACTCGACGAAAAGTCCCGCGCAAAATACGAAGGTTGCCGCGCCAGCTGGTGGGATGCCGGCGCCGGCAAGCAGCGCGTGGTTCAAGTCGGCAATGCGCCGTTCAAAACCTTGCGCCAACGCTACCAGAACGAAGCCGAGGCCCGCGCGGTGGCAGAAGGTGAGCTACGCCGTGTGGGGCGTGAAGATCTGCAATTGCTGATCGATTGCCCAGGCAATCCATTGTTGGCCGCCGAAGGTCTGTTAGTGCTGGATGAGAGCTGGCCGTCTTATATGCAGGGGCGCTGGTCGATAAAACAAGTGGTGCATGTTGGCGATCCAGCCACGGGATACCGCAGTTCGATCACGGCGAGCGGGTTGTCGAAATAGATAATTTTAAAGAGTAGAGCCAATGCTGATAACACTCCCTCAATTGCTGGGTGTGATGCCGGGAGCCCGCCTTAACGCGGGCGTTTTTTTAGCCCCCTTGAATGCAGCGTTTGCGCGTTACGCGATTAACACGGCCAAACGCGTTGCCGCCTTCCTCGCCCAGGTCGGTCACGAGTCCGGCGAACTGCGCTACGTGCGCGAGTTGGGCAGCGATCAATACCTCAGCAAATACGACACCGGCACCTTGGCCGCACGCCTGGGCAACACCCCCGAGGCGGACGGCGACGGCCAGCGGTATCGGGGCCGGGGGCTGATCCAGATTACCGGGCGGCGCAATTATCAGGCCTGCAGCCAGGCGCTGTTTGGCGACGATCGGCTGTTGCGCCAGCCTGAGCTGCTGGAGCAGCCGCAATGGGCATGTGAATCCGCGGCGTGGTTCTGGCAGAGCAACGGTTTGAATGAACTCGCCGACAAGGACCAGTTCACCACCATCACCCGGCGCATCAATGGCGGGCTGAACGGGCTGGAGGACCGTCTGCAACTATGGACACGGGCCAAGGTGGTGCTAGGCGTTTCTTAGCTTGCCTGCCGGGCGTACGTGCGCGCCGTCGGGCGTTAGCATCTTGATCCAGTCTGTCGCTTGCGTGTGCGAATTGCTCCTGTAGGGTAGGCAAAATCCCCGCCTACTTCTGGAGACGACCGTGAAGGAAATCACTCAACTGGCCGCTGAATTGGGGCGCCGCTTGCAGGTGCTCAATGCCCACGTCACCACCGCAGAGTCCTGCACCGGCGGCGGTATCGCCGAAGCGATCACGCGGATTCCGGGCAGTTCGGCCTGGTTTGAAGCGGGCTATGTCACCTACTCCAATCGACAGAAGACCCGGCAACTGGGGGTGCCAGAGGCGCTGTTCGCCAAAGTCGGCGCCGTCAGCCAGGAAGTGGTGGAGGCGATGGTGCGAGGCGCGCAGGAAAAAAGCCTGTCGCGTTTTGCCGTGGCGGTCAGCGGCGTCGCAGGGCCGGATGGCGGTTCGCCGGACAAACCGGTCGGCACCGTCTGGCTGGCGTTTGGTGTGGGCGAGGAGGTAACCGCCGAGCTGGCGCACTTCCCCGGTAACCGCGACGAGGTCCGCCGACAAACGGTAAAAGCCGCCTTGGAGGGCTTGTTGCGACGAGCTGCAGCAGAAATAGACAATCAGGGGTAGGCGATCTTCAATCTTTGTGGAACAATACTGTCTACTTATACAGGTGTTGGCCGTCAGGCCTTATTGATTACGTGAGGACTTTAATGGACGACAACAAGAAGAAAGCCTTGGCTGCGGCCCTGGGTCAGATCGAACGTCAATTCGGCAAGGGTGCCGTAATGCGTATGGGCGATCACGACCGTCAGGCGATCCCGGCTATTTCCACTGGCTCTCTGGGTCTGGACATCGCGCTCGGCATTGGCGGCCTGCCAAAAGGCCGTATCGTTGAAATCTACGGTCCTGAATCTTCCGGTAAAACCACCCTGACCCTGTCGGTGATTGCTCAGGCGCAAAAGATGGGCGCCACCTGTGCATTCGTCGACGCCGAGCACGCCCTTGACCCTGAATACGCCGGCAAACTGGGCGTGAACGTTGACGACCTGCTGGTTTCCCAGCCGGACACTGGCGAGCAAGCCCTGGAAATCACCGACATGCTGGTGCGCTCCAACGCCATCGACGTGATCGTGGTCGACTCCGTGGCGGCCCTGGTGCCAAAAGCAGAAATCGAAGGCGAAATGGGCGACATGCACGTGGGCCTGCAAGCCCGCCTGATGTCCCAGGCGCTGCGTAAAATCACCGGTAACATCAAGAACGCCAACTGCCTGGTGATCTTCATCAACCAGATCCGTATGAAGATCGGCGTGATGTTCGGCAGCCCGGAAACCACCACCGGTGGTAACGCGCTGAAGTTCTACGCTTCGGTCCGTCTGGACATCCGCCGTACCGGCGCGGTGAAGGAAGGTGACGAGGTTGTTGGTAGCGAAACCCGCGTTAAGGTCGTGAAGAACAAAGTGGCTCCGCCATTCCGTCAGGCCGAGTTCCAGATTCTCTACGGCAAAGGTATCTACCTGAACGGCGAGATGATCGACCTGGGCGTGCTGCACGGTTTCGTCGAGAAGTCCGGTGCCTGGTATGCCTACAACGGCAGCAAGATCGGTCAGGGTAAGGCCAACTCGGCCAAGTTCCTGGCGGACAATCCGGACATCGCTGCCACGCTTGAGAAGCAGATTCGCGACAAGCTGCTGACCGCCGCGCCGGACGTGAAAGCTGCCGCCAACCGCGAGCCGGTTGAAGAAGTAGAAGAAGCCGACACTGACATCTGAATTAAACGATGACAGTTGTACTGGATACACTCGTCGCCGTTCGGCGCACGGCAATGGACCTGCTCGCTCGACGCGAGCATGGTCGAGTCGAGCTGACGCGTAAACTGCGTCAGCGCGGCGCAGAGCCCGAGATGATCGAAACTGCCCTCGACCGTTTGACGGAAGAGGGGCTGCTTTCGGAAGCCCGTTACCTCGAAAGCTTTGTTTCCTATCGAGCGCGCTCCGGCTATGGCCCCGCGCGAATTCGCGAAGAACTAAGCCAACGTGGCCTGCAACGCGCCGATATCGACCTCGCCCTGCGTGAGTGCGGCATCAGCTGGCAGTCGCAGTTGGAAGACACCTGGCGCCGCAAGTTTGCCGGCCATCTACCGATTGATGCTAGGGAGCGTGCGAAGCAAGGCCGCTTCCTGAGTTATCGGGGGTTTTCGATGGACATGATCAGCCGCCTATTAAGCGGCCGGGACATGGACGACTGAATCCTGGATTGATGGAGTTGATAAGGCAGGGGGGTTGTTGTGGCGAGGGAGCTTGCTCCCGCTGGGCTGCGAAGCAGCCCCATTCATTTTTACGGAACACCACAAAAAAGGCCCACTATGAAAATAGTGGGCCTTTTTTTTTGCCTAAAAAAATCACGCCGTCTCAGGCGTCGCTCGCTGCTGCGCCTTGCCCTGAGCGTGTGCCCAGTTTTCCGGCAAATTGATATAGTCCACCAACTCCCGCAGCCGGCCCTGATCACGGCCATTGAAGTTGAACACCAGCCGCGTCAAATGGCTGAACTTCGGTTCATCATGTTCCTCGCCGGTATAGGCCTGCTGCTGGAACTCCCCACTCAGTCGCAGGCTGGCAAATTCGCTCTGCAAATGGGCCAGGGCACGCTCACTCAGCGGGTGATTCATGCGCACCACAAACTCACGCTTCAACCAGCGTGTGGAATGGAAGTTGGCGTAGAACTGGTTGATTTCATCCACGGCTTCTTCAGCGCTGTGCACCAGTCGAACCAACTTGAGGTCGGTCGGCAGGATATAGCGGTTGGCTTCCAGCTGGCTGCGGATAAAGTCCAGGGCGCCCTGCCAGAAACCGCCGCCTGGCGCGTCCAGCAGTACCACCGGCACCAACGGGCTTTTGCCGGTCTGGATCAGAGTGAGTACTTCCAGCGCTTCATCCAGGGTGCCGAAACCGCCAGGGCACAGTACCAGCGCATCAGCTTCCTTGACGAAGAACAGCTTGCGGGTGAAGAAGAAGTGGAAAGACAGCAAGTTCTCGGTGCCGTCGATGGTCGGGTTGGCGTGTTGTTCAAACGGCAGGGTAATGTTGAACCCCAGGCTGTGTTCCAGGCCTGCACCCTCATGGGCGGCAGCCATGATGCCGCCACCGCCGCCGGTGATGACCATCAAGTCCGATTGCGCCAGCAATGCGCCGACTTCTCGGGCCAAGGCGTACAACGGGCTTTCCACCGGTGTGCGCGCCGAGCCGAACACGGTCACCTTGCGGCGGCCTTTGAACTGTTCGAGCACGCGAAAGGTATTGTCCAGTTCGCGGATGGCTTGCAGGGTGATTTTAGCGTTCCAGCGGTTGCGGTCGTCCTGGGCCATGCGCAGAACGGTGAGGATCATGTCGCGATAGAGGGGAATGTTCGGGCTGTTGGGAGCGATCAGCTGGAGTTGCGCGTCGACCTGCTGTGTGAGGTCGGTCCCGTGTTCTTCAAAATGCCGGAGCAGAGCGTCATTCGATTCGTAAGGCATTCAACTTCTCCTTCTTCACAGAACCTGGGCCATCGGCGAGAGATTCGTCCGGGCCGCGACACTGCGTGTGTCGCTGCATGCCAGAGGCTGTGCACGGTGTTCGCCAAGCGGCAAAGCGGGTTCTGTATGTTCCTTGTGATTTAGAAACCTTTGCACTGCAAGTCGCAGAAGGGCAACCCTCTTTTGCCCTGAAAATGTTACAGAACGGCGTGGAACACGCACGGGAAGGGTTACCGGGATGACTTGATCATGAGCCGAGAAACCCTTGGCTGGCAACCGGTTATTGGCCACACATCATGGAGTTTAGCTGTCGGCAGGCAACTGCAGCGGGGGAAGTGCGCGCCACTGGACAGCAGCGCGCGACGGTCGAGCAACGGTTACTTTTTCTTCTTGGCAGCCGCAGGTGCCGGGCAATCCGCTTCTACAAACTTGACCGAGGCCACGGGGCGGTTGGTCTTGTTCTCGGTAATGTCGTAGCGCATCACGGCGCCCTTGGCCATCAGCTCGCGGTAGCCCTTGTTCAGGCACACGCTTTGGCCCAGCTGGAAATACACGGCCTTGGGGTTGGCGCGCATCTGTTCGGCCCGATCAGGTTGCACACTGAGGTGGTCGATCAGTTGCATGCCTTCAACGGTGTAGGCCACTTCCAGGGTTTTTTCATCGATTTCCCGGGGCAGGTCTTTGTTGCTTTCAGCCGCGACGCTTTGCAGCTTCCTGTTCATTTGAGCCTCCAGCAGCGAGGCCGCGTGGGCGCTCATAGGCAGGACCAGCGCAAGGGCGACGGATGGGGCAACAAGGCGCAGCATGGAACGCAGCATGAAACTCTCCTGATTCGGTTACTGGTGCATAGACCAGCCACTGCGCTGTGCGTTCAGTGGCGCGCAATTATAGGGGAGCGCTTGCCACTACAGCCAGGCGTATCGCTCAGAAGTGCCAGTGGCTCTGTTAAACTGCCGCCACTTAAAGCCTGCCCCGAGTTTCCTCAGTGTCGATTTCCCCTTCTACGGCGTGTACCCGATGAGCCACGCCGTCTCCCGATTGCGCACTCAGCGCCTGGCGCGGGCCGTGCGGCCTTTTGTCAACCGGGGTTCGCGCGCCGAACGCTGCCCCGGCTGCCGGGTGATTCCCGCGTATTGCCTGTGCGCCTGGCGCCCGCAGGTGCAGGCCCGCTCGGCCATGTGCCTGCTGATGCACGATGTTGAACCGATGAAACCCAGTAACACCGGCTGGCTGATCGCCGATGTCATCGACGACACCACCGCATTTGCCTGGTCGCGCACCGAGGTCGACCCCGAGCTGCTGACCTTGCTGGCCGACCCGCAATGGCAACCCTATATTGTATTCCCCGGCGAATTCGTCGCGCCGGAGAGGGTTGTCAGCGAGGTGAAGGTGGAGGAGGGCAAGCGCCCGCTGTTCATCCTGCTGGATGGTACGTGGAGTGAAGCGCGCAAGATGTTCCGCAAGAGCCCCTACCTGGAACACTTGCCGGTGCTGAGCCTGGCGCCCGAGCAGTTGTCGCGCTACAAATTGCGCCGCTCCAAGCGCGATGACCATTTCTGCACCGCTGAAGTCGCGGCGCTGTGCCTGGAACTGGCGGATGATCAAGTTGCCAGCGAAGTGCTGGACGCTTACCTCGACGTATTCAGCACCCATTACTTGGCGGCCAAGTTCCTGCTGCCGCTGGACCCGACGGACAGCGTGCATACGCGTCTCTCGCCGCATATACCGGCGGTATGACCAGACGACGTTTGCATGATGGCACCGTAAACCCGCAACCCGCTAAAATGCCCACGGGCGTAGTGCTTGACCCCCCAGGCTACGCTGGGCATGCTGGGCGCCGATTGGGGCGTAACCGTGAATTTTCAGCGTCGTTGCAGGTGTTTTTGGCGTTGAGCGTGCCCTGTGGCGATGGCTGCCTGGCTGTTGCCTTGTGTACTGGCGAACCCTGAACCCATCAGGGCAGCCATAAAAAACAGGATCATTTAATCAATGGCCACATACGAAATCCTGATAGCCGATGACCACCCGCTGTTTCGCAGTGCGCTGCATCAGGCAGTAACGCTGGGCCTTGGCCCCGACGTGCGACTGGTTGAAGTGGCCAGCATTGCCGAGCTGGAAGCCCGCCTCAGCGAAAAATCCGACTGGGACCTGGTGCTGCTCGACCTCAACATGCCGGGCGCCTACGGTTTTTCAGGGCTGGTGCTGTTGCGCGGGCAATACCCGCAAATCCCGGTGGTAATGGTCTCGGCCCAGGAAGAAGCTGACGTGGTGGTACGTTCCAAGGAGTTTGGCGCCAGCGGGTTCATTCCCAAGTCCAGCTCGATGGAAGCGATTCAGCAAGCCGTACGCAGCGTACTGGACGGCGATGTGTCCTGGCCGCCGCAAGCGTTTGAAGAAATCAATGTGTCCGACGAAGCCAAGGCCGCCCGTGATGGCCTCGCCAGCCTGACGCCCCAGCAGTTTCGCGTGCTGACCATGGTCTGCGAAGGCTTGCTGAACAAACAGATTGCCTACGAGCTGAGTGTGTCGGAAGCGACCATCAAGGCCCACGTGACGGCGATCTTCCGCAAGTTGGGCGTGCGTACGCGCACCCAGGCGGCGCTGCTCTTGCAACAACTTGAGTCAATTTCGCAGCATTAAGTTGTTACTGGTTCACGCTTTTTTGACTTTGCGTCATCTAGTTTCCCCACTCCTTTGGTTCAGTTGCCTACATCTATGTCGCCTTTCAAGGGTCAAACCGGTATCAAACGTATCTTCAACGCAGGGGGCTATTCCCTGGATGGCCTGCGCGCGGCTTTCACTGGCGAGGCGGCGTTCCGTCAACTGGTGTTGCTCAACGTCATCCTGATCCCGTTGAGTTTTTTCCTGCACGTGAGCCGGGTCGAACGCGCCTTGCTGATCGCGGTGTGTCTGCTGGCCTTGATCGTCGAGTTGCTCAACTCCGCTGTGGAAGCCGCCATCGACCGCATCTCGCTGGACCTGCACCCGCTGTCGAAAAACGCCAAGGACATGGGCAGCGCCGCGCAATTCGTGGCACTGACGATGATCACCCTGGTGTGGGCCGTGATCCTGATCTAACGCTCAGGCGATGCTCGGCAGTACGATCTCGTCGCTGCGCTGCACCCCGGCGGTGAAGGCGCGGCACAGTTCCAGGAACTCGCGCATCGCCGAGGTCTGGTACTTCTGTTTATGCCAGATGAAATAGAACTGCCGGGCCAGGTCCAGGTCCGGGGTTTCCACCGGCACCAGGCTGCCACGGCGGAACGCATCGCGCAGCGCCAGCCGGGAAATACAGCCAATCCCCAGCCCGGACTCCACCGCACGCTTGATCGCCTCGGTGTGTTCCAGCTCAAGGCGGATATTCAACGCGCTGCGGTGATGCCGCATGGCCTGGTCAAAGGTCAGGCGCGTGCCGGAGCCTTGCTCACGCAGGATCCACGCTTCATGGGTCAGCTCTTCCATGCTCGCCACGCCGCGTTTGGCCAGGTGATGTTGCGGTGCGCAAAACACCACCAGCTCGTCCTCCACCCAGGTTTGCACTTCGATGTCCGGGTGGCTGCAGTCGCCTTCGATTAGACCCAGGTCAATTTCGTAGTGCGCCACCTGATGCACGATATGCGCAGTGTTCTGCACATGCAGCTTCACCTGGCTTTCGGGGTGCTGCTGCATGAAGCTGCCGATCAGCAGGGTTGCAAGGTAATTGCCGATGGTCAGGGTGGCGCCGACGGCGAGCGAGCCGAAGCCGGACTTGCCGTTGAGCAGGTCTTCGATCTCCTTGGCCTGGTCCAGCAGCGCCACGGCCTGGGGTAACAGCTGATGGCCGAGGGCGTTGAGGCTCAGGCGTTTGCCCGCGCGGTCGAATAATTGGCAGCTGGATTGGCGCTCCAGCTCGGTGATCGAGGTGCTGGCGGCGGATTGAGATAAGGCCAGAAGGCCAGCAGCGCGCGAGACGCTTTCCTGCTGGGCGACGGCGACGAAAACTTGCAGTTGACGGAGAGTAAATCGCATATCGATATAACCGATAACCCTTATCTTAATAATCCAGTTAACAGATATTGTCGCCGCCATTAGAATGCTGTGCAATTGCGCATCTCAATCTTGGCGCAGACCCATTTCCAGGAGTCCCCCGTACATGAGCAACATGAACCACGAGCGTGTCCTCAGTGTTCATCACTGGAACGACACTCTGTTCAGCTTCAAGTGCACCCGCGATCCGGGCCTGCGCTTCGAGAACGGTCAGTTCGTGATGATCGGCCTGCAACAGCCAAATGGCCGCCCGCTCATGCGCGCTTACTCCATTGCCAGCCCGAACTGGGAAGAGCATTTGGAGTTCTTCAGCATCAAGGTGCCCGATGGCCCGCTGACTTCCCAATTGCAGCATTTGAAGGAAGGCGACGAGATCATCATCAGCAAAAAACCGACGGGCACCCTGGTGCTTGACGATTTGAAGCCGGGCAAACACTTGTATCTGCTCAGCACCGGTACTGGCCTGGCTCCATTCATGAGCGTGATCCAGGACCCGGAAACCTACGAGCGTTTCGAAAAAGTGATCCTGTGCCACGGCGTGCGTTACGTCAACGAAGTCGCCTACCGCGAATTCATCACCGAGCACCTGCCGCAGAACGAATTCTTCGGCGAGGCCCTGCGTGACAAGTTGATCTACTACCCAACCGTGACCCGTGAGCCGTTCGAAAATGAAGGCCGCCTGACCGACCTGATGCGCAGCGGCAAGCTGTTCAGCGACATCGGCCTGCCGCCGATCAACCCCGAGGACGACCGCGCCATGCTGTGCGGCAGCCCGAGCATGTTGGACGAAACCAGCGAAGTGCTGAACAGCTTCGGCCTGAAGGTTTCGCCGCGTATGCGTGAGCCGGGTGATTACTTGATCGAGCGTGCGTTCGTCGAGAAGTAAGCAGTCAGGCCATGTGCTGACTGAGCAACAAAGAAGACCTAAATGTGGGAGCGGGCTTGCTCGCGAAGACGGTGTATAAGTCGCCAAATCGGTTGACTGAACCACCGCTTTCGCGAGCAAGCCCGCTCCCACATTTGGTTTCCGGTTTCAGTCAGTTGGCACCACTTCAAGCACGCAAATCATCCCAGCCTCGGGATAGTGCCAGCGCACATCCACATCCCAGAACTGCGCGCCATACTCGCGTTCCGGCCCAGGCGTCTGATACGCGGGCCGCGGATCCTGCGCCAAACATTGCTCGATCAACGCCACCAACGGCTCATCAAGGCGCTCAGCATGGCCTTGCGCCTGGAACAGCGCCGTCTTCAGCCACTGCACGGGAATCAGCTGCGGCGCGCTGCTGGCGATGTCGTTGGTGGCGGTGTCAATGATGTCGGCATACGGCACATACGGCTTGATATCCAGCACTGGGGTGCCATCAAGCAGATCAATCCCGGAAATCCACAACCGCCCTGGCTCGACCTTGTCCAGCTTCACCACCGACTGGCCAATGCCGTTGGGCCGGTGAGTCGCGCGGGTGGCGAACACGCCCATGGACGTGTTACCGCCCAAACGTGGCGGCCGTACTTTCAGGCGCGGCTTGTCTTCCAGGGCCTGGTGGAACAGAAACAGCAACCACACATGGCTGACCTGCTCCAGGCCCTGCACCGCCTCACCTTGATCGAACGGCGCCACCAGTTCCAGCACGCCACGGGCGGCCGGTGCCAGTTGTGGCTGGCGCGGGATGGCGAACTTCTCCTTGAAGCAGGAGCGCACAAAGCCGACGGGCGAGACGTTGTAACTCATGGCTTACGCACGAACCCGCAGGGTCAGGCCCTTGAGGAAGTTGCGCAGCAGCTGGTCGCCGCACGGGCGGTAGTTGGTGTGGCCGAATTTGCGGAACAGCGCGCTCAGCTCCGGTTTGGACACCGGAAACTCGGCGGCCTTGAGGATCGCGTGCATGTCGTCTTCCTTCAGTTCGAAGGCCACGCGCAGCTTCTTGAGGATGATGTTGTTGGTCACCGGGGTTTCGATCGGCTGTGGCGGACGGCTTTCGTCCTTGCCACGCTTGAAGATCACCAGGCCATCAAGGAAGTGCGCCATCACGTCGTCCGGGCAGAACACAAAGCCTTCTTCCTCATCTTTCTTGAGGTAAGTCAGCAGGTCTTCCTTGGTCACGTCCATGCCGCCGAGCTTGATGATCTCGACCATCTTGTTGTCGCTGATGTCGAGCATGTAGCGCACGCTGCGCAGTACGTCGTTGTGAATCATTGGGCAATCCTGGTATTCAACTGAGGGCACCGCGCAAATGTGCCGGTGCCGATAAAAAGGGGTACGGCTTAGAACTTCTCTTTGCTGGACAGGTAGCGCCATTGGCCGACCGGCACTTTGCCGATGGACACGCCGCCGATGCGGATGCGCCGGATGGCGATGACTTTCAAGCCAACGGCCTCGCAGAACAGGGCGATCACGCCCGGTTGCGGGTTCTTCATCGCAAAGCGCAGACGGTTTTCGTTCTGCCAGCTGGCCTTCACGGCCGGCAGCTCTTTGCCTTTGTAGGTCAGGCCGTGGTTCAGGCGGTTGAGGCCGTGGGCAACCATGTCGCCTTCAACCTCAACCACGTATTCCTGCTCGATCTTGGCGGCATCGGCGGTCAACTTGCGCAGAATCTTCCAGTCCTGGGTGAACACCAGCAGGCCGCTGGCCTTGGCTTGCAGGTCCGCACTGGCGGTCAGGCGCAGGAAGTGGCCTTTGAGCGGGCGTTTGCTGAAGCGGTGTTCTTCGGACAGGGTCTCGGCGCTGATCGAGGCCATTGCCGTTTCGGCATCCACACCCACCGGCGCGTGCAGCAGAATGGTCACCGGCTCCGGCGCAGTGGCTTTCGCCTCTGGGTCCAGCTCGACCTTCTGGGTGGTGACCTTGAACTGCGGTTCGTCGATCACTTCGCCGTCCACCGAGACCCAGCCGCCTTCAATAAACAGCTCAGCCTCCCGACGGGAGCAACCGACCAGTTCGATAAGGCGTTTGGAGAGGCGTATGGGGTCAGTCATGACAAGGGCCGTAGCAAAAGGGGGCGGCTATTGTACCTGCCTGGCGCCGGTTAATCCCGGCCCCATTTCAGCGCAGGGGCTTTATTGGTGAATACACGGTTCAAAATGTGGGAGCGGGCTTGCTCGCGAAGGCGTTGGATCAATCAGCACATCCTTGGCTGATACACCGCTTTCGCGAGCAAGCCCGCTCCCACACCTGTTCGGTGCTGGGTCAGCCTCTGCGCAGTTGCTGCTGGCGCAAACGCATGTGCAGCAACGGATACGGCTGGCCCAGCCCATCATGCTCCGCACGGCCGATCACCTCAAAGCCCTGCTTGAAGTAGAACCCCAGGGCCTGCGGGTTCTGTTCGTTGACGTCCAGGGTATCGGCGTTCATGTGTTCGATGGCATACCGCAGCAGTTGCCGGCCAAGTCCCTGACCACGGTGTTGCGGGTCGATAAACAGCATCTCGACCTTGCCCGCCGCCACCCCGGCAAACCCGGTGATGCGTTGGCGCGCGTCCTTGGTACAAATCAGCATCACCGAGTCCAGGTAGCGCGTCAGCACCAGTTCCTTGAGCAGCACGATGTAGCTGTCCGGCAAGAAATCGTGGGTCGCCCGCACCGAGTCTTCCCAGAGCTGCGCCAAGTACGCGAAGTCGCTGAGTTTGGGTGTATGGATAACCGAAAGCTGACGCATGCCCGCTGCTCCTTGACTGGATCTTCGCCAATGCGCAAACGATAGACCGAAAAAAGCCCCGCATCTTGTCCAGAAACGGGGCTTTTAAAGTTTTTACAGACTTAGTCGCGCTTTACGGCCCACAGGTCGTATTCGTCGGCGTCGGTCACGGTGCACCAGACCTTGTCGCCCGGCTTCAAACCGCTGGCGTCGTCGATAAACACGTTACCGTCGATTTCCGGCGCATCGAAGAAGCAGCGGCCTACCGCGCCTTGCTCGTCGACTTCGTCGATCAACACTTCGATTTCCTTGCCAATGCGCAGTTGCAGGCGTGCCGAGCTGATCGCCTGCTGGTGCGCCATGAAGCGCTCCCAACGGTCTTGCTTGACGTCGTCCGGCACGATGGCCGCGTCCAGCAGGTTGGCCGGCGCGCCTTCAACCGGCGAGTACTGGAAGCAACCGACGCGGTCCAGCTGCGCTTCGGTCAGCCAGTCCAGCAGGTACTGGAAGTCTTCTTCGGTTTCGCCAGGGAAGCCGACGATGAAGGTGGAGCGAATGATCAGTTCCGGGCAGATCTCGCGCCAGTTCTTGATGCGCGCGAGGGTCTTGTCTTCGAAGGCCGGGCGTTTCATCGCCTTAAGGATTTTCGGGCTGGCGTGCTGGAACGGGATGTCCAGGTACGGCAGGATCTTGCCGGCGGCCATCAACGGGATCAGCTCGTCCACGTGCGGGTACGGGTAAACGTAGTGCAGGCGCACCCACACGCCCAGGCTGCTGAGGGCTTCGCAGAGTTCGGTCATGCGGGTTTTCACCGGCGCGCCGTTCCAGAAACCGGTGCGGTATTTCACGTCGACGCCGTAGGCGCTGGTGTCCTGGGAGATCACCAACAGCTCTTTCACGCCGGATTTGACCAGGCGCTGGGCCTCGTCCAGCACATCACCGACCGGGCGGCTGACCAGCTTGCCGCGCATCGACGGGATGATGCAGAAGCTGCAACTGTGGTTACAGCCTTCGGAAATCTTCAAGTACGCGTAGTGTCGCGGGGTCAGCTTGATGCCTTGCGGCGGCACCAGGTCGATCAGCGGGTTGTGGTCCTGACGCGGCGGCACCACGTCATGCACGGCGTTGACCACCTGCTCGTATTGCTGCGGGCCAGTCACGGCCAGCACGCTTGGGTGCACGTTGCGGATATTGCCTTCTTCCACGCCCATGCAGCCGGTCACGATGACCTTGCCGTTTTCCTTGATGGCTTCGCCGATCACTTCCAGCGACTCCGCCTTGGCCGAGTCGATGAAGCCGCAGGTGTTGACCACCACCACGTCCGCGTCCTGATAAGTGGACACGACGTCATAGCCTTCCATACGCAGTTGCGTGAGGATGCGCTCGGAGTCGACCAGAGCCTTCGGGCAACCCAGGGATACAAAGCCGACCTTGGGGTTGGCTTTTGCGATGGTGGTGGACATGTCTAACCTCGGTATTGAATGGCGCCGCCAGTCGGGCACGACACGGCGGTAGACGGGCGCTTGGTGCGCCTCTGATCAAAAAGTGCGCAATTCTATCGATGGGCAGCGCACTTGACCAGCTTTATGCAGGGAAATGCGACGAGTGCTGCGCCGCTATCAGCCGTCAGCAGATGCTGTTTTGCCGCGAGTTGGCCCCAATCTTTGTCAGGCCGCTACCGCTGAACCACGCCACGTCTACCTGCGTGCCGCCCTGGCAGAGATCAGCCACCGCACTGACGTACGCTTTCGCGTGTCTGATTAGCCCTACGCAGGCGTCAAAGCACCGTTCTTTTAGAGCCCTGTCGCTGGATACCAAGGGTTGGACAGCCTCGCCAGAGTTTTCAGCATTCTCGACTTCATCTGGCAGCAGCGGGGTGACGGAGAGGTATTCGTGGGCAGTTGGGCCGACAGCTTATTTTAGTGTTCGCTCGCGGCTGCAACTGCCGGTGGAACTGTTTGACGACTACCAGGGCAACCGGAGCGCAATGATTGCGGCCCTTCCCGGGTTGCGACCAGGTGCAACGATCAATCACGGCGAGCACATCACCAGTTTGGCGCTCATCGACAACTAGATGGCAATCCGATGGACGACGCAATCCGCCGCAGCGTAGAACGACAATTTCCCGAACTCACCGGCGGTTACCACCTGCCACGCTTTGCCCGGGTTGTCGCCGTTGCCGATGCGCGCGCCGGCGCCGGGATCTGCGACGACTTCCGTCCGCGTTATGCGGTCGACATCGAGGTCATGGGGCCGGACGGGGAGCCAGACAGCAAGCTGCCGATACTTGCCGGCGTGCCTTTGCCGCTGCCCACCGGTGGCGAGGAAATGGGCATCTATGCATTCCCTGAGGAAGGCACCCAGGTTGTGGTGTGTTTTGCTTACGGCCTGCCGAATAAGCCCTATATCCAAACCATTTTGCCCCACGGCCTGAGCATGCCCAGCGTCCCGAAGGGTGACCAAGTGTGGCAGCACAGCGAGGCCTGTCAGCAGCGCGTTGACGCCGACGGTAACTGGCTACGTCAGACCGATGGCAAGATCCTGGACAAGGCGATTGAGCGGGAAGTGGAGGCGATGGGCAACACCGAGCGGTTCCAGAGCCAAACCAGGACCGTGGATGACCATTCAACGGAATCGGTAGGGGGCATCAAGACTCTTGTAGCCTTGGGCGCGCTCAAGCTGCTGTCAGGCGGATCTGCGAGTCTGGCGGCGGTCGATGATCTGCACCAAGTGACAGTGCGGGACTTGAACCTGGTGGTGGGGCAAAAGCACAACACCACGGTGGGGGGCGACATGGAGGAAAGGATTGAGGGGCTGCGTAAGAGTGTGGCAGCAGTCAGTCAACGACTGGTGGCGCCTAAGACTTGGCTTGGATCCGAAGAGGTGAACGTACTGCAGGTGCTATGTGATTTGCTCTGCCTAGTCCAGCAAATGAATACTCAATTAGCCCTGCATACACATGGTCAGAAACTCCCGCCTACAAATGCGCTAGAATTTGAGAGTAACTTTTATAGCGCAAGTTTGATGGTCGATAAGTTAGAGGTAATTGCGTTGTAAGTGTGACAATACTTTAGGCCTTGTTTGTATAGTTACTTTTAATTTTGAGTAGGAAGGTAGAACTTTACCGTCGATTCAATTCCTTCGCTTTTGAAAGTAAAGATCTCGCGATGAGAAGGTATCTCAATTAACGGTTTCTTGATCGCTCCCAACGTCTCTGCCCAGTTTTCTGGGGAGAGCCTCAAGTCTTCAATCTTCTTCATGTAGAAGACCGCAGATGGTAACTCTGGACCGCTTGTTTTCTGGATTAGATCTTTAGCGTGAGAATAAATTGCATCGGCCCACTCAGCCTTTGCAATGATGGCCTCTCGAGCATGGTATGTGGAACACATAACAAGCGTCTCTGCTCCTTCATTTTTACAGAGTGTTTCTGCGTAATTGTACCAGTCCCTACCATTTTCGAAATAGCCAATGCGATAACACAGCATTCCTAAGTTGGCCGCTGCATGAGACGCGCTTGCTTTTTCTTTTTTTATTATGTCTTTGAAGAAGGTTGTCCAGGTTGTGATTGTTGTCTCATCTATTGGCTGTGTCTCAATAATTCCAATTTTCGCTATTTCAGCATATGCTTTATTTAACTTAAGGGTAAGATTGTCTGGATTTGTCTTCAAGCCCTCTATTGCTACTCTAATCACAATATCATATTGATCGATCAGTGCGGCAAGATAAGTCGCCAGCATAGGGGGTTTGCTTGAATAAGGCTCAGACTTGTACCACTCCATACAGTAAACTAAAGCTTTATTTATATCGCCTTCAATATAGTTTTCCCAAGCTTTGGCCTCGAAGGCCATCTCCATCTGCTCATTAGTAATTATAACGCCTGCTTTTAAGTCATGCGCTTGCTCTACCCATTTTGCCTGCGCTAAGACATTTCTATTTGGAGAGATTAGAGAGCTTCTAAAATAGTTTTTAGCTTTTTTATTAGCTCCTGCAGAAAGCTCTAATGTACCCAATGCACTTGCAAGTTCTGCTGTGTGTTTCGGGTTTAGGCCCGACTCCAGTAACTTTTTGGATACGCTAATATTTTTGCTTGTGCGGCCAGATAGCTCTGAAACTGCAATTTCAGCCGATGCGATCCACGGGTCGTTACGGATACCAGGATGGTTCATCAAGATTCGGTGAGATTTATCAATCAGATCGATGTGAATAAAGAGCCGTGAAGCCACTCTGGTAACCCATCTATGGTTCGGTGCTAAACTTAAAGCTACAGTCATTGCTCGTTCTGCATGATCGCTGTTGCCCAGAATTACATGCTCTCTAGCTAAGTCGACCCAAGCAAGGATGTTCCGTGGTTGTTGATTTAGGTTGGCACGTAATTTTCTTATCTTATAGAACTCTGAACTCGTATTGATTTCTTCCATCTCGCCTAGAATTTGTCGAGCTAAGTTCATTATAGGGGTTGGTAGGCCGCTTTCTTTCAATATTCGCTTAGCTGCAAATTGTAATGCATCTTCCTCGCGCTCTAATGACGCAACATTCAATAGCTCAACGGCCACGCCAACTCTGTCGTTACGCTTTAGTTCCTCTTGCAGCTTATTTGTGAGTTTTTCTGAGGAAATCGTTGTGTTTGAACTTTTCAATGAAGAGTTTTCAGCTAGGTTTCCGGATGCTGCAGAATCATCCCATATGGGTAACACTTTCCGATCAAATTCGTTGTTGTAGAGGCTCATATGTTATGCCTTCCTCTTTGCAGCGATAATTGATTGGCGTTCGGCTTCATTGCTCAAATAGTCAAGCTCACTTACGAAACGATTGAGGCCTAAGCCTAAATAATTCTTTTTTCCCATTACGCCCGTTGCGCCACGCATATTGTAGTCGGGATTTGAGCATTGGTTGATCAGACTTACAACTCTTTTTCCAAGCCAGTCCGGGTGGGTTGTTCTAAATTCTTCAAGGCCGTCATAGAATGCTTTCTGAAGGTATGGCAGTGCTTGTGCATAAGTGCTTTGACCTCCACCCCATCTTCTAGGAGAGAGTGCTTCAGGCAGCCTTCTTTGTATAATGGTATTAACTGTGACTCCGAATATAAGGAAACTGATCATCGAGCCGAATTGATATAAGTCGCACCGTTCACGGCGGTCAACCCACTCGTTTAGTGTCAGACCATATAACTGCTCTGGTGGAGCATAGCCATGATCACCTGCTACTACCCAGCCGTCGTAAACGCCAATAGTTCCTTGGATGCTTGCGCGGCCTAAGTCGCCAATTTTTGCTCCGGTTTCCTCAAAAATCATTACATTGGAAGGCTTTATATCTTGATGGCTGATTTTTTCCGCGTGTAGCTGTGAAATGCCTAATGCGATTTCTTTCAAATACCTAAATTTTATTGATAGATCATGTAGGTTGTTTTGCTTTATATAGCTCCTTACATCGCCACCATCAGCTAACTCCATCACCATGTATGGGATGTCGTTAACCATATCTCCGGGCTCTTGGGGGACGGTGACATCTCCATGCTCAATTATTCTAACCACTTGTCGCATTTTCGACTTAACGCAAAGTGTGTTTAATCCTTTTTCATTATTGAATGCCGTCGTTTCTTGTTGCAATGTTTCCATCCAAGATCGGCTTCCGCGCTTCTTGAGTACATTGTCTAGATCAAATGCCTTTAAAAAGGCCGTTTTACCTTCTTTGCTTACGACATACGATACGGAAAACGTGCCGCCGCTACCCTCATCTCCATCCTGAGCCCGTCCCACTGCTAAGATTTCCCCTACAGTCCACCCATTGGGTAGGGTAATACCACTCAAGCGTGTAGCTGGGGTGTTATCGAGCATTGACTTTCTCCGTGTCTCGCCATTTAGAGTTTTCGATTTATTTTGGCCGTTCTAAGGTCTGGCTTTTTGCTATGACGTGTCAATCGGGTGACGAGAAAAAACACCATAAAACGACTTATCCCCCTCCCGCCGACGGGCTTTGTCTTCGCTTTTTGTGCTAAACGACTGTGGGGGTGAAAACGATGCCTCCACCCAGGCCCGCTGGGAGCGTTGGCGGATATTTCGCAATTGCACGCAGTGAAAAAATTTGCAAAGCGGTGTAAGGACGTTTCACCACGGGGGATGACCGAGGAGGGAATGGTAGCTGCTAGGAGCCCTGAGTTCATTGGACTGGTGGCAGGAAAAACGACGAGGAATGAGGTTTTCGAAAATGGAATGCGTTGAAGACCTACGCCGGCTTGGCGAGGTTGAATTATTATGCGGATAGACTGAAAGCCCCAGAATCTAGGGCTTTCAGTTCAAGTTGACGCTGGCATACGTTACAAAACCTAGCCAAAGTCTTTTTCAGCGAGGTCGACCATTGCTTTGATCGTTGGCACGTATTCTTTCATGAACTCAAGGACATCATGGAATGACTCCATTCCATAGAGGTGCATTTCATCACCGATTGTCAGATGGACTAAGGCCTTGTGATCTGTACCGCCTGCGCCCGTGAAAAGCTCGATAGACGCGATCTCAGGGTTTCCAATTTCAAACTGACGCATGAAACCCATTTCTCGTAGCGCTTTGTTGACGTCGTCCGTACCTGCTTTATCGCAAGCTTCGTTGATCAGATTTCGTTGGAGTTAAACCACGCCTCGGCTGCTGGAATAGCTATACATCGTGTTTTTCCCTGGCATCGAATTGGTGACGAATTCTGCCTCAATCGGGCGGAGGGGGTAGTCAGAATTTCGAGTCAGAAATGTTTATCTTCACGGTCGTTAGAGCAACCCAGGGATACAGAGCCGACCTTGGGGTTGGCTTTTGCGATGGTGGTGGACATGTCTACCTCGGTATTGAATGGCGCCGCCAGTCTGGCACGACACAGCGGTAGACGGGTACCCGGTGTGCCTGTAGTGGCTGATTCGCACAGACCTTACCAGGCTCTTAAGCCCGGACGTCTTGCTCGGCGCGGTGCGCTACAACTTTAGACATGCCCACACCTAAGGCCTGAAGCACTTTCAGGAGGGTAGAGAGCTTTGGGTCGCCGCCGGCGGCGATGGACCTGTAGAGATTTGCCCTATTCAGCCCTGTGTTCTGCGACAAACTGAGCATTCCGCCACGTGCTTCCGCTACGCGACGGATAGCGACGAGGAAGGCGTCCTCGCCACCCGCTTCATCGATTTCCTCAAGCGCGACAGACAGATATTCGAGGGCGAACGCTTCGTCGTCTCGAAGCATTTCTAGAACGCTGTCTTCATGAGAACGCGTACCAAGGGTCATTTATGCTGCACCTTGTAAGATTTCCAGAAAGCATTGCTGAGCCGGGCCGAAAATATACGATTGGCCGTAAATGTGATCAATGCAGGCAAAAAGGCTCCAAATTGCCTTTATCTCTGTTACTGAATGCATTACCTGAATCACTTGAGCAGCGAAATGCGACGAGTGCTGCGCTATGCTTCGCGCCGTTGCAAATGGGTAAAACCCTTGGGTCAATAAAACGTCTGTTACGAGAAGTAAAACAGCGCATGCTACGGTCAGCTTAGACGCGTTGTTTATAAAAGACCTCAGGTCAAAAGGGCAGGAGTGGTTGATGGGTCAGGCAAATAGTCAGGCAGCAGGTGCCGAGCATTCCAATGCAAAGCCGATTGGCATGCTGGTGGCGGCAGTCGGGGTGGTTTACGGCGATATCGGTACCAGCCCGCTCTATACCCTTAAAGAAGTGTTTACTGGTGGTTACGGGGTTCAGGTCAATCATGACGGGGTCTTCGGCATTCTGGCGCTGATTTTCTGGTCGCTGGTGTGGGTCGTGTCGATCAAGTACGTGCTGTTTATCCTGCGCGCTGACAACCAGGGCGAGGGTGGCATCATGGCCCTGACGGCACTGGCGCGGCGGGCGGCGTCGCCGTACCCCAAGTTGCGTTCGGTGCTGGTGATTCTTGGCCTGATCGGTGCGGCGCTGTTCTACGGCGACAGCATGATCACCCCGGCGATCTCGGTGTTGTCGGCGGTCGAGGGCCTGGAATTGGCCTTTGATGGCCTGGAACGTTGGGTCGTGCCGCTGTCGTTGGTGGTGCTGGTCGGGCTGTTCCTGATCCAGAAACACGGCACCGACCGCATCGGCAAGCTGTTCGGGCCGGTGATGGTGGTGTGGTTCCTGGTGTTGGGCGGCCTCGGCGTGCACGGCATTCTGCAACACCCCGAAGTGCTCAATGCGCTTAACCCGGTGTGGGGCGTGCGTTTCTTTACGGCGCATCCTGGCATGGGCGTGGCAATTCTCGGTGCCGTGGTGCTGGCGTTGACCGGCGCCGAAGCGCTGTATGCCGACATGGGCCACTTTGGCCGCAAACCCATCGCCCGTGCGTGGTTCGCCCTGGTGCTGCCGGCGCTGGTGCTTAACTACTTCGGCCAGGGCGCCTTGCTGCTGGAAAATCCTGAAGCGGCGCGCAACCCCTTCTACCTGCTGGCGCCGGAGTGGGCGTTGATCCCGCTGGTCGCGCTGTCGACCCTGGCCACGGTGATTGCCTCCCAGGCGGTGATTTCCGGTGCGTTCTCCTTGACCCGCCAGGCGATCCAACTGGGTTACATCCCGCGCATGCATATCCAGCACACTTCAAGCGCCGAGCAAGGCCAGATCTACATCGGTGCGGTGAACTGGTCGCTGATGGTCGGCGTGATTCTGTTGGTACTGGGCTTTGAATCCTCGAACGCCTTGGCTTCGGCTTACGGCGTGGCGGTGACCGGCACCATGCTGATCACCAGTATCCTGGTGTCGGCGGTGATGCTGCTGCTGTGGAAATGGCCGCCGGTGCTGGCAATTCCGGTGTTGATCGGTTTCCTGTTGGTGGACGGTCTGTTCTTCGCCGCCAACGTGCCGAAAATCGTGCAGGGCGGTGCCTTTCCGGTGTTGGCGGGGATTGTGCTGTTTATCCTGATGACCACTTGGAAGCGCGGCAAGGAACTGTTGATGGACCGCCTCGACGAAGGCGGCCTGCCATTGCCGATCTTTATCAGCAGTATCCGCGTGCAGCCGCCCCATCGCGTGCAGGGCACCGCTGTGTTCCTGACCGCGCGGCCCGACGCCGTGCCCCACGCGCTGTTGCACAACCTGCTGCATAACCAGGTGTTGCATGAGCAGGTGGTGATGCTGACGGTGGTCTACGAAGATATCCCGCGCGTGCCGGCGTCGCGGCGCTTCGAGGTGGACGCCTATGGCGAAGGCTTCTTCCGCGTGATCCTGCACTTCGGGTTTACCGATGAGCCGGACGTGCCCGAAGCGCTGAAGTTGTGCCATCTGGACGACCTGGATTTCAGCCCGATGCGCACCACCTACTTCCTCAGCCGCGAAACGGTGATCGCCTCGCGCATCAAGGGCATGGCCCGTTGGCGCGAAAGTTTGTTTGCCTTCATGTTGAAGAATGCCAACGGCAACCTGCGCTTCTTCAAACTCCCGGTAAACCGGGTGATCGAGCTGGGCACCCAGGTCGAAATGTAAGCTGTTGCGACACGGGAGCCGGCAATCGGCTCCCGTTTTCCGTCTGAACCCTGTGCAAGCTACCGTTGTCGACTAGGCTCTAAGCACTGTTTGAATAGTGCCCACAGAACCCAGAAGAGGTGCGCCATGAGTCAGCTGCTCGAACCCTACACACTCCGTCAATTGACCCTGCTCAACCGCATTGCCGTGTCGCCGATGTGCCAGTACTCATCCGACGATGGCCTGGCCAATGACTGGCACCTGGTGCACCTCGGCAGCCGCGCAGTGGGCGGCGCCGGGCTGATTTTCACTGAAGCCACCGCCGTGACCGCCGATGGCCGCATCACCGCCCAGGACCTGGGCCTGTGGAACGACGCACAGATCGAACCGCTGCAGCGCATTACGCGTTTTATCGCCGCCCAAGGTGCGGTGGCGGGCATCCAGCTGGCACATGCCGGGCGCAAGGCCAGCACCCATCGGCCGTGGATCGGCAAGCACGGCAGCGTCAAGCCGGAAGATGGCGGCTGGGTGCCAGTGGGCCCATCGCCCATCGCCTTTGACCCCAATCACACCCAGCCCAAGCCGCTGGACGAAGGGCAGATCCAGCAGGTGATCGCCGACTTTGTCGCCGCCGCCAAGCGCGCCCTGACCGCCGGTTTTGAAGTGGTGGAAATCCACGCCGCCCACGGTTACCTGTTGCATCAATTCCTCTCGCCCATCAGCAATCAGCGCCAGGACCACTACGGTGGCTCGTTTGAAAACCGCATTCGCCTGGTGCTCGAAGTGACCCAGGCCGTGCGCGAAGTCTGGCCCCAGGAGCTGCCGCTGTTCGTGCGGGTGTCGGCCACCGATTGGGTCGAAGACGGCTGGAACCCGGATGAAACCGTGGAACTGGCGCGCCGCCTGAAAGACTTGGGCGTCGACCTGATCGACGTGTCCTCAGGTGGCACCGCCGCCAATGCCGAGATCCCCACCGGCCCCGGTTACCAGACGCGCTTTGCCGAGCGTGTGCGCAAAGAGTCGGGCATCGCCACCGGCACCGTGGGCATGATTACCGAGCCTGCCCAGGCCGAGCACATCCTGCGCACGTGCCAGGCGGACATCATCTTCCTCGCCCGTGAGTTGTTGCGTGACCCTTACTGGCCGCTGCATGCCGACGATGACCTGGGTGGGCGCAAGGCAATCTGGCCAGCGCAGTACCAACGGGCGACTCATCGGGATCAGCCGATCCATGAGTCTGATCTGAGGGATTGATCCCACGCCTGATTGACCGAAACCCACCCTGACCCGGTGGGTTTTTCTTGCCTGGGTTTAACCCAAGCTTGATCCTTGGTCGCTTGAAAGCAGGAGGCCCCATGTTGCTCGAACGCGCGTTAACCGAAAGCGATATCCCGTTGCTGGCAAGCATCGACCGCACGGAACTGATCCATGAGTGCTATCGCCTGGAGGGTGGCGAGTTGGTGTTATACCCCGACCACCACGACATGCGCGGCTGGCCTGAAGGCGAGGCGCAGCAGGACGCCGTGGCGCTGCTCGCCTGCCTCAGGCGGGGCGGGTGGTTGTGGGGCGTGTTCGACGGGCCGACCCTGGCGGCGGCGGTGGTGGTGGACAACCACCCACTTCACATCCAGGACCTGGTGATGCGGCAATTGAAGTTCCTGCACGTCAGCCACGCCGCGCGGGGGGTGGGGCTAGGTGGACGTTTATTCAACCTGGCCTGCGAGCACGGCCGGCAGGTCGGGGCCGACGCGCTGTATGTGTCCGCCACCGAATCACGCAACACCGTGGACTTCTATCGACGCCATGGCTGCCGGTTGCTGGCACGCCCCGACCCTGAATTGTTGGCGCAGGAGCCGCACGACATCCACCTGTATCGATCGTTGTGTGGGAAAACGCTGTAGGTATTTGTTACTTAAGCGATTTATTTAAGTTAATACTCTAAAAAAATCCCACACGTGAGCAGATTGTTTCTACGCTTAGGGTAAGTCTGATTTCTGGCCCAGAGAGTCAGGCTGTTGGTTCCGCGAAGGTCTTGCGCCTCACGGAAGGCAGGCGATGGGCACCAGGAGTCTTAGATCGATATCAGGAGAAGCAGTCCATGGCCAAATCCAATGGTGTTGCGGGTGCGGTGGTGAGTTTTCTGACCCGCAGGATGTCTTTGCGTGGCAGCCGGTTGAGTTCGGACGAAGCCGAATTGCTGGCGCAGTATCGCGCCCTGACCGAAAGCGATCAGGTGGCGATGCGGTACTTGATTGGGGCGATGAAAAGCGTGTCGCGGTTCTGAGCCGATCGTTCCCACGCTCCGCGTGGGAACGCATCCCGTGACGCTCCGCGTCATCTCGCACAGGCCTCAAACGTTGCATGAGTGGCGGGGCGCGGAGCGTCCCAGGCGGCATTCCCACGCAGAGCGTGGGAACGATCAGATGGCCGGTATCAGCTGTACTTGCGCGCCTCTGGCGCAGGCGGGAAGTACTGGTACAGCCAGGTTTCACTCAAGGTGCGGTCCTGAGTACGGATAAACAAGCGCAGTTCTACCGGCTCCACGCTGTCGCTGGTCGGGTACCAGTCGAACAGAATGCGATAGCCCTTGATGTTGTCGAGCACCAGCACGCTGAAGTCTTTGACCTCACCGTGGGAACAGGTCACCACCGGTTCGATGCCGGTGCCGGCGGGCAGGCGATCGAGGCCGCCGCCTTTGAAGTCCACGGCAAACCGACGGGCCCACACTTCGGGGTAATGCTCGCCCGGTGCCCAGCCTTCGGTGAAACCGCCCATGCCGGAACGGGTGGCGTCGACTTGCGCCAACGGCGTGCTCACAGGTGGCAATGCGCTCCAGTACAGCTTGTAGCCATAGTTGAGCGAGTCGCCGGCAGCCACGGGCTTTTTCG
The DNA here is from genome assembly GCF_013385735.1 of Pseudomonas sp. D2002. NCBI lineage: Bacteria > Pseudomonadati > Pseudomonadota > Gammaproteobacteria > Pseudomonadales > Pseudomonadaceae > Pseudomonas > Pseudomonas sp. D2002. Next base: position 601,101 of record NZ_JACAPL010000003.1, on the reverse strand, counting down.
GGGTCCAGAAGGCCACGATGTTGTCGAGGGTTTCGCCGGTGGTCGGGATTTCCAGCAGGTCGATCGAGCCTTCGCCCCAGGCCGTCGTCGGTTCCACCCACAGGCTCGGGCGCTTGCTGTACCAGTCCACGGTGTCCTGGTAGCTGGCGAACTCATGGTCGGTCTGCACCAGGCCGAAGCCTTTCGGGTCGGTATCGGCGAACGCGTTGAATTGCAGCTTGGCCGGGTTGTTCAGCGGGCGGCAAATCCACTCGCCGTTGCCGCGCCACATCGCCAGGCGATCCGAGTCGTGGATTTGCGGGTGGATGGTGTCGCACATGCGGCGCTCGTGGGTGCCGCAGCTGAACATGCTGGTCATCGGTGCGATGCCCAGTTGCTCGATGGTGGTGCGTGCGTTGATATTTGCGTCGATGGCCATCACCACCTGACTGGCCTGGCAATCGATGTCAAAGCGGTAGGCACCGGTGGCGCTTGGCGAGTCGAGCAGGGCGTAGACCACAAAGCGCGTGGCGTCCTTGGCCGGGGTTTCGAACCAGAACTGGGTGAAGTCGGGGAATTCCTCGCGCTTTTTCGCGTAGGTATCAATCGCCAGGCCGCGTGCGGACAGACCGTACTGGCCGGTGGAATCCACTGCGCGGAAGTAGCTGGCGCCGAGAAATGACAGCACGTCATGGCGATCCAGCTCCGGCGCCTTGAACAGCTTGAAGCCGGAGAAACCCAAGTCGCCGGTCAACTGCTTGGTGTCGACCGTGGTCTTTTCATAGTTGAACAGCGACGGGCGGAAATGCACCTCGCGCGCCTCGCGGGTCTTGGGGTCGACGCTGTGCATGCGCACCGGCGTCTTGAACCCCATGCCGACGTGGAAAAACTGCACGTCGAGCTGGCCGTTCAATTCCTTCCACAACGAATGGTTGCCGTCGTAGCCGATGGCATTGAAATTCTGCGGTGTCATGGTCGCCAGGGTCGGCGGCAGCACCTGCTTGGTGTCTTTGTACGCGGTGCCGGCGAGCTGTTTGGCCTGGGCTTTGAGCGTTTCAAAATCAAACGCCACGGCCTTGCCATCGGCGGCACGGTTGCCGGCCCAGGCCTGCGCAGCGAGCAGGCCGCTGGCCGATAAACCGGTGTAAGCCGCAATGGCCATGGACGCTTTGAGCAAATTCCTGCGGTGCATAGAGACAACCTGTCGTGAGCAAATCCCGCGCCTTTCCTGGCACGTAGCGGATCAGAAATAACGGTTCGGACATGCCTTCGGCCAAACGCAACGGACTATAAACAGACGCCGGATAGCTTAAGCGGTTCGGTGACGTAGGAAAATTGATTGATTGCGGCGTGATGGCGTTGCATGTGAAACAAGACGTTTCCAGGATTGGCCGGCTACGTTACAACTCGAAGCACTCTAGACATGGGCTTTTTGGCACTAAGTTTTACGCTGGGGGCCTATTGGTCCTACAAACCCAAGTGCCTGGAGGCTGCGAATGAATACCCGTGGATTGCTCGATCAGTTGCTCAAATCTGGCCAGGACATGCTGCAGAAAAAGGCGGGTGGCCAGCCAAAGTCAGACGACAAGGGCGCCCTCGGCGGGCTGCTCGGCAGTGGCGGCCTTGGCAGCCTGCTCGGTGGTGCAGGTGGCGGCGCCCTGGCAGCAGGGGCGATGGGGTTGCTGCTGGGGAATAAGAAGGCGCGCAAATTCGGCGGCAAGGCCCTGACTTACGGCGGCCTGGCGGCGTTGGGCGTGATTGCCTACAAGGCGTACGGCAATTGGCAGGCGCAGCAGGCCAACGCGCCCCAGGGTGAGCCCCAAACCATCGACCGCCTGCCACCGGCCCAGGTCGAGCAGCACAGCCAGGGCATTCTTAAAGCGCTGGTCGCGGCAGCCAAGGCCGACGGGCATGTGGACGAGCGCGAACGCGCGCTGATCGAAGGCGAGTTCACCAAGCTGGACAATGACCGCGAGCTGCAAAGCTGGCTGCACGCCGAACTCAACAAACCCCTGGACCCGGCCGATGTGGCGCGCGCGGCAGGCACCCCGGAAATGGCCGCCGAGATGTACATCGCCAGCGTGATGCTGGTGGACGAAGAGAACTTTATGGAAAAGGCCTATCTGGATGAGTTGGCGCGCCAGCTGAAACTGGAACCCGGCTTAAAGGCCGAGCTGGAAAAACAGGTGCGGCTCAACCAATAACCACCGTCGCTACGCCGATCAAAATGTGGGAGCGGGCTTGCTCGCGAATGCGGTGTCTCAGTCCCAAATACGTTGACTGACACTCCGCATTCGCGAGCAAGCCCGCTCCCACATCTGCTTTATATGATCACTGCATCAAAACCCATTGATAAATGAGGCTATAGGCTCAGCTATACTCCCCTCCATTTGAATGGCCCTTCGAGGAAATACTGTGAAGAACTGGACCTTGCGCCAACGGATTTTGGCGAGCTTTGCGGTCATTATCGCGATCATGCTGTTAATGGTTGTGGTCTCTTATTCACGGTTGCTGAAAATCGAGGGCAGCGAAACGGCTGTCCGTGATGATGCGGTGCCGGGGGTTTACCTCAGCTCGATGATCCGCAGCGCCTGGGTCGACAGTTACCTGCAAACCCTGGAATTGCTCGGCCTGCGTGACGACAAGGGGCTGACCGACGCCGACAAGGCCGATTTCAAATCCTTCGAAGGGCGCATCCTGGCGCAGATGGCCAACTACCAGGCAACCATCAATGGTCGCGATGACCAAGCCGAATTCGACAAATTCGAAGCCATGCACCAGGCCTATAACAAGAGCCTGGCCACCGTGCTCGACGCCCTGCAGCGCAATGACCTGGCCGCCGCGCGCAAGGAGTTCAACACCAACCTGACGCCCGCCTGGACGGCAGGCCGCATGAAGCTCAACGACATCATTACCGAAAACAAAGACGTCGCCGACCGTGCAACCACGGCGATTGATGACGCGGTGTCGGCGGCAAAAGTCAGCATGTTCGTGTCGCTGGCCCTGGCCATCCTTGCCGCTGGCCTGTGTGGCCTGCTGCTGATGCGCGCCATCATGGCGCCGATGCAGCGTATCGTGGCGATCCTCGGCACCATGCGTGACGGCGACCTGAGCAAGCGTTTGAACCTGGAGCGCAAGGACGAATTCGGCGCCGTCGAAACCGGCTTCAACGACATGATGACCGAGCTGACCGCCCTGGTGTCCCAGGCCCAGCGTTCGTCGGTGCAGGTGACCACCTCGGTCACCGAGATTGCCGCCACCTCCAAGCAGCAGCAGGCCACCGCCACCGAAACGGCCGCCACCACCACCGAGATCGGCGCCACCTCGCGCGAGATCGCGGCAACGTCCAAGGACCTGGTGCGCACCATGACCGAAGTGTCCACCGCCGCCGACCAGGCGTCGGTTGCCGCCGGTTCCGGCCAGCAAGGCCTGGCGCGCATGGAAGAAACCATGCACTCGGTGATGGGCGCGGCTGACTTGGTCAACGCCAAGCTGGCGATCCTCAACGAAAAGGCCGGCAACATCAACCAAGTGGTGGTGACCATCGTCAAGGTCGCCGACCAGACCAACCTGTTGTCGCTCAATGCCGCCATCGAGGCCGAGAAGGCCGGTGAATACGGGCGCGGGTTTGCCGTGGTCGCCACCGAAGTACGGCGCCTGGCCGACCAGACTGCCGTGGCCACCTACGACATCGAGCAAATGGTGCGCGAGATCCAGTCGGCGGTATCGGCAGGCGTGATGGGCATGGACAAGTTCTCCGAAGAAGTGCGCCGTGGCATGTTCGAAGTGCAGCAAGTCGGCGAGCAGTTGTCGCAGATCATCCATCAGGTGCAGGCCCTGGCGCCGCGGGTGTTGATGGTCAACGAAGGCATGCAGGCCCAGGCCACCGGTGCCGAGCAGATCAACCACGCACTGGTGCAACTGGGTGATGCCAGCAGCCAGACCGTGGAATCCCTGCGCCAGGCCAGCTTTGCCATTGATGAACTGAGCCAGGTTGCGGTCGGTCTGCGCAGCGGCGTGTCGCGTTTCAAAGTCTGATGAGCGACCTCGCGGCTAAACGCGGCGCCGTTCCGGCAGCGAAAAAGGCGTTGTTTCTGGTGTTCCACATCGGCGGCGAGCGCTTTGCCCTCAAGGCGACGGAAGTCGCCGAGGTGCTGCCGCGCCTGCCGCTCAAACCCATCGCCCATGCACCCGTTTGGGTGGCAGGGATCTTTGCCCACCGTGGCGCGCTGGTGCCGGTGATCGACCTGTGTGCGCTGACGTTCGGCACCCCGGCCCAGGCGCGCACCAGCACGCGGCTGGTGTTGGTCAACTACCAGCCGCAGCCGTGGGTTGAAGCGCGCTGGCTGGGCCTCATCCTTGAACAAGCCACCGACACCCTGCGGTGCGGCCTTGAGGAATTCCAGCCTTATGGGCTGGACAACCGCGAGGCGCCTTACCTGGGGCTGGTGCGTGAAGATGCCCTGGGCTTGATGCAGTGGATTGGCGTCAACGAGTTGCTCACCGAACCGGTGCGCACCTTGTTGTTTTCTGCCGAGCTGAGCGTATGAGCAACGACCCGCGCTTCTTTGCCTTCTTAAAGGAACGCATTGGCCTGGACGTCGCCTCGGTGGGCGAGGCGATTATCGAGCGCGCGGTGCGCCAGCGCAGCCAGGTCACGCAGGCGCAGACGCCGCAGGCTTACTGGCAGCACCTGATGAGCTCCGACGATGAGCAGCAAGCGCTGATCGAAGCGGTGATCGTGCCCGAGACCTGGTTTTTTCGTTACCCCGAATCCTTTGCGACCCTGGCGCGCCTGGCCAAAGCGCGCCTGGCCGAGATCAAGCAGATGCGCGCGCTGCGTATTCTGAGCCTGCCGTGTTCGACCGGCGAAGAGCCTTACTCAATCGCCATGGCCTTGCTCGATGCGGGCCTGGCGCCGCACCAGTTCAAGGTGCAGGGCATGGACGTCAGCCCGCTGTCGGTAGAGCGCGCCAAGCGCGGGGTGTATGGCAAGAATTCGTTTCGCGGCAGCGATATCGAATTTCGTGAGCGCCATTTCACCGAAGAGCCGGACGGTTATCGCATCGCCGACCGGGTGCGCGAACAAGTGCGCCTGAACGTCGGCAACCTGCTCGACCCGGGCCTGCTGGCGAATGAGCCGACCTACGACTTCGTGTTCTGCCGCAACTTGCTGATCTATTTTGACCAGCCGACCCAGAAGCAAGTCTTTGACGTGCTCAAGGGCTTGACCCACGTCGACGGTGTGCTGTTTATCGGCCCGGCTGAAGGCAGCCTGCTGGGGCGCCATGGCATGCGCTCGATTGGCGTGCCGCAATCTTTTGCCTTCAGCCGGCATGTCGAGCCGGTCAAGCCCGAGCCGGTGTTTGTGCCGATGCCCGCGCCCGCGCCGCAGCGCAGTGCGGCGCCGATTGCGCCCAAACCGCGCCCGTTCAGCACCGTGAGTGCTCACATAGTACCGATCAAGGCGCCGATCAGGGCGCCGCACACCGATGCCGGCGACTTGCTCAGCCGCATCGCCACGCTGGCCAACGAAGGCAAAAGTGCCGAGGCCCGCGCCGCCTGCGAACAGTATTTGAGTAACCACCCGCCGGCGGCCCAGGTGTTTTACTGGCTGGGCCTGCTCAGTGATGTGGCCGGCAGTGCCCTGGAAGCCCAGGGCTATTATCGAAAAGCCTTGTACCTGGAACCGCAGCACCCGCAGGCCTTGATGCACCTGGCCGCGTTGCTCGAGTCCCAGGGCGACAGTGCGGGGGCGCGCCGCTTGCAAGCGCGGGCCGCGCGTAGCCAGCGAGCTGACAGTGAGTCCAAACCATGAGTAGCACCGACGCGCTCGACACTGCAGGCCTGGACTTGACCCTGGCCGATACCCAAGCCATCGACGACTGCTGGAACCGCATCGGCATCCACGGCGACAAATCCTGCCCGTTGCTGGCGGAGCATATTCATTGCCGCAACTGCTCGGTGTATTCCGCCGCCGCCACGCGCTTGCTCGACCGCTATGCCTTGCAACAGGACGACCGCCGTCCGCAGGCGGCCACGGAGGTCGACAGCGATGTCGTCACGCGCTCGCTGTTGATGTTCCGGCTCGGCGAAGAATGGCTGGGCATCGCCACCCGTTGCCTGGTGGAAGTGGCGCCGCTGCAACCGATCCACTCACTGCCGCACCAACGCTCGCGGGCGTTGCTCGGCGTGGCCAATGTGCGCGGCGCCTTGGTGGCGTGCCTGTCGTTGGTCGAGCTGCTGGGGCTGGACGCTACCAGCAACGCCCCCAGCGGCGGGCGCGTGATGCCGCGCATGTTGATCATCGCCGCGCAGGATGGCCCGGTCGTGGTGCCGGTGGATGAAGTCGACGGTATCCATGCCATTGATGAGCGCACCTTGAGCGCCGCATCGGCCTCCGGCACCCAGGCCAGCGCGCGCTTCACCCAGGGCGTATTGCAGTGGAAAGGCCGCAGCCTGCGCTGGCTGGATGAGGCGCAATTGTTGTCCGCCGTGACCCGGAGCCTCACATGACCCCCGACCAGATGCGCGATGCCTCGCTGCTGGAACTGTTCAGCCTGGAAGCCGACGCGCAGACCCAAGTGCTGAGCGCCGGTTTGCTGGCCCTGGAACGCAACCCGACCCAGGCCGACCAGTTGGAAGCCTGCATGCGCGCCGCGCACTCGCTCAAGGGCGCGGCGCGGATTGTCGGGGTGGACGCCGGGGTCAGCGTGGCCCACGTCATGGAGGATTGCCTGGTCAGCGCCCAGGAAAGCCGCCTGTACCTGCAACCTGAACATATTGACGCCTTGCTGCAAGGCACCGACCTGCTGATGCGCATCGCCACGCCGGGCAATGACGTCGGCCCGGCGGACATCGAAGGCTATGTGGCACTGATGGAGCGCCTGCTTGATCCGTCGCAGCCGACGGCCAATGTCGCGCCGCCGTCAACGCCAGCGCCACCGCCGGTACATGCTCCGGCGCCTGTCGTCGAAGAACCGCCGCCGGAGCCCGAACCCGCGCCGCCGGTCACCAGCGAAATGCCGCGCCAGAATAAACGCATGACCGAAGGCGGTGAGCGTGTGTTGCGGGTCACCGCCGAGCGCTTGAACAGCCTGCTCGACCTGTCGAGTAAGTCCCTGGTGGAAACCCAGCGGCTCAAGCCTTACCTGGCGAGCATGCAGCGCCTCAAGCGTATTCAAAGCCAGAGCGCGCGCGCCTTGGACACCTTGGACGGGCAGCTCAAGACCCTGGATTTGAACCTCGAAGCCCAGGAAGCCTTGGCCGACACACGCCGCCTGTTAAGCGAAGCCCAGGCGCTGCTGGCGGAAAAAACCGCCGAGCTGGATGAGTTCGGCTGGCAGGCCGGGCAGCGCGCCCAGGTGCTGTACGACACCGCGCTGGCGTGCCGCATGCGCCCGTTTGCCGATGTGCTCGCCGGGCAGGTGCGCATGGTGCGTGACCTGGGCCGCAGCCTGGGCAAACAAGTGCGCCTGGAGATCGAAGGCGAGAAGACGCAAGTCGACCGCGACGTGCTGGAAAAACTTGAGGCACCGCTTACGCATTTATTGCGCAATGCGGTCGACCACGGCATCGAAATGCCCGAGCAGCGCCTGCTGGCGGGTAAGCCGGCTGAAGGCCTGATCCGCCTGCGCGCGTCTCACCAGGCGGGTTTGCTCGTGCTGGAGTTGAGCGACGACGGCAATGGCGTCGACCTGGAGCGCCTGCGCGGCACCATCGTCGACCGGCACCTGTCACCGCTGGAAACCGCCCTGCGCCTGAGTGAAGAGGAACTGCTGACGTTCCTGTTCCTGCCGGGTTTCAGCCTGCGCGACAAGGTCACCGAAGTGTCCGGGCGCGGCGTCGGCCTGGACGCGGTGCAACATATGGTTCGCCAACTGCGCGGTGCGGTGGTGCTGGAGCAGACGGCGGGGCAGGGCAGCCGCTTCCATCTGGAGGTGCCGCTGACGCTGTCGGTGGTGCGCAGCCTGGTGGTGGAAGTTGGCGAAGAAGCCTACGCGTTCCCGCTGGCGCACATCGAACGCATGTGCGACCTGGCGCCGGACGACATTGTGCAACTGGAGGGCCGCCAGCATTTCTGGCACGAAGGTCGCCACGTCGGCCTGGTCGCGGCCAGCCAGTTGCTGCAGCGCCCGGCCGGGCAGAGCAACGAAGAAACCCTGAAAGTGGTGGTGATCCGCGAGCGTGATGCGATCTATGGCATTGCGGTGGAGCGCTTTATCGGCGAGCGCACCTTGGTGGTGTTGCCGCTGGATGATCGCCTGGGCAAGGTCCAGGATATTTCTGCCGGTGCGTTGCTGGATGACGGCTCGGTGGTGTTGATCGTCGACGTTGAAGACATGCTGCGTTCGGTCGACAAGCTGCTCAATACCGGCCGCCTGGAACGCATCGCCCGGCGCAGCCAGCAGGCCACCGAAGCGCCGCGCAAACGCGTGCTGGTGGTGGATGATTCGCTCACCGTGCGTGAGCTGCAACGCAAATTGTTACTTAATCGCGGTTATGAAGTGGCTGTCGCGGTCGATGGCATGGACGGCTGGAACGCGTTGCGCTCCGAAGACTTCGACCTGCTCATCACTGACATTGATATGCCTCGTATGGACGGTATTGAATTGGTCACACTCTTGCGTCGTGATAGTCGCCTGCAATCGTTGCCGGTGATGGTGGTGTCGTACAAGGATCGCGAAGAAGACCGGCGTCGTGGACTGGACGCCGGCGCCGACTATTATTTAGCTAAAGCCAGTTTCCATGACGATGCCCTGCTGGACGCCGTGGTGGAACTGATTGGAGGCGCACGGGCATGAGGATTGCGATCGTCAATGACATGCCCATGGCCGTCGAGGCCTTGCGCCGCGCCTTGAGTTTTGAACCCGCGCACGAAGTGGTGTGGGTGGCCAGCAATGGCCTGGAAGCCGTGCAGCACTGCGCCGAAGTGACGCCGGACCTGATTCTGATGGACCTGATCATGCCGGTGATGGACGGCGTAGAAGCCACGCGGCGGATCATGGCCGAGACGCCGTGCCCGATCGTGATCGTCACCGTAGACCGCCAGGCCAATGTCAGCCGCGTGTTCGAAGCCATGGGCCACGGCGCGCTGGACGTGGTGGACACGCCGGCGCTGGGCGTCGGCAACGCCAAGGACGCGGCGGCGCCGTTGCTGCGCAAAATCCTCAATATTGGCTGGCTGGTTGGCCAGCGCGGCAGCCGCGTACGCACCGAAACCGCGCCCCAGCGCAGCACCGGCAAGCGCCAGAGCCTGGTGGCGATTGGTTCCTCGGCTGGCGGGCCGGCTGCCCTGGAAAGCCTGCTCAAGGGTTTGCCACGGGACTTTCCCGCGGCCATCGTGCTGGTGCAGCATGTGGACCAGGTGTTCGCCGCCGGCATGGCCGAGTGGCTGAGCAGCGCGTCCGGCCTGCCGGTGCGCCTGGCGCGCGAGGGCGAGCCGCCACAAAGTGGCGTGGTTTTGCTGGCCGGCACCAACCACCATATTCGCCTGTTGAAAAATGGCACGCTAGCCTATACCGCAGAGCCGGTGAACGAGATTTACCGGCCGTCCATCGACGTGTTTTTTGAAAGCGTCGCCAGCCATTGGAACGGCGACGCCGTCGGCGTATTGCTGACCGGCATGGGGCGCGACGGCGCCCAGGGGCTCAAATTGCTGCGTGAACAAGGATATTTGACCATCGCCCAGGACCAGCAGAGTTCGGCGGTGTATGGCATGCCCAAAGCGGCGGCGGCCATTGATGCCGCTGTTGAAATTCGCCCACTGGACAGAATTGCGCCCCGATTGCTGGAGGTCTTTGCAAAATGATCAAAGCCTCCCGCAGTGCCGGCTTGCAGGACAGTAATTCAGGTGACTGCACATGAATGATTTACAGATCGACGACATCAAGACCGACGAAAATGCCGCCATGGTGTTGCTGGTCGACGACCAGGCCATGATCGGCGAAGCCGTGCGGCGTGGCCTGGCCCATGAAGAAAACATCGATTTCCACTTTTGCGCCGACCCGCATCAGGCGATTGCCCAGGCGATTCGCATCAAACCCACGGTGATCCTGCAGGATTTGGTCATGCCGGGCCTCGACGGCCTGACGCTGGTGCGCGAATACCGCAACCATCCGGCCACGGCGAATATCCCGATCATCGTGCTGTCCACCAAGGAAGACCCACTGATCAAAAGCGCGGCGTTTGCGGCCGGGGCCAACGATTACCTGGTCAAACTGCCGGACAACATCGAGCTGGTGGCGCGCATTCGTTATCACTCGCGCTCCTACATGACCCTGTTGCAGCGGGATGCGGCGTATCGCGCATTGCGCGTCAGCCAGCAGCAACTGCTCGACACCAACCTGGTGCTGCAACGCTTGATGAACTCCGACGGCCTGACCGGGCTGTCCAATCGCCGCCACTTCGACGAATACCTGGAACTGGAATGGCGCCGCGCCATGCGTGACCAGACTCAGTTGTCGCTCTTGATGATCGATGTGGACTTCTTCAAGACCTATAACGACAGTTTCGGCCATGTCGAGGGCGATGAAGCCCTGCGCAAGGTCGCGGCGGCAATCCGCGAAGCCAGCAGTCGTCCTTCGGACTTGCCGGCGCGTTACGGCGGTGAAGAGTTTGCCCTGGTGCTGCCGAACACTTCGCCGGGCGGCGCACGCCTGGTGGCGGAAAAGCTGCGCATGGCGGTTGAGGCGTTGAAGATTCCGCATATTGCACCGGCCGAAGGCGCGAGCCTGACGATCAGCATTGGGCTGTCGACCATGACGCCGGTGCAGAGCACGGACTGTCGGCAGCTAATCATGGCGGCGGACAAGGGTTTGTACACGGCCAAGCATAATGGGCGTAATCAGGTGGGTATCGAGTAACCCGCAACGACGCTGATCCCCTGTGGGAGCGGGCTTGCTCGCGAATACGGTGGGTCAGTCACTGATTCACTACCTGATACACCGCATTCGCGAGCAAGCCCGCTCCCACATTGGACCTTCATCAGTCATCAGATCGTGTACAAACCCCCGCCTTTTCGCCAAGCGGGCTGCCGTTGTCGCCGGTTTGTCGTTATACTCGTCGGCTTTCAAAAGTTCGCCAACGAGTGCTGCCCGCCATGGAAATCAACCCGATCCTTAACACCATCAAGGACCTGTCCGAGCGCTCCGAAACTATTCGGGGGTATCTTTGACTACGATCAAAAGCATGAGCGTCTGACCGAAGTCAATCGCGAGCTTGAAGATCCGGCTGTCTGGAACAAACCTGAATACGCCCAGGAACTGGGCCGCGAGCGCGCTGCGCTGGCGCAGATCGTCGACACCCTCGACGAGTTGAACACCGGTCTGGGCGATTGCCGCGACCTGCTGGACATGGCCGTCGAAGAAAATGACGAAGGCGCAGTGGGCGATGTCGTCGCCGAGCTGGCCCGTCTCGAGGAAAACCTCGCCAAGCTTGAATTCCGCCGCATGTTCAGCCACGAAATGGACCCGAACAACGCCTACCTGGACATCCAGGCCGGTTCCGGCGGCACCGAGGCCCAGGACTGGGCCAACATCCTGCTGCGCATGTACCTGCGCTGGGCTGACAAACGCGGTTTCGACGCCACCATCATGGAGCTGTCGGCCGGTGAAGTCGCCGGTATCAAAGGCGCGACCGTGCACATCAAGGGTGAATATGCCTTTGGCTGGCTGCGCACCGAGATCGGCGTACACCGTCTGGTGCGCAAGAGCCCGTTCGACTCCGGCAACCGTCGCCACACCTCGTTCTCTGCGGTGTTCGTCTCGCCTGAGATCGACGACAAAGTGGAAATCGAGATCAACCCGGCCGACCTGCGGATCGACACCTACCGCTCCTCCGGTGCCGGCGGTCAGCACGTAAACACCACCGACTCGGCCGTACGTATCACCCACGTACCGACCAACACCGTGGTCAGCTGCCAGAACGAACGTTCCCAGCACGCGAACAAGGACACCGCCATGAAAATGCTGCGGGCCAAGTTGTACGAGCAGGAAATGCAGAAGCGCAACGCCGCTTCCCAGGCGCTGGAAGACACCAAGTCGGATATCGGCTGGGGTCACCAGATCCGTTCGTACGTGCTCGATGCGTCGCGGATCAAGGATCTGCGCACTAACATCGAACGCAGCGACTGCGACAAGGTACTCGACGGTGATATCGACGAATACCTGGAAGCCAGCCTGAAATCGGGCTTGTAACACATGCAATGCGGGATTGGCTGACACCCCTCGATCCCTGTGGGAGCGGGCTTGCCCGCGATCCCCAGCCACAGGCTGGGGCAACGAACCTGATGGAAAATTTAAAGACATGAGCGACCAACAACTCGACCCGCAAGCCCTGCAACAGGAAGAAAACTCCCTGATCGCCCTGCGCAAGGAAAAGCTGGCTGCCGAGCGCGCCAAGGGTAACGCCTTCCCGAACGACTTCCGCCGCGAAAACTACTGCGATGCCTTGCAGAAACAGTACGCGGACAAGACCAAGGAAGAGCTGGCCGAGGCTGCAATCCCGGTCAAGGTTGCCGGTCGCATCATGCTCAACCGTGGCTCGTTCATGGTGATCCAGGACATGACCGGTCGCATTCAGGTTTACGTCAACCGTAAAACCCTGTCCGAAGAAACCCTGGCCTCGGTGAAAACCTGGGACATGGGCGACATCATTGCCGCCGAAGGCACCCTGGCGCGTTCCGGCAAGGGCGACCTGTACGTTGAAATGACCAGCGTGCGCCTGCTGACCAAGTCGCTGCGCCCGCTGCCGGACAAGCACCACGGCCTGACCGACACCGAACAGCGCTACCGTCAGCGCTACGTTGACCTGATCGTCAACGAAGAAGTACGCCAGACTTTCCGCGTGCGTTCGCAGGTCATTGCGCACATCCGCAGCTTCCTGATGAAGCGTGACTTCCTCGAAGTCGAAACCCCGATGCTGCAAACCATCCCGGGTGGTGCCGCCGCCAAGCCGTTCGAAACCCACCACAACGCGCTGGACATGGAAATGTTCCTGCGCATTGCGCCTGAGCTGTACCTCAAGCGCCTCGTGGTTGGCGGCTTCGAAAAAGTGTTCGAGATCAACCGCAACTTCCGTAACGAAGGTGTTTCGACCCGTCACAACCCGGAATTCACCATGTTGGAGTTCTACCAGGCGTACGCCGACTACGAAGACAACATGGACCTCACCGAAGAACTGTTCCGCGAGCTGGCGCAGCTGGTCCTGGGCAGCACCGACGTGCCGTACGGCGACAAGGTGTTCCACTTCGGCGAGCCGTTTGTGCGCCTGTCGGTGTTCGATTCGATCCTCAAGTACAACCCTGAGTTGACCGCTGACGACCTGAACGACATCGACAAGGCCCGCGCCATCGCCAAGAAAGCCGGCGCCAAGGTGCTGGGCTTTGAAGGCCTGGGCAAACTGCAGGTGATGATTTTCGAAGAGCTGGTCGAGCACAAACTGGAACAGCCCCACTTCATTACCCAGTACCCGTTCGAAGTGTCGCCGCTGGCCCGTCGCAACGATGACAACCCGAACGTCACCGACCGTTTCGAGCTGTTTATCGGTGGCCGCGAAATCGCCAACGCCTACTCCGAGTTGAACGACGCGGAAGACCAGGCCGAGCGCTTCATGGCCCAGGTGGCCGACAAGGACGCCGGCGACGACGAAGCCATGCATTACGACGCCGACTTCGTCCGCGCCCTGGAATACGGCATGCCGCCAACCGCCGGTGAAGGTATCGGCATCGACCGCCTGGTGATGCTGTTGACCAACTCGCCGTCGATCCGCGACGTGATCTTGTTCCCGCACATGCGGCCACAAGCGTAACCGTAGCGAAACCCGAAGCCGCCTTTTATAAGGCGGCTTTTTTATGTGGTGTATTCAGCCGTCAAGAGAACGGCGCCAGGTGATCGTCCCCACACCGTGCGTGGGATGATCGTTCCCTCGCTCTGCGTGGGAATGCAACCCGTGACGCTCCGCGGATGATCGTTCCCACGCTCTGCGTGGGAATGCAGTCCGTGACGCTCCGCGTCACCTTTTAAAGGAAGATCTGTCGTGAACCGCGTAATGGCTCAAAAAGGTGCCGCCGGCATTGCTGCTGCCGTGGCTGAAAGTGTTCAGTACCAGGGCCGCAAGGCCAGCCGACGAGGCAGCGAGCAGCGCAGGCAGGACATTCTTGATGCGGCGATGCGCATCGTCGTGCGCGACGGCGTACGTGGCGTTCGCCATCGCGCCGTCGCGGCCGAGGCCGGCGTGCCGTTGTCGGCCACCACCTACTACTTCAAGGATATCGATGACCTGCTCACCGATACCTTCGCCCAATACGTGGAACGCAGTGCCGCCTTCATGGGCAAGCTGTGGGTGCGCAACGAAGGCCTGCTGCGCGAGATGGTCGCCTATGGCGATGGCAGCCCGCAGTCGCGCTCGCAACTGGCCGACGACATCGCGCGGCTCACCGCCGACTACGTGCTGCGCCAACTGACCAACCGCCGCGAACACCTGATGGCCGAACAGGCCTTTCGACAGGAAGCCTTGCTCAACCCGCGCTTGGCGGAGCTGGTGCGTTCCCATCAACAGATTCTGCTGCAGGGCACGGGGCAGTTTTTCCAGGTATTGGGCTCCCGCGAGCCGCAACAGGATGCCAAAGTGTTGACGGCGATAATCAGTCGGATGGAATATCAGGGCCTGCTTGGCGGCCCAGAGCCTCTGACCGGTGAAGAGATGCTTGAGATCCTCAAGCGTTACATGCATTTGGTGCTGGCCTCGGTCTAGCCTCATCTGGGAGCTGGCTTGATGGAGTACGCAATGAAAGCCTGGCGTGTCGCGATCATCGCCTTATCGTTCCTGTTGCTCAGCGGTTGTTTGGTGACCTTCAAGGACCCGCTGCCGGCCCGTGAAAGCGCGCCGGATGCCTTGCTCGGCCATTGGTCGAGCAAAAATGCCTGGGGTGAGCCCCTCAACCTGCAGATCACCCGCGTGGGTGAGCACCGTTACAAAGCCGTGAGCTACCCTAAAGCCAAGCCGGGCCAGCGCGATGAGTACCTGTTCACGGTCTCGCGCCATGGCAGCCGCTGGTATTTGTCGGCGCCGCTGCCGGACAAGCTCGGCGGGCATTTTTTCCTGGCTGGCTTTGAGTTTGATGAAAAGCACGAATTGGTGGTCTACAACCTCGACCTTGAGCAGATCCATCAAGCCATAGGTCAAAAAGTGCTGCACGGCAGCACCGTCGATACCGTCGAAGGTGACGGCGTGCTGGTCGACAGCCCCATGGACCAGGTGTTTGCCTACCTGGATGACCCGGCCAATGCCGATGTGTTCGTTGAAGCCGTGCGCTACCAGCGTGCGGGCAAATAACGTTTAAAGGGGAAGCACCGGGTGGACGATTACCAGCAGACGATACGCACCTTGTCTGATCGCATTGTGCTGGCGCAAACACCGATTCGCGTCCTCGACGCCGTGAAGTGGGACGAAAACATTCGCCAAGGGTTCCTCAAGGCCAAGGGCAAGGCCATGCCCGCCGTGGACCGCGATTACTACCTCGGCCGGCCGCTGTCGTTCGACTCCAGTGCGGTCAAGCTGGAGTTCCAGAACATCGAGCGCGACATCACCCGCCGCCTCGGCCAGTTCAGCCCGGTGGGGCAGATCATGCGGCGCATGTGCCGCGAATACCGCATGGTGGTGCGCATGCTAGAAGCGCGCGGCACCGAGGACTTCGGCCTGATCTCCCAGGAGCTGTATGGCGCCGCCTCCGATGCGTTCCACGCCGGCGACCCGACCCTGGCTGACCTCGGCCTGATGCTGTCCGACTACCTGAACAATATCGACGGCCGTGGCGATCTCAAAGACGAAGCCAAGACCCTCACCGCCAAAGACGCCGTGGCGTTGCTGCAAACCCGACTGAACAAAGTGTTTGGCGAGGCGGAAGAAACCATCCGCGTGTTTGAGTCCGACGGTATCGTCGCCGACGCGGCGGCCGGTGCCGATTACATCAAGATCCGCGCCGACGCGATGTTCAACGACCGCGATGTGCGCGCCCTGGAAGTGCATGAAGGCCTGGTGCACGTGGGCACTACGCTCAACGGCCAGAACCAGCCGATCTGCACGTTCCTGTCCAAAGGCCCGCCGTCCTCAACCGTGACCCAGGAAGGCTTGGCGATTTTGATGGAGATCATCACCTTCGCGTCCTACCCGAGCCGCTTGCGCAAACTGACCAACCGCACCCGCGCCATTCATATGGTCGAGGAGGGCGCCGACTTCCTGCAGGTGTTCGAATTCTTCCGCGAGCAAGGCTTTGAAATGGCTGAAAGCTACGGTAATGCCAGCCGGGTTTTCCGTGGTTCAACGCCGACCGGTCTGCCATTTACCAAGGATTTGTCCTACCTCAAGGGCTTTATCATGGTCTACAACTACATCCAGCTGGCCGTGCGCAAAGGCAAGCTGGAACAAGTGCCGTTGCTGTTCTGCGGCAAGACCACGTTGGAAGACATGCGGACCCTGCGCCAACTGGTGGACGAAGGCCTGGTGGTGCCGCCCAAATACCTGCCCGAGCAGTTCCGCGACATGAATGCGCTGGCGGCGTGGATGTGTTTCTCCAACTTCCTCAACCATCTGAGCCTGGATCGGATCGAGGCGGATTACTCCAACATTCTTTAGGGGATTTTCCTGAAGAAACCGGATCAAAATGTGGGAGCGGGCTTGCTCGCGAAGGCGGTACATCAGACACACATGTATTGACTGACACACTGTCTTCGCGAGCAAGCCCGCTCCCACATTTGATCTCCTGTGTTCTCAATTGCGAGGCTTCAACGGATGAGAATCCTCGGCATTCTTTGCCTGCTCTTGACCTTGAACGGCTGCAGTTCGCTGCTGTTCTACCCCGAACCTGGTCTGCCGTTCACGCCGGAAAAGGCCCACTTGCAGTACCGCGACGTCACGCTCACCACCGCCGATGGGGTAAAACTGCACGCCTGGTGGTTGCCGGCCAAAGCAGGGGTGCCGCTCAAGGGCACGGTGCTGCACCTGCATGGCAACGGCGGTAACCTGGCATGGCACCTGGGCGGCAGTTGGTGGTTGCCGGAACAGGGCTATCAAGTGCTGCTGCTGGACTATCGCGGTTATGGCCTGTCGGAAGGCAAGCCGTCGCTGCCGGCGATTTATCAGGACATCGATGCGGCGTTCAGCTGGCTCGACAAGGCGCCCGAAACCCAGGGCCAACCGCTGATTGTGCTGGGCCAAAGCCTGGGCGGCGCACTGGCGGTGCACTACCTGGCGGCGCACCCGCAGCGTCAGCCGCAGCTCAAGGCGTTGGTGCTCGACGGCGTGCCCGCCAGTTATCGTGACGTAGGACAATTCGCCCTCAGCACCTCTTGGTTAACATGGCCGTTTCAGGTGCCGCTGTCCTGGCTGGTGCCCGACGGCGACAGTGCGATCAATGCCATGCCGCAGCTGACCGGCGTGCCCAAGCTGCTGTTTCATAGCCTGGACGACCCGATCGTGCCGCTGGCCAACGGTATTCGCCTGTATCAGGCCGCGCCACCGCCCAGGGTGTTGCAGTTGACCCGCGGCGGTCATGTGCAGACCTTTGCCGACAAGACCTGGCAAACCGTGATGCTGCGCTATCTGGACGACCCGCAGCACTTCAACGGTCTGCGTCGCCTGGGGGAAATCCCCAACTACCCGAACCCTACAGTTGATTCATCAGAGAGCCCGCAATGAGCGAAGAACGCAACATGATCCCGCTGATCCTCACCGGCATCGGCACCATCATCGGTACTGTCGGCTGCCTGTGGTTCTACGGCTACCTGCACTTCGCCAAGCCGGAGGATGCGTTGCTGCTCAGCGATTTCACCATGCTCAAGACGGTGCCCGGCGAGGACTACAAGATCTCCCTGACCCCTGCCGCGCAGGTGGCGCAGTGTGTGGACGGTGTACTGGTGATGTTTGATACCGAGCAAAAAGGCTTGAGCGGTGTGCTGGTCAACAATAAGAAGCAAGCTGTGCGTTGTATGGGCCAGGAAACCCCGCAATTGGAGCAATAACCCGACTGCACGGAACCAATATTTGTACGAGACCACTGATGAGGGATGTCGGCAACTATGCGACACAACTTACTCAATGTGAACGTAGGGAGTATGAAGATGGTTTCGGGTATTGGCGGGTTGGGGAACATGGTGGGCAGTCTGTTTGGCGGTATGGACCAGATGCCGCAGGCGGGTGGTCAGCAGACGCAGGAAAAGGGCATAGAGGAGTTGAAGAAACGGTTGGAACAGTTGCTGACCGGCGCAGAGGGCGGTGGTGCTGAGCAAGGTGGCGGCGCTGGTGGTTTTTCCAATAGCTCGAAAATCAATATGCCAGAGATGAACACGAGTCAGGTCAATTTCATGTAGGCACAAAAAACCCCGCCAAACTGGCGGGGTCCTTTATCTACATCAATCGATCAATTAGCAACGGAAGAACGTGGCTTGACCGGCTGGTTGTCGTTGGAGATGGTCACTTCAACGCGGCGGTTCATGGCACGGCCCGAGACGCTGCCGTTGTCGGCAACCGGGTATTCCTTGCCGTAACCCTGGGTCACGATGCGCGAGATATCCACGCCTTGTTGAGCCAGTGCACGTTGTACCGAAGCTGCACGACGCTCGGACAGGCTCTGGTTGTACGAGTCGGAGCCGGTGCTGTCGGTGTAGCCTTCGACGATCACTTTACGGTCCGGGTTATCACGCAGGAACTGCGCCAGCTTGGTGATGTTCACCAGGCCGCTGGACTTGAGGTCGGACTTGTTGGTGGCGAACAGCACGTCACCAAAGGTCACCAGCGTACCGCGATCAGTCTGCTTGGCGTTCAAGCTGTCTTGCAGTTGCTTGATCTGCGCGTCACGGGCTTGCAGCAGGGCGCGAGCACGTTCGTCACCAGCGTTTTTCAGCTTGGCTTCGGATTCGCGCAGCACGATGGTGTCTTTCGCCACTTCAACGCGCTGGTTGGTCAGGTAGGCCAGTTGGTCAACCTTCTTCTCGTCTTCCTTGTCGCGGTAGGCCTTGTCAGCCTTGTCCAGCCATTCGCTGGCGTCCTTGGTTTCCAGCGCCGCAAGCTTGGTCGCTTGTGGGTTGGTTTGCAGGGCCGAGAAGTTGGTCCGTGCGTTTTCCAGGTTCGCGTTCGGCGGGGTGGAGCAGGCCGCCAAGGCAACGCTCATCGCCAGCAGGGCAGGGATCATCAATTGTTTACGCATAGTCGTGTCGTCCTTTCAATTCGATTTCGGGTGCAGTGCAGTCAGTGGTCTGGGCCTTATTGCTGTTGGATAACAGCGGGGCGCATGCCTTCCTGACGCAGCTCCTGAACAGCTTTCTGGGAGTCCTTCACAGCCTGTTGGGCTTTGGCGGCCTGGGATTTACGCTCAGCGACGCGAGCGTCCCACTCGGCTTGTTCAGCCAGTTGGCGAGCCTTGTCGTAGTTCTTGTCGTGCATGGCGATTTCGGCTTCTTTGAGCTTGTCCTGAGCCGACTTCATTTCTACCGCTGCGTACTCGGTGCCGCCGGCGCTGACAGCGCTGTTCACCGCAGATTGGGTCACAGCGTATTGCTCGGTCGGAGGGTTGCCGGCGCAGCCCGCCAGAACGAAGCTGGTGCCGATTGCCAGCGCGGCCAATTTCAGCCCGCGCAGGTGGTTAAACGAGGATTTGGCAGTGCTGGTCTTCATCGTCTTCAACTCCATTGGGTAACTCCTGAAAAACATCAAAATCCACTTCGTTGGTCAGCGGTTGCGGGCCCGGCGGTAAAGCACGAAATGCCCTTTCAAACGGCCGTTCCAAGTGATGGCTTACTGGCTGTGACCGGAGGCTTTTTTCAAAAGTTCAGAGAAGATGGCGAATTGCCTAAAAAAATATCTGACTGATCGGTCAGCGTTTAAAAGTTGGAACTTTTGCATTGCGCAGAGGTAGTCCGAGCCTCTAGGAGGCCCGGAATATCTGGGGGGAACGGAGTTTAAAGGATGTTTATCAGTGCTTCTGTTCGTCAGCAGCGGCTGATAAATCATGCAGATAGCGGCGCGATAAAGTCAGAAAGCGTGGGGTCGGGCCGACGTCTTCGTACAGCGGGTCACCCTCTTCATCGGTGGCGATGACGTGCTGGCCCTTGATGTACGGAAAGCTCGCTTCCAGCTCTTCGAGGGCGGCGCCGATCAGCTCGCCGAGCAGTTCTTCGGTGTGACGCTTGGGGTACATCTCGGCGATGGCGGCCAGGCGTGCGGCGGACTCCACGTCCAGGTGAATCGCGTACTCGGTTTTGGTCAGGCGACCCTTGGCGTTCTCTTCCCAATGCTGGGCCAGTTCTCGAATTTTCATGGCAACCTCAATAAAGCCTGCTGTGGCAGGCGGTGATGAGTGTCCAGTCGCCTGCGTGGATAACGCGACGACTCACTGTTGAGACTAGCTGCAAGTCACAAGGTTTAAAGTGTCTTGTCAGAAACCGACGCGGGCGGCACTCTGGAACACCTGCGCGTCCCGGATTTCTGGCTGGAGATTGGTTGATGAGTGATATCGATGCACGCTTGCGTGAGGATGTTCACCTGCTGGGTGAGCTGTTGGGCAACACCATTCGAGAGCAGTACGGCGACGACTTTCTCGACAAGATCGAGCAGATCCGCAAAGGCGCGAAGGCCGACCGCCGTGGTGCCGCCGCCGAGCAGGCCGCCGGCGAGGAACTCAGCGCCAGCTTGAACCAATTGCAGGAAAACGAACTGTTGCCCGTGGCGCGGGCCTTCAACCAGTTCCTCAACCTGGCCAACATTGCCGAGCAATACCAGTTGATCCACCGGCGCGACGAGTCGCAACCGGCGCCGTTCGAGTCCCGCGTATTGCCCGAGCTGCTGGCCCGCTTGCAAGGCGAAGGCCACAGCAACGAATCCCTGGCCCGCCAGTTGGCGCGCCTGGACATTGAACTGGTGCTCACCGCTCACCCGACCGAGGTGGCGCGCCGCACCCTGATCCAGAAATACGATGCGATTGCCGCGCAACTGGCGCTGCAGGATCACCGCGACCTCACCACCGCCGAGCGCGCGCAGATCCGCGAACGCCTGCAACGGCTGATCGCCGAAGCCTGGCACACCGAGGAAATCCGTCGCGTGCGCCCGACGCCGGTCGATGAAGCCAAATGGGGCTTTGCGGTGATCGAACACTCGCTGTGGCACGCCATCCCCAATTACTTGCGCAAGGCTGACCAGGCCTTGCACGCCGCCACGGGCCTGCACCTGCCGTTGGAAGCGGCGCCGATTCGCTTTGCTTCGTGGATGGGCGGCGACCGTGACGGCAACCCGAATGTCACCGCGCCGGTCACCCGTGAAGTGCTGTTGCTGGCGCGCTGGATGGCGGCGGACTTGTACCTGCGCGACATCGACCACCTGGCCTCCGAACTGTCGATGCAGCAGGCCAGCCCGGCGTTGCAAGCCAAGGTCGGCGACAGCGTCGAGCCTTATCGCGCCTTGCTCAAGCAATTGCGCGAACGCCTGCGCGCGACGCGCCAATGGGCGCACACATCGCTGACCACCACCACCCCGGCACCGGCGGAGGTGCTGCAGAACAACCGCGACCTGCTCGACCCGTTGGAGCTGTGCTACCAGTCGTTGCACGAGTGCGGCATGGGTGTGATTGCCGATGGCCCGCTGCTCGACTGTCTGCGCCGCGCGGTGACGTTCGGCCTGTTCCTGGTGCGCCTGGACGTGCGCCAGGATTCCAGCCGGCACTCGTCGGCCATGACCGAAATCACTGATTACCTGGGCCTGGGCCGTTATGAGGACTGGGACGAACAGGCGCGGATCAGCTTCCTGACCAAAGAACTGGCCAATCGTCGACCACTGTTGCCGGGTTACTTCAAACCCTCGGCAGACACCGCCGAGGTGTTGAACACCTGCAAGGAAATCGCTGCGGCACCGGCGGCCTCGCTGGGCTCGTATGTCATCTCGATGGCGGGCGCCGCCTCCGACGTGCTGGCGGTGCAGCTGCTGCTTAAAGAGTCGGGCGTGCAACGGCCGATGCGCGTGGTGCCGCTGTTCGAAACCCTGGCCGACCTGGATAACGCCGGGCCGGTCATGGAAACCCTGCTGCAATTGCCAGGCTATCGCGCGCGGTTGCAAGGCCCGCAGGAAGTGATGATTGGCTACTCGGACTCGGCCAAGGACGCCGGCACCACCGCCGCCGCCTGGGCGCAATACCGAGCGCAGGAACGCTTGGTGGATATTTGCCGCGAACAACAGGTGGAATTGCTGTTGTTCCACGGTCGCGGCGGCACCGTCGGCCGTGGCGGCGGCCCGGCGCACGCGGCGATCCTGTCGCAGCCACCGGGCTCGGTGGCGGGGCGTTTCCGCACCACTGAGCAGGGCGAGATGATCCGCTTCAAGTTCGGCCTGCCGGACATCGCCGAGCAGAACCTCAACCTTTACCTGGCCGCCGTGCTGGAAGCCACATTGTTGCCACCGCCGCCGCCCGAACCGGCCTGGCGTGATTTGATGGACGAATTGGCGGCAGACGGTGTCAGCGCTTACCGCGCCGTAGTGCGGGAAAATCCGCAGTTCGTCGAGTACTTCCGCCAATCCACCCCAGAGCAGGAACTCGGCCGTCTGCCGTTGGGCAGTCGCCCGGCCAAGCGGCGTGCGGGGGGGATTGAAAGTTTGCGGGCCATCCCGTGGATCTTCGGCTGGACCCAGACCCGCCTGATGCTGCCCGCCTGGCTCGGCTGGGAAGCGGCCTTGAGCAAGGCGCTGGAGCGCGGCGAAGGCGAGTTGCTGGGGCAGATGCGCGAGCAATGGCCGTTCTTCCGCACCCGCATCGATATGCTGGAAATGGTGCTGGCCAAGGCGGATGCCGATATTGCGCGGCTGTATGACGAGCGTCTGGTGCAGCCTGACCTGCTGCCATTGGGTGCGCACTTACGCGACCTATTGTCGCAGGCGTGCAGCGTGGTGCTTGGCCTGACTGGCCAGTCGCAACTGCTGGCCCATAGCCCCGACACCCTTGAGTTCATCCGGCTGCGCAATACCTACCTCGACCCGCTGCACTTGCTGCAGGCCGAGTTGCTGGCGCGCTCGCGTCAACAGGAAGCAGCACAGGACAGCCCTCTGGAACAGGCGCTGCTGGTGTCTGTGGCCGGTATTGCCGCCGGTTTGCGTAACACCGGCTAAGGTTTTCTGCGTGTTCTCAAAGGCTTGCAGATAAACCACGACGGCCGCCCGGAAAAGGGCGGTCGGCGTTTATGGCGCCGGGTTGCACTCAGGCACACCCGACCTGTGACGCATGCGCGGCGCGGGTTCTTGCGACTTTCGGCGGCTTGTATGGATAGAGCCCGCTGTGTATCTTGATCAGCCTTTGGCCGTTTGATCGGCTAGACCCATATTTTTACGAGATTGGCCCCACGCGGCGAATCCGAGCGTCATCTCTATAAAAAATTGAGGAGCACATCGATGCGCGTCATTCTGCTGGGAGCTCCCGGGGCCGGTAAAGGTACTCAGGCAAAGTTCATCACTGAAAAATTCGGCATTCCACAAATCTCCACCGGTGACATGCTGCGCGCTGCCGTCAAGGCCGGCACCGAGCTGGGCCTGATCGCAAAAAGCGTGATGGACAGCGGCGGCCTGGTTTCCGATGACCTGATCATCAACCTGGTCAAGGAACGCATCAGCCAGGAAGACTGCAAGAACGGTTTCCTGTTCGACGGTTTCCCACGCACCATTCCCCAGGCTGAAGCCCTGGTGAAGGCCGGCGTCGAGCTGGACGCTGTGGTTGAAATCGCGGTTGAAGATGAAGAAATCGTCCAGCGTATCGCTGGCCGTCGTGTTCACGAAGCCTCGGGCCGCGTTTACCACATCGTTTACAACCCGCCAAAAGTGGCCGGCAAGGACGATGTCACCGGCGATGACCTGGTGCAGCGTAAAGACGACACCGAAGAAACCGTGCGCCATCGCCTGTCGGTCTACCATTCGCAGACCAAGCCACTGGTGGATTTCTACCAGAAGCTGTCGGCTGCCCAAGGCAAGCCGAAGTACAGCCACATCCCTGGCGTGGGTTCGGTAGAAGCCATCACCGCCAAGGTGCTGCAAGCGCTGAGCTGATCAAACGATCAGTTGCATGCACAACGGCCCGCTTGCGGGCCGTTGTTGTTTATACTGGCGCACTTTTTTTCGACTTGGACACCTACACCGATGAGCACCCTGCTGGCCCTGGACACCGCGACCGAAGCTTGCTCCGTTGCCTTGCTGCACGATGGCAAAGTAACCAGCCACTACGAGGTGATCCCACGCCTGCATGCGCAGAAGCTGTTGCCAATGATCAAGCAACTGCTTGAGGACGCGGGCACCACGCTTTCTGCCGTGGACGCCATCGCTTTCGGCCGTGGCCCGGGCGCATTCACCGGCGTGCGTATTGCCATCGGCGTGGTGCAGGGCCTGGCGTTTGCGCTGGAGCGCCCGGTGTTGCCGGTCTCCAACCTGGCCGTGCTGGCCCAGCGCGCCCTGCGTGAACACGGCGCTACGCAAGTGGCGGCCGCCATCGATGCGCGCATGGACGAAGTCTATTGGGGCTGCTATCGCGAAACCGCTGGCGAAATGCGCCTGGTGGGCGTCGAAGCGGTGCAGGCGCCGGAGTCCTCGGTATTGCCTGCCGATGCCAGTGGTGACTGGTTCGGCGCGGGTACTGGTTGGGGTTATGGTGAGCGCATCGGCGTAAAACCTGTTGGCCAGGACGCCGCGATGTTGCCGCATGCCGAAGACTTGCTGACCCTGGCACGCTTCGCGTTCGAACGCGGCGAGGCGATTGCGGCGGATCAGGCGGCGCCGGTTTACTTGCGCGATAAGGTCGCGCAAACCAAGGCGGAACGCGGGATTATTTGACGCCAAAAATGATGGCAATTTGGGGCAAACTCCGCCAATCGTCAGAATTTGCCCCTGTTTTTAAACCTTTTACAAATTATGTGTTCTAGTTATCACCAGAGCATTTGCGCACTACGGAAAGTGCCGCTAAATTGCCATCATTGATACCGAGTCTGCATGTATGCGTATAGACGGCTTTTCCTCACAGTCCTACCCACTCAAGCGTAAGCCGCGCAAGGCGAACGTGACGGTAGACGATTCCGTCGAAGATTCGCCGGACTTCATCGAGGTTCAGTCCGAGTCACATGCCAGCGCCCAAGGCGCTGCAGGTGGCGCGCGTATCAGCGGTCTTCCTGCCCGTCAGCAAGACATGGTCTTCCCCCGCTCCATGAGCAAAAGCGTCGCCACCGCCCTGGCCAGCTACCTGACCACCGCCGGCTTTGTCGAATGGGATATGGAAGTGCTGGGTCTCGACATCCATATCTGATGCGTCTGCCTTACTTTATCGGCTGCCCGTCCTGGAGTGAAAACGCCTGGCGCGAGTACCTGTACCCGGCCGATGCGCGCTCCGGCGACTACCTTGCGCTGTATTCCCAAGTCTTCAACGCCGTTGAAGGCAACACCACATTTTATGCCCGACCCTCGGCCGCCACTGTGCAGCGCTGGGCTGAAATCATGCCTGAGGATTTTCGCTTCACCGCCAAATTCCCCGGCGACATCAGCCACGCTGGCGACCTGCGCGAGCAACTGCCGGCGGCGGAAAGTTTTGTCGGCTTGATGAGCCCGCTGGGCGAACGTGTTTCGCCGCTGTGGCTGCAATTGTCGGCGAGCTTTTCGCCACAACGCCTCGGTGAACTGGCTGGGTTTATTGATGGCCTGGAGCGCCCGCTGGCGGTGGAGGTGCGCCACCAGGCGTTCTTCGCCAAAGGCGATGCCGAGCGGATGCTCAACCGCCTGCTGCGCGACCGGGGTGTGGAGCGAATCTGCCTCGACCCGCGCGCCCTGTTCAGTTGCACCTCCACCTCGGCTGCCGTGCTGCACGCCCAATCGAAAAAGCCCAAGGTGCCGCCGCGCCCTGCTGCGCTGACGCTGTTTCCCCAAGTGCGTTTCATCGGCCATCCGGAGCTGGAAGCCAACGACCCGTTTCTGATCCCCTGGGTGGAAAAAATCGCCGGTTGGATCGAGGAAGGGCGTACGCCGTACGTGTTCCTGCACACCTCGGATAACCGCCTCGCCGCGCAACTGGCGCTGCGATTTCATGAAAAGCTGATGGCACGCTTGCCGGGCCTGCCGCCGCTGCCGACCTTGCATCGCGAACCCGCAGTGGAGCAACTGGGGTTACTCTAAGGCTCCTTTTTCCGCCAGGAGTCAGACATGGATGCCCAAACCCTTCGCGCCGAAACCTTCAAGGCCCTGCACGAGCGTGATCGCGCGTTCGTGATGCCCAACCCGTGGGATGCCGGCTCGGCCATCATGCTTGCCAGCCTCGGTTTTGAGGCCTTGGCCACCACCAGCGCAGGGTTTGCGTTCAGCCTCGGGCGGCCGGATGCGGAAGGCGCGTTGTCGCTGGAGGACACCTTGGGCAACGCCGAAACCATCGCGCGGGCGACTTCGCTGCCGGTGGCGGCGGACCTGGAAAACGGCTTCAGCGACACGCCTGAAGGCTGCGCCCAGACGATCCTGCGTGCGGCGGCCACCGGCATCGTCGGCGGCTCCATCGAAGACGCCACGGGCATTGCTGTCGACCCAATCTACCCTTTTGATTTGTCGGTTGAGCGCGTCGAAGCAGCGGTTGCCGCTGCGCGCAGCCTGCCATTTCCCTTCACGCTGACGGCTCGCGCGGAAAACCTCCTGCATGGTCGCCTGGATTTGCCTGACACCATTCGCCGCCTGCAGGCCTACGCCGAAGCGGGCGCCGACGTGTTGTATGCCCCGGCGCTGCGCAGCGCCGAAGAAGTACTGGCCGTGGTCAAGGCCGTCGCGCCAAAGCCTGTGAATGTGTTGATGTCCGGTGGCTTGAACCTCAGCGTCGCGCAGTTGAGCGCGATGGGCGTGCGCCGCATCAGCGTCGGCTCCGCCTTGGCGCTGGCAGCGTATGGCGAGTTCTACCGGGCCGCGCAGGAGGTGTATGAGTTGGGCACCTTTACCTTCACCGAGCGCAAGATGCCGTTCAGCCAGGCCAACCAATTCTTCAAGGGTTGAGCCGTGCGGTTTTTCAAAGTGATCGGTGTACTGCTGTTGCTGGCGTGTCTGTGCGCTGTTGGCGTGTGGCGGGGTTGGCTGCCGTTGCCTGATGAGTGGAACCCGTGGGCGCCGCTGGATGTGCGTGCCAGCCCGAACCTGCTGACCCGTTTCAAACTTGGCCGGTTGCAGGATGATCCGGCGCTGTGTGATCAGGTGCTGAAAACCTCGGGTTTGCGCGTCAGCCATCAGGCTGACAGCCCGGCGGACGCCGCGTGCCCATTGCGCAACGTCTTGCGCGTACAGGGCGCCGACGTGGCCTTGAGCAGCAGTTTTCTCGCCAGTTGCCCGTTGGCTGTGGCGTTTGCCCTGTTCGAGCGCCACAGCCTGCAACCCGCGGCCCGGGCGGTATTTGGCCAGGCGGTGACGCGGGTCGATCACCTGGGCAGTTTTGCCTGTCGCAACATGTATAACCGTGCAGATGGCCGGCTGAGTCAGCATGCCTCGGCCAATGCCCTGGATATCGCCGGCTTTCGCCTTGCGGACGGGCGCAGCATCAGCGTGCTCAAGGACTGGCCCGGCGAGGGCGAAAGTGCACGGTTTTTGCGGCAAGTGCGCGACGCTGCGTGTGATGATTTCAACGTGGTGTTGAGCCCGGACTACAACGCCGCCCATCGCAACCACTTCCATCTGGACATGGGGCGTTGGTGGGTGTGTCGCTGATACTCAGGCGGCCAGGCGCAGGTTGTTGAGGATCAGTGGACGTGCCCAGTGGTAGTCGAAGTCGAGCGCCTTTTGCTGGGCCGCCAGTTCTTCGGCTGGGTAGGGCGTGGCAGGCGGTGGCAGCAGGTCCAGTTCGAACTCGGCGATCGGCAGGTGCAGTGGCTGTGGTTCCGGCGCTGGGCCAGGCTCAGGCAGCGGTTGGCCGGGGCTCAGTACAATCGGACGGACCCAGCCGCTTTCGAAGTTTTGCTGGCGTTGTTGGGCGACGATTTCATCGGCCGGGAACGGCGTGGCGGGCGGTGGCAGCAGCTCGGTTTCAAATTCGGCGATCGGCAGGAACAGCGGCTCCGGCGGGGCGATTTCGGTGTCTTTTACGTCGCACTCACGCTGGGTGAGGATCTGCGACAGCAGGTCGGCGCCTTCACTGGGCTCTACCGCCGGGTCTCTCGGTGCCGGTGCCTTGGCGGCGAGCGCGTCCGGCGTGTCGCCGAGCTGCTCGGCCAGCGCACGGGCGAAGAAGTCCTGCCACACATGACTCACCCCGGCCAGCGCTTGAGTATTGCGCAGGCCGTAGTGGTTGTGGGTCGGCAGTACACCGATAGTTAGGGGAAGAATGTCTGACATTTTTCTCGGTCGACGCTCAGCTCTGGCAAAATACCTGACTGTTGTTTTTATCGGCCGTTGTTTGCCGATCCTTAATATTTTTGAGCGTAGCTATTGATGAGCGAACAACCAGCGGCCAGCCGCATTCGGGTCGAGGCCTTGGCCGAAGGTTTTAAGGCGCGCGCCGAGCACTGGGCTGCGCAGCTTGGCTTGCCTTTGCAACTGGATGAGGCGGATTTTTCCCTGCAAGTCGGCGAACATGGCCTGCAGCTGCAACAGCTCGGGCCAGACGCGCCGGGGCCGGTGCGCGTGGACTTTGTCGAAGGTGGCGCAGCGCACCGGCGTTTATACGGCGGTGGCAGTGGGCAGATGATCGCCAAGGCCGTGGGCGTTGCCCAAGGCGTACGCCCACGGGTGCTGGACGCCACGGCGGGGCTGGGCAAGGACGCGTTTGTACTGGCCAGCCTGGGGTGCGAGATGAGCCTGATCGAGCGCCAGCCACTGATCGGCGCCTTGCTCGAAGACGGCCTGGCCCGTGGCGCGGATGATTTTGAAGTGGCACCGATTGTGGCGCGCATGCAGTTGCTCAAAGGCAACTCCATCGACGTGATGCGCAATTGGGAAGGTGAGCCGCCGCAGGTGATCTACCTGGACCCGATGTTTCCTCATCGTGAGAAAACTGCGTTAGTGAAGAAGGAAATGCGCCTGTTCCGGCCATTGGTGGGCGATGACCCGGACGCGCCGGCGTTGCTTGCCGCGGCTTTGGCCTTGGCCAGCCACCGTGTGGTGGTCAAGCGCCCGCGCAAGGCGCCGTGCATTGAAGGGCCCAAGCCGAGCCATGCGCTGGATGGCAAGTCGAGCCGGTATGACATCTATCCCAAGAAAGCGCTCAAGCCTTAAATTTTCATTGGTTTTCCCGGCCTCTTCGCGAGCAAGCCCGCTCCCACCTTGGAATGCATTCCAAATGTGGGAGCGGGCTTGCTCGCGAAGAGGCCCTTCCAGGCGCTACAAGGCTCAGGGCCGATAAGCCCGCATAAACAACCCCACCACCTCCTGCACATGCGCTTCGGCGGCTTCTTCACTCAGTTGCCCGCCGCAGCCATACAGCAAACAGAAATTCGCCGTGCCCTTGAGCAGGCAAAAGAAGTGTTCGGCTGCCGTAAACGGTTTGTCGATGCTCAGCGCGCCGCTTTGGTCGATCTTGCTGAGCAGGCGCTCCATGCCCTGGAGCATGCGCATGGGCCCGGCCTCAAAGAAGATCTGCGAGAGTTTCACGTCCTGATTGCCGGTGGTCATCATCAGGCGATGCAGGTTCACCGACTCTTCGCTGTTGATCAGCCGATGGAAACCCCGTGCGATGTTCAGCAGCACGGTGTCCACGGGCATACCTGCTGGCAGTTCGAAATACATCACCGGCAGTTGCTCTTCGCATTTCGCCACGACGGCGGCGGTGAACAGCGTCTCTTTGTCGGTGAAGTGGCTGTAGACGGTCAGTTTCGACACGCCGGCTTCAAGGGCCACGGCGTCCATGCTGGTGCTCGCGTAGCCATTGCTCAAGAACAATACTTTCGCCGCTTCGAGGATTGCCTGGCGTTTTGCCATGTCCTTGGGACGCCCGGGGCTATTGGTGTTCACAGGATTGTCGGACATTTTCACCTTTAATACTGGACTGGTGAGTTTGGTATTAATAACATACCGGCCAGTATAATTATTCCTAGCTCCATTTGCGAAAGGTCCTTCAGCATGCGCAGTACTTTCCTGCCCCTTGCGTTGCCTGTCAGCCTGGTCTTCCTGTTGGCCGCCTGCGGCCATGAAGAAGCGGCCCAAACCACCATCCGCCCGGCCATGGTGGTGCAACCGCAGCCGTCGGCGCAGGCGATGGACAGCTTTCCAGGCGAGGTGCGGGCGCGGTATGAGCCGGACCTGGCCTTTCGCATTGGCGGCAAAGTCAGCAAACGCCTGGTGGAGGAGGGCGAGCGGGTCAAGGCCAACCAGCCGCTGGCCGAACTCGACCCGCAGGATGTGCGCCTGCAACTGGAAGCCACCCGCGCCCAAGTCGCCGCCGCCGAGGCCAACCTGAGCCTGGTGCGTGCCGAGCGTGACCGCTACAAGACCCTGATGGACCGTCAGATGGTCAGCCGTTCCCAGTACGACAATTCCGAAAACCTCTACCGCTCCGGTGAAGCACGCCTGAAGCAGATCAAGGCCGAGTTCGACGTGTCCAGCAACCAGGCGGGCTACGCCGTGCTGCGCGCGCCGCAGGACGGTGTGGTCGCCAAGCGCGCGGTGGAAGTTGGCCAAGTGGTGTCCGCAGGCCAGACCGTGTTCACCCTGGCCACCGATGGCGAGCGTGAAGTGCTGATCAGCCTGCCCGAGCAAGGCTTTGGCCGGTTCAAGATCGGCCAACCGGTGTCGGTCGAACTGTGGAGCCAGCCCGACCAGCGTTTTGCCGGGCGCATTCGTGAGCTGTCGCCTGCCGCCGACCCCAAATCCCGTACATTCGCTGCGCGCGTCGCGTTCACCGGCGGCAAAGTCCCGGCTGAACTGGGCCAGAGTGCCCGCGTGTTCATACAGGCCGATGGCGTGATTGCGCTGTCGGTGCCGCTGTCGGCCCTGAGTGCGGAGAACGGCGCGTCCTACGTCTGGGTGGTGCAGCCGGACAACACGCTCAAGCGCACCCCGGTGCGCATCGGCGCCTTCGGTGAAAAAACCGTGCCGGTACTGGAAGGCTTGACGCCCACCGACTGGGTGATTGCAGCCGGTGTGCACGTGCTCCATGAGGGCCAGCAAGTGCGCCCGGTGGATCGCTCCAACCGCGTGGTGAATCTGGCGGCCAACAAGGAGTAGTCCCCGATGGGTTTCAATCTTTCCGAATGGGCGTTGCGTAACCGCCAGATCGTACTGTTCCTGATGATCCTGCTGGCGGTGGTCGGCACGTTGTCCTACACCAAGCTGGGGCAAAGTGAAGACCCGCCGTTTACCTTCAAGGCCATGGTCATCAAGACCAACTGGCCGGGGGCCACGGCCCAGGAAGTCTCACGGCAGGTCACCGAGCGTATTGAGAAAAAACTCATGGAGACCGGCGACTACGAACGCATTGTCTCCTTCTCGCGTCCCGGTGAATCCCAAGTCACCTTCGTGGCCCGCGACGCGATGCACTCGGCGCAGATTCCCGACTTGTGGTATCAGGTGCGCAAGAAAATCAGCGACATTCGCCAGACCTTGCCGCCGGATATTCAGGGGCCGTTTTTCAACGATGAATTCGGCACCACCTTCGGCAATATCTACGCCCTGACGGGTGACGGCTTCGACTACGCGGTGCTCAAGGACTACGCCGACCGCATCCAGATTCAACTGCAACGTGTGCCGGATGTGGGCAAGGTCGAGCTGCTTGGCCTGCAGGACGAGAAAATCTGGATCGAGCTGTCCAACCTCAAGCTCGCCACCCTCGGCTTGCCATTGGCGGCCGTGCAACAGGCCTTGCAGGAGCAGAACGCCGTCTCTACGGCCGGCTTCTTTGAAACCCCGACCGAGCGTGTACAGCTGCGGGTGTCGGGCAACTTCAAGACGGTGGAGGAGATCCGTAACTTCCCGATCCGTGTCGGTGACCGCACTTTCCGTATTGGTGACGTCGCCGACATCCACCGGGGCTTCAACGACCCACCGGCACCGCGCATGCGCTACATGGGCGCAGACGCCATCGGTTTGGCCGTGGCCATGCGCGACGGCGGCGACATTCTGGTGCTCGGCAAGGCGCTTGAAGGCGAATTCGCACGGCTGCAGAAGAGCCTTCCGGCAGGCATGGAGCTGCGCAAGGTGTCGGACCAACCGGCAGCGGTGAAAACCAGCGTCGGCGAATTCGTCCAGGTACTCGCCGAGGCACTGGCCATCGTCTTGCTGGTGAGCTTCTTCTCCCTCGGTGTGCGCACCGGCATGGTCGTGGCCCTGGCGATTCCGCTGGTGCTGGCGATGACCTTTGCCACCATGTATTACCTCGGCATCGGCCTGCACAAGATCTCCCTCGGCGCCTTGGTGTTGGCCCTGGGCCTGCTGGTGGACGATGCGATCATCGCCGTGGAAATGATGGCGATCAAAATGGAGCAGGGCTACGACCGCCTCAAGGCTGCGAGTTTCGCCTGGACCAGCACCGCGTTCCCGATGCTTACCGGCACGTTGATAACCGCGGCGGGCTTTCTGCCGATTGCCACCGCGCAATCGAGCACCGGCGAATACACCCGCTCGATCTTCCAGGTGGTGACCATCGCGTTGCTGGCGTCCTGGGTCGCTGCCGTGGTGTTTGTGCCGTATCTGGGGGAAAAACTCCTGCCGGATCTGGCGAAAATTCATGCGGCCAAACACGGCACAGATGGGCCAGATCCCTACGGCACACCCTTCTATCAGCGTGTAAGACGTTTGGTCGAATGGTGCGTGCGTCGGCGCAAAACCGTGATCGTACTGACGCTGCTGTTGTTTATCGGCTCGGTCGCGCTGTTTCGCTTTGTGCCCCAACAGTTCTTCCCGGCCTCGGGGCGGTTGGAGTTGATGGTCGACCTCAAACTGGCGGAAGGCGCTTCCCTGAGCAACACCGCCGAGCAGGTCAAGCGCCTGGAAGCCTTGCTCAAGGAGCACGCGGGTATCGACAACTACGTGGCTTATGTCGGCACCGGTTCGCCACGCTTTTACTTGCCGCTGGACCAGCAGTTGCCGGCCGCCAGCTTCGCGCAATTTGTGGTGCTGGCGAAGACCATCGAAGAGCGTGAAAGCCTGCGCACCTGGCTGATTGAAACCCTGAATGAACAGTTCCCCGAGTTGCGCTCGCGGGTTACGCGCCTGGAGAACGGCCCGCCTGTGGGCTACCCGGTGCAGTTCCGTGTGACCGGCGAACACATCGAAGAAGTTCGCGCCCTGGCGCGCCAGGTGGCGGCCAAGGTTCGCGAAAATACCCACGTGGTCAACGTGCACCTGGACTGGGAAGAACCGAGCAAGATCGTCTACCTCAATATCGACCAGGACCGCGCCCGTGCCCTCGGCGTAAGCACTGCCAACCTGTCGAAATTCCTGCAAAGTTCCCTCACCGGTTCCAGCGTCAGCCAATACCGCGAGGACAACGAATTGATCGAAATCCTGCTGCGCGGCACCGTGCATGAACGCACCGAATTGTCGCTGCTGCCGAGCCTGGCGGTGCCGACCGACAACGGTAAAAGCGTTGCGCTGTCGCAAATCGCCACCCTCGAATATGGCTTCGAAGAGGGCATTATCTGGCACCGCAACCGGCTGCCGACGGTGACCGTGCGCGCCGATATCTATGGCAAGGAACAACCGGCAACGTTGGTGCAGCAAATCCTGCCGACCCTCGAAGGCGTACGTGCCGAACTGCCGGATGGTTACCTGCTTGAAGTGGGCGGCACCGTCGAGGATTCCGCGCGTGGCCAGAACTCGGTCAAGGCCGGGGTGCCACTGTTTATCGTGGTGGTGCTGACGTTGCTGATGCTGCAACTGCGCAGTTTCTCACGCACAGCGATGGTGTTTCTCACAGCGCCGCTGGGCCTTATCGGCGTGACCTTGTTCCTGCTGGTGTTCCGCCAACCGTTCGGCTTTGTCGCCATGCTGGGGACCATCGCCTTGTCGGGGATGATCATGCGTAACTCGGTGATCCTGGTGGACCAGATCGAACAAGACATCAAGGCCGGCCTGGCGCCGTGGCAAGCAATCATCGAAGCCACTGTGCGACGCTTCCGCCCGATTGTGCTGACAGCCCTGGCGGCGGTGCTGGCGATGATTCCGCTGTCACGCAGCGTGTTCTTCGGGCCGATGGCTGTGGCGATCATGGGCGGTTTGATTGTGGCGACGGCGTTGACCCTATTGTTCCTGCCGGCCCTGTATGCTGCGTGGTTCCGAGTGAGGAAGGACGTCCCGTAATCATGTTGGCCACCGTTTCAGCCCTAACGTTGTTGCTACTCGCCCCGGGCCCAACCAACACGCTGCTGTTGCGTGCCGGTGTGTTGTTCGGGTGGCGGGCTTCGTGGAAGCTGGCATTCATCGAGTGCCTGGCGTACCTGTTGCAGGTATCGGTGTGGGGCGTGGCATTGCTGTATCTGGCGGCGTATTCGTCATGGGCTTTGAAAGCCATACAGCTGGGTGCGGCCTGTTACCTTTTGTATGTCTCTTTCAAGCTTTGGCAGCGCAAAAGCGCCGATGCCATTGCGGCCGGCGACCCTTTCTCCAGCCTGTATTTCTTCTGGCTCACGGTGATGAACCCCAAAGGCCTGCTGATCGTTTCGTTTATTGCGCCGGTCAGCACGTTTGATTCGTTGCAAGGCTATGCCGGGTTCATGGCTACGCTGGCGTTGGTGGTAATACCGGTAGGCGCTGCGTGGATCGTACTGGGCAGCCGTTTCGAAGGGGTTCAGCAGACGTGGCTCACACCGTTGAAGATCAATCGGGCAACCTCCGTGGCCATTTGCTGTTTTGCCACGCTCATGATCGGGCGGTTGGCGGACTCGGTGATGGGGTGATTCACATGCTGATGCAAACAGGCATCAATGTGGCTGGAACGATCGGCTTTTTTTACTCCACTCAGATTTGCCTGATGGACAGGCACAGGTTTCGGCTTTGCCAGTTGGCGGCCGGGCTTTTCCAATGAGTTTATGGAGTGTCATATGTCGTTTCTTAATGCTATCGCTGCGTTCAAAGGTGCGTTTCTTGGGGCCTTGTTGGGCAATAACGTGGCTGTTCGGGGGCCTGAAACCACCTCACCACACAGGCGTAAGCGCCCTCACCATGCTTATTCATCCACGACTGGCGCGGGCCACTCCCTGCCCGAAAGGCCAGGTCACGGCAACTCCCATCCCTACCCGGTGTGTGAGTACCCGCTGCCTGACAGGCCGATGCACTCGCTGACTTCGTTGCACCGATAAGGTATTAGCGTAGGGCCGGTGCGCCAACGTCCGTGACAACGGAGGTTGGCGCATCGGGTGTGAATGGTTACAGCGCGCCAAACACTTTCTTGGCCAGGCTGGTGGCTGCGGCCGCCGGGTTCTTGCGAATGGTTTCTTCCTGCTGCGCGATCATCTTGAACAGGCCGTCCAGCGCTTGTTCGGTCACGTAGCTTTCGACGTTGGCACTTTTGGCATCAACCGCGCCAAACGCTGCCGCCTTGCCGGCCAGGGCATTGTACTGCTGGGCAACGCCGACCTTGTCGGTGGCGGCCTTGACGATCGGCAGGAACTTGGCACGGATCTCTTCACGGCTGGTTTTGTTCAGGTACTGAGTGGCCGAGTCCTGGCCGCCGGTGAGGATGCCCTTGGCGTCGGTCACGCTCATGTTCTTCACGGCATTGACCAGGATCGGTTGAGCCTGGGTCACGGCGGTTTCAGCCGCCTTGTTCATGCTGGTTTCCAGTTGCGTGACCTGATCACCCATGCCAAACATTTTCAGTTTGTCGGCGACTTTGCCCAGCTTGCCGGGCAGGCCGATTTTTACTTCAGGGTTATTGCTGAAACCACCGGGAACCCCCAGCTGTTTCACGGCGATTTGTGCGCCTTGGGTCAGTGCGTCCTTGAGGCCACCGCTGGCGTCACCTTGGGACAGGCTGCCGAGTGACAGGGCCATGGCGTTGGCGCCGAGCAGCAGGCCGGCGCACAGGGCAGTGAGGCGAAGAGAGTTACGGAGCATGGGCGCTTCCTTTTGATAGGGCTTATGTTCTGGAAAATATCAGTGCGCGACCGCATCCACCCGCAGGCGCAGCGGTTGTGGGTCTTGGCCATTGAGCTGTACCGCGTGCCGTTCAGTCGTGATGAACAGTAGCTTGCCGTCCAGCTCGATGCGAGCGCTCACCGAGTAAGTGTGGCCGGGCTTGACCTGTGCCGGGTCGTAGCTCAGGTGAAACGGCAGCGGCACCTGGGCTTTGACCGGGCCTTTCTGTTCGGCGAGGGTCACGGCCGGTGCGTCCATCAAGGACACGTCTTGCAGGCTGACGCTCAAGGTGGCGGCGGGCGGCAGGGCGATGCGTTGCAGGTAGAACACTTCGCCGTCGAGGCTGGCCTTGGGCGCGGGGTGCATGGATTGGCAGGCTCCGAGCAGGGCGGTCAGGCCCAGGAGGATGATCTTTTTCATGGTACAGCTCCTTTTCAACGGCGCCGGAATCCATCCGGCGCCTTATTCAATCTAGCGGTTTTCTTCAGGCGTGACGGCTGCAGGTTCGACGGGCGCCTCAGCTGCGCCATCGACACGGTGCAATGCCACCTGGCGGATCGACAGGCGAATATCGGCGGGCAGTACGCGTTTCGCCGCGCCTTCAGCCAGCTCACCGAGCAAGTCGTGGTAACTCAACTTGCCGGCCTCATCGCGGCGCAGCACATCTTGCTCCAGCAATGTCTGGATGAAATGTCGGAAAAGGCTCTTGTCGAAGAACTCCGGGGCGTTGAGGCCGTGCAGGATCGACAGGCGCTGGGCCATGATTGTGCACAGGTCTTCCAGTTCTTCGGCGCTGATGCTGTTCTGGCCGCTGTTGAGCAGCAGCGAAATCGCCATGTAGAAACGCTGCAGGGTCTGGGCGATGCTCTTGGACAGCAACGTCAGCAGCACAAAGTGCCGCGAACTCGGTGCCGGGCGCAGGTACACGTCGTTCTCGAAGCGCAGCAGGCCTTGCTCGACAAACGCCTCAAGCCACTGGTCGACCACCGCGTCCAGCTCGTCCAGCGACCAGCGGATAAACAGCTCCGATTGCAGGTACGGGTAAAGCGCGCGGGTGTAGCGCAGGATCTGTTCGCGGCTCATGCGCGAGCTGCTTTGGAAGAAGCTCGCCAGCAACGCCGGCAGGGCGAAGATGTGCAGCACGTTGTTGCGGTAGTAGGTCATCAGGACGGCGTTCTGCTCGTCCAGGTACAAAATCTTGCCGAGGGCGTCGCTCTGTTCCGACAGCAGGTCCATGTCCTTGACGTGCTTGATCAGCGCCAGGCCATCGCCTTCCGGCAAGGTGGTGTGCGGCGAGTACGGCACGCGGCGCAGCAGCGCCAGGTACAGGTCCAACTGGCGCGCCATGGCTTGTTCGTCCAGGGCCAGGCGTGTGGTCGACAGCAATGCCAGCGCCACCAGGTTCACCGGGTTGACCGCGGCGGCTTCGTTCAAGTGGCGCGCCACCTGCTCGCCGAGGCGGTTGGTGGTTTCGTTGAGCCACGCCGGCTTGTAGTTCGGGGCCAGCTCCTGGGCGCGCCAGTCGGGTTGCTCGGCATCGAGGAACTCGGCCAGTTTGATCGGCTCGCCGAAGTTGACCGCGACTTGGCCAAAGCGCTGCTTGAGCGCACCAACCACTTTGAAAATATCGAAGATCGACTCTTTCTTCTTGCTCGCGCCGCGCAGCTCGCCCAGATACGTGCGGCCTTCCAGTACACGTTCATAGCCGATGTACACCGGCACAAACACAATCGGCATGCGCGAAGAGCGCAGGAAGCTGCGCAGGGTGATCGCCAGCATCCCGGTCTTCGGTTGCAGCATGCGCCCGGTGCGCGAGCGTCCGCCTTCGACGAAGTACTCCACCGGGAAACCCTTGGTGAACAGGGTATGCAGGTATTCGTTGAACACCGAGGTGTACAGCGGGTTGCCCTTGAAAGTGCGGCGCATGAAAAACGCACCGCCACGGCGCAGCAGGCTGCCGATCACCGGCATGTTCAGGTTGATGCCGGCGGCGATGTGCGGCGGGGTCAGGCCGTTTTTGAACAGCAGGTAAGACAACAACAGGTAGTCGATGTGGCTGCGGTGACACGGTACGTAGATCACCTCGTAACCCTGGGCAACCTTTTGCACACCTTCGATGTTATTGACCTTGATGCCGTCGTAGATCTTGTTCCAGAACCAGCTCAGCACCACTTCGAGAAAGCGGATGGCGGTGTAGGTGTAGTCCGAGGCGATCTCGTTGCCGTAGCGCAGCGCCTGGGCCTTGGCTTTTTCCGGGGAGATTTTTTCGCGCTCGGCCTCATCCGCGATGGCCTGGCGCACCAGCGGCATATTGACCAGGCCCTTCACCAAGTTGCGGCGGTGGGACAGGTCGGGGCCGATCACGGCGGTCTTCAGGTTACGAAAGTGCACACGCAGGATGCGCTGGGCCATACGCACGGTGCGTTCGTGACCTTTATTGTGCTCGATCAATTCACGCAGGTTGATAGGCGCGGAGAATTGCACGCGGGTCTTGCGACCCAGGATCAGGATGCTCAGCAAGCGGCGCAGGCGGCCGGTGACGGCCCAGCTGTCGGCAAACAGCAGTTTCCACGGGCTGGACTCGCTCTCGGGCGACTGCCCCCAGAACACACTGACCGGAATGATTTGTGCATTCTCTTCGGCGTGTTCGCTCAGGGTGTTGACCAGCCGGGTCAGGGTCGGCGGCGCGCCGCGCTTGTCCTGGCGGCCGAGCCAGTCGGGCTCCGGCGTGAGGTAGAAGAACGCCGCCGGTTCCATCAACGGGCCGACCGACACCGGCAGCACCGGGCGCGGCAGGCCGGCCTTGGTGCACTCGGCATCGACCACGGCCAATTCGGTGAGTGAGGGCGATTGCAGGACGTAAAACACCGGCCGGCTGCGGTCGAGGTTAAGGGTTAGGGACGACTGGTTGATCGTCTCCGAGCGAACCCAGAGGTACAACAGTCGGCGCAAGGTGCCAAACACCAGACGGCGGAACGGGGAGCGGGTCATAGGCGTGCTGCTTCAAGTGGAAAAAAACCGAGCAGGCGCTCGGGCGGGTAGTGTGCCGTATTCGCCGAAAATCGGCAAAAAAGCGGCGAAGTAAACTTGAGTTGAACGTTTTTGAGCCTGTCTTATACTCGGCAGTTCAATGCGAGCGACTCAACAATAAAAGCATGTGGGAGCAAAACAGATGGCAACGCGCGAAACCGGCAATGTGAAGTGGTTCAACGATGCAAAGGGCTATGGCTTTATTCAACGCGAAGACGGCAAGGATGTGTTCGTGCACTACCGCGCGATTCGCGGTGACGGCCACCGCTCATTGGCCGAGGGCCAGCAGGTAGAATACGCCGTGGTAACCGGCGAGAAGGGGTTGCAGGCGGAGGATGTGGTGGGTCTTTAACCAGGACTTCTGCTACACCGCTGAACCCATGTGGGAGCGGGCTTGCTCGCGAAAGCGGTGGATCAGTCGCCTTTATAGTGACTGTCACACCGCTTTCGCGAGCAAGCCCGCTCCCACATTTTGATAGGGTTCTCAATTCAGGTTTAAGCGGTTTTCCAGGTGATCTGCTCTTCACCGTCCACGCTGATGCGAATCCAGGTGTCGGCGCTTTCTTCACCTTCTTCCTCAACCCACGTGCCCGGTGCGCAGCGCACTTCGACGTTCAGCGCGGCAAACGCGGCGCGGGCGCAGGCGATGTCGTCTTCCCACGGGGTCTGGTCGCTTTCCAGGTACAGGCTGTTCCATTTGCCTACGGCCTTAGGCAGCCAGGTGACCGGCACATTGCCGGCCTTGCACTTGTAGGTCTGGCCTTTCTGGACCCAGTCGGTGCACGGGCCCAGTGCGGCGCCCAGCCAGGCGGCGATGGCCTTGTGGTCGACGTCGGCGTCCTTCAGGTAAATCTCGATATCAGGTTGGCGCATGGATGTTCCTCGTTGCGGGATTCGAAAATCCATTCGCGGATGCTTGAAAGTCAGTTATTGAAGCACGAAATAATCGTAGCGCATCGACACCGTGACCTGCAGCGGTTCGGCGGCCTCGATCACTTCGGCGCGGCGCTCGGCACTTGCGCGCCAGCCGTGGGGCGTCATTGCCAGCAGGTTGGCGCGGTCCTTGGGTTCGCTCAGGCTGAGGGTGAACTCTAGGATTTCGCTGTGCGCCAGGCTCATGCCGTCCGGCACCAGGGCCAGATGCTTGTCGTCGGTGTACTCGCGCACTTCGTCGTACAGGCGTTCGCGCAGTTCCATCAGGTGGCCGGCTGTCGGGCCGACCTTCATCAGGCCGCCGCCGGGGCTGAGCAGGCGCTTGGCCTCTGCCCAGTCCAGTGGGCTGAAAACGCTGGCGAGAAATTGGCAACTGCCCGAGGCCAGTGGCACGCGGGCCATGCTGGCGATCAACCAAGTCAGCGCCGGGTTGCGTTTGCACGCGCGTTTCACCGCTTCCTTGGAGATATCCAATGCATAGCCGTCGGCGTGGGGCAGGGCGTCGGCGATTTGCGCCGTGTAATAACCCTCGCCGCAGCCTATGTCGACCCAGCGCTGTGGCGCGCGTTCGGCGGCCAATTCGGCCAGGCGCTTGGCCACCGGGGCATAGTGCCCGGCGTTGAGAAAGTCACGGCGCGCCTCGACCATGGCGAGGTTATCGCCAGGGTCGCGGCTGTTCTTGTGCTGCACCGGCAACAGGTTCAGGTAACCCTGGCGCGCGCGGTCGAAACGGTGCCCGGCCGGGCACGCCACGCCATTGTCCACCGCGTTGAGCGGTGCGCTGCAAATGGGGCAAGCGAGCATCAGGCGAGCAACTTGATCAGGGTCTGGTAGTAGATTTCGGTCAGCACATCGAGGTCGCTGGCCAGAATGCGTTCGTTGACCTGGTGGATCGTCGCGTTGACCGGGCCCAGTTCAACCACCTGAGTGCCGAGGGTGGCAATGAAGCGCCCATCGGACGTACCGCCGCTGGTCGACGCCTGGGTCTCACGGCCAGTGATCGCCTTGATGCTGGCGGAAACCGCATCCAGCAAGGCGCCAGGTTCGGTGAGGAACGGCAGGCCCGACAGCGCCCACTCCACGTGCCAGTCCAGGCCGTGCTTGTCGAGAATCTGTGCCACGCGTTGTTGCAGGCCTTCGACGGTGGACTCGGTGGAGAAACGGAAGTTGAACACCGCCGTCAGGTCACCGGGGATCACGTTGGTGGCGCCGGTGCCGGAATTGAGGTTGGAGATCTGGAAGCTGGTCGGCGGGAAGAAGGTGTTGCCGTCGTCCCAATGCTCGGCGGCCAGTTCGGCCAGGGCCGGGGCGGCCAGGTGGATCGGGTTCTTTGCCAGGTGCGGGTAAGCCACATGGCCTTGCACGCCGCGCACGGTCAGGGTCGCGCCGAGGGAGCCACGGCGGCCGTTCTTGACCACATCGCCCACCAGCGTGGTGCTCGACGGCTCGCCGACGATGCACCAGTCCAGGCGCTCCTTGCGCGCGGCCAGGCGTTCGATTACGGCTTTGGTGCCGTGGTGCGCCGGGCCTTCTTCATCGCTGGTGATCAGGAAAGCCACGGAGCCCTTGTGGTCGGGGTAGTCGGTGACGAAGCGCTCGGAAGCGACCAGCATCGCCGCCAGGCTGCCTTTCATGTCTGCCGCGCCACGCCCGCAAAGCATGCCGTTTTCGTCGATCAACGCGTCGAACGGGTCGTTCTGCCAGGCTTGCACCGGGCCGGTCGGCACCACGTCGGTGTGGCCGGCAAAGCACAGCACCGGGCCTTCATGCTTGCCGTGGGTGGCCCAGAAGTTGTCCACGTCCTCGATGCGCATCGGCTCCAGCGCGAAGCCGGCGTCGCCCAGGCGCTGCATCATCAGCTTCTGGCAGTCGGCGTCAATCGGCGTGACCGATGGGCGCCGGATCAGGTCGATAGCGAGTTGAAGGGTCGGCGAAAGCTCGGCGTGGGCCGTCATGGGAAAACTCCGGGAAGCGTGTAAGGGGCGCAGATTCAATGTGGCAGATGGCTTTATAAGCCTGCATCCACATAATGCATTGGCGCAGGCCAAGTCTTGCAAAACGGCCGTTATCTTATAGCAAAACGGCGGCCAGAGGCCGCCGTTTAGTGCATTGCGCAAGTTTTTACTCTGCCGTTGCCGGCTCAACCGCTGGCGCAGGTTTTGGCAGCGATGAGAGGAACGCCATGATCAGCGCCGCCACGTACGGCAGCGATTGCACCAACAGCATCACCACCCAAAAGCGCATGTCATTGCTTGGCAGGCCCTGCACCAGGTAAATCCCCAGTGCTGCGCCCCACAACAGCAGCATGATGAACATCTCTTCGCGGGCTTCGGAAATTGCCACCCAGAAGCCGTGGTTATCCGCGTTTTTCGGTGTACGAAAGAACGGAATACTGGTGGTGAAGAAGCCATACAGCACCGCCTTGGCGATGGTGTGGGACAACGCCAAACCGGCCAGGGCCGCGCAGAACGCATCTTTCAAGTTCACACCCACCGCACGGCGGTAGAGGAAGATGATCTTGCCGACCTTGAACACAAACAGCGCCAACGGCGGAATCGCGAAAATCAGCAGCGGCGGGTCGACCCGCATCGGCACGATGATCATCGCCGCCGACCACAACAGCGCACCGACGGTGAAGAAGATGTTCATGCCGTCCGCCACCCACGGCAACCAGCCCGCGAGGAAGTGGTAGCGCTGGCCACGGGTCAGCTCGGTGTCTTTGCCGCGCAACAGGCTGGCGGTGTGGCGCTTGATGATCTGGATCGCGCCGTAGGCCCAGCGGAAGCGCTGTTTCTTGAAGTCGATAAAGGTATCCGGCATCAAGCCTTTGCCGTAGCTGTCGTGGTAATACGCCGCCGACAGGCCTTTCTCGAATACGCGCAGGCCCAGCTCGGCGTCTTCACAGATGCACCAGTCGGCCCAGCCGAGTTCTTCGAGCACCGAGCGACGGGTCATGGTCATGGTGCCGTGCTGGATGATTGCGTCGCGGTCGTTGCGGGTGACCATGCCGATATGGAAGAAGCCTTTGTATTCCGCGTAGCAGAGCTTCTTGAAGGTGCTTTCGTTCTGGTCGCGGTAATCCTGCGGCGACTGCACCACGGCGATTTTCGGGTCGGCGAAGTGCGGCACCATGTGCTTGAGCCAGTTCGGCGACACGCAGTAGTCGGAGTCGATCACCGCGATCACTTCGGCATCCTTGGCGGTGTGCGGGATCAGGTAGTTCAACGCGCCGCCCTTGAAACCGGCCAGGGGCGCGACGTGGAAGAACTTGAAGCGCGGGCCGAGGGTTTCGCAGTAGTCGCGCACCGGCTCCCAGACGGCCGGGTCCTTGGTGTTGTTGTCGATGATCAGGACTTCGAAGTCCGGGTAATCGAGGGCGGCCAAGGCGTCGAGGGTCTGTTTGACCATCTCTGGCGGCTCGTTGTAGCACGGCACATGGATCGACACTTTCGGGCGGTAGTCCGAATCGCCTTCCACCGGCAGGAATTCACGTCGACGTTTGTGAGTCCACACCGCTTCCGCCAGTTCGTGGGCCTCGGTCAGCAACACGATAAACACGCCGAGTGCGCCGAGGGCCAGCAAAATGCCGACGGTTACGCTGAACCAGGTGCTGTATTGCTGGCTGTAGTCGTAACCGATCCACACCAGCACCGAGCCGCACAGGAACGCGATAAACGTCAGGAAGGTACGGCCACGCTGGCGCAGCGCCGAGCCGTCGATCATCAGCAGGGTCAGCGACAGCAACGCCAGCACCACCGAGCCGATGGCCAGCACGCGCCATTGCGGGATCGCGACGACCGGGCCTTCAAAGTTGAATTTCTGCTGGCGCGCGGCGTTGTACACGCCCCAATACGCGCCGGCCGAGCCTTCATCGCTGACTTTCCACGGCTGGTCGAACGCCTCGATCACGAAGTAGTTGTAGCCTTGGCGGTTCAGCTTGTTGACCAGCGTACGCAGGTAAATCGCCTGGTCGGCCGGGGAGGTTTCATTGCCCCCGCGCATGCGGCCGTTGCTCGGCCAGCCCACTTCCGACAGCAGCAGCGGTTTTTTCGGGAACAGTTTTTTCAGGTCGCGGGCGCGGTCGAGTACGTACTGGCCGGCCTTGTCCATCGGAA
The DNA here is from genome assembly GCF_013385735.1 of Pseudomonas sp. D2002. NCBI lineage: Bacteria > Pseudomonadati > Pseudomonadota > Gammaproteobacteria > Pseudomonadales > Pseudomonadaceae > Pseudomonas > Pseudomonas sp. D2002. The sequence goes on along the minus strand of NZ_JACAPL010000003.1, from coordinate 557,014 downwards.
TGAATTCCCAGAACGGCAGGATGTGCGCGGCGATCAGGTCGACGTGCTTGGCCAGTTGCGGGTTCTTTTCCCAGATGTGCCACTGCTCGGAGGTGGTCACCGGCACTTTCACGGCGGCGCGCACACGGTCCAGCAGCACGATCAGCGCTTCAGGGGTGATTTCCTCACGGAACAACGCTTCGTTGCCGACCACCACGCGCACAACGCTGCGCGAGCTGTTGGCAATTTCGATGGCGCGCTGGATTTCACGCTCGTTGCGTTCCAGGTCCGGGCTGATCCAGATCCCCAGCGTCACGCGCAGGCCGAACTCTTCCGCCAGCTTGGGGATATCGCCCAGGGTGCCGTCGACCGAGTAAGTACGGATGTTGTCCGTCAACTTGCTCATGATCGCCAGGTCCTGGCGCATCTGATCGTCCGTCGGGTACTGATCTTTTTGCGGGAACTGGCCTTGCTGGAACGGCGAGTAGGAAAACCCGGAGATCTGTTCAGGCCAGTTAGGGGTCGTGACCGGGCGGTTGATCAGCGCCCAGAAGCCGGTGAACAGCGCGGCAATTGCCAGCACTACCACCAGGTTGAGTCCAAATTTACGCGATGACATGGCGATTTCGGGTTCCAAAGGGTGTGGAACGAAAAGAGGTGTCGGCCTACGCCGAACGGCGCGCATCCTACACCGGCCTTTCACCGAGCGTACAGCAGACAGAGAAAAGCCGGACGTTAGTCAGCGAAAGACCATCGAAGTTCTTTACTTGTAGCTTGTAGCTTCGATCTTGTCGCTGTGTAGTCCATAATGCGCGCCGGTTTTTGGGGTAATGGTCATGAGCACAGAAGATCCGCGGTTTGCAGGCGTCGCCCGCTTGTATGGCATTGAAGGCCTGGAACGCTTGAAAGCGGCCCATGTGGCGATCGTCGGCGTCGGCGGCGTAGGCTCCTGGGCGGCGGAAGCCATGGCCCGTTGCGGCGTGCGCGAAATATCGCTGTTTGACCTGGACGATGTCTGCGTGAGTAACAGCAACCGCCAGTTGCACGCGCTGGACAGCACCGTGGGCAAACCCAAGGTCGAAGTGATGGCTGAACGCCTGCGTGGCATCAACCCGGATTGCACCGTGCACGCGGTGGCGGACTTCGTCACCCGCGACACCATGGCCGAGTACATCACCCCGAACATCGATTGCGTGATCGACTGCATCGATGCCGTCAACGCCAAGGCTGCGCTGATTGCCTGGTGCAAGCGCCGCAAGATCCAGATCATCACCACCGGCGGCGCTGGCGGGCAAATCGACCCGACGTTGATTCAAGTCTGCGACCTGAACCGCACCTTCAACGACCCGCTGGCCTCGAAAGTGCGTTCCACCCTGCGCCGCGACTACGGTTTCTCGCGCACGGTGACCCGCCATTACAGTGTGCCGTGCGTGTTTTCCACCGAGCAGCTGCGCTATCCCAAGCCGGACGGCAGCATCTGCTTGCAGAAAAGTTTTGTCGGTGACGGCGTGAAGCTGGACTGCGCCGGAGGGTTTGGCGCGGTGATGATGGTGACGGCCACTTTTGGCATGGTCGCGGCGACCAAGGCGGTGGATAAGATTGTGGCGGGGGTGCGCCGGCCGTCGGAGCGGGTTAAACCCAGCTAAATCTTACAGCCGAACAGAGATCGAAATGTGGGAGCGGGCTTGCTCGCGAATGCGGTGGTTCAGTCAATGATGTATTGACTGACACTCTGCCTTCGCGAGCAAGCCCGCTCCCACATTTAGTTTTGTGTAAGGCTCAGGTCTCGCATGCGCAGCAGGACTGCATTGAGGCCATTACTGCGTGACGGGGAGAGTTGCCGGGACAGCCCCAGCTGGTCGAACCACTCCGGCAAGTCAACCGCCTGCAACTGCGCCGCCGACAACCCATTGACCCGCGCCAGCAGCAACGCCACCAACCCCCGAATCATCCGCGCATCGCTGCTGGCGGCGAACTGCCAATGGCCGTCCTCCAAATGCCCCACCAGCCACACCAGGCTTTCACAGCCCTGCACCAGGTTGGCGTCGACTTTGTCCGCATCCGCCAAGGCGGGCAGACGCTCGCCCCATTGCATCAGCATCCGCGCGCGCTGTTCCCAACTGCCGACCGCCTGGAAGGCTTCCAGTGCAGCCGCGGCTTCGGTTGGCAAGCTCATCGCAACATATCCAGCGCCTGGTCCAGCGCTTCAAAGAAGCGTTCCAGGTCATCCGAGTCGTTGTACAGCGCCAGGGACACGCGGATCGCCCCCGACAGGTGCATGGCCTTGAGCAACGGCATCGCGCAATGGTGCCCGGCGCGCACGGCAATGCCTTGCTCGGTCAGCAGGTGAGCGAGGTCGGCGTTGTGCACGCCTTCCACCACAAAGCTGGCCAAGGCTACGTGCGGCGAACCCAAGACGCGGACGCCATTGCGTGCGTTCAAGCCGCGCAGCAGGTAGTCGTGCAGTGCCGCTTCATGGGCGATCACCGCTGGCTGATCCAACGAACTCAGGTAATCCAGGCTGGCGCCCAGGCCGATCACACTGGCAATCGGCGGCGTGCCCGCTTCAAAACCCAGCGGGGCAGGGCGGAAGCTGGCGCTGTGGTAGTCCGCCTGTTGCACCATCTCGCCGCCAAACTGCCAGTGGCGCAGGTGATGCAGGGCTTCGTTGCGGCCATACAACACGCCCACGCCGTCCGGGCCATACAGCTTGTGGCTGGAAAATACATAGAAGTCGCACCCCAGGGCCTGTACATCGTGGCGGCCGTGGACGATGCCTTGGGCGCCATCGATAACGGTCAGCGCGCCGTGGGCCTTGGCCCGCGCTATCAGCGCTTCCAGCGGCTGCCAGGCGCCGAGCACGTTGGACAGCTGGCTTACCGCCAGCAGGCGTGTGCGCGGGCCGATCAACTCGGCGGCGGCCTGCAGGTCTATCACGCCATCATCGTCCAGGGGCAATACCACCAGGGTGAGCGCGCGACGTTTAGCCAGTTGCTGCCAGGGCAGCAGGTTGGCGTGGTGTTCCAGGGCGCTGATGACAATCTCATCGCCCGCATTGAATAAGTGCTCAAGGCCATAGGCCAAGAGGTTCAGCGCAGAGGTTGCGCCATGGGTAAACACGATTTGCCCGCTGTCACCTGCGTTCAACCACTGCGCGACCTTGCTGCGGCTGTCTTCAAACGCCTGGGTCGCATGGGCCCCCGGCAAATGCTGGGCACGGTGCACATTGGCTGCGCCATTGGCGTAGTAATGGCTGATGGCATCCAACAGGGCTTGGGGTTTCTGCGTGGTGGCGGCGTTGTCCAGGTAGGTCTGGTCTTGCCGTTGCAGGGTGGCGATGGCCGGGAAATCGGCGCGCCAGGGAGAGGGCACAAGCATGGTGTTCAAGACTCGTATAAGCGAGCCCCAGGAGCGGGGCCCGCTAGTGGCATCGAGTGGCTGCTTAGTTGTGAGCGTGCAGCGCTTCGTTCAGTTCGATGGCCGATTTGTGGGTTTTGCACTCCACGGCACCGGTCTCGGAGTTACGACGGAACAGCAGGTCCGGTTGGCCGGCCAGCTCGCGCGCCTTGACCACTTTGACCAGTTGGTTCTTTTCGTCGAGCAGTGCGACCTTGGTGCCAGCGGTTACGTACAGGCCGGATTCCACGGTGTTGCGGTCGCCCAACGGAATGCCGATACCGGCGTTGGCGCCGATCAGGCAGCCTTCGCCGACCTTGATCACGATGTTGCCGCCGCCCGACAGGGTGCCCATGGTGGAGCAACCGCCGCCCAGGTCGGAGCCTTTGCCGACGAAAACGCCCGCCGAGACACGGCCTTCGATCATGCCCGGGCCTTCGGTGCCGGCGTTGAAGTTGACGAAACCTTCGTGCATCACGGTAGTGCCTTCGCCCACGTAGGCGCCCAGGCGGATACGCGCGGCGTCAGCGATACGTACGCCGGTCGGGACCACGTAGTCGGTCATTTTCGGGAACTTGTCCACCGAGAACACTTCCAGCAGCTCGCCACGCAGGCGTGCTTCCAGTTGGCGCTCGGCCAGCTCATTGATGTCGATCGCGCCCTGGCTGGTCCATGCCACGTTCGGCAGTTGCGGGAACACGCCGGCCAGGCTCAGGCCGTGCGGCTTGACCAGGCGATGGGACAGCAGATGCAGCTTGAGGTAGGCCTCAGGCGTGGACGTCAGTGCGGCGTCTTCGGCCAGCAGGGTCGCGACCAGCGGGGTGTGGCTTTCCGCCAGACGGCTCAGCAGGGCCGCTTGGGCAGCGTCGACGCCTTTGAGTGCGTCAGCCAGTTGCAGCGCCTGGGAGACGGTGAAAGTAATGGCCTGGTTGCCTTCGGTGTAACCGAGGATCGGCGCGATGGCGGCGACGATTTCGGCCGACGGGTTGAGCAAGGGTTGTGCGTAAAACACTTCCAGCCAAGCACCTTGGCGGTTCTGAGTGCCGACGCCGAAGCCCAGGCTGAACAGGGAATTGGACATGCTGTTACCTCTACAAAAATGGAAGGCTGGCCTACTTGAGGGCCGCCGAATAACTATCTGGCTTGAAGCCAATCAGGGTTCTGTCACCGAGATCGAGCACGGGGCGCTTGATCATCGAGGGTTGTGCGAGCATCAATTCAATGGCTTTCGACTGATCGAGATCGGCTTTGCGTTCGTCTTCGAGTTTGCGAAAGGTGGTGCCCGCACGGTTCAAAACCACCTGCCAACCGTGCTCGTCGCACCATTGGGTCAAGTGTTCGCGGTCGATACCGGCCGTTTTGTAGTCGTGGAATTCATAGCTCACACCGTGCTCATCGAGCCAGGTGCGGGCTTTTTTCATGGTGTCGCAGGCTTTGATGCCGAAAAGGTGCAACGTTTTGCTTGAAGCGGTCAAGGAATTGCCCCCCTTTGGGCCAAGTAAAAACTAAAGGTCACGGATTATGCCATGACCAGCGGGTTTGGGTGCCGCTCGTCACGGGTGCGCAGTGCTTCGTGCGACTTTTGTGCAAAAGCTATCGCGCGGCATGGCCGGTAACATAGCCGGGTAATATGGCACTTCAACGTCCAGTTGTTGCCTGATGTGTGTTGCAGCAAGTCGATTGTCCGGGAAACCCGCGTTATGCAAACCGCCTACACCGTTCTTATCCTGCTGATGCTGGTCAGCGTTTCGCGCCTTGTCGGGCGCATCATCCCACTGCCGTTGCCCTTGGTGCAGATCGCCGCCGGTGCCTTGCTGGCCTGGCCGACGCTGGGTCTGCATGTGGCGTTGGACCCGGAGCTGTTCCTGTTTCTGTTTCTGCCGCCGTTGTTGTTCTCCGATGGCTGGCGCATGCCCAAACGAGAGTTGTGGCGCCTGCGTGGGCCGATCCTGACGTTGGCGGTGGGGTTGGTGCTGTTCACCGTGATCGGCGCTGGCTACTTCATTCATTGGATTCTGCCTACGATCCCATTGCCGGTTGCCTTCGCTCTGGCGGCTGTTTTATCACCGACGGATGCCGTAGCGGTGTCAGCCATTTCCCAGAATCGTTTGCCCAAGCCGCTGATGCACATGCTTCAGGGCGAAGCCTTGATGAATGATGCCTCGGGCCTGGTGACCTTCAAGTTCGCCCTGGCGGCGGCGCTGACCGGCGTGTTCTCCCTGGCGGATGCGAGCCTGACCTTTGTGCTGGTGGCCGTCGGTGGCCTGGCGGTTGGCGTGGCATTGAGCTGGCTGGTCGGGCGTTTGCGCGCCTGGATGATCGCGCGGGGTTGGGATGACCCGGCGACCCATGTGGTGTTTATGTTGCTGCTGCCGTTTGCGGCGTATGTATTGGCTGAACGCCTGGGCGCGTCGGGCATTCTCTCGGCGGTGGCGGCGGGCATGATGCAAAGCTGGCTTGACCTGCTGCCACGCCAGACCAGCACGCGCTTGCTCAACCGCAGTGTCTGGTCGCTGCTGGAGTTTGCCTTCAATGGCCTGATCTTCCTGCTGTTGGGCCTGCAACTGCCGGACATCATCAAGGCCGTGGTCAGCCACGAGCCGACGCTGTGGCCAGCCCTGTTGTATCGCTGCCTGGAGGTGATCGCGATCTTTCTGGTGCTGGTGGTGCTGCGCTTTATCTGGGTGCAGAGCATCTGGCGACTGTCGGGCCTGCTGCGCCGCATTCGTGGCAAAAGTGAACTGACCCTGGTGCCGACTGCCCGTTCCTGCTGGCTGTTGACCGTCGGTGGCGTACGCGGTGCGGTAACGTTGGCGGGTGTCATGTCGGTGCCGTTGCTGCTGGCGCCGGGGCAGGATTTTCCGGAGCGCGACCTGCTGATTTTTATTGCCGCCGGCGTGATCCTGCTGTCATTGATCGCCGCCTGTATCGCTCTGCCGTTGCTGTTGCGCGGCATCGAAAAGAGCCCGGATGAAAAGCGCCACAACGAAGTGCGTGAAGCCTGGAAGAAGACCGCCGTGGCCGCCATCCATGCGCTTGAAGCCGAAGAACCTGCTGAAACCGAAACCCAGGATGCCGCCCAAGCCGCACTGGCCACTGAGCTCAAGGCGCGGCTGATGTCGGAGTATCGCCATCAGTTGGAAGTGTTCAACGACTCTGCCGAAGCCCAGGCGCTGGCGCAGCAGATGGACCTGCTTGAGCGCAAGCTGCGGCTCAAGGCCCTGCGCGCCCAGCGGTTGGAGTTGTACAGCTTGAGCCGTCATCACCAGATTGGTGATGACGTATTGAGAGAGGTATTGGCGGAGTTGGATATGAGTGAGGCGAATTTGGGCGCAGTCCATTAATGACGGTGTTTAATGCTGATGTCCAACATTACACCCTGCCACGGGTAACGAACGTGTCGGCTTTCTCGTACGGAGCCACAGAGTTGAATCTGTCAGGCTGATTTTTTTGGAAGGACAATGTTGGTAAAACCTAATGCCTTGGCAAAAGTGTGCTTGATGGCGCGGGCGGTTTTCTTTTTGTCACTGTCCCAGTGAATACCCATGGTTGGGCTTGAAATGTCCGTGCTTTTGGCATCTGTGCCCACTTGTGACCAAGACGTGCCATCGGAACTGAGTCCAATGCGTATATCGCCGTCGGGCTGATCGGTGAATGTAATGTGATTATTGAGATGAGGTTGCAGTTTCTCGATATTATGCTTCACGAATTTTTTTTGCTCATCATTCATGCCGAACAGAGAGACGGTAACTTTCGAGTTTTCTGGCCATAGCTTTTGTACTACGGCGGTTGCTTTCAAATCCTTGATGCTGTCCTCCAAAGAAATTTTTGGCGGGAGAGGGTACATTTTACCTATTAATTCTTTATCACCGGATGACAGCTCGTTGGCTTTTTCAATGGCCGGAGCCCCCTTCAACTCTGCCGATGTAAAGGTATAGTGCATTATTGACTTTTGGTCATAGGGCGTAAACATCGGGCCATTTTTCTGCCGCTTTATGGGGTCTAACACCCAATTCTTCAACGTTTTTTCAGGGTCTTTAAGGCCTTGGGTGCGCTTGAGTAATTCATCTTTGTCAAACGTTATAGTTCGGTCTGGATGTTGATGTTCATGCAGTACGCCAATGGCGTGTAAACCTTCGTGTGCGGAGGTAGCGATTATTTCTTCGGGGGTTCTATTAAAGTTTAGAAAAAGTGTAGGTTTGCCGGTGCGATCTTTTAGAGCGTCGGTACCGACGTGCGAAGAACCATTTTCACCTGTTCCATCGTTAGGGCCTACGCGGATGTCTGCATCAGTGCCGGTCACAAACTTGAATGTCAGATTGACGTAGGGGCTAAACATACCGAAGCCCTTTTTTACAAGTTCCTCTTGCTCTTTGGTTGTCCCCTGGAAAGAAACGGTGACGGTTGAATTTTGTGGCCATCTCCGGTGAGTCGCTCCTATTCCGCGCTTGGATCTGCTACGAGCGGGTGACTCCACTTGTGTCTCTTCATGAGTCGCGGCAATCGTCGAACTTTCCATCGGCACGTATGTAGGAGCGTAACTATTGTTGATTGTGTTCATCCGAAATGACTCCCTGACCGGCACGGGGTGGCGTATTTATAGTGGGTCTTATAGTTGAGTGTTACGGTGAGGGAATCGAGTAAAGGACGCCGCTCGTAAATCAATACATCGCATATAAGTATGAATTCGTACACTATGTGGTAATCGCGTCTTACAGGGTTCCTCCTTTTGAGTGGAGTGGTGTTACATTTTGTGTGATAAGCGATTTGGCGAGTCTTGGTTTGCGGAAGTAGCGCAGGGCTGCGCCGCTGCCGACGCAGACCGGAGGGCACCGCCTTGCAAGTGGGGAGCAGCGAATGACGGATTAGGCCGTCGCCGGCTCTTCAGGTGGGTAAATAGACATCATGAATGCTTTATCCTCTTCTGATAAGTCTTCGGTAAAGGGGACTTCATTCCCATCCGTGGTGACCCATGCTGGCGTTTTATAGTGCATGATTGATTTCGGATCGTACGCGGAACGGGTCGTGAGGTTGGGGTCAAGGGTATCTTGAATATTTTTATAAACTTCTGCTTTTGAAAGTCCAAGTTTCTTACCCTCTTCGTGCACCTTGTCTTTGTCCCAGTTTATCGTGTGGTCCGGATGTTGGTGTTCATGCTCCAGCCCCAGTGCATGACCAAACTCATGGCGTATGGTGTGGTTCAGCATGTCGGCCGTTTGTACCAAGTCAATGTGCATCGTGGGTGAGTCTTTTGGATATTCTTTTGCTTCCGTACCCACGGCTGAATAACTGCCAGTCCCATCGTTTTTTCCAGATATTCTAATGTCACCGTCATTGGTTTCGATGAATTTGAATTTCAGATTTGTATACGGCTGCCAAAGATTTATGTTTTTCTTTACGTAGTCTTTTGCTTTTTCCGGCATGTCGAACAGTGAGATGGTAATGGTCGAGTGCTGTGGCCATAAGTATCGCGTGCTGGCGATGCCGCGTGTATGTCTAACGGACGCTGGAGGGTTTATTTCAGGATCGGTTAGTGCGGAACGGGTATGTAAATTGGTCGCGGGTATAGTGAGCATGAGTGTTCCACGGTGCGGAGATGTACGGTAATCCTTTGATTCATTTCTCCATGTCTATATGTGGTTCATTCTGTTACTTGGTTCCAGTTACAGTGATGGGGAGCCGCTGCAACTCGAGTGTTAAACCTGCACCCCATTGCGGGGTGCAGGTGTGTGGTGCGTTATCGGTTGCGTGTGATAAAATCGCGGATCCGCTCAGCCGCTTCCACGCACTCCGCCAGCGGCGCAACCAGCGCCATACGCACACGCCCGGCGCCAGGGTTAACGCCATCCACTTCCCGTGACAGGTAGGAACCCGGCACCACGGTCACGTGTTCCTCCACGAACAGGTCGCGGCAGAAGGCGGCATCGTCGCCATTCACATTCGGCCACAGGTAGAACCCACCGTCCGGGCTCTGCACGTCCAGCACCGGTTTGAGGATGGCCAGCACCGCGTCGAATTTCTCGCGGTACAGGTCACGGTTGGCCTGCACGTGCGCTTCGTCCTGCCAGGCAGCGATGCTCGCCAGTTGGGTTTGCACCGGCATCGCGCAACCGTGGTAGGTGCGGTACAGCAGGAACGCTTTGAGAATGTCGGCGTCGCCGGCGACAAAGCCGGAGCGCAGGCCTGGCAGGTTGGAGCGCTTGGACAGGCTGTGGAACACCACGCAGCGTTTGAAGTCCTGGCGACCCAGTTCCACGCAGGCACTGAGCAAGCCTGGCGGCGGGGTTTGTTCGTCGAAGTACAGCTCGCTGTAGCACTCGTCGGCGGCAATCACGAAGTCGTATTCATCAGCCAGGGCGATGAGCTTTTTCAGAGTGTCGACCGGGATCAATGCGCCGGTCGGGTTGCCTGGGGAGCACAGGAACAGAATCTGGCAGCGCTTCCAGATGTCCGGCGACACGGCGTCGAAATCCGGGTTGAAGCCGTTTTCGTCCAGGCAGGGCAGGTAATGCGGCTTGGCCCCGGCCAGGAACGCGGCGCCTTCGTAGATCTGGTAGAACGGGTTCGGGCTGACCACCAGCGCGTCGTCGCCACGGTTGACCACGGTCTGGGTAAAGGCGAACAGTGCTTCGCGGGTGCCGTTGACCGGCAGGATGTTGCGCGCCGGGTCGAGCCAGCCCTTGGGCACGCTGAAGCGGCGTTCGCACCAGGCGCCGATGGCCTCGCGCAAGGCCGGGATGCCCAGGGTGGTCGGGTACACGGCCATCTGGTCGAGGTTATTGCTCAGCGCTTCGGCCACGAACGTCGGCGATTTGTGCTTGGGTTCGCCGATGGACAGCGCGATCGGGCGTTTGTCCGGGTTTGGCGTGACGCTGCCGAGCAGGGCGCGCAGTTTCTCGAACGGGTAGGGCTGCAGCTGGTTCAGGGCGTTGTTCATCGCAAATCTCGTCAAATTCGGTTGAAAGCATGCGGTCTGTTAGGCAAAGCAATTTAAATGTGGGAGCGGGCTTGCTCGCGAATGCGGTGCATCAGTCAACTTATGTGTGGCTGACACACTGTATTCGCGAGCAAGCCCGCTCCCACACAAGCCCATACACACAGTGAAATTGGGTGTTCATATAGTCAGCCGCGTCAGCTCGACACCCGGTTCCTGGGTCACGCTCAGTTGCTGGACGATTGCGTCCTGCAAGCGTCGGCACAGTTCAGGGTCGGACAGCGGCTGGTTGTCGGCGTCGGTGATGAAGAACACGTCTTCCACGCGCTCGCCGAGGGTTGCAATCTTGGCGTTCTGCAACGACAGGTCGAACTCCAGGAAAATCCCGCCAATGCGCGCCAGCAAGCCTGGGCGGTCCGGCGCGCTGAGTTCCAGCACGGTCACCGGGCGTTGGGCGTCGTTGGAGATGGTCACCTGGGGCGCGAAGGCAAAGTGCTTGAGCTGGCGCGGCACCCGGCGCTGGATGATGGTCGGGTAATCGTCCGGGTTGCGCAGGGCTTCGGTCAGGCCTTCGCGGATCTTTTTCACGCGCACCGGGTTGTCGCCGATCGAGTCGCCGTCGGTGTCGAGCACGATGTAGGTGTCGAGGGTGAACTGGCTGCTGGAGGTGATGACGCGGGCGTCATGGATGTTCAGGTTGAGCTGGTCCATGGCGGCCACGGTCACGGCGAAGAAATCGTGCTGGTCGGGTGCGTAGATGAAAATCTGCGTACCGCCCTCGAATTCGCGCTGGGTGGTTTCCTTGATCAGTACCAGCGGGCCGCCGTCGGCCGGCTGCTGCAGGATCGCGTCACTGTGCCAGGCGACGTCGCCGGCGGTGTGGCGCAGGAAGTAATCGTCACCCAGTTGCGACCACAATTGCTCGACGTCGTCCGGGTCGTTGCCGCCCCGCACGAGGATATCCAGGGCCGCGCTTTGGGTGCGGCGGATCTGCTCTTCGCGGTCCACCGGGTTTTCCAGGCCACGGCGCAGCGCGCGCTTGGTCTCGGTGTAGAGCTGGCGCAACAGGCTGGCGCGCCACGAGTTCCACAACGTCGGGTTGGTGGCATTGATGTCGGAGACGGTCAGCACGTAGAGATAGTCGAGGCGGATTTCATCGCCGACGATGCCGGCGAAGTCGTGGATCACCTGCGGGTCGGACAAGTCTTTGCGCTGGGCGGTGGTCGACATCACCAAGTGGTTTTGCACCAGCCAGACAATCAGGCGGCTGTCCCACAGCGGCAGTTGATGGCGCTGGCAGAACGCCTCGGCGTCGACCGCGCCGACCTCCGAGTGGTCGCCATGCCGGCCTTTGCCGATGTCGTGGTACAGGCCGGCCAAATAGATCAACTCGGGCTTGGGCAGCTTGGCCATCAGCTTACTGGCCAGCGGGAATTTCTCTGACACCTGGGTGTACTGCAACTTACGCAGGTGCTTGATCAGGTTCAGGGTGTGGGCGTCCACGGTGTAAATGTGGAACAGGTCGTGCTGCATCTGCCCGACGATAAAACCGAATTCCGGCAGGTAGCGCCCGAGGATGCCGTAACGGTTCATCCGCCGCAGGTTGCGGTGGATACCGATCTTGCACTTGAACAGCTCGATAAACAGGCTGGTGTTGCGGATGTCATTGCGAAAATCATCGTCGATCAGATGACGGTTTTCGCGCAGCAGGCGGATGGTATCGGCGCGTACGCCTTTGATTTCCGGCTGCTGGGCCATCAGCACGAAGATTTCCAGCATGGCGAACGGCGTGCGGCGAAACACGTTGTCGTTGCGCGCCTCGATATAGCCGTCATGCAGTTGAAAGCGCGAGTTGATCGGTTGCGGCGGCGCTTCGTCTTCGGGGGCCAGGATCACCTCTTCGAAGTGCTGGATGATCAGGTCGCTGAGCTGGGCAATGCTCATGACCACCCGGTAATACTGTTGCATGAAGCTTTCGATGCTGGTCTTCGCGTCTTCGCCTTCAAACCCCAGCAGTGTGGCGATGGAGCGCTGGTGGTCGAACAGCAGGCGGTCTTCGGAGCGCCCGGCGAGCATGTGCAGGGCGTAGCGCACTTTCCACAGGAACTCCTGGGAGGAGGCCAGCAAGGCGTTTTCGCTCTCGACCAAAAAGCCTTCACCGGCCAGTGCGCGCAGGTTGAGGGTGCCGTATTGACGGCGGGCGACCCACAAAATGGTCTGGATATCGCGCAGCCCGCCCGGTGAGCCTTTTACATTTGGCTCAAGGTTGTATTCGGTATCGTTGTACTTATGGTGACGAGCTTTCTGCTCGGCACGCTTGGCCAGGAAGAACTCCTTGCTCGGCCACATATGCGCGGTGCTGGTGACTTCCAGCATGCGCTGGCGCAGGCGCTCTGGGCCGGCAATGGTGCGGCTTTCCATCAGGTTGGTGATGACGGTGAGGTCGGCACGGGCCTCTTCTGCGCATTCGTCCACCGAGCGTACGCTCTGGCCGACTTCCAGGCCGATGTCCCACAACAGCGTCAGAAAACGCTCGATGGAATCGCGAAAGATCTCATGATCGGCGCTGTCCAGCAGGATCAGCAGGTCGATGTCGGAGTAGGGGTGCAGTTCGCCGCGACCGTAGCCGCCGACGGCCACCAGGGCGATATCGGCGTCTTCACTCCAGCTGAACTGTTCCCAGGCTTTTTGCAGGATGTTGTCGACGAACCAGGCGCGGTCCTCGATCAGTCGTCGAATATCCCGGCCGCTGCGAAAGCGCGCATCGAGCACTTCGCGCGCCTGGCGAATAGCCTTCTTGAAGGCGGCGATGGGGCTCGCCTTCAGTGCCAGTTCGGCCTGGAACTGGCCACGGTCGAAGAGTTCGGGATCCACCTGGGGCATCGATCGGCTTTCCTTTCTATCTGTCAGTCAGTCACAACACGCTGTGGGAAAACCAAGTCAGCCTTTAAGCCGAAATACGCGGGATGGTGTCATCGGCGCGCAGGGTGAAGATCTCGTAGCCGGTTTCGGTGACCAGCAGGGTGTGTTCCCACTGGGCCGAGAGCTTGCGGTCCTTGGTGATCGCGGTCCAGCCGTCGCCCAGCACCTTGGTGTCGGCCTTGCCCTGGTTGATCATCGGCTCGATGGTAAAGGTCATGCCTGCTTTGAGTTCCATGCCGGTGCCGGCGCGGCCGTAATGCAGGATTTGCGGCTCTTCATGGAACACTGTGCCGATGCCGTGGCCGCAGAAGTCGCGCACCACCGAGAAGCCGTTCTTTTCGGCATGCTTCTGGATCACTTCACCGATATCGCCCAGGCGGCAGCCGGGTTTGACGATTTCGATGGCCTTGTACATGCATTCCTGGGTGACCTGGGACAGGCGCTCGGCCCACACCGGTACGGTGCCCACGTGGAACATGCGGCTGGTGTCGCCGAAATAGCGGTCCTTGATCACGGTGACGTCGATGTTCAGGGTGTCGCCGTCCTTCAACGGCTTGTCACCGGGAATCCCGTGGCAGACCACGTGGTTGACCGAGGTGCAGATCGACTTGGGGAAACCCTTGTAGTTCAGCGGCGCAGGGATGGCGCCCTGGACGTTGACTATATAGTCGTGGCAGATCTGGTTGAGGGTTTCGGTGGTCACGCCTGGCTTGACATGCTCGGCAATCATTTCCAGCACGTCGGCAGCCAGTTTGCCGGCGATGCGCATGCCGGCGATGTCTTCGGCGGTTTTCAAACTAACGGTCATACAGGCTCTCTCTAGCGCGACGCGCTGAAATCAATACGGTTTACGGGCGTGCGACAAAAAGGTTACAGAATTCGCACAAGCCACAGAAAACACGATTCTAACAGACGATGGCGTCAAATCATGAGCCTCTGATGATCGCTTCTTTCTATAAGGTGGGGGTATATAGGCTCTATTCAAAGGGTTACGTAAACGCCGCTCACGGCAAATGTGATTGCGGGTTCCGTTTTCGTCCTTCGTGTGGTATAAAATGCGCCGCTTTCCGGGGATGCCCCGCAGAGCTTAAATCCACACACGTGTCGACACGATGACCTGGGTGCCGGAGGCGAATGCCGCTGGTTGGTCATTGGGATACGTGGAGGCCAAACCCGACTTATTAAGGAACTATCATGTCCCAAGTCAACATGCGCGATATGCTGAAGGCCGGTGTGCACTTCGGTCACCAGACCCGTTACTGGAACCCGAAAATGGGTAAATACATTTTCGGCGCGCGTAACAAGATCCACATTATCAACCTTGAAAAAACCCTGCCAATGTTCAACGAAGCTCTGACTTTCGTAGAGCGTCTGGCCCAGGGCAAAAACAAGATTCTGTTCGTCGGCACCAAGCGTTCCGCTGGCAAGATCGTTGCTGAAGAAGCAGCACGTTGCGGTTCGCCGTACGTCGATCACCGCTGGTTGGGCGGCATGCTGACCAACTTCAAAACCATCCGTGCTTCCATCAAGCGTCTGCGTGACCTTGAAGTGCAAGCCGAAGACGGTACTTTCGCCAAGCTGACCAAGAAAGAGGCGCTGATGCGCACTCGCGACCTGGAAAAGCTCGATCGTTCCCTGGGTGGTATCAAGGACATGGGCGGCCTGCCTGACGCACTGTTCGTTATCGACGTTGATCACGAGCGCATCGCGATCACCGAAGCCAACAAGCTGGGCATCCCGGTTATCGGCGTAGTCGATACCAACAGCAGCCCGGAAGGCGTTGACTACATCATCCCAGGCAACGATGACGCAATCCGCGCTATCCAGCTGTACATGGGTTCGATGGCTGACGCTGTAATCCGTGGCCGCAACCACGTTGCTGGTGGCACCGAGCAGTTCGTTGAAGAAGCTCCGGTAGCTGCAGCTGAGTAATTGACGCCCTGGCGTTGACTCAGTAAGCAAAAAGGGGGCTTGGCCCCCTTTTTGCCACCTCGAAAACCATTTGTCGGAAGCGCAGCTACAACACCTGTAACGTGCAGCGGCCTACAAAGGTGATTCGGGAAGAATTGATCGCCCGTTTGATCGGGTGGAATGGTTGAAAACCTATCCAAGAGGATTTTGAAATGGCAGAGATTACTGCAGCGTTGGTTAAAGAACTGCGTGAGCGCACCGGCGAAGGCATGATGGATTGCAAAAAGGCCTTGACCAAGGCCGGCGGCGACATCGAAAAAGCCATTGACGACATGCGTGCTTCCGGCGCCATCAAGGCTGCCAAGAAAGCAGGCAACGTAGCTGCCGAAGGCGCTATCGCTCTGAAAGAAGACGGCAAGTCCGCTGTTCTGCTGGAAGTGAACTCGCAGACCGACTTCCTGGCTCTGCAGGACGACTTCAAGGCATTTGTTGCTGCCAGCGTTGAAAAAGCGTTCGCCGACAAACTGACCACTGTTGAGCCTCTGATCGAAGCTCAAGAAGCTGCTCGCCTGGTACTGGTCGGCAAGGTTGGCGAAAACGTCAACATTCGTCGCCTGGCTCGCATCGAAGGTGATGTGGTTGGTGGCTACCTGCACGGCAACAAAATCGGCGTTGTGGTTGCCCTGAAAGGCGGCGACGTTGAGCTGGCTAAAGACATCGCTATGCACGTAGCGGCCAGCAACCCAGAGTTCCTGCTGCCATCGGAAGTGTCTGCTGACGCAATCGAGCGCGAAAAAGCCGTGTTCCTGAGTCTGAACGCCGACAAGATCGCCGGCAAGCCAGAGAACATCGTTGAAAACATGATCAAAGGCCGTATCAGCAAGTTTCTGGCTGAAGCGAGCCTGGTTGAGCAGGCGTTCGTCAAGAACCCTGAAATCAAGGTTGGCGAACTGGCTAAGAAAGCCGGTGCTGAAATCGTTTCCTTCACTTACTACAAAGTAGGCGAAGGCATCGAGAAGCCGGTCGACAACTTCGCTGAAGAAGTTGCTGCCCAGCTGGCTGCCGCCAAGCAATAAGACAGTTTTTAACTGTCGCCCGAAAGAGGCTGCCCGCTCACGCGCGCAGCCTCTTTTCAAATGGGAAGGCCAATTTTTATTTGGCTTCCTTTCGGAACTGGCTTACAAAGCCGTGTTCCGATGGCGCTGTGATAGCGTCCAGCTAGAGTGAACGCAAGCCGTAAACGGCTCGCCAAGAATTTTTAAAAAATACGCCGCAGGAGAGATTCGCAATGGCTCAGCAGGGCAGTGGTTATCAGGCTCGCTATAAACGCATTCTACTCAAGCTTAGCGGCGAGGCCCTGATGGGCTCGGAAGAGTTCGGGATTGATCCCAAGGTACTCGACCGCATGGCACTGGAAGTCGGCCAGCTGGTGGGTATCGGTGTTCAGGTCGGCCTGGTGATCGGCGGCGGTAACTTGTTCCGTGGTGCGGCACTGAGTGCTGCGGGTATGGACCGAGTGACCGGCGACCACATGGGCATGCTGGCCACTGTGATGAACGCCTTGGCCATGCGTGACGCCCTGGAGCGTGCCAATATCTCGGCAATCGTGATGTCGGCTATTTCCATGGTCGGCGTGACCGATCACTATGACCGTCGCAAAGCCATGCGTCACCTGAACGCCAAGGAAGTCGTGATCTTTGCTGCCGGTACGGGTAACCCGTTCTTCACCACGGACTCGGCCGCTTGCCTGCGCGCTATCGAAATCGATGCCGACGTAGTGCTCAAAGCCACCAAGGTGGACGGCGTCTACACCGCAGACCCATTCAAAGACCCGCATGCCGAGAAGTTCGATCATCTGACCTACGATGAAGTGCTGGATCGCAAGCTGGGCGTGATGGACCTGACGGCTATTTGCCTGTGCCGCGACCACAAGATGCCGCTGCGCGTATTTAACATGAACAAGCCCGGCGCCCTGCTGAATATCGTACACGGCGGCGCGGAAGGGACTCTGATCGAGGAAGGCCAACAATGATCAACGAAATCAAGAAAGGCGCTCAAGAGCGTATGCAGAAATCCCTGGAGTCTCTGAGCCACGCATTCGGCCAGATTCGTACCGGTAAAGCGCACCCGAGCATCCTGGGCAGCGTGATGGTGCCTTACTACGGCGCCGACACCCCGCTGAGCGGCGTGGCCAACGTCACCGTTAAAGACTCGCGCACCCTGCAGGTCGTGGCTTTCGAGCGCAACATGCTTGCTGCTGTCGACAAGGCCATCCAGAGCGCCGGCCTGAACCTCAACCCGACCAACCTGGGCGAGTTGTTGCTGATCTCCATGCCTGCGCTGACCGAGGAAACCCGTAAGGGCTTCACCAAGCAGGCGCGCAGCGCAGCGGAAGATGCACGTGTTGCCGTGCGTAACATTCGTCGTGATGCATTGGGTGACCTGAAGAAGTTGGTCAAGGACAAAGAAATCAGCGAAGACGAAGAGCGTCGTGCCGTCGCCGATATCGATAAGCTGACCAAAGACGCCGAGGCCCAGATTACCAAGGCCACGGAAGAGAAAGAAAAGGACCTGATGGCCGTATAAGGGGTCAGGACGCCTTCATGGAAAAGACCAAGCAGACTGTGCCCTCCGTGGTGCCGCGCCATGTCGCGATCATCATGGATGGGAATAATCGCTGGGCGAAGAAACGCTTTATGCCGGGTGTTGCCGGGCATAAAGCGGGTGTCGATGCGGTGCGCGCGGTAATAGAAGTGTGTGCCGAGGCCAAGGTTGAGGTGTTGACCCTGTTTGCCTTCTCCAGCGAGAACTGGCAACGGCCCGCCGAAGAAGTCAGTGCCTTGATGGACCTGTTCTTCAAGGCGCTGCGTCGTGAGGCCAAGCGCCTCAACGACAACAACATCAGCCTGCGCATCATTGGTGATCGCTCGCGATTCCATCCGGAGCTGCAGGCCGCCATGCGCGAAGCCGAGGCTATCACTGCCGGCGCGAACCGTTTTGTGTTGCAGATTGCAGCCAACTACGGCGGCCAGTGGGATATCGCCCAGGCTGCACAGCGGCTTGCCCGCGAAGTGCAGGCCGGGCACCTGAGGCCCGACGACATCACGCCTGAACTGTTGCAAACCTGCCTGGTAACCGGCGACCTGCCGTTGCCGGACCTGTGCATTCGTACCGGTGGCGAGCACCGCATCAGCAATTTCCTGTTGTGGCAGCTGGCCTACACCGAGCTGTACTTCTCCGACCTGTTCTGGCCGGACTTCAAACACGATGCCATGCGTAATGCACTGGCCGATTTCGCTTCCCGTCAGCGTCGCTTCGGTAAAACGAGCGAGCAGATCGAAGCTGGAGCCCGGGTTTAAATGCTTAAACAACGAATCATCACAGCACTGATCCTGCTGCCGATTGCCTTGTGTGGGTTTTTCCTGCTCGACGGTTCCGGTTTTGCGCTGTTTATCGGCCTGGTTGTGACCTTGGGCGCCTGGGAATGGGCGCGCCTGGCAGGTTTCAACGAGCAGTTGCCGCGCGTGGTGTACGCCGCTGTCGTGGCACTTCTGCTGTTCCTCATGCATACGCTTTCGAGCATTGTGGTGCCCTGGGTGTTGGGGGCGGCGGTGTTGTGGTGGGCGCTCGCGACCTTCCTTGTGCTGACCTATCCGCGTACCAGCGGCCAGTGGTCGAGTGTGGCCAGCAAATTGGTGATTGGTTTGTTGATTCTGCTGCCGGCCTGGCAAGGGTTGGTGGAAATCAAGAATTCGCCGATGGGCAACTGGTTGATCATGGCCGTGATGGTGCTGGTGTGGGGGGCTGATATCGGTGCCTACTTCTCCGGGCGGGCTTTCGGTAAACGCAAGCTGGCGCCGGCGGTCAGTCCGGGCAAGAGCTGGGAAGGCGTCTACGGTGGCTTGGCGTTGACCTTGGTGATCACGCTGGTTGTCGGTGTTGTGCGCGACTGGTCGGTGAAGGAGATCCTGCTGGCCTTGTTGGGTACGGCGGTGGTCGTGTTTATCTCGGTGGTGGGTGATCTCACCGAAAGCATGTTCAAGCGCCAGGCCGGGATCAAGGACAGCAGTAACCTGTTGCCGGGTCATGGTGGCGTGCTGGATCGTATCGACAGCCTTACCGCTGCGATTCCGATCTTTGCCGTGCTGCTGTGGATGACGGCGTCGTGAGCCGCCTGCAGCAGGTGACGGTGCTGGGAGCGACCGGCTCGGTCGGGCTGAGTACTCTGGATGTGATCGCACGTCATCCTGATCGCTATCAGGTGTTTGCGCTGACCGGCTTCACGCGTTTGGCTGAGTTGCTGGCCTTGTGTGTACGCCACACGCCGCGCTTTGCTGTCGTGCCTGAAGCGTCGGCGGCGCGTGGTTTGCAGGACGATCTGCGCGCTGCCGGCCTGGCTACTCAGGTATTGGTAGGCGAGGAGGGGCTGTGCCAGGTGTCAGCCGATGCGGAAGTCGACACTGTAGTGGCGGCTATTGTCGGGGCAGCAGGCTTGCGGCCGACACTGGCGGCAGTCGATGCAGGCAAGAAGATCCTGCTGGCCAACAAAGAAGCATTGGTCATGTCGGGCACACTGTTTATGCAGGCGGTACGCAAGAGTGGCGCCGTGCTGTTGCCCCTGGACAGCGAGCACAACGCGATTTTCCAATGCATGCCCGGTGATTTTGCCCGTGGCCTGACCCAGGTTGGCGTGCGGCGGATTCTCCTTACGGCTTCCGGTGGACCCTTCCGGCAAACTCCGCTGGATGATCTTGAGCATGTGTCGCCTGATCAGGCATGTGCGCACCCGAACTGGTCCATGGGGCGCAAAATCTCCGTGGATTCGGCGAGCATGATGAACAAAGGCCTTGAGTTGATCGAGGCGTGCTGGTTGTTCGATGCCCGGCCGGATCAGGTCGAGGTGGTGATCCACCCGCAAAGTGTGATTCATTCCCTGGTCGACTATGTGGATGGTTCGGTGTTGGCGCAGTTGGGTAATCCCGACATGCGTACCCCGATCGCCAATGCCCTGGCTTGGCCGGAGCGGATCGACTCCGGTGTCGCGCCGTTGGACCTGTTCGCGATTGCACGCCTGGATTTCGAGGCGCCGGACGAGCAGCGCTTTCCGTGCCTGCGTCTGGCGCGACAGGCAGCGGAGGTGGGCAGCAGCGCGCCGGCCATGCTCAATGCGGCCAATGAAGTGGCTGTGGCAGCGTTTCTTGACGGGCGTATTCGCTTTCCGCAGATCGCGAGTATCATCGAGGAGGTTTTGAGCCTTGAGCCCGTTGTGGCTGTGGATGATTTAGGGGCAGTGTTCGAGGCTGATGCAAAGGCCCGCACCCTGGCCAAGCAATGGTTGAACCGCAACGCGCGTTAGTCTGTGGGCAGGTTTGAGCCTACAGGCACTGGATTGGAATGCGGAGAAATTAGATGAGTGCGCTCTACATGATTGTCGGCACCCTGGTTGCTCTGGGTGTGTTGGTGACCTTCCACGAATTCGGCCACTTTTGGGTGGCCCGTCGTTGCGGCGTCAAGGTACTGCGCTTTTCCGTCGGTTTTGGCATGCCGCTGCTGCGTTGGCATGATCGGCGGGGCACTGAATTCGTGATCGCGGCCATCCCGTTGGGTGGCTACGTGAAGATGCTTGATGAGCGTGAAGGCGAAGTGCCTGCTGATCAGTTGGACCAGTCCTTCAATCGTAAGACCGTTCGTCAGCGTATCGCTATTGTTGCAGCCGGCCCGATCGCCAACTTCCTCTTGGCGATGGTGTTCTTCTGGGTCCTGGCCATGATGGGCAGCCAGCAGGTGCGTCCGGTCATCGGCGCGGTTGAGGCGGATAGCATGGCGGCCAAGGCTGGCCTGGTCGCCGGGCAGGAAATTGTTTCTATTGATGGCGAGCCAACCACGGGTTGGGGCGCTGTGAATTTGCAGTTGGTGCGCCGCATGGGTGAAAGCGGCACCATCAATGTTGTGGTGCGCGAGCAGGATGCCACCACCGAAACGCCGCGTGAATTGGCCCTCGACCATTGGCTCAAGGGCGCTGATGAGCCTGACCCGATCAAGTCCCTGGGCATTCGTCCGTGGCGACCGGCGTTGCCGCCGGTGCTCGCCGAGCTCGACCCGAAAGGTCCGGCGCAGGCTGCTGGTCTGAAAACCGGCGACCGTCTGCTGGCCCTTGATGGTCAGGCGTTGGGCGATTGGCAGCAAGTGGTCGACCTGGTGCGTGTACGCCCTGATACCAAAATTGTGCTGAAAGTTGAGCGCGATGGTGCTCAAATCGACGTCCCTGTGACCCTCGCGGTTCGCGGGGAGGCCAAGGCGGCCGGGGGTTATCTCGGTGCCGGGGTGAAAGGTGTCGAGTGGCCGCCATCGATGGTGCGCGAGGTCAGCTTCGGGCCGTTGGCGGCAATTGGCGAGGGTGCAAAGCGCACTTGGACCATGAGTGTGCTGACCCTCGAATCGCTCAAGAAAATGTTGTTCGGCGAGCTCTCGGTAAAAAACTTGAGTGGACCGATAACCATTGCTAAAGTGGCGGGCGCTTCTGCCCAGTCGGGTGTCGCGGATTTCCTGAATTTCCTGGCTTATCTGAGTATTAGCCTTGGGGTTCTGAATTTGCTGCCCATTCCAGTATTGGATGGGGGGCATCTGTTGTTTTATCTGGTCGAGTGGGTGCGTGGTCGCCCCTTGTCGGATCGGGTGCAGGGTTGGGGGATACAGATCGGTATCAGTTTGGTGGTCGGAGTGATGTTGTTAGCTCTGGTCAACGATCTGGGACGACTGTAACGCTTCGCTGAATTGCGAATCTGCCGCATTTTGCGGCAGTTTGTTTATTGCCAGTTGGAATAAGAAAGGACTTCATGAAACGTCTGCTGCTAACTGCGGTTCTCACCGTATTGATGATCGCCGAAGTTCACGCCGAGTCCTTCACTATCTCCGATATTCGTGTCAACGGCCTCCAGCGGGTTTCCGCGGGTAGCGTCTTTGGTGCCTTGCCGTTGAACGTCGGGGAACAGGCGGATGATCGTCGCCTGGTGGAATCCACTCGTGCGCTGTTCAAAACCGGGTTCTTTCAAGATATCCAACTGGGTCGCGAAGGCAATGTCCTGGTCATCACTGTCGTCGAGCGACCTTCTGTCGCCAGTATCGAGATCGAAGGTAACAAAGCGATCTCCACTGACGACTTGATGAAGGGGCTCAAGCAATCCGGCCTTGCCGAGGGCGAGATCTTCCAGCGCGCCACCCTTGAAGGTGTGCGTAACGAACTGCAACGCCAGTACGTTGCCCAGGGTCGCTACTCCGCGACCGTGGAAACTGAAGTGATCCCCCAGCCTCGTAACCGTGTGGGCCTCAAGGTCAACATCAACGAAGGCACTGTGGCGGCGATCCAGCACATCAACGTGGTGGGCAACACCAAGTTCGCTGATGACGACCTGATCGACCTGTTCGAACTCAAGACCACCAACTGGCTGTCGTTCTTCAAGAACGATGACAAGTATGCGCGTGAGAAGCTGTCGGGTGACCTGGAGCGTCTGCGTTCCTACTACCTGGACCGCGGCTATATCAACATGGATATCGCTTCGACCCAGGTGTCCATCACCCCGGACAAGAAACACGTCTACATTACTGTCAACGTCAACGAAGGCGAGAAGTACACCGTTCGTGACGTGAAGCTCAGTGGCGACCTGAAAGTACCTGAAGACCAGGTCAAGGCATTGCTGCTGGTGCAGAAGAACCAGGTGTTCTCGCGCAAGCTGATGACCACCACGTCCGAGCTGATCACCCGCCGCCTGGGTAACGAAGGCTACACCTTCGCCAACGTCAACGGCGTACCGACGCCGCACGATGATGACCACACTGTGGACATCACTTTCGTGGTCGACCCAGGCAAGCGTGCCTACGTGAACCGCATCAACTTCCGTGGCAACACCAAGTCTGCGGACGAAGTGCTGCGTCGCGAAATGCGTCAGATGGAAGGTGGCTGGGCATCGACTTACCTGATCGACCAGTCCAAGACCCGTCTTGAGCGCCTGGGCTTCTTTAAGGAAGTCAACGTCGAAACCCCGGCCGTACCGGGTGTGGATGACCAGGTTGACGTGAACTACGCCGTTGAAGAGCAAGCCTCGGGCTCGATCACCGCCAGCGTCGGTTTTGCACAGAGTGCCGGCCTGATCCTGGGTGGTTCGATTACCCAGAACAACTTCCTCGGTACCGGTAACAAGGTTTCCATCGGCCTGACCCGAAGCGAATACCAGAGCCGCTATAACTTCGGTTATGTCGACCCCTACTGGACTGCTGACGGTGTGAGCCTGGGCTACAACGCCTTCTATCGCACCACCGACTACAAAGACCTCAACGTTGACGTTGCAAGTTATGCGATCGACAGCCTTGGTGCCGGTGTCAACATCGGTTACCCGATCAGCGAAACGTCGCGTCTGACCTTCGGTTTCACTGCGCAACAGGACAAAATCAAGACCGGTGTGTACACCACGGATGAGATTTTCGACTTTGTGCGTAAAGAGGGCGACCAGTTCCTGAACTTCAAGGCGTCGGTCGGCTGGTCTGAATCGACCCTGAACAAAGGTGTGCTGGCGACCCGTGGCCATTCCCAAAGCCTGACTGCGGAAGCCACCACGCCGGGCAGCGACCTGTCGTTCTTCAAGCTCGACTACCGTGGCCAGTTGTTCCAGCCTCTGAGCGATAACTACACCATGCGCCTGCACACCGAGCTGGGTTATGGCGACGGTTATGGTTCAACCAACGGTCTGCCGTTCTACGAGAACTACTACGCAGGTGGTTTCAACTCGGTTCGTGGTTTCAAGGACAGCACTTTGGGCCCACGTGGTACGCCAAGCCGTGGTGTGGCCGTGACCGGCAACCAGGGTACGCAGCCTGATTCGGACAATGACGCGCTGGCCTTTGGTGGTAACGTGTTGATCCAGGGTGGTGCGGAGCTTCTGTTCCCGCTGCCATTCGTCAAGGATCAGCGTTCGTTGCGCACTTCGGTTTTCTGGGACGTCGGTAACGTGTTCGACTCCAAGTGCCAACAGATCACTAACCCGAGCGGTGTGAAGTCTCAGACCGAGTGCAACGACATCAGCCTGAGCAACCTCGCCAGCTCCGTGGGTGTTGGTGTGACGTGGGTGACCGCGCTTGGCCCATTGAGCTTTGCTCTGGCCATGCCGATCAAGAAACCGGATAACGCTGAAACCCAGATTTTCCAATTCTCCCTCGGCCAGACGTTCTAAGCGTCTGACCCAAGATAACGACAACGGATTCTGTAGGAGTACATCGTGCGTAAGTTGACTCAATTGGTTCTGCTGGCCACTGTGCTGGTAACCACCCCGGCCTTCGCCGAAATGAAAATCGCCGTTCTGAACTATCAGATGGCTCTGCTGGAATCCGACGCGGCCAAGAAATACGCCGTGGACGCCGAGAAGAAATTCGGTCCGCAGCTGACCAAGCTCAAGACGCTGGAAAGCAGTGCCAAGGGTATCCAGGACCGCCTGGTAGCTGGCGGCGACAAAATGCAGCAAGGCGAGCGTGAGCGTCTGGAGCTTGAATTCAAGCAAAAGGCTCGTGACTATCAGTTCCAGTCCAAGGAGCTGAACGAAGCCAAAGCCGTTGCTGACCGTGAAATGCTCAAGCAGCTCAAGCCGAAACTCGACAGCGCTGTGGAAGAAGTCATCAAGAAAGGTGCCTTTGATCTGGTGTTCGAGCGTGGCGCCGTGATTGACGTCAAGCCTCAATACGACATCACCCGTCAGGTGATCGAGCGCATGAACCAGCTGAAGTAAGCCATGACCGCGACTATCAAACTCGGCGAGTTGGCCGAGTTCTTGGGAGCCACCTTGCGTGGCTCCCCGGAGAAGGAAATCACTGGGCTAGCCACCTTGCAGGAGGCTGGCCCAGCTCAGTTGAGCTTCCTCGCAAATCCCCAATACCGTAAATACCTGGTCGACAGCCAAGCCGCAGCCGTGTTGCTGAAGGCCGCCGATGCCGAAGGGTTTACCGGGGATGCGCTGGTGGTGGCTGATCCTTACCTGGCGTATGCCCGGGCCTCGCATCTATTCGATCCAAAGCCCAAGGCCGCTGCCGGTATTCATCCGTCGGCGGTTATTGCCGATGATGCTCAGGTTGACCCTGCGGCCAGCATTGGTGCGTTCGCCGTGATCGAGAGTGGCGCGCGCATTGGCGCCGGCGTCACCGTGGGTGCCCATTGCTTTATCGGTGCGCGCTGTGAAATCGGTGCCGATGGCTGGCTGGCACCCCGCGTCACCCTGTACCACGACGTGCGTATCGGTGAACGTGTGGTGATTCAGTCGGGCGCTGTGATCGGCGGCGAAGGTTTTGGGTTTGCCAACGCCAAAGGCGTCTGGCACAAGATTGCCCAAGTCGGCGGCGTATTGATCGGCGATGACGTGGAAATCGGTGTCAACACCGCTGTGGATCGCGGGGCGTTGGCCGATACCGTGATCGGTAACGGTGTGAAGCTCGACAACCAGATTCAGATTGCCCACAACGTGCAGATTGGCGATCACACCGCCATGGCCGCCTGCGTGGGGATTTCCGGCAGCACCAAGATCGGCAAGCATTGCATGCTCGCCGGTGGCGTTGGGCTGGTGGGGCATATCGAGATTTGCGACAACGTCTTCATTACCGGCATGACCATGGTGACCCATTCGATTACCGAGCCTGGGTCCTACTCTTCCGGTACGGCCATGCAGCCTGCGGCTGAATGGCGCAAAAGTGCGGCACGTTTGCGCAAGATCGATGAAATGGCCCGACGTCTCAAACAGGTCGAAAAGCGTGTCGAGGACGTGACCCCTGGCGGTAATGCTTCATCAGAAGGCTGATACCATTTCCATATCAAGTGTGCACAGCCGCTAGACTGCCTCCTTGATTTGCTAGCGGGGCGTGCGTTTAGTCCGCCCGCCCCCAATCTTTATTACAGGCTTCCCCCCGAAAATGATGGACATCAACGAGATTCGCGAATACCTGCCTCACCGTTACCCGTTCCTGCTGGTGGACCGTGTAGTGGACCTCAATGTCGAGGAAAAGCGCATTCGTGCCTACAAGAATGTCAGCATCAACGAACCGTTCTTCAATGGTCACTTCCCTGCGCATCCAATCATGCCGGGCGTGTTGATCATCGAAGCGATGGCCCAGGCTGCCGGTATCCTTGGTTTCAAAATGCTCGACCTCAAGCCTGCCGATGGCACGCTTTACTATTTCGTGGGCTCCGACAAGCTGCGTTTCCGCAACCCGGTCACCCCGGGCGACCAGTTGATCCTGGAAGCCAAGTTCATCAGCTGCAAGCGCCAGATCTGGAAGTTCGAATGCCAGGCCTCGGTGGACGGCAAGCCGGTGTGCTCCGCTGAGATCATCTGCGCGGAACGCAAACTATGAGTTTGATTGACCCTCGCGCAATCATCGATCCGTCGGCCGTTCTGGCCGCCGACGTTGAGGTCGGCCCTTGGTCGATCATCGGCGCAGGTGTTGAAATCGGCGAGGGGACTGTCATCGGGCCGCACGTGATCCTTAAAGGTCCGACCCGTATTGGCAAGCA
The DNA here is from genome assembly GCF_013385735.1 of Pseudomonas sp. D2002. Taxonomy (NCBI): domain Bacteria; kingdom Pseudomonadati; phylum Pseudomonadota; class Gammaproteobacteria; order Pseudomonadales; family Pseudomonadaceae; genus Pseudomonas; species Pseudomonas sp. D2002. Next base: position 530,327 of record NZ_JACAPL010000003.1, on the reverse strand, counting down.
CAATCGTATCTACCAGTTTTCCTCGGTAGGCGAAGACACCCCGGACATGAAGTACAAGGGTGAAGAAACGCGTTTGGTCATCGGTGATCACAACATCATCCGTGAAGGCGTGACCATTCACCGCGGCACCGTGCAGGATCGTGCCGAGACCACCCTGGGCGATCACAACCTGATCATGGCTTATGCGCACATCGGCCATGACAGTGTGATCGGCAACCATTGCATCCTGGTCAACAACACCGCGTTGGCTGGCCACGTGCATGTTGACGACTGGGCGATCCTGTCCGGCTTCACCCTCGTGCATCAGTATTGCCATATTGGCGCCCATAGCTTTTCCGGCATGGGCACAGCCATTGGTAAAGACGTTCCAGCATTCGTCACGGTATTCGGCAACCCAGCCGAAGCGCGTAGCATGAATTTCGAAGGCATGCGCCGTCGCGGCTTCAGCGAAGATGCGATTCACGCACTGCGCCGTGCCTATAAGGTGGTTTATCGCCAGGGACTCACGGTTGACCAGGCCCTGACCGAACTGACCGAGCCGGCAGCGTTGTTCCCGGAAGTCGCGGTGTTCCGTGACTCGATCCAGGCATCGACTCGCGGCATCACTCGCTGATCATGGCTAATCTGCGTATCGCGCTGGTCGCCGGGGAAGCCTCCGGCGACATTCTTGGCGCCGGCCTGATGCGGGCGCTCAAGGCCCAACATCCTGCGGTGGAGTTTATCGGTGTAGGTGGCCCGCTCATGCAGGCTGAAGGCCTCACTTCCTACTTCCCGATGGAACGCCTGTCAGTGATGGGCCTGGTCGAAGTGCTGGGCCGTTTGCGTGAGCTGCTGGCTCGCCGCAAGCTGCTGATTCAGACGCTGATCGAAGAAAAGCCCGACGTCTTTATCGGCATCGACGCACCGGATTTCACCCTCAATATCGAACTCAAGTTACGTCAGGCCGGGATCAAGACCGTGCACTACGTCAGCCCTTCTGTGTGGGCGTGGCGGCAGAAGCGCGTGCTGAAGATCCGTGAAGGTTGCGACTTGATGCTGACTTTGCTGCCCTTCGAAGCCCGGTTCTATGAAGAGAAGGGCGTGCCGGTGCGGTTTGTCGGGCACACCCTGGCTGACACCATCCCGCTGCAGGCTGACCGCGCCGCCGCGCGTACCGAACTGGGTCTGCCCGACGGGCCGCTGGTCGCACTGATGCCGGGCAGTCGTGGTGGCGAAGTCGGCCGTCTGGGTGCGCTGTTTTTTGATGCCGCCGAGCGCTTGCAAGCACTGAAACCAGGTGTCCGTTTTGTTTTGCCCTGCGCGAGCCCGCAGCGTCGCGCACAAATCGAAACACTGCTGGAAGGTCGCAACCTGCCATTGACCCTGCTCGACGGCCAGTCACACCTGGCCCTCGCGGCGTGTGACGCGGTGTTGATCGCCTCAGGCACCGCCACCCTGGAAGCCTTGCTGTACAAGCGCCCAATGGTCGTGGCTTATCGCCTGGCGCCGCTGACCTTCTGGATTCTCAAGCGCATGGTCAAAAGCCCTTACATCTCCTTGCCCAACCTGCTGGCTCAGCGTCTGCTGGTGCCGGAGTTGTTGCAGGACGATGCAACGCCCGAGGCGCTCGCGCAAACTCTACTACCCTTGATCGACGGCGGCGAAGAGCAGACCCGTGGTTTCGACGACATTCACCGCACCCTGCGCCGTGATGCCTCGAACCAGGCGGCGGATGCGGTGCTGACTTTGATCGGCCACAAACAGGAAGCCTTATGAGCGCGCAAATGGGCCTGGATTTCAGCCTCGTTGCCCAAGCCCACGAACTGGTGGCGGGTGTTGACGAAGTAGGGCGCGGCCCGTTGTGTGGCGCAGTCGTGACGGCAGCGGTGATTCTTGACCCGAATCGCCCGATCCTCGGTCTCAACGATTCGAAGAAACTCACCGAAGCCCGTCGTGAAAAGCTCTATGACGAGATCTGTGAAAAAGCCCTGAGCTGGCACATCGCTCGGGCCGAAGTTGAAGAAATCGATAAGTTGAACATCCTCCACGCGACCATGCTGGCCATGCAGCGCGCGGTGGAAGGCCTGCACATCACGCCCAAAATGGCGATGATCGACGGCAACCGTTGCCCGAAACTGGCGATGCCGTCAGAAGCGGTGGTCAAAGGCGATAGCAAGGTTCCGGCTATCGCGGCTGCCTCGATCCTGGCCAAGGTCAGCCGTGACCGTGAAATGGCCGCGTTTGAATTGATCTACCCCGGCTACGGCATTGGCGGTCACAAAGGTTATCCGACGCCCGTTCATCTGGAAGCCCTGGCTCGCCTTGGCCCCACGCCGATCCACCGCCGCTCGTTTGCCCCGGTGCGCCAGGCTTACGAGGCGCGTGAGAGCCTCAGCGAGGTTTAGTCGCGAGGCTGATGTTTTGCTCAAGGCCCGGTACAATCCCGGGCCTTGTTGTTTCTAAGTTTCTAGACAGGATCACTATGCCGGCTTCATTCGTTCACCTGCGCCTGCACACTGAATATTCCCTGGTCGACGGCCTGGTACGGATCAAACCGCTGGTCAAAACCCTGGTGGGCATGAACATGCCTGCGGTAGCGGTGACCGATCAGAACAACATGTGTTCCCTGGTCAAGTTCTACAAAAACGCCATGGGCGCCGGCATCAAGCCGATTTGCGGCGTCGACCTGTGGCTGTCCAACAAAGACCCGGATAACCCCCTGAGCCGCATCAGCCTGTTGGCGATGAACGGCGTCGGTTACCGCAACCTCACCGAACTGATTTCCCGTGGCTTTATCGACGGCCAGCGCAACGGCTCGATCATCATCGAGCGCGAGTGGGTGGCCGAAGCGAGCGAAGGCGTGATCATGCTCTCGGCGGCCAAAGAGGGCGAGATCGGTATCGCGCTGCTCGGCGGTAACCCGCAGGAAGCCGAGGTGTTGGCCCGCGAGTGGATGGACGTTTTCCCTGACCGCTTCTATCTGGAAGTGCAGCGCACCAACCGCCCCAACGACGAAGAACATCTGCACGCCGCTGTGGCCCTGGCCGACAAGCTGGGCGCGCCGCTGGTGGCGACCAACGATGTGCGTTTTATCAAGAAGGAAGATTTCGAGGCTCACGAAACTCGCGTGTGCATCGGCGAAGGCCGGGCGCTGGATGACCCGCGCCGTTCGAAGAACTACAGCGAAGAGCAGTACCTCAAAAGCGCCGAGGAAATGGCCGAGCTGTTCAGCGACCTGCCCGAGGCCCTGGAAAACTCCGTCGAGATCGCCAAGCGCTGCAATATCGAAGTGAAGCTGGGCAAGCACTTCCTGCCCAACTTCCCGATTCCCGATGGCATGACCATCGACGAGTATTTCCGCAAAGTGTCGTTCGATGGCCTGGAAGAGCGCCTCAGCGTGCTGCTGCCCAAGGACACCACCGAAGACTACGACGCCAAGCGCCAGGTCTATGTCGACCGGCTGAATTTCGAGCTGGATATCATTATCCAGATGGGCTTCCCCGGTTACTTCCTGATCGTAATGGACTTTATCCAGTGGGCCAAAAGCAACGGCGTGCCGGTAGGGCCTGGCCGGGGGTCGGGTGCCGGCTCGCTGGTGGCCTATGTGCAGAAAATTACCGACCTCGACCCGCTGGAATATGACCTGCTGTTCGAACGGTTCCTGAACCCGGAACGGGTATCCATGCCCGACTTCGACGTCGACTTCTGCATGGATGGCCGTGACCGCGTGATCGAGTACGTGGCCGAAAAATACGGCCGCAATGCGGTCAGCCAGATCATCACCTTCGGTTCCATGGCGGCCAAGGCTGTAATCCGTGACGTGGCCCGGGTGCAGGGCAAGTCCTACGGCTTGGCGGACCGTCTGTCGAAGATGATTCCGTTTGAAGTCGGCATGACCTTGGAAAAGGCCTACGAACAGGAAGAAATCCTGCGCGACTTCATCAAGGTCGATGAAGAAGCCGCCGAAATCTGGGACATGGCGCGCAAGCTCGAAGGCGTGGTGCGTAACGTCGGTAAACACGCCGGTGGTGTGGTTATTGCGCCGACCAAACTCACCGACTTCTCGCCGATCTATTGCGATGAAGAAGGCGACGGCCTGGTTACCCAGTTCGACAAGGACGACGTGGAGGCGGCCGGCCTGGTGAAGTTCGACTTCCTCGGCCTGCGGACCCTGACGATCATCGACTGGGCGCTGAAGACGATTAACCGCGAGCGCGCCAAGGTCAACGAAGAACCGCTGGATATCGCCTTTATCCCGCTGGACGACAAACCGACGTACACCTTGCTGCAAAAAGCCGAAACCACGGCGGTGTTCCAGCTTGAGTCGCGCGGCATGAAGGAGCTGATCAAAAAGCTCAAGCCCGACTGCCTGGAAGACTTGATCGCACTGGTGGCGCTGTTCCGTCCGGGCCCGCTGCAATCGGGCATGGTGGACGACTTCATCAACCGTAAGCACGGCCGCGCTGAACTGGCGTACCCGCACTCCGACTACCAGTACGAAGGCCTCAAGCCGGTATTGGCGCCGACTTACGGCATCATCCTGTATCAAGAACAGGTGATGCAGATTGCCCAGGTCATGGCCGGTTACACCCTTGGCGGTGCGGACATGCTGCGTCGCGCCATGGGTAAGAAAAAGCCCGAGGAGATGGCCAAGCAGCGCGGCGGTTTCATTGAAGGTTGCGCCACCAACAATATCGACGCTGACCTGGCCGGTAACATTTTCGACCTGGTGGAAAAATTCGCCGGTTATGGTTTCAACAAATCCCACTCCGCCGCCTACGGCCTGGTGTCGTACCAGACCGCCTGGCTGAAAGCTCACTACCCGGCGCCGTTCATGGCCGCGGTACTTTCGGCGGATATGCACAACACCGACAAGGTCGTGACCTTGATCGAGGAAGTGCGCACCATGAAGCTGCGCCTCGATGCGCCGGACGTGAACGCCTCGGAGTTCAAGTTCACGGTGAACGACGAAGGCCGCATCATTTATGGCCTGGGCGCCATCAAAGGCGTGGGCGAAGGCCCGGTGGAGGCCATCACCGAAGCGCGTCAGGACGGGCCGTTCAAAGACCTGTTCGACTTCTGCGCACGGGTTGACCTCAAGCGCATCAACAAACGTACCCTTGATGGTTTGATCCGCAGCGGCGCACTCGACCGTCTCGGCCCGTATTTCCATGATGAGCCGAAGGCTTACCAGGCAAATATCGACCGCAACCGTGCAGTGCTGCTGACCGCAATGGAAGAGGCGATCAAAGCGGCCGAACAGACCGCGCGCACCCATGACAGCGGCCATGCCGACCTGTTTGGCGGGCTGTTCGTCGAAGAAGACGCGGATGTGTACGCCAACCATCGCAAGGCCAAGGAACTGACCCTCAAGGAGCGCCTCAAAGGTGAGAAAGACACCTTGGGCCTGTACCTCACCGGTCACCCGATTGACGAATACGAAGGTGAAATCCGCCGTTTCGCCCGTCAGCGCATCATCGACCTGAAACCGGCGCGTGATACCCAGACCGTCGCCGGTATGATCATCGCCCTGCGGGTGATGAAAAATAAAAAGGGCGACAAGATGGGCTTTATCACCCTCGACGACCGCTCGGGCCGCATTGAAGCGTCGCTGTTTGCCGACGCCTTCCATTCCGCGCAGTCGTTGCTGCAGACGGATGCGATGGTGGTGGTGGAAGGAGAGGTCAGCAACGATGACTTCTCCGGTGGCCTGCGCCTGCGCATCAAGCGGGTGATGAGCATGGAAGATGCACGCACCAACCTTGCCGAAAGCCTGCGTTTGAAGGTCAAGACCGAAGCCCTCAAAGGCGATCAGCTACGCTGGTTGGGTGACCTGCTCAAACGCCACCGAGGCGCGTGCCCGGTGACCATGGAGTACACCGGCAATGACGCCAAGGCGATGTTGCAGTTCGGCGAGACGTGGCGAATTGATCCCGCTGATGGCTTGATTCAAGCATTGCGTGACCAGTTCGGGCGAGACAACGTCTTCCTCCAATACCGTTGACGGTCAGATATGTCTGATCTCGACTGAACATTTAATCTCGACCTAAACGCGCCTCTCCCTTAAGGTAGGGCGCGAATAGACAACCGGCTGGCCAGGCACTCCTTGGCCGTCGACCCAAGACGGACGCTTATGAACCCGAATTTTCTTGATTTCGAACAGCCGATCGCTGACCTGCAAGCCAAGATTGAAGAATTGCGCCTGGTCGGCAATGACAATTCGCTGAATATCGGCGATGAGATCGCTCGCCTGCAAGACAAGAGCAGCACGCTCACCGAGGACATCTTCGGCAAGCTGACCAGCTGGCAGATCGCGCGCCTGGCTCGCCACCCGCGCCGTCCGTACACCCTGGACTACATTCAGCACATCTTTACCGAGTTCGACGAGCTGCACGGCGACCGCCACTTCTCCGACGACGCGGCCATTGTGGGCGGTATCGCTCGCCTGGACGACCAGCCGGTAATGGTCATCGGTCACCAGAAAGGCCGTGAAGTGCGCGAGAAAGTGCGCCGCAACTTCGGTATGCCGCGCCCTGAAGGCTACCGCAAGGCGTGCCGCCTGATGGAAATGGCCGAGCGCTTCAAGATGCCGATCCTGACCTTCATCGACACCCCGGGTGCCTACCCAGGTATCGACGCCGAAGAGCGTAACCAGAGCGAAGCAATCGCCTGGAACCTGCGCGTAATGGCCCGCCTGAAAACCCCGATCATCGCCACCGTGATTGGTGAAGGTGGTTCCGGCGGTGCACTGGCCATCGGCGTCTGCGACCAGCTCAACATGCTGCAATATTCGACCTACGCGGTGATCTCGCCGGAAGGTTGCGCTTCGATCCTGTGGAAAACCGCCGAAAAAGCGCCGGACGCTGCCGAAGCCATGGGCATCACCGCTGATCGCCTCAAAGGCCTGGGTATCGTAGATAAAGTGATCGCCGAGCCGTTGGGCGGCGCCCACCGTGACCCGGTTGCTGCTGCTGCGACTATCCGCGCTGAGCTGGGTTCGCAACTGGCGATGCTCAAGAAGTTCGATAACGAGGCGCTGCTGGCCCGTCGTTACGAGCGCTTGATGAGCTACGGCCTCTGATCAAACACTGATCTGGCAGACAATGCGGTACTAATGTGGGAGCGGGCTTGCTCGCGAAAGCGGTATATCAGTCAACATATTCAGTGACTGACACACCGCTTTCGCGAGCAAGCCCGCTCCCACATTTGCTTTGTGTATGCTGGGTTATCGCATTCCAGATTGATGGCGGTACTTTGTTATGAAGCCGGCTCTATCCGCCAAACTCCTGCAAACTCTGGCTCCCTGGCTCAATGCGCCAGCCTGGCATATCGCGTTCTCGGGCGGGCTTGATTCCACGGTCCTGCTGCATCTCCTGGCCACTCTGGCCAAAACCAACATTCTGCCGCCGCTCAGCGCTGTCCATATTCATCATGGCCTGCAATCTGCCGCTGACGCCTGGCCCAATCATTGCCAAACAGTATGTGACAGCCTGGGCGTGCCCCTGCGGGTGATGCGCGTGCAAGTCCAGCTCGGCGCAAGCCTTGAGCGTGCGGCGCGTGAGGCGCGTTATCAGGCGTTTACCGAGGTCACCGGGGCAGGGGAGGTGTTGCTCACCGGGCAGCATCGCGACGATCAGGCTGAAACCTTGTTGTTTCGCCTGCTGCGTGGGGCTGGCGTGCGTGGGTTGGCGGCCATGCCCGTGCATCGCCCTTTGGCGGATGGCCACTTGGTGCGGCCGCTGCTGGAAGCCTCGCGCGCTGAATTGGAAGCCTACGCCCGTGAGCATCAGTTGGCCTGGATCGAAGATCCTTCCAATGCTGATCCACGCTTCTCGCGAAATTACCTGCGTCACCGTGTTTTTCCTGCGCTGACGCAGCGTTGGCCCCAAGCGGTCGCCAGCCTGGCCCGTACTGCCGAGCACCTGAGCGAAGCCCAGGGCCTGCTCGACGAATTGGCGAAGATGGACCTGCGCGCCGCCGACCAACCTTCGCCGTTTCCCTGGCTGGCCTTGCCGTCGCTGGCCCTTGCGCCATTACGCGAACTTTCCGACGCCCGTCAACGTAATGCCCTGCGTCACTGGCTGACTCCGCTGACCCGCTTACCCGACAGCGACCACTGGGCGGGCTGGTATTCCCTGCGTGATGCCAAGGGTGACGCACAACCGTTGTGGCGCCTGGCCGACGGCCAACTGCATCGTTGCGGTGAGCGCCTTTGGTGGCTGCCTACCACTTGGTCGGAATTTTCCGACGCTATGGTGAGCTGGCCCGATCCGCAAAAACCACTAGAGTTACCCGGCAATGGCCAGCTCAAGTTTATTGGCAGTGCCCCCGAAGGCCTGCTGTCGGTCCGTTACCGCCAGGGCGGCGAAATCATCGAAGTGCCAGGTCGAGGCCGTCGGGACCTGAAGCGTCTGCTTAACGAACGTGCGCTGCCCGGCTTCATCCGTGGCAGATTGCCGCTCCTCTATCAGGGCGAGCAATTGCTGGCAGTCCCAACCCTTGCGGGGCTATGGGCCAGCGCGTCTGGCGACTGGCAATTACATTGGATGCCACAGATCTGCGATCAAGGTTTGAGCTGATAGAGCCTTTCCGGTAGACTACGCTCCCTTCTTGATACAACTTCTGTGGATTCGACTGAATCGCAGCAGTTGCCGATTACCAAGCAGTCTTTGCTGGGCGATTCCAAAAAATGTGTAGCGATCAACGTACCGGTGTTTCATTGCTGGTCTGTCACAACGCGGCGGTTTTTTTGAAAGGTGCACTGTGATTAATGCAGGTGATCGGGGGCTTCGGCCTTCCTTCGCTTTCCCCGGCGGCTCGGACCGCTTTAACGCAGACTTCTAGGGTTTTTCATGACGCGCTACATATTCGTCACGGGCGGTGTTGTTTCTTCATTGGGGAAAGGCATTGCCTCCGCTTCATTGGCGGCCATCCTGGAGGCGCGGGGACTTAAGGTCACCATGCTCAAGCTGGACCCGTACATCAACGTTGACCCGGGCACCATGAGCCCGTTCCAGCACGGTGAAGTGTTCGTCACACACGACGGCGCCGAGACCGACCTGGACCTGGGCCACTACGAGCGGTTCATCCGCACGACCATGACCCAGAACAACAACTTCACCACCGGCCGTGTCTACGAGCACGTGCTGCGCAAGGAGCGCCGTGGTGACTACCTGGGTGCAACCATCCAGGTGATCCCGCACATCACCGACGAAATCAAGCGCCGCATCATCAAGGGTGCGGGCGATGCCGACGTGGCGATGGTCGAGATCGGTGGCACCGTGGGTGACATCGAATCCCAACCGTTCCTCGAAGCCATCCGCCAGCTGCGTTTCGAAGTCGGCGCCAAGCGCGCGATGCTGATGCACCTGACACTGGTGCCGTACATCGCCACCGCCGGCGAAACCAAAACCAAGCCTACCCAGCACTCGGTCAAGGAACTGCGTTCCATCGGCCTGCAGCCGGACGTGCTGGTGTGCCGCTCCGATCACCCGATCGACATTTCCTCGCGTCGCAAGATCGCGCAGTTCACCAACGTTGAAGAACGTGCGGTGATTGCCCTCGAAGACGCCGACACCATCTACAAGATCCCGGGCATCCTGCACTCCCAGGGCCTGGACGATTTTGTGGTCGAGCGTTTCGGCCTGCAGTGCAACGGCGCGGACCTGTCCGAGTGGGAAGCGGTGGTTGACGCCAAGCTCAACCCAGAGCACGAAGTCACCATCGCCATGGTCGGCAAGTACATGGAACTGTTGGATGCGTACAAGTCGCTGATCGAAGCGATGAGCCACGCCGGTATTAGCAACCGTACCAAGGTCAACCTGCGCTACATCGATTCCGAAGACATCGAGAACCAGGGCACTGCGCTGCTCGAAGGTGTTGACGCGATCCTCGTGCCGGGCGGTTTCGGCCTGCGTGGCGTGGAAGGCAAGATCACTGCTGTTCAGTACGCTCGCGAAAACAAAGTGCCGTACCTGGGGATCTGCCTGGGCATGCAAGTGGCCGTTATCGAGTTCGCCCGTAACGTGCTGGGCTGGAAAGACGCCAACTCCACCGAGTTCGATCACACCAGCGGCCACCCGGTCGTGGGCCTGATCACCGAGTGGGAAGATGCCACCGGCGCCGTTGAAACCCGTACCGAAAGCTCCGACCTGGGCGGCACCATGCGCCTTGGCGCGCAAGACTGCCTGCTGGAGCCGGGCTCGCTGGTTCACGATTGCTACGGCAAGGACGTGATCGTCGAGCGTCACCGTCACCGCTACGAAGTGAACAACAACCTGCTGCCGCAGATCAAAGAAGCCGGCCTGAAAATTTCCGGTCGCTCCGGTGATGGCAAGCTGGTTGAAGTGGTCGAGGCGCCGGATCATCCGTGGTTCGTGGCCTGCCAGTTCCACCCTGAGTTCACCTCGACGCCGCGCGACGGTCACCCGTTGTTCAGCGGTTTCGTTAAAGCTGCACTGACGCAACATCAGAAGAAGGCGTAAACCTGATGGCCCAGAAGATCATTCGCGTAGGCGACATCGAGATTGCCAACGACAAGCCCATGGTGCTGTTCGGCGGCATGAACGTGCTGGAAAGCCGTGACATGGCGATGCAGGTCTGTGAAGAGTACGTCAAGGTTACCGAGAAGCTCGGTATCCCTTATGTGTTCAAGGCCAGCTTCGACAAGGCCAACCGTTCGTCCGTGACTTCCTATCGCGGCCCGGGCCTTGAAGAAGGCATGCGGATCTTCCAGGACATCAAGCAAGCCTTCGGCGTGCCGATCATCACCGACGTCCACGAGCCTGAGCAGGCTGCTGTGGTCGCCGAGGTGTGCGACATCATCCAGTTGCCGGCCTTCCTGTCGCGCCAGACCGATCTGGTCGTCGCGATGGCCAAGACCGGTGCTGTGATCAATATCAAGAAAGCCCAGTTCCTCGCGCCCCAGGAAATGAAACACATCCTGAACAAATGCGTGGAAGCGGGTAACGACCAGCTGATTCTCTGCGAGCGTGGTTCGAGCTTCGGCTACAACAACCTCGTGGTGGACATGCTCGGTTTCGGCATCATGAAACAGTTCGAATACCCGGTGTTCTTCGACGTGACCCACGCGCTGCAAATGCCCGGTGGTCGCGCCGATTCCGCCGGTGGGCGGCGTGCCCAGGTGCTGGACCTGGCCAAGGCCGGCATCAGCCAGTCCCTGGCTGGCCTGTTCCTGGAAGCTCACCCGGACCCGGACAATGCCAAATGCGACGGCCCATGCGCCCTGCGCCTGGACAAGCTGGAGCCGTTCCTGGCGCAGCTCAAGCAGTTGGACGAACTGGTCAAGAGTTTTCCGACGGTAGAGACCGCGTAAGCGCCATTTCTCCGGTAGACTTTCCCTCGCTTTACGCTCAGGCCTGCGGGCCTGAGCCTTGTCGCCTGCAAGCCTGCCTCGTTGTTCCACCCTTGCGGTCGGTCAAAAGATTTCCTTCAGCTGCGTCGTTTTCGTCAACTTTGGAGTGTTTACAACAATGGCAAAAATCGTCGACATCAAAGGTCGTGAAGTTCTCGACTCCCGTGGCAACCCCACCGTCGAAGCCGACGTGCTTCTCGATAACGGCATCATCGGCAGCGCCTGCGCGCCGTCCGGTGCTTCTACCGGTTCGCGCGAAGCGCTGGAACTGCGTGATGGCGACAAGAGCCGTTACCTGGGCAAAGGTGTATTGAAAGCGGTCGCCAACATCAATGGCCCGATCCGTGACCTGTTGCTGGGCAAGGACCCGCTGGACCAGAAAGCCCTGGACCACGCGATGATCAAGCTCGACGGCACCGAAAACAAAGGCAGCCTGGGCGCCAACGCCATCCTCGCCGTGTCCCTGGCTGCTGCCAAGGCCGCCGCCCAGGACCAGGACCTGCCGCTGTACGCACACATCGCCAACCTGAACGGCACGCCGGGTGTTTACTCCATGCCGGTGCCGATGATGAACATCATCAACGGTGGCGAGCACGCTGATAACAACGTCGACATCCAGGAATTCATGGTTCAGCCGGTTGGCGCCAAGACCTTCTCCGAAGGCCTGCGCATGGGCACCGAGATTTTCCATCACCTCAAAGCTGTGCTGAAGGCCCGTGGCCTGAGCACTGCCGTGGGTGACGAAGGTGGTTTCGCACCGAACCTGGCGTCCAACGAAGATGCACTCAAAGTGATCTCCGAAGCCGTGGCCAACGCTGGCTACAAGCTGGGCACCGACGTGACCCTGGCCCTGGACTGCGCCGCGAGCGAGTTCTACGAAGACGGCAAGTACAACCTGTCCGGTGAAGGCCACGTGTTCACCTCCGAAGGTTTTGCCGACTACCTCAAAGGCCTGACCGAGCGCTACCCGATCATCTCGATCGAAGACGGCCTGGACGAGTCTGACTGGGCGGGCTGGAAAGTCCTCACCGACAAGATTGGCGAGAAAATCCAACTGGTGGGCGACGACCTGTTCGTGACCAACACCAAGATCCTGAAAGAAGGCATCGACAAAAAGATCGCCAACTCGATCCTGATCAAGTTCAACCAGATCGGCACCCTGACCGAAACCCTGGAAGCCATCCAGATGGCCAAGGCTGCGGGCTACACCGCCGTGATCTCGCACCGCTCCGGCGAAACCGAAGACTCGACCATTGCCGACCTGGCCGTGGGCACGTCGGCGGGCCAGATCAAGACCGGTTCCCTGTGCCGTTCCGACCGCGTTTCCAAGTACAACCAATTGCTGCGTATCGAAGAGCAACTGGCGGGTAAAGCCAAGTACAACGGTCGCAGCGAGTTTCGCGGCTGATCGCTCCTTGATGGTAAAGCGTGGTAAAAAGTCAGCGGATTACGTCGGAAAAATCACGACAGCGTGAATTTCGCCGCTAATCTGATGGCTATCAAGCACAAGCCTGGTTCATCCAGGCTTCGTGCTATCAGTTGCTTCAAAAGTTTTGCATGGCTGTCTTTTTTTACTGGATACCCGGATTTCGATGCGCAGTCCCAATTGGTTGTTCCTCGTCTTGCTCTTATTGCTGGCTGGCCTGCAGTACCGCCTATGGGTCGGTAATGGCAGCTTTGCGCAGGTGAAAGAACTGACCCAGCAAATTGCCGATCAGCACGCCGAAAACGAAATCCTGCTGGAGCGCAACCGCGTGCTTGATGCCGAGGTGCTTGAGCTGAAAAAAGGCACCGAGACCGTTGAAGAGCGGGCGCGTCATGAGTTGGGCATGGTCAAGGAGGGTGAAACCCTCTACCAGTTGGCCCAATGAGTAACAGTTTACCGGCCTTCTGGGCCGTGATTCCTGCCGCGGGCGTTGGTGCCCGTATGGCCGCGGACCGTCCCAAGCAATATCTGCAACTGGGCGGGCGCACTATTCTCGAACACAGCCTTGGCTGTTTCCTCGACCATCCAACGCTCAAAGGCTTGGTGGTCAGTCTGGCGGTTGACGATCCTTACTGGCCCACGCTGGCATGTGCTACTGACCCGCGTATTCAACGTGCGGACGGTGGTTCGGAGCGCTCGGGCTCGGTACTCAATGCGCTGCTGCACCTCAATGCCCTGGGCGCCGATGATAACGATTGGGTGCTGGTGCACGATGCTGCGCGGCCTAACCTGAGCCGTGATGACCTCGACAAGCTTTTGGCGGAACTCGCGGATGATCCGGTCGGCGGCTTGCTCGCCGTACCGGCGCGCGACACCCTCAAGCGCGTCGACAAGCACGGCCGCGTGGTCGAAACCGTCGACCGCAGCCTGATCTGGCAAGCCTACACACCGCAGATGTTCCGCCTCGGCGCCTTGCACCGTGCCTTGGCCGACAGCCTGGTCGCTGATGCAGTGATCACCGACGAAGCCTCGGCCATGGAATGGTCTGGCCAGGCACCACGCCTGATCGAAGGGCGCGCGGACAACATCAAGGTCACGCGTCCCGAAGACCTGGAGTGGCTCAGGTTGCGGTGGGCAAACCGCAGATAGTCAGTGACACCGCGTCGACTTCATTGCAGGCAAGCCAGCTCCCACAGTTGAAATGCAATTCCCTGTGGGAGTCGGGCTTGCCCGCGATGAAGCCCGAACAGTCACCCCAAATTACGCGCTGTACTCCGGCCGCTCAGCCAACCCCTCCTTCAAAAAATCCACCAGCTTCCTGACTTTCGGCGACAAATGCCGTTGCTGTGGGTACAGCGCCCACACCGCTGTGTTCGGCGGTTGATGGGCTTCGAGCAACGGCACCAGGGCGCCACTGTGCAGATGCTCCAGCACGTAATAGTCCGGCAGCTGGCACAACCCGACGCCTTGCAATGCAGCGTCCAGCACCGCTTGCCCACTGTTGCAGCGCCAGTTGCCCTGCACGCGTTGTGAGAATTCGCGCCCGTCCTGGGCGAGTTGCCAGATATCCGAGCTGCCGATCAGGCAGTTATGCCGACTCAATTCCGACAAACTATGTGGCCGACCATACCGCGCCAGGTAGGAAGGTGACGCACACAAATACATGCGCCGTGGCGCCAAGCGACTGGCAACCATGCGCGAGTCTTGCAGGCGGCCGAGGCGGATCGCAAGGTCGAGGCCTTCATGCACCAGGTCCAGCTGGCGATTGGTCAGCTCGATATCGACGCGCAGTTGCGGGTAGAGCCCCATGAACCGCGTGACCAGCGGCACAATAAACCGCTCGCCGTACGCCACCGCGCAGGTCATGCGCAACATGCCCTTGGGTTCACTGGTGAGGTCGCCCACGGCGCGCAAGGCTTCTTCGCGACCATCCTGTAAACGCTGGCAGTGCTGCAGGAAGGTCTGGCCGGCCTCGGTCAAGGTCACTTTGCGGGTGCTGCGATACAGCAATCGCGTTTGCAGCCGCTCCTCCAAGCGTGCGACCTGGCGGCTGATGTGCGACGACGACACGCCCAGGCGTTCGGCAGCCGCCGTAAATTGGCTGCATTCGGCCACCGCGACAAACTCATCAATGCCTTCCCAGCGGTTCTCCAGCATATTTATTATCCCTGTACAGCAATAAAGTTTTGCTTTGGGCCGGATTATTAATCACTGAGCCATGTTTTACACTCACCGCCTCAGTTTTTAATTCCATGGAGAAACCCGGATGATCAAGTCCCGCGCCGCCGTAGCCTTCGAAGCGAAAAAGCCCCTTGAGATCGTTGAAGTGGATGTCGCCATGCCCAAGGCCGGCGAAGTGCTGTTGCGCGTGGTCGCGTCCGGCGTGTGCCATACCGACGCCTACACCTTGTCGGGCGCTGACCCGGAAGGCATCTTCCCGTCAATCCTTGGTCATGAAGGCGGTGCAGTCGTTGAGGCGATTGGCGAGGGTGTCACGTCGGTGGCCATCGGCGACCACGTGATCCCGCTGTACACCCCGGAATGCGGCAAGTGCAAATTCTGCCTGTCGGGCAAGACCAACCTGTGCCAGGCCATCCGTTCCACCCAGGGCAAAGGCTTGATGCCCGACGGCACCACGCGTTTCTCCTACAAGGGCCAGCCGATTTTCCACTACATGGGCACCTCGACCTTCTCCGAATACACCGTGCTGCCGGAAATTTCGGTGGCCAAGATTCCTAAAGAAGCGCCGCTGGAAAAAGTCTGCCTGCTGGGTTGTGGTGTCACCACGGGCATTGGTGCGGTGATCAACACTGCCAAGGTCAAGCCGGGCGACACCGTGGCCATCTTTGGCCTCGGCGGCATTGGCCTGTCGGCCGTCATCGGTGCGGTCAAGGCCAAGGCCGGGCGCATCATTGCCATCGACATCAACCCGGCCAAGTTCGAAATCGCCAAGCAACTGGGCGCCACTGACTGCATCAACCCGAAAGACTACGACCGCCCAATCCAGGACGTGATCGTCGACTTGACCGACGGCGGCGTGGACTTCTCCTTCGAGTGCATCGGCAATGTGCAATTGATGCGCGCCGCGCTCGAGTGCTGCCACAAGGGTTGGGGCGAGTCGGTGATCATCGGTGTTGCCGGTGCGGGCCAGGAAATCGCTACTCGCCCCTTCCAGCTGGTCACCGGGCGTGTCTGGCGTGGTTCGGCGTTCGGTGGCGTGCGTGGCCGCACCGAATTGCCAAGCTACGTGGAAATGGCCCAGACCGGCGAGATCCCGCTGGACACGTTCATCACCCACACCATGGGCCTGGAAGACATCAACAAAGCGTTTGACCTGATGCATGAAGGCAAGAGCATTCGTACCGTCATCCACTTCTGAGGTCGGCCATGAGTCTGGAAAACCTGTCCTGCCAGAAGAGCTTCGGCGGCTGGCATAAACGCTACAAGCATCATTCCGATGTGCTCGATTGCGACATGACCTTCGCCGTCTACCTGCCGCCGCAAGCGGAGCAGGGCGGCAAGCTGCCGGTGGTGTACTGGCTGTCCGGGCTGACCTGCACCGATGAAAACTTCATGCAGAAGGCCGGCGCGCAGCGCGTGGCCGCCGAGCTGGGGTTGATTATCGTCGCGCCGGACACCAGCCCGCGTGGGCCAGGTGTGCCCGGCGACCCGGACAACGCTTGGGATTTCGGCCTGGGTGCCGGCTTCTACTTGAACGCCACGCAGGAGCCCTGGGCCAAGCACTATCGGATGCACGACTACGTGGTGCAGGAATTGCCTGCGTTGGTTGAGGCGCATTTCCCGGCATCGGATAAACGCGGCATCAGCGGTCACTCCATGGGCGGCCA
Organism: Pseudomonas sp. D2002; assembly: GCF_013385735.1. Lineage (NCBI taxonomy): Bacteria > Pseudomonadati > Pseudomonadota > Gammaproteobacteria > Pseudomonadales > Pseudomonadaceae > Pseudomonas > Pseudomonas sp. D2002. The sequence goes on along the minus strand of NZ_JACAPL010000003.1, from coordinate 513,700 downwards.
CGGTGCGTTGGTGTGTGCCTTGCGCAACCCGGGGCGTTACCAGTCGGTGTCGGCCTTTTCGCCGATCAACAACCCGATGGATTGCCCGTGGGGCCAGAAAGCCTTCTCCCGCTACTTGGGCGAAGAGCGCTCGAAGTGGCGCGAATGGGATGCCTGCGTGCTGATCAGCGAAGCCTCGCAAAAGCTGCCACTGCTGGTGGATCAAGGCGACCGCGACGATTTTCTCGCCGTGCAGCTCAAGCCCGAAGCCCTGCAGCAAGCAGCCAAGGCCGCCAACCATCCGCTGGAACTGCGCCTGCAACCTGGCTACGACCACAGCTACTTCTTTATTGCCAGCTTCATCGAAGATCATTTGCGACATCATGGTCGTGCTTTGCTCGGTTAATGTGAGGCAAAAGTAGGTAGAATCACGCCCTGAATTAAATCGGGGCGTTTTTTTATGCGTATTGGCCACGGCTATGATGTGCACCGTTTCGCCGAAGGCGATTTCATCACCTTGGGCGGCGTGCGCATTGCACACCACCATGGGTTGCTGGCTCATTCCGACGGCGACGTTGTGTTGCATGCCTTGAGCGATGCGTTGCTCGGCGCGGCGGCGTTGGGCGATATCGGCAAACACTTTCCGGACACCGACCCTACGTTCAAGGGTGCGGACAGCCGTGTGTTGCTGCGCCATGTGGTTGGCCTGATCCACGCCAAAGGCTGGAAGGTCGGTAACGTCGACAACACCATCGTGGCCCAGGCGCCGAAAATGGCCCCGCACATCGAATCGATGCGCGCACTGATTGCCGCGGATCTGCAAATTGAACTGGATCAAGTCAACGTGAAAGCCACCACCACCGAAAAGCTCGGGTTTACCGGCCGGGAAGAGGGCATCGCGGTGCACTCCGTTGCCTTGTTGCTGCGCGCATGAATGACCTGCAACTGTTGGGCCCACGGGCCTATGGCGAGGCCTTGGGCAGCGCGGTCCTGAAAGCGACGGCTGAAGATTTCCAGGTCGACGAAGTGCTGGATATCCCGCTGACCGGCGACGGCGAGCACCTGTGGTTGTGGGTAGAGAAACGTGGCCTGAATACCGAAGAAGCCGCGCGGCGTATCGCCAAGGCCGCCGGCGTGCCGTTGCGCACCGTCAGTTATGCCGGGCTCAAGGACCGCCAGGCGTTGACCCGCCAGTGGTTCAGCATACAACTGCCGGGCAAGGCCGACCCGGACATGAGCGGTGCGGAAAACGACACCCTCAAGATCCTCAAAATGGCCCGTCACAAGCGTAAGCTGCAGCGCGGCGCGCACTCAGCCAACGGTTTTACCTTGCGCCTGACCCAATTGGCCGGCGACACCGCTGCCATCGACGCGCGGTTGCAACTGATTGCCCAGCATGGCATCCCCAATTACTTCGGCGCGCAGCGTTTCGGCCATAACGGTGGCAACGTGGTGGACGCGCGTGAATGGGCGGCGCGCAAGGCCTTGCCGGAGCAGCGCAATGTGCGTTCGCGACTGCTGTCCACCGCGCGTAGCTTTTTGTTCAACAAAGTCTTGGCGGCGCGTGTGGCAGACGGTTCCTGGCAGCGCGCCCAGGTCGGCGACCTGTTGGCGTTCACCGACAGCCGCAGTTTCTTCCCCGCGGGGGAGGCTGAATGCAGCGACCCGCGCCTGGCCATACTGGACCTGCACCCAACCGGGCCGCAGTGGGGCGAGGGCGATTCGCCCGCCACCGGTGCAACCCACGCGCTGGAACAAGCCGTCGCCGCCAGCGAAGCCGACCTGCGCGATTGGCTGGTGAATGCCGGCATGAGCCAGGAACGGCGCATTCTGCGACTGCCCATTGGCGGGTTGACGTGGCATTATCCCTCGCTGGACATTCTGCAATTGGAATTCGTCCTGCCGGCCGGATGCTTCGCCACTGTGTTGGTGCGCGAGCTTGTTGATCTGGTGCCGGTGGGGCAGACGGACAACCCATGCGTATTCTGATATCAAACGATGACGGTGCCACCGCACCTGGCCTTGCCGCGCTTTATGCTGCGCTGGAAGATTATGCCGAGTGCGTGGTGGTTGCCCCGGACCAGGACAAGAGCGGCGCCAGCAGTTCGCTGACGCTCGACCGTCCGTTGCACCCGCAGGTTCTGGCCAATGGCTTTATCAGCGTGAACGGCACCCCCACCGATTGCGTGCACCTGGCGATCAACAGCTTGTTGGACCAGGAGCCGGACCTGGTGGTGTCGGGCATCAACCTGGGCGCCAACCTGGGCGATGACGTGTTGTATTCCGGCACCGTGGCGGCGGCCCTTGAAGGCCGTTTTCTGGGGCGTACCTCGTTTGCTTTTTCGTTTGCCTCGCGGCAACTGGATAACCTGGCGACGGCGGCGTATTTCGCGCGCAAGCTGGTAGAGGCCCATGGTTCCCTGGACTTGCCGCCGCGTACCGTGCTCAACGTGAACATTCCCAACTTGCCGCTGGACCATATTCGCGGCATCCAGCTGACACGCCTGGGCCATCGTGCCCGTGCGGCGGCGCCATTAAAGGTGGTCGACCCGCGTGGCAAGGAAGGTTATTGGATTGCGGCGGCGGGCGACGCCGAAGATGGCGGCCCTGGCACTGATTTTCATGCGGTGATGCAAGGTTATGTTTCGATTACCCCGTTGCAGCTTGATCGCACCTTCAGTGATGCCTTCAGTAGTCTCGATGGCTGGCTCGAGGGGCTGCGTTGATGGCGCGTGAACAAGACGACCTGCTGCGCCGTGGCATCGGGATGACCTCCCAGCGTACCCGCGAGCGATTGATTCAGCGTCTGTACGAAGAAGGCCTGTCCAACGCTCAGGTGCTGGAAGTCATCCGGCGCACACCACGCCACCTGTTCGTCGATGAAGCGCTGGCGCACCGCGCCTATGAAGACACCGCATTGCCCATCGGCCATAACCAGACCATCTCGCAGCCTTATATGGTCGCGCGCATGAGTGAGCTGCTGCTGGCGGCGGGGCCTTTGGACAAGGTGCTGGAGATCGGCACCGGGTCGGGTTATCAGACCGCCGTGCTGTCGCAACTGGTGGAGCGGGTGTTCTCGGTAGAGCGCATCAAGGTTCTGCAAGACCGTGCCAAAGAGCGCCTGGTGGAATTGAACCTGCGCAACGTGGTGTTCCGTTGGGGCGATGGCTGGGAAGGCTGGCCAGCGCTGGCGCCGTATAACGGGATCATCGTCACGGCCGTTGCGACCGACGTACCACAAGCGTTGCTCGATCAACTGGCGCCTGGCGGGCGTCTGGTTATCCCGGTGGGCTCCGGCGAAGTGCAACAATTGATGCTCATTATCCGTGAGGACGAAGGCTTTTCGCGGCATGTGCTGGGCGCCGTACGCTTCGTACCCTTGCTTAATGGCCCGCTGGCCTGATCATTTGTTCGCAAACAGTGAATTCTGTTGGTGGGGATGTGTCTTACAGCGGGGCTTATTGATTCAACATGAATAGAAGCCGGCCTTAAACATGATGAATTTTTCGTTTCAGTCGTGTGCCGGTAAAAGTCCAATGCCCAGTTATACTTGCGTCATATTTCAGGCCTGATACAGGCGTTCATGTTCAGCCACCACAAAGGGAGCGGCGGGTGAGTCTCACAGGTCTTGCGCAGCGTATGAGTAAAACAAGCTTTCAGCGACTGGTGCTTGGCCTTGTCTTGAGTTCCTTATTGGCGGGTTGCTCCAGCTCTCCCTCCAGTGGCGCGCGGGTTGTCGACCGAAGTAAGGCCAGCGCCGTGCCGCAAAAACCGACGGTCACCACCGGCCAATATGTAGTGCGAAAGGGGGACACGATGTTCTCGATCGCCTTCCGCTACGGCTGGGATTACAAGGCGCTCGCAGCGCGCAACAACATTCCTGTGCCATACACGATACATCCGGGGCAAACCATTCGTTTCGATGGGCGCACCGGTTCTACGCCTACGGCAGTTGTGACAAATTCCGGATCTTCGCCTTCCTCCTCGAGCAGAACCACGATCATCACTCGGCCTGCAGGCAGCGCCACGCCTACGGTTGCGAGCAAGCCGGCACCCGCGCCGCTGCCGCCTGCAGGGCCTGCGCCGACCGGTTGGGGATGGCCTTCAAACGGAGTATTAATTGGAAAATTCTCTTCAAACGGTAGTTTGAATAAAGGCATTGATATCGCCGGGGATTTGGGACAGCCTGTTTTAGCTGCGTCTGATGGGACAGTGGTGTACGCCGGGAGTGGTTTACGGGGCTACGGCGAGCTGGTCATCATCAAACACAGCGATACCTACGTCAGTGCCTACGGTCATAACCGCAGGTTGTTGGTTCGGGAGGGGCAGCAGGTCAAAGTCGGACAGACAATTGCCGAAATGGGGTCAACGGGTACGGACCGGGTGAAACTGCACTTTGAGATTCGCCGTCAAGGGAAGCCTGTAGATCCGCTGCAATTCCTACCCCGTCGTTGATGTGTTGCACAGCCTGTTCCCTCACGTAGAAGGAACAGGCTCCAGCGTTGCCAAGGATAAAGGCGTCGCTTGAGCTTGAGGTCGAACTCACCAAAGGACTATAACAATGGCTCTCAGTAAAGAAGCGCCGGAGTTTGACATCGACGATGAGGTTCTCCTTGAAATGGAGATTCTCACCGAAAAGGAATCGATGTCGAATGATGAGGGGTCTGTTGCACCTTCAGTTCGTACCAAATCCAAGAACTCCACCGCGTTAAAGCAACACAAGTACATTGACTACACGCGGGCGCTCGACGCCACGCAGCTGTACCTCAATGAAATCGGCTTTTCCCCTCTGCTCACTCCCGAAGAAGAAGTCCATTTTGCGCGTTTGTCGCAAAAGGGCGATCCGGCTGGGCGCAAGCGCATGATTGAAAGCAACCTGCGACTGGTGGTGAAAATCGCCCGACGCTACGTCAATCGTGGCCTGTCGCTGTTGGACCTGATCGAGGAGGGCAACCTGGGCTTGATCCGGGCGGTGGAGAAGTTCGACCCTGAGCGCGGCTTTCGCTTCTCAACCTATGCCACCTGGTGGATTCGCCAGACCATCGAACGGGCGATCATGAATCAGACCCGCACGATCCGGTTGCCGATCCATGTGGTCAAGGAGCTCAACGTCTACCTGCGGGCGGCGCGTGAGCTAACCCAAAAACTCGATCATGAACCCTCGCCTGAAGAAATTGCCAACCTGCTGGAGAAACCGGTAGGGGAGGTAAAACGCATGCTCGGCCTGAACGAGCGCGTGTCTTCGGTCGATGTCTCGCTGGGTCCGGATTCGGATAAAACCCTGCTGGACACCCTGACGGATGATCGTCCGACGGATCCTTGTGAGCTGTTGCAGGACGATGATCTTTCCCAAAGCATTGACCAGTGGCTGTCTGAGCTTACGGACAAGCAGCGTGAAGTGGTGATTCGCCGCTTCGGCCTGCGTGGCCATGAGAGCAGCACGCTGGAGGATGTAGGCCTGGAGATCGGCCTGACCCGTGAACGGGTGCGGCAGATCCAGGTAGAGGGCCTCAAGCGCTTGCGTGAGATCCTTGAGAAGAATGGCTTGTCGAGCGAGTCGTTGTTCCAGTAACGGCTTATACGCAGCTATGAAAACGCCCGGTGCATGGGAGTGCACCGGGCGTTTTGCTGTGCACTGATCGTTCCCACGCTCTGCGTGGGAGTGCAGCCAAGGACGCTCTGCGTCCCCCGGCGTGACGCAGAGCGTCACACGAGGCATTCCCACGCAGAGCGTGGGAACGATCAGGCATAAAAAAACCCCGCTTTTAAGGGCGGGGTTTTTTCGACTAAGTCAGTACAAGTTAGATAACTTGAACTTCTTCAGCTTGCATGCCTTTCTGACCGCGGGTAGCGATGAAAGAAACCTGTTGGCCTTCTTTCAGGCTTTTGAAGCCGTCGGATTGGATAGCTTTGAAGTGAACGAACAGGTCGTCACCGGATTGTGGAGTGATGAAGCCGAAGCCTTTTTCATCGTTGAACCACTTAACGGTACCAGTTTGGCGATTAGACATGGTGTATCTCCTTGGACAAAGTTAACTGCGACTCAGGAAAAGCCCTGGCCGAGACTGAGTGCAAAGAGCAGGAAAAATTCTTGGAGATGGTTGGATCGAAATTCAACATATCGTGTAGAGATTCTCAGTGACACAAGCAGCACAGTGGCGCCACCTTAACCCTTTTTGCGGAACGTGCCAATGGTATTTCCGAAGGTTTCTCTATTTTCGTGACTGGCGGTGGTATTTACAGTCACTGCCGGCTGCACTATGAGTCCCGGCCCCGCTGGCTGCGGCTTATAGCAGCCAGTGCATTCGTCAAGAAAAGCCCCGCGCCCTTTGAACCCCACGGCCGGCCCCGGTAAGATGCCCAACAGAATTTTTCCACCTCGCTATTCAGGACACCCGCCATGAGCATCAAATCGGACAAGTGGATTCGCCGCATGGCGCAAGAACACGGCATGATCGAACCGTTCGTTGAACGCCAGATTCGTGGCGAAGGCGATGAGCGTGTGATTTCGTACGGTGTGTCCAGCTACGGCTACGACGTGCGTTGCGCCGATGAGTTCAAGGTGTTCACCAATATCAATTCGGCGATTGTCGACCCGAAAAACTTCGACGAAAAGAGCTTCGTCGACGTCAAGAGCGACGTGTGCATCATCCCGCCAAACTCTTTCGCCCTGGCGCGAACCGTGGAATTTTTCCGCATTCCCCGCGACGTACTGACCATTTGCCTGGGTAAAAGCACCTACGCGCGTTGCGGCATTATCGTCAACGTGACGCCGCTTGAGCCGGAATGGGAAGGCCACGTGACCCTGGAGTTCTCCAACACCACCACATTGCCGGCGAAGATCTACGCCAACGAAGGCGTGGCACAGATGCTGTTCCTGCAGTCCGACGAGGCCTGTGAAGTGTCCTACAAAGACCGCGCGGGCAAGTATCAGGGCCAGCGCGGCGTCACACTCCCACGCGCTTGATCGAAAGGTCTTACACGTAAAGGGAATTAGTCTGCGGGAAGTGACTCTATTGGGTGTACTGCCTCGGTGCGTGCAAAACGCGCCGAGCCACGCTTGAGGAGTACTTTATGAAGATCGACCCGCGAATCAGCGCCGAACTCGCCCGGCTTGAACCCAACCAGATTGGTGTTTTGGCCTGGTCCCTGATGGCCGACCCTGCGTATGCAGGCGGCATCCCTGGCCAACCTGACGAAGATTACCCCCAGCCCACCGAGCCCGGTGTGCCAACAATTCCCGATGAGCCGCCACCCGCACCCGTCGCTTGACGGTTGCGTGTCAGCACGTCTGGCCGGACCTTTACTGGACTGGCCAGACGTCCTCATCGCCGATCACGTAGATCCGCTGATCATCCTTCTGCTCCACCGCATAGCCACCGGTAAAGGCGCCAAATGCGGGTAGCAGGCTGACCCGCAGCCCAAGCTGAAAACAGGGCAGGCGCAAACTCTGCCGGCCCTTGCCGCGTAACCGATACACCGGATGCACATGCCCCGCCAGCACATGGTGGCTGGCGTGTGCGTCCGGCTCGTGTTGCAGCGCAAACGGGCCCATCAGCAAGGGTTCGGTGACAACCTCAATCCCCAGGTCGGCAGGCGGGTCGCCCGCGCGCTTATCATGGTTGCCGCGAATCAACGTCAGGGCCAACTCGTGATTGCGCTCACGCCAGGCTCTCAAGGCGCTCAGGGTGCCGCTGGCGTGCGAGCCGGGGCCATGCAGGAAGTCGCCGAGAAAGATCACCTGGGCGCACGGCAGAGCCGATAACAAGCGGTCCAGACGCTGCAGGTTTTCACTGGTGGTGCCCTGTGGAACCGGTTGTCCCAGGCTGCGATAGGCCGAGGCCTTGCCAAAATGTGCATCGGCAATCAAAAGGCACCGGCGCGCGGGCCAGTACACGGCCTTTTCCGCCAGCAGCCATAGTTCTTCTCCCTCAAGTGTCACCGAACACACCATCAACGTTTCCCGTTATCCGCGATTTTTTCCAGGTCCTTGACCATCCGCGCAATGCGCTCCGAGAGCTTCTCCGAACTCATGCTCTCGCGCATCCGCTCAACCAGCAGCGGGAAGGCCAGTGGCGTCGGTCGCTCAATCACATGCAAGTCCAGTTTCAGCGCCGACAGGTGGAGCAATGTCGCTTCCAACCGACGAATATCCAACTCGTCACGCAGGACTTCTTCCCCGGCCTGTGTCAGCAAAAGGTTCTCTGGGTCGTATTGCTTGAACACTTCAAAAAACAAACCGCTGGAAGCCTGCACCTGGCGTGTGCTTTTGGGGGCGCCGGGATAACCGGCAAACACCAGCCCGGCGATGCGTGCGATTTCGCGAAAGCGGCGCAAGGCCAGTTCACCTGCATTCAGGCTCTGCGCCACGTCCAACAGCAAGTTGGCCGGACTCAACAGCGCTTCGTTGAGCAACAGAGGCCACTCCACCGGCGTGGCACTCAACAGCTCCAGGCCGTAATCATTCACTGCAATCGAAAAGGTCACAGGTTGCATTTGGCTGACGCGCCACGCCAGCAAACTCGCCAGCCCCAGATGCACCTGGCGCCCGGTAAACGGGTAAAGAAACAGGTGCCATCCTTCCCGCGACTTCAGCGCTTCGGCCAGCAAATGCGTGCGCGTCGGCAGGCCTGACCAGCGCAACTGGGTTTGCAGCAAAGGTTGCACTGCGCGCATTTCCGGGCCATCGAAGTGGCCGTGTGCCGCCGCATCAAAACGCTCGACCACCGCCTGTGCCAGCTCATTGGAAAGCGGCATGCGCCCGCCATTCCAGCGCGGCACGGCGGCTTTTTTCGCGGTGCTGCGGCGCACATAGGCGGTCATGTTCTCTACCCGCACCAATTCCAGTAAACGCCCGGCAAACAGGAAACCATCGCCAGGTTTGAGCCGCGCAATAAAACCTTCTTCGACACTGCCCAGGTTCTTGCCACCGCCGCCCTTGCTCCAGAATTTCAGCTGGATACTCGCATCGCTGACGATGGTGCCGACGCTCATGCGATGGCGCCGCGCCAGGCGCGCATCCGGCACGCGCCAGACGCCTTGCTCATCGGGCTCCACACGACGGTAGTCGGGGTAGGCGGTCAGCGACAGCCCGCCATGGCGCACAAACCCCAGCGCCCAGGCCCAATCAGCGTCCGTGAGGTCGCGATAAGCCCAGGCACCGCGTACTTCGGCGAGCAGCGCGTCGGGCGTAAACCCGCCGCCAAGGGCCATGCTCACCAGATGTTGTACGAGCACATCCAGCGGTTTGTAAGGCGATTCGCGAGCTTCAATGCGCCGCTGCGCAATCGCATCCTGGGCGGCGGCGGCCTCCACCAGCTCCAGGCTATGGGTCGGCACCAGCGTTACCCGCGACGGCCGCCCCGGCGCATGGCCCGAGCGCCCGGCGCGCTGCATCAGGCGCGCCACGCCTTTGGCCGAGCCGATTTGCAGCACGCGCTCCACCGGCAGGAAGTCCACGCCCAAATCCAGGCTGGAGGTGCACACCACGGCCTTGAGCTGGCCGTCTTTCAAGGCGCGCTCCACCCAGTCGCGGGTTTCGCGGGACAGCGAGCCGTGATGCAAGGCGATCACGCCCGCCCAATCCGGGCGCGCCTCCAGCAACGCCTGATACCAGATTTCCGACTGCGCGCGCGTATTGGTAAACACCAGGCAACTGCTGCTGGAGTGCACTTCGGCGACGACCTGCGGCAACATCTTCAAACCGATATGCCCGGCCCAGGGAAAACGCTCGGTGGTAGGCGGCAACAAGGTATCGACCTGTAACGCTTTGGCCGTTTGCCCCTGCACATTGATCCCGCCGCCTTGTGGGACCAACACTTCCAGCGCGTGAGCCTGATTACCCAGCGTCGCCGAAATCCCCCACACCATCAGTTCCGGGTGCCAGCGCCGCAAGCGCGCCAACGCCAGTTGCAGCTGCACGCCACGCTTATTGCCGATCAGTTCGTGCCACTCATCCACGATCACCATGCGCACGTGCGCCAGGCTTGTCTCGCTGTCAGCCCGCGCCAGCATCAATGTCAGGCTTTCCGGCGTAGTGACCAGCGCCGTCGGCTGGCGACGGCTCTGGCGCGCGCGTTCACTGCTGCTGGTGTCGCCGGTGCGCAGGCCGACGCTCCAGGGAACCTGCAACGCCGCAAGCGGCGCTTCTAGGGCGCGTGCAGTGTCGGCCGCAAGTGCGCGCATGGGCGTGATCCACAGCACAGTCAGCGGTTCAGCAGGTGGCTTGCGTTTACCCGTGGCGGGCGGGCGAGTGATGGCGAAACGATTGAGGGCGGCAAACCACAGCGCATAGGTTTTACCCGCGCCCGTGCTGGCATGCAGTAAGCCCGAGTGGCCTTGCTTGACCGCCGCCCACACCGCTTTCTGAAAGGCGAACGGCTTCCAGCCCTTGGCGGCAAACCAGTGTTTTGCGAAATCGTGGGGTTTTGCCATACGGCGGCTGACGCTCTGGAGGCTCTCTTTCAAAGACCCTCCAGGCGTCGCAAAGGTTTACTTCAAATTACCGCTCAGGAACTGCTGCAGGCGCTCGCTCTTCGGATTGCCCAGCACGTCCTCAGGCTTTCCTTGTTCTTCCACCAGGCCCTTGTGCAGGAACAGCACCTGGCTCGACACCTTGCGCGCAAAGCTCATCTCGTGGGTGACCATGATCATGGTGCGGCCTTCCTCGGCCAGCCCCTGGATCACCTTCAACACTTCACCGACCAGCTCCGGGTCGAGGGCCGAGGTCGGCTCGTCGAACAGCATTACCTCCGGCTCCATCGCCAGGGCGCGGGCGATGGCCACCCGTTGCTGCTGGCCGCCGGAGAGGAACGCCGGGTATTGATCGGCCACGCGCGCCGGCAAGCCCACCTTGTCCAGGTAGCGACGGGCGCGGTCTTCGGCGTCCTTCTTGCTGCAACCCAGCACCCGGCGCGGGGCCATGGTGATGTTTTCCAGCACGCTCATGTGGCTCCACAGGTTGAAGTGCTGAAACACCATCGCCAGCCGCGTGCGCAGGCGTTGCAGTTCGGCGTCGTCGGCCACGCGCATGCCGTGGCGGTCGCTGACCATGCGGATCGGCTGGCCGTCGAGGGTCATCGCGCCGTCGTTGGGGGTTTCCAGAAAGTTGATGCAGCGCAAAAAGGTACTTTTGCCGGAACCGCTGGCGCCGATCAGGCTGATCACGTCACCGGTCTTGGCCTTGAGCGAAACACCTTTGAGCACTTCATTGTCGCCATAGCTTTTATGCAGGCCTTCAACCGTCAATTTGTACATGGGGCGTGCATCCTCAAGGCGAAAGTAGGTAGCCGCTGCGATAGGCCTCGGTGCCGGCGACATGGCTGATCACCATCCCGGCAGTGGCCATGCGCCGCAGCGAACGGGCGTAAAGCAGGCCGGCCTTTTGGCAGTGCACAGGCGTTACGCGGTCAGTAATGGGGTCGATGATTTCGGCGATCAGTTGCCCGGCTTCCAGGTATTCCCCCGGCAGCACGCTGAACACCAGCAGGCCGCCGACCGGTGTGGTCACCGGCTCCACGCCCGCCAGCGGGGTGGCCGGGTAGGGCAGCTCGGGCAGTGGCGCCGCGTCGCCGGCAATCGCGCCGAAGTGTGTCAGGTAGTCGATGATCGCCTGGCAGTCGAGGCTGGCCAGGCCATGATTGACGTCGCCTTGGCCGCGCAACTCGACGGTCACCGAGAAGCTGCCCATGGGGATCGGGAAGCGCTCGCCGAAGCGTTGCTGCAACTGCCACCACACCAGCGTGAAGCACTCATCAAAGGATTGCCCACCCGAATCGGTGGCGAGCAAGTTGGCTTCCGAGCCGATATAGCGCGCCAACGGTTCCACCTGCGGCCAGGCCTCGGGCGTGGTGTACAGGTGCGCCACGGCTTCGAAGTCGCAATGCAGGTCGAGCACCATGTCGGCATCGCAGGCCAGGCGTTGCAATACCAGGCGCTGGGATTGCAGCTGGGTGTCCGCGGTTTGGGCGGCGAGGGCCAGACTCAAGGCGTCGCGAATCAGCTCGACGTTGTGCTTGGGGTCATCGCCCAAAAAGTCTTCAACCTGATTGCCGACGTCTTCGCTGAGGTCGACAAACAGGCGATTGAAGTTCTGCCCGCTTTCCAGCTCGTAGCGGCCCAGCGGAATGTCCATCAACACCTGTTCCAGGCCCACCGGGTTGGCGATCGGCACCAACACGATTTCGCTGCGCAGCCTGCCGGCAGCCGCCAACTCGACGAGGCGCACCTTGAGGTGCCAGGCCACCAGCATGCCCGGCAGTTCATCGGCATGCAGCGATGACTGGATGTAGATTTTGCCTTCGGCCTGTTCCGGGCCGAAGTGGAAACTGTGGATCTGCCGCGCCGTGCCTGGCACCGGCGCGATCAGATCATGTACCTGATGACGCATCACGACTCCTTAGTGACTCGGCCCGAGGAAGGCCAGCCAGCGACGCTCGGCCAACCGAAACAGACCGACCAGGGCAAAGGTTACGGTCAGGTAGATCAACGCGGCGATGCCGAAGGATTGAAAGGTCATGTAGGTGGCCGAGTTGGCGTCCCGGGCGACCTTGAGAATATCCGGCACCGTCGCGGTAAACGCTACCGTGGTCGAGTGCAGCATCAGGATCACTTCGTTGCTGTAGTACGGCAACGAGCGGCGCAGGGCGGACGGCATGATGACGTAGGCATAGAGCTTCCAGCCGCTTAAGCCGTAGGCCTTGGCCGCTTCGACTTCGCCATGGGCCATGCTGCGAATCGCTCCGGCGAAGATCTCGGTGGTGTAGGCGCAGGTGTTCAGGGCGAACGCGAGGATGGTGCAGTTCATCGCGTCGCGAAAGAACGCATCCAGTACCGGCTGCGCCCGCACGGCCGCGATGCTGTAGATCCCGGTGTAGCAAATCAGCAACTGGATATACAGCGGTGTGCCTCGAAACAGGTAGGTGTAGAACTGCACCGGCCAGCGAATGGAGCGCTTGCGCGAAACCCGGGCGATGGACAGCGGGATCGAGACCACGAAGCCAATCACCAGCGCTGCGCTGAGCAGCCACATAGTCATCGCCAGCCCGGTGATGTGCTGGCCGTCGCTATAAAGGAAGGGCCGCCAGTATTGCTGCAGAAGTTCGATCATCGCACGGCCTCCCGGGACCCGGCAGAGTAGCGGCGCTCAAGCCAGCGCAGGACGACGTTGGACGCGCTGGTGATCAGCAGGTAGATCAACGCGGCGATAACCAGGAAGTAAAACAGCTGGTAGGTGCTCTTGCCCGCGTCTTGAGCGGCCTTGACCAGGTCCGCCAGGCCGATGATCGACACCAGCGCCGTGGCCTTGAGCATCACCATCCAGTTGTTGCCGATGCCCGGCAGGGCAAAGCGCATCATCTGCGGGAAGGTCACGAAGCGAAAGCGCTGCCCGCGCGTGAGCCCGTAGGCGGTCGCCGCTTCCAGCTGGCCACGCGGCACTGCGAGGATCGCGCCACGAAAGGTCTCGGTGAAATAGGCACCGTAGATAAAGCCCAGGGTGATAACCCCGGCGCTGAATGGGTCGATCTCGATGTAGTCCCATTCCATAAAGTCGGTAAAACCGGTCAGCCAGATTTGCAGGCTGTAGAAAATCAGCAACATCAGCACCAGGTCGGGTACGCCGCGAATCAAGGTGGTGTAGAGCTGGGCGGGAATGCGGATCAGGCTGACGCTGGACAGTTTCGCGCTGGCGCCGAGCAGGCCCAGCAGGACGCTGACAGCCAGGGAGGCGACCGACAGTTTCACGGTCATCCACGTACCTTGCAGCAACAGTGGGCCGAACCCCTTCAAACTGAAGGCACTCAGCCCCAGGGTTTGCAAAAGATCTTCAAACATGAATTCAGGACCTATGGCGATAAAAAAGCGCCCACCTGAAACAGGTGGGCGCCAGGGTGTTATTTACCGCTGTACAGGTTCAGATCGCCGAAGTGTTTCTTCTGAATGGTGGCGTAGGTGCCATCATCGTGTAACGCTTTGATACCTTTATCGAGCAAGGCCTTGAGGTCTTTGTTACCTTTTTTGATACCGACCGCAGTTTTCGACGGCAGCAATGGGTCGTCGATGGCCTTGCTGACTTCGTAGTCAGCGCCTGCCGGCGACTTCAAAAAGCCCAGTTCGGCTTGCAGCATGTCCTGCACCGACGCGTCGAGACGGCCGGAAGTCAGGTCAGCGTACACCTGGTCCTGGTTGGCGTAAGCCTTGGTGGTCACACCGGCCTTGTCCAGCACGGCCTTGGCGTAGGCTTCCTGGATAGTGCCTTGCTCGTAGCCCACGCTCTTGCCCTTGAGGGACTCAGGCGTGGAGAAGTTCGCGCCTTTTTTGAACACCAGGGAGGTCGGGCCGGAGAACAGCTCGCTGGAGAAGTCGATCGCCTTTTCACGGGCTTCGGTCACGGTCATCGAGGAAATCACGCCGTCGAACTTGTTGGCGTTCAGGCCTGGAATCATGCCGTCGAAGTCACTTTCGACCCACTTGCACTTGACCTTCAGCTCGGCGCAGATCGCATTGCCCAGGTCGATATCGAAGCCCACCAGGCTGCCATCGGCGGCCTTGGATTCGAACGGCGCGTAGGAAGGATCGACACCAAAACGCAATTCCTTGTATTCCTTGGCTGTAGCAACACCAGCAGCCATGCACAGAGCCAGTGCAGAAAGGGTCAGCAATGCTTTTTTCATTATGTAATCCCTGGAAACCAAGATAAGCGCTTGTGGCGCGTTTAGGACTGTTACTGAACGGTGTCAGACGGATCACAAGTAGCAATTTCTGCACCATAGTTCCGAATGTAGTTCCGAATGATTGTTTTAAAAGGTGGGACTAGGGAGATCTGAGTGTAGGAGATGCCCGAAAATGGGCATTGATTTTTCAGTGCACTATTTTGGGGTTTAACCCGAATCAAAATGTGGGAGCGGCGGTGCGACGATTCGACTTGCTCGCGAATACGGTGGGTCAGTCAACTCACCTGTCACTGACCCACCGCCTTCGCGAGCAAGCCCGCTCCCACAGGGGGATTTATGTCAGGTCAACAAGTCCTGCAAGGTCCCGAGGTTATCGGCCTCATCCACCGCCTTATCCTGCCGCCACCGCAACATCCTGGGAAACCGCACCGCAATCCCGCTCTTATGCCGCTTCGACAGGGCAATCCCCTCAAACCCCAACTCAAACACCATGCTCGGCGTAACACTGCTGACCGGCCCAAACTTCTCCACCGTGGTTTTGCGCACAATGGCGTCGACCTTGCGCATCTCTTCGTCGGTCAGCCCCGAATAAGCCTTGGCAAACGGCACCAACGTGCGTTCAGTGCCGGGCGGGCCGTCCCACACCGCAAAGGTGTAGTCGCTATACAAGCTGGCGCGCCGGCCATGGCCACGTTGGGCGTAGATCAGCACCGCATCGACGCTGAACGGGTCGACTTTCCACTTCCACCACACGCCCATGTCCTTGGTGCGGCCCACGCCGTACAGGCCGTCCCTGGCCTTGAGCATCATGCCTTCCACGCCGAGGCGGCGAGAGTCTTCGCGTTGCTCGGCCAGGTCGGCCCAACTCGTGCCTGTGAGAAGGGGCGATGGCAACAGTACCGCCTGGTTGCACTGCGCAATAACCTGCTCAAGCTGGGCGCGGCGCTGTGCCTGGGTGTGGTTGCGCCAGTCGTCGCCCTGGTATTCCAGCAGGTCATAGGCGAGGACAGCGACCGGCGCGTCCTCAAGGACTTTTTTGCTCAGGGTCTTGCGGCCGATCCGCTGCTGCAACAGGGCGAAAGGTTGCACCGAGTCCTTCCACACCACGATTTCGCCGTCGATCACCGTGCCATCCGGTAAGCCGCTGACCAGGCTGTGCAGTTCAGGAAAACGGTCGGTCACCAGCTCTTCGCCACGCGACCAGACCCACAGCCGGCCTTCACGCTTGACCAGTTGCGCGCGGATGCCGTCCCACTTCCATTCCACCTGCCAGTCGGCGGGCGAACCGAGCAGGGTGTCGAATTGCTCCACCGGTTGCGCCAACCCGTGGGCGAGAAAAAACGGATAAGGCTGCCCGCCGCGTTGCGCATGTTCGTCGGACGATTCGGCGGCGATCAGCTTGAGGTAGCCCTCAGCCGTAGGACGGTTCGACAAGTCGGTGTAACCCACCAAGCGCTGCGCCACGCGTTTGCTGTCCAGCTCAGCCATGGCGGCGAGGGCGCGGGTCACCAGTAATTTGGACACGCCCACGCGAAAGCTGCCGGTGATCAATTTGATGCACACCATCAGGCTCGGCTGATCCAGTTGCGCCCATAACGCGGGCAGGCGTTCGGCCAGTTCCAGAGGTGGCAAACCGCGCAAGGGCAGGAGTTTGTCTTCCAGCCACACCGCCAAGCCGTCTTCTGAGGTGTAGGAAGATTCTGGCAACAGCAGGGAAATGGTTTCGGCCAGGTCACCCACCGACTGGTAACTCTCTTCGAACAACCAGGGTTCGATGCCCGACGCTTCGGTGGCCATGTCGCGCAGCAAGCGCGTCGGCACCAGTTGCCGCGGCCGCCCACCGGAGAGGAAATACACTGCCCATGCCGCATCTTCTGGTGGGGCCTGGCGAAAGTAGGCTTGCAGCGCGGCGAGCTTGGCGTTGCTGGAGGTGGTGGCGTCGAGGTTGGCGTACAGCTCGGCGAAGGCTTTCATGCCGTGGCCTCTTCTTCGTCGTCACCGTATTCGGTGGTGAATCCCTGGGCATCCAGGCCTTTTTCCCGCAGGTGACGCACCAGAACGCCGACAGAACCGTGGGTGACCATCACCCGCTCGGCACCGGTTTGCTCGATCGCCCACAACAGCCCCGGCCAATCGGCGTGGTCCGAGAGCACAAAGCCTCGGTCCACACCACGCCGCCGCCGTGTGCCGCGCAGGCGCATCCAGCCGCTGGCAAAGGCGTCGCTGTACTCACCGAAGCGGCGTATCCAGGTGCTGCCACCGGCCGACGGTGGCGCGATGATCAAGGCTTGGCGCAGCAGCGGGTCGGTCTTTTTGAAGTCGCCGGCGTAGAGGGTTTCGGGGATGTAGACCCCGGCCTCGCGGTACACGCGGTTCAGCGGTTCGACGGCGCCGTGGCTGAGGATCGGGCCGATGCTGGCGTCAATGCCGTGCAGGATGCGCTGGGCCTTGCCGAACGAATAACAGAACAACACGCTGGCCTTGCCGGCGGCGATATTGGCCTGCCACCAGTCATTGATGCCGGCGAAGATTTGGGCCTGGGGCTGCCAGCGGTAGATCGGCAGGCCAAAGGTGGATTCGGTGATAAAGGTGTGGCAACGCACCGGTTCGAAGGGCGCGCAGGTGCCATCGGGCTCGACTTTGTAGTCGCCGGACGCGACCCAGACTTCGCCCTGGTATTCCAAACGCACCTGGGCCGAGCCCAGCACATGCCCGGCCGGGTGAAAACTCAGGGTCACGCCGTGGTGCACGAGTTGTTCGCCGTACGCCAGGGTTTGCAGGTTGATGTCCTGGCCCAGGCGCGAACGCAGAATGCCTTCGCCGGGGGCGGCGGCCAGGTAATGCTGGTTGCCGGTGCGGGCGTGGTCGCCGTGGGCGTGGGTGATGACCGAACGCTCTACCGGGCGCCACGGGTCGATATAGAAATCTCCGGCGGGGCAGTAGAGGCCTTCGGGCCGGGCGATGACAAGGTCCATGGGCGTGCCGGGGCAGTGGGCTTATCAGTTAGGAGGCGGGGGGAATAAAAGAAGTTCGATTGGATATGGGATCGTTCCCAATGTGGGAGCTGGCTTGCCTGCGATGGCGGTGCATCAGCCACTTGATCAGTGACTGACACGGCCTCATCGCAGGCAAGCCAGCTCCCACACAAGCCAGCTCCCACATTTTTGATCCGGTTTCTTCAGTGAGAAACCGGGTTACTTGCCGGGTGTAAGGGTCAACCGCGTCTTCCCATACGCCTTGTCAAAGTTCTGCGGCTGCATCGGGAAGCTCAGGTATTGCGCCTTGAGCGACGGGTCGATGCCATTCGCATAGTTCGGGCTGGCCGGGTTGCCGGACTGGCCGATGCCGCCCTGGCCGGTCATCGGTTCCACTTGGCCGAAGTCGACGATCATGCGCAACGCCGGCACCTGGGTGGTGTTGAAATCCTGGCCCCAGCTGTACGGCGCCGGGTTCAGGGTGTTGTGGTCGCCGCCACTGGCCAGTGGGCCGCGAATCACCTGGCCGTTGGTGTTTTTCCAGGTGGTGCTGTGCAGTTTGCCCCACTGCCAGGCCTTGTGATCGCCGCCCAGTTGGCTGTCGCCAGCCGTGATCGCAGCGGCCAGGCTGCGGGCGAGGATCGCCGGTTTGTCTTCTTTCTGCGCGGTGCGCACGTCGTCCCAGAACGGGCTGTCTTCGCGGCCCAGCAAGTGGTCGGCATTGGCGGAATACGACAGGTTGGCGTTGCTGATAAAGGCTTTCCAGCTGGCGCTGGTTTCCGGGCCGAGTTCGTCGAGGAAGATCTGCTTGGTGCTTTCCTGCAGGAACAGCTCGTAGATCGCCGCGTCGGCGGAGGTTGGCGCCAGGCGACCATCAAAGGCCATCAGGCGATTCAGCGCCTCACGGGCCTTGGTCGCGTCAGCCGCGGGCAGTGCATCGATCGCCTGTTTCAGCGGCTGGGCCATGCCCGGCGCCTGGAACATGGTCTTGAGCTTGGCGGCGAAGGGGGTGGTCTGGTCGTATTGCATGGCGATCATGCTGCGGCTGTCATGCTTGCCGGCATTGGCCAGTTGCGCCAGGCGTTCGCTGCGCTCCGGCGCATCCCAGGAGTTGGACAACTGCATGCCATAGCCGCGCGGCGCGGTGCGCTGGTTGGCGGTGCCGATCCAGCCTTGGGCCGGGTCTTGATCGTACGGGTGCAGCATCGCGTCGGCGTAACCGTCCCAGTCAAACCGCGCGTCCCAGCCCGGCGAGGGCAGCAGGCCTTCGCCTTCGCGGCGGTTGGGGAAGCGGCCGGTGACTTGCCAGCCGATGTTGCTGGCGTCGGCGAAGATCATGTTCAGTGCAATGGCGCGGATTTCCCGGGTGGCGTCGGACGCCTTGCCGGCGTTTTGCGCGCGGGACAGGTCGAAGAACGCGTCCAGGCTCTTGTCGTCCTTGAAGTCAGCGGTTTGCAGCGCCAGGCCAAACCCGGTGGTCAGCGCCTGGCTGCTGTTGAGCAGGGCGCCGTGGCGGGTTTCGTACACCACTTCGCGCAGTGGCCGCTGGCCTTTGGCGAAGAAGGTTTCGTTGCGCACGATGGCTGGCAGCCATTTGCCGTTGTTCTCGTAGTACAAGGCGTTGCCTTGGCGCTTGACCTTCTCCAGGAACAGGTCCTGGGTGTCGCCTTTGACGGCGCTCATGCTCCACGCCACTTTGCCGTTGAAACCGGACAGCAGCGTTGGCAGGCCAGCAATCGAGGCACCGACCGCTTGATATTTCGGCGCACGAATCTGCACGTAATTCCACGGCGACGGCGCTTGTGGCTGGGCCGCAAGGTCGCTGGCCAGCAGGCTTTTGCCACTGCGGCTGCGTTGCGGGCCGATGGCCCAGTTGCTCGATGTCGTCACCGCCAGTGCATTGAGGCTGTTGAGTTGCTGGCCGACGGCTTCCAGCCCGGCAAGGCCGGTGATCTGGCCGAGGTTCACGCCTTTGAGCTTGTCGGTTTCACCCTGCGGAATCGGCTCATCCGGCGCGCTTGGGGTAAGCCAGGCGAGTTTGTCGACGCCCACTTTCTGCGCCAGCACCAGCGACGAGAGTTCTTCCTGCAGGTTGCTCGACTCGCTGAAATTCAGCAGGCAGAACAACAGCGCCGAATCTTCCGGCTTCCAGTACTCGGGCTTGTAGCCGGTCTGGGCGAGGTCTGGCGGCAGCTTGTCACGGTAGCGGAACAGGTAGGCGTTGACGCCACGGGCATACACTTCAAAGAAGCGCTTGAGGCGCGGCGAAGAGGCGTTATACAGCTCGCCGGCGCTTTTTTTCAGGTTGACGGCGCGCATGAAACGGTCGACGTCGAGCACTTGCGGGCCGGACATTTCCGCCAGACGGCCCTGGGCCAACAGGCGCAAAGTGACCATCTGCGTGATGCGGTCGCTGGCGTGCACATAGCCGAGGCTGAACAGCGCGTCATGGAACGTATTGCTTTCGATCAGCGGCATGCCCTGGGCATTGCGGCGTACCGAAACATTCTGTGCCAGGCCTTTGAGCGGCTGCACGCCGGCAACGGGAGGCAAGGTGTCCTGGGTGCTCTGGAGCTGGCAACCGGCCAGGCTTAATGCACTGGCCACTGCCGCGGCAACGCCGAACCGGGGAAGAAAATGTGAGAGGGCTGGCGAGGCCATGGCAAAGCTCCTGCGGGGGTAGCGTCATTAAAGGCGCTACGTTAGTGAGCGCGGCGAAACGACGCAAGCAGGATCGTTCCCACGCTCTGCGTAGGAATGCATTTTGTGACGCTCTGCGTCACGCTTTGTGAGTGGACGCAGAGCGTCCAGGGCGGCATTCCCACGCGGAGCGTGGGAACGATCATTGCCTGGGGCTCAGGCTTTGGGCGGATTCACTTTTTGCACCCATTCATACGCCCGAACCGTCGCCGGCCGTTCCTTGATGCTGTTGAACCAGCGCTGCACGTGGGGGAAATCCTCCAGGCGCTGGCTCTGCCACTTGTGGGAAACAATCCACGGGTAGATCGCCATGTCGGCAATGCTGTAGTCCTCGCCCGCCACGAATGCGCGATCCGCCAGGCGCCGGTCCAGCACGCCATACAGGCGTGCGGTTTCATCCACGTAGCGTTTGATCGCGTAGGGGATTTTCTCCGGCGCGAACTGGCTGAAGTGATGATTTTGGCCCGCCATCGGCCCCAGTCCGCCCATTTGCCAGAACAGCCACTGCAGCGCTTCCTGGCGACCGCGCAGGTCTTTGGGAATGAACTGCCCGGTTTTTTCCGCGAGGTACAGCAGGATGGCGCCGGATTCAAACAGCGAAATCGGCGCACCACCGTCGGTCGGGTCGTGATCGACGATGGCCGGGATGCGGTTGTTGGGAGCGATCTTCAGGAAGTCCGGCTTGAACTGCTCACCCTGGCCGATGTTGATCGGGTGCACCTTATAGGGCAGACCGGCTTCTTCCAGGAACAGCGATACTTTGTGACCGTTGGGGGTAGTCCAGTAGTACAGGTCGATCATGAAGCTCTCCAAATGAGCGAATGCCTGTACCTATAGGTGATGATCGAAGGGCAATAATTCAATCAAACATTTACGTCTAACCTTAGACGCCTTTTCACACCGCCCCATCCACCAACACCTGCAACGACTGCTGCGAGCACCGCTCAATGCGCACCTGCACGCCATACACCTGGGCAAACAACGCTGGGTCGAGCACCTCATCCGCCTTGCCACTGGCATACAAACGGCCTTGGCGCAGCACGGCAATGTGGTCGGCAAAGCGCGCGGCGAGGTTGATGTCGTGCAGCACCACCACGGCGATCAGGTTGTGTTCGCGCACCAGCCCGCGCACGCAGTCCATGACCTTCAACTGGTAATTGAGGTCGAGGGCGCTGGTGGGTTCGTCGAGCAACATCACCTGGGGGCGGCGCGCGATGAGTTGGGCGAGGCTGACCAATTGGCGTTGGCCGCCCGACAAGGTGCTCAACAGTTGATCGGCCAGGTGCGCGATACCGATGCGCTGCAATGCCTCAAAGGCTTCGCGCAGGCAGGCTTCGCCGGACAGCGCAATGCCTTCCACATGGCCCACGCGCAGCGCGGCGATCACGCTTTCCATCACGCTGAGACTCAGGCCGGGCGGCAGGTTTTGCGGCATGTAAGTGACGCGGCGCGCACGCTCGGCCACGGACATGGCCGACAGGTCGAGGTCGCCCAGCCTTACAACGCCTTGCATCTTTTCCAACCCGGCCACAGCGCGCAACAAGGTGGATTTGCCCGCGCCATTCGGGCCGATCAGTGCCGTCAGGCTGCCGTGGGGCAGGGTGGGCAAGCTCAGGTCATGCACGATGTGCCGACGCCCGTAACTGACGTTGGCATTGTGTACCGATAAACCCGCACTCATAACTGTCTCCCGCGTTTGAACACCAGCACCACGAAAATCGGCACGCCCACCAGCGCGGTGACGATGCCGACCGGCACGATCACGCCGGGCATGATCAGTTTGCTGGCGATCGAGGACAGCGCCAGCAACAAGGCGCCGGTCAAGGCGCTGGCGGGAAGCAGGAAGCGTTGGTCTTCGCCCACCAGAATCCGCGCGATATGCGGACCGACCAGGCCGATAAACCCGATGGTGCCTACAAATGCGACGGCGGTGGCTGACAACAAACTGATGCGCAGCAGCGAAAAAAAGCGCAGACGCTTCACGTCCACGCCAAAACTTTGCGCGCGATCTTCGCCCATGCGCAGTAAGGTCAGGCGCGGCGCGGCGGCGAAGGAAAACGGCAGGACCACCGCGACCACCAGGGCGAGGATGCCGAGTTTGTCCCAGTTGGCCCGGGTCACGCTGCCCAAGGTCCAGAACACCAGCTGTTGCAAAACGTCTTCGGTGGCGACCAGTTGCAGCAACGCCACCACCGCGTTGCAACTGAACACCAGCGCGATGCCAAACAACACCAGGCTTTCCACCCCGGCGCCGCGCAGGCGCGACATGGCTTGCAGCAAAAATACCGACGCCGCTGCGAAGATAAATGCCGAGATCGAAATCGCGGTGTTGGCCGACACCCACAACGTGGTCACCGGAAATACGATCACCAGGGATGCCCCCAGTGCCGCCGCCGACGACACGCCGAGGGTGAATGGGCTGGCCAGCGGGTTATTCAAAATCGCCTGCATTTCGGCCCCGGCCAGCGACAGCGCGCAGCCGACCAGCACCGCCATCAGTGCATAGGGCAGGCGCACGTTCCAGATGATCACCTGGTCGGTGGCGCTCAGGTGCGACGGGTGCAGGATGCCATCGAGCAACGCCAACAGGCCCATGCCCGACGGGCCGCTGGCCAGGTCCACCAGCATCGCGCAGACCAGCGCCGAGCCCAGCAGCGCAAGCAGCCAGGCGCGGCGTGCCAGCAAACGGCGGTAGCCGTGGGTGGCGCTGGCGAGGTCGAGGGTTTGAGTGGTCATTTGGCTCACACACTTTTGAAAATGACGAAAATCCAAATGTGGGAGCGGGCTTGCTCGCGAAAGCGGTGTGTCAGACGATGCATGTGTCGACTGGTACGCCGCCTTCGCGAGCAAGCCCGCTCCCACATTTTGAACCGTGTTTACTTGGTTTTACTGTCAATCCAGTAAGCACCCTGCAACGGCATGCCCAGGAACTGCTGGTTGATCTGCGCCATGGTCGCCTGCGGGTCGAGCTTGGCGAACAGCTCCGGGTGCACCCACTTGGCCAGTGCTTCAATGGCCAGCAGGTTGTACGGCGAGTTGTAGAAGTCATGCCACAGCCCGTGGGAATTGCCTTCGCGGATTGCACGAAGATTGGCAAACTCGGGGCGCGCCAACACGCGATCAAACGCCTCACGCGCCTCGTCAGTGCTCACGCCAGCGCCCAGGATCAAGCCCGGCTTGTGGTTGCCGGTGGCCACGTACACATCCGGGTCGGCTTTCAACGCGTACTCGACGCTGATATCCCCCAGCGCACCCGGCACCACATCGGCGGCGATATTGCGCCCGCCGACCAGCTTGATCACTTCACCCATGCCGCTTTTACCGGTGGTGTGCCCCGGCGCTTGCCAGGCACCGGCCAGCAGTTCGAGGAACACGCTCGGGCGCGGGCCGGCAGGCAGGGTGGCGACGGCGTCGGTGATGACCTTGATGTGCTGGTCATAGAAATCCAGGAAGGCTTTAGCCTGGGCTTCACGCCCCAGCGCCTGGCCCAGCGCGTTCATGCTGGTGTGGGTGCCTTGCACCGGGTTGATACGGAAATCGACGAACAGCACCGGGATGCCGGCCTTGGCCAGCACATCAGCCACCGCGCTGTGTTCGGTCGGGCCGTGGCCGGAGATGCTGAACACCGCCAAGTCGGGTTTGAGCGACAGAATTTCCTCGGCGCTGACGCTTTGCTCCGACGCCTGCCCGATCAGCGGGATGTCTTTCACCGTGGGAAATTTCGCCACGTAAGCGTTGTAAGTGTGCTGGTCCAGCAGCTTCAAATCGTTCTGCCAGCCGACGATGCGCTGGAACGGCGCGTCCTTGTCGAGCAGGGCAAACGCCGAAATCAACCGGCCTTCACCCAGCACGACGCGTTTGACGTCGTCCTTGACTTCGACCTTGCGGCCCAGCACGTCGGTGACTTCGTGGGCGGCGGCGGTTTCGGCGTGGCCGAAGGCGAGCGCGGCGAACAGCACGCCAAGCTTGAGCGCGTTGCGAGGTTTGAACATGGGCAGGACTCCTGGTGAGGGAAAATCAGAATTCATAATCGACACTGGCCGTCAACGTGCGCCCGGCGCCTGGGATGCCGTAGAGCTGGAAGCCATCGAGGGACGCGCCGACCTGGCTGTAATAGAACGTGTTGAACACGTTGTTCAGGTTGAGGTTGACCGTGGTGTCCTTGTTGACCTTGTATTGCGCCGCTACGTTACTCAGCCAGTAACCGGGGGCTTTTTCGTGGTCGCGCACGTAGATCGCGTTGACCCCGGACGGGCCGTTGGCGTAGCTGCTGTTGTTGTTCAAACCGCCGACGTATTTGTTGTCGCTGTAGCGGCGACGGCCCACGTATTGCTCGCCGTAGCTCAGGCTGAGGGCGTCAGTGACGGCGTAGGTGGTCCACAGGTTGGCGGTCAGGTCGGGAACGTTCTTGGCTTGCGCGCCTTTGTTGATGCCCTTGGTCTGCGTGCTTTTGAGCGCCGAGAAACCGGTGTAGGCAGTCCAGCGCGGGGTGATATTGCCCTGCAGGCCGAGTTCGACGCCGTCCACGCGCTTGGCGGGCAGGGCGCGCACCGGTGCGGACTCGCCGTCCTGGTATTCCCAGGCGTTGTCCAGTTCGGTACGGAAGATCGCCGCCGTGACATTCAGCATGTCGTGGGCAATGTCCCACTTGGTGCCCATCTCGTAGGTTTTCGATTTGGCCGGGCTGTAATTGCTGGTGCTGGCCGCGCCATAAATCTGGTTGTTGGTGGACGCGCCCAGCGCCGACGGTTGTGCTGCTTCGCTGTAGGACACGTAGATGCTGCCGTTCGGCAACGGCTTGTACACCGCGCCGACGCGACCGCTGACGGCGCCGTCGGTGCTGCTGATGCTGGCCTGGCCGCGCTGTGTGGTTTGCGCGCGCCAGTTGTCGTAGCGCAACGAGCCGAGCACTTGCCATTGTTCGTTGAGGGTGACGGTGTCGCCTAAGTAGATGCCGGCGTTGTCGATCACCGAGCGCGGGTCGCCTTCGCCTTTGGTCACGTAAGTGCTGGCGAAGCTGTGGCTGGGGTCTTTCATGTTGAACAACATGTCGCCGGCGGGTACTTCGGCGTTGCGTTTCAGGCCGCCGTAGGTCTCGTGATAAAACTCCAGGCCGCTGACCACCGCGTGTTGCAGGCTGCCGGTGTTGAACGTGAAGCTGAAGTCGGTCTGGTTATCGAGGATGGTGTAGCGCTTGGACAAGCCGAAATCACTGCCGCGCAGGATGCCGTAGCCAGTGTTGCTGTTGTTCACGTAGTCGGTGTAGGCATTCACCGTGCTGCCGGGCACTTGGCTGATCGGGCCTACGCCGGTGTAGCCCAAGGTCGCACAGCGGGCGCCGCTGCAGGTTTTTTTACCGTTGGCGTCGGCGGCGAAGAAACGCGCCGGGGACAGCACGGCGAAGTTGTCGCTGCGTTCCCAGCGGGTCTGGTTGCGCAGGTTGGCGTCGTTCCAGTCGAAATCATGTTCGAAGCGTGCGGTCAGCGAGGTGGTTTCGTTTTCCTGCGTATACAGGCTGGAATCGCCGTACCCGTTGGAGCGTTTCACACCCGGCATGCGGTGGCCGTCGGTGCCACGCTGGATCGGCACGCCGCCGTCCGGGGTGTTGGTGTCTTTCTGGTAGAAGGTGTCGACAAAGAACCGCGTGTCGGTGCCCAGGCCGAAGCCGAACGAGGTGGCGATGCCCCAGCGGTCGTAGTCCACGTCGTCGCGGTCAGCCACCTGGTTGTAGTGCTTCATCAGGTTGATGCGCACGGCGGTGGTGTCGGTCAGCTGTTTGTTGATGTCGGCGGTGAGGCGTCGGTAGCTGTCGGTGCCGATCCCGGCGGAGACTTTGTTGGCGTCGCCCAGGTGCGCTTCTTTACTGACCAGGTTGACGCTGCCGCCCACTGCCGAAACCCCGGATTCGATAGACCCGGTGCCCTTGAACACTTCAGCCTGTTGCAGGTTGAAGGTGTCGGTGCGCGTGGACATGCCGGCGTCGCGCACGCCGTCGACGGTCAGGCTTTGCTCGGAAGAAAAACCACGAATCGAAAACAGATCGCCCCAGCCCAGGTTGCCCTCGCCGGACATGAAGGTGATGCCCGGCACGTTGCGCAACACTTCCTGCAGGGTTTGCGCGTTCTGCTCCTTGAGCACCTGCTGCGGCACGATGGTCACGCTTTGCGGGGCGTCGAGCAGCGGCTGGCTGATTTTCGCCGAGGTTACCCGGTCGACCTTGAAGCTCGACGTGGCTTCTTCGCCATCGACCTTGATTTGCGGCAGGCTCACCACCGAATCGTTGGCTGTGGCGGCGGGCGTATCGGCCCAGGCCGTCGGTACAACGCTGCCGGCAGCAAGAAAACCGAACATCGGCGCCAGGGTTGAATGCAGCGTATGGCGGTGAGGTGTTGGCAATGACATGGGCTACTTCCGAGTCTAAATTACAATTACTCTCATTTAGGTTCGGTAGTCTAAAGAGCGATTCCTCCGGCCATGCCCCGGCTTTGTATCGCTGATGCGTGATTATGGTTTCCCACAACATTCCATTACATTTGCGTACACCGCTGGATGAACTTTCGGCTATCTCCTGCGTTTTGAGTTTTCGGATCGAATGCCCATGGCAAAGCTTGACCACCTGTTAATCGTCGATGACGACCCGCAAATCCGCCAACTGCTCTGTGACTACTTGAGTGACGCCGGTTTTCAGGTGTCCACCGCTGCCGACGGCAAGGAAATGCGCCGCCGCCTGGCGCTGAATGTGATCGACCTGATCGTGCTTGACCTGATGCTGCCCGGCGAAGATGGCCTGAGCCTGTGCCGCGAGCTGCGGGTCAGCTCCAACACGCCGGTGGTGATGCTCACGGCCAAGGGCTCGTTGATCGACCGTATTGTCGGCCTGGAAATCGGCGCCGATGACTACCTGCCCAAACCGTTCGACCCGCGTGAGTTGCTGGTGCGGATCAAAGTGGTGCTGCGCCGGGTGCAGAGCTTCCCCGACCGTGCACGGCTGGACGAGGCGCCGAGCATTCGTTTTGCCGGCTGGCAACTCGACACACGAGCGCGGCAATTGCTCACGCCGGAGGGCGTGGTGGTCAGCCTGGGCAATTCGGATTACCGCGTGTTGCGCCTGTTGTTGCAGCACCCGAACCGCCCGTTGAGCCGCGACTTTCTGCTCAACCATGTGTTCGACAAGGACAGCACGCCGTTCGACCGCTCCATCGACGTGTGCGTCAGCCGCTTGCGCTCGCAGCTGCCGGCCGGGCTGATCAAGACCGTGCGCAACGAGGGTTACATGCTCACCGCCGATGACGTGGTGCTGGAGTCGTGAGACTGCTGCCGCGTTCGCTGTTCGGGCGGCTGGTGCTGATTCTGGTCAGCGGCATGCTCGCGGCGCAGGCGTTGACCAGCAGCATCTGGTACGACCGGCGCCATGGCCAGGTGCTGGAAATCCCCGCGCGGTTGATCGCCACACGCCTGGCGGACGTGGTGCGCCTGGTGCACAGCGACCCGCAGCAGGCCGATCAGTTGATCAAACTGCTTAATACGCCGCACTTTCAGCTGACCTTGAGCGACCAGGCCAGCAGCACGCCCAGCAGCCTCACCGACAGCGACCGGCCGACCGAGCGCCTGATCAAGAAGGTGTTGTCGGAGAAAACCGGCTACACGCAAACCCTGATTCTGCTGCGCCTGTCTTTGGTCGATGGCGAAGGGCAAACCGCCGGGCTCTCGACCTTGCTCAGCTCCAAACCGGTGGTGGGGCAATTCCTGATCGACCTGCGCCTGCCCGATGGGCGCTGGTTGTTGGTCGACGCCAGTGAAGAGCAGGGCTGGACCAGCACCTCGCCGCTGGATCTGTTGTTCGATTACGTGATGCGCATCTATTTGCTGCGGGTGTTGGTGCTGGTGCTGATCGCCCTGGTGGCGGTGCGCCTGGCCATCCGCCCGTTGAATGCCCTGGCCAAGGCCGCCGAAGCCCTTGGCCGGGATATCCAGCGTCCGCCGTTATCGGTGGACGGCCCCACCGAAGTGCGCCGCGCCGCCCAGGCGTTTAATGCGATGCAGCAGCGGCTGATCGCCAACATCGCCGAGCGCACGCGGTTTCTCGCAGCGATTTCCCACGACTTGCGCTCGCCGATCACACGCTTGCGCCTGCGCACCGAGATGCTCGAAGACACGCGCACCAAGGAGCGCTTTCGCAGTGACCTGGAAGAAATGGAGCACATGGTGTCCAGCACCCTGGACTTTGTCAGCAGCGGCGAAATCAACGAGACGCGCCAGAACATCGACATCAATGCCTTGCTGCAAAGCCTGCAGGCAGACCTTGAGGACGTGGGCGAAAGCGTGACCATCGTGGGCCGCGCCCGCCAACCGTTGCCGGGGTACGCGCGCAGCCTCAAGCGCTGCGTGCAGAACCTGTTGGAAAATGCGGTGCGCTATGGCAGCGAAGTGGTGGTGCGGGTCGAGGATCAGGCCGACAGCTTGAAAGTCGTCATCAGCGACCGTGGCCCCGGGATTCCTCAGCAGCAGCTGGAGCAGGTGATGGAACCGTTTTACCGGGTTGAAGGCTCACGCAATGCCGAGACGGGCGGGTATGGGCTGGGGCTGAGCATTGCGCACACGATTGCACGGGCGCATGAGGGGCGGTTGAGTTTGAAGAATCGGGAAGGCGGGGGACTTGAAGTGGTGCTTTTGTTTCAACGCAGGCTCTGACCTGAAATGCGATCCAATGTGGGAGCGGGCTTGCTCGCGAAGGCGGTGTATCAGTGATGAAAGTGTCGACTGACACACCGCCTTCGCGAGCAAGTCGAATCGTCGCACCGCCGCTCCCACATTTGGACCTTCAGCGCGGCTTACGCCCCGTGGCACTTCTTGAATTTCTTCTCGCTGCCGCATGGGCAAGGATCGTTGCGGCCAACGTCCTTCAGGGCGTTGCGCACCGGCTCCTGGTGAGCGTGGCCGCAGTTCGGGCCGTGGACATGACCGTGGTCGTGATCGTGATGATCATGGTGATCGTGGTTGCAGTCAGGACCATGGACATGGGGTTGCTGAGTCATCGATGTCGCTCCGGAATAAAATCGCCGGGCATTATCTCGCCATTGTGGGCCACCTGCACGTCATTACCGATGAATAATCCGGTTTTCAGCTCGCCCTCCAGGCGATAGGGCACAGGTTTGCTCGGGTTTTTCAGCATCTGCACCACATCGCGAATCTGCGGCCACAGGTTGGTGCGCACCGTCACCTTGAAAAAACCATGGCTGCGCGGCGGTATGGTCAGCCACTCGTTGGACTCGCCTTCGGTCAGCACAAAATCGTCCAGCGTTACCTTGTAGATCAGGCCGCGCACGGTCAGGTCGGCGTCGTCGCGGTTGTCCACGCGAAAGAACAGTTTGAATTTTTGCTCCAGCAACTTGGCGCGCACCACTTCGACTTTTACCAGGGAGACGTGGGGCGGGGGCGCATCGTCCTCGAACCATGATGCGCAGCCGGTCAGCCCAAGGGTCAACGCCAGCATCAAGCTGTAAATCCGGAGCATGGCGTCAGTCCTGTGGTGGTTAGAGGTAGCTGGAACAGCACTTCTTGAATTTTTGCTCGCTGCCGCACAAACATACATCATTGCGTCCGACCTTCACCTCTACCGTCGGGTCGATGAAGTACCAGCGCCCTTTATTCTGTACGAAAGACGACTGCTCGCGGTGGCTGTGTTCGCCGGTGCTGTCGTGCCAGCGCGCAGTAAAGGTCACAAACGCATGCTCCGGCTGGCCGCCAAACACCTCGGAGCTTTCCACCTCAAGGCCGAGCCAGGTGCTTTGGGCGCTCCAGGCGCCGATGGCGGCGCGGTCCAGGCCCGCCTGTTGCGCGGGCAGCGTGGTGGCGACCAGGTAGTCGACCAGGCCCAGCACATAGGCGCTGTAGCGCGAGCGCATCAACGCGGTGGCGCAGGGCGCCGGGTGACCGGCGTGATAATGGCCGCAGCAAGCATCCAGCAGGTTGCCACTGCCGCAGGGGCAAATGGATGTACTCATGGTTACCACCAATACTTTCCGAAGTTTTCCGGGTTGGCCCAGAAGCGGGCGTTGAGCCAGTCCGGCACCTGTTTATAGTCAAGCAGATCATAGGTAAACAGCGTCAGAACCTGCTCATCACGCTGGAAACGCTCCCCGGCCTGCAGGGCCAGGGAGAAAAAGTCGGTGTCCTTCCAGCCGCAGGCGTTCAGGTCTGCCAGCACCGCAATGCGGCTGGCATTGAGGTTGCGGATGCCGCCGAGCAAGGTCAGGCCTTGCGGTTTTGACAGGTGCTCCAGGCAGTCGACCACCAGCGCCAGGTCAAAACGCTGCGCCGCCAGCTCTGCGGGCAACGGCCCAGGCGCCGCGATGGCGACCACGGTGTCCGGGTGCTCGGCTTGAAAGGCCTCCAGCGCCGGAAACTGGCTGGCACCCAACAGCAACAGGCGTTTGGGCTGGTGCAGATCGAGCAAGGCAGCCAGTGCTTGCTGGGGCGTACGGGAAGAAATACCAGCGGTCATCACAGATCCTCACATCAGGACCGTAGAGACTAGCGCGGCTGAGCGTGCGGGCCTAGAGCGGGCGGCGGCGAAAAGTCCTGCATGTGCGGCCAACCTCAATAAATACGGGGGTGCGGCCCAGTGGCGCAGATGAAAAGAGCCGTCTTTACTCCACCTGTCGGCCCCCGCCGATCCCCTCAGGAGAAATCAGATGAGCATCATGCGGACAGCTCTACCCTTGGTTCTGCTAACCGGAGTATTGACAGGTTGCGCAGGTTTGCAAAAAACCGACTGGCCCACCTGCGCAGCCGTCGGTGGTGTGACAGGCGCTGCGATTGGCGCCACTCAAAGTTCGGCGTACGCAGGTTATGGCGCGCTGTTGGTCGGCGGCATGGCCGGCGCCTATTGCTGGGTGCACGGCGATGGCGATGAGGATGGCGATGGCGTGCCGGACAGCCGCGACAAGTGCCCAGGCACGCCTAAAGGCGTGCAAGTGGATGCCAACGGTTGCCCACCGGTGCCGGTCGCAGCCGTGGTTGAGGAAGTCGTGGTCGTCAAGGAAGAAACCATCGTGATCCGCGATGTGCACTTCCAGTTCGACTCGGCCAACCTGACGGCAGCGGACAAGACCAAACTCGACATCATCGCCACGCGCTTGAAAAAAGAAGCCCCTGGCGCGCAATTGCGGGTCAGCGGGCATACCGACAGCGTCGGCAAAGACGCCTACAACCAGAAACTGTCGGAACGCCGCGCGCACTCGGTGACCGATTACCTGGTGAGTGCGGGCGTACCGCGCAGTAACTTTGTGTCGGTGGTCGGCGCGGGCGAAAGCCAGCCGGTGGCCGATAACAAAACCGCTGACGGCCGCGCCTTGAACCGCCGCGTGGAAATCAAAATCAACCGCTGACAGCCCATGCCCCTGTGGGAGCCACAGGGGCATTGCTGACGATCCTCGCCGAAACCGCCGACAAAACGCCCCTTTATCAAGTTTTTTCATCCTTCACTGGCAAATCGCCTGTAGAAGTCGTTACTGTGCGCCCAAAGAATAATAGGCAGGGGCATGCAGGATGAAGGTGTTTTGGGGGCTGGGTAAGTTTCTGACGTTGCTGTTTTGGGTTGTGGTGGTGGTCAATCTGTTCCGACCGCTCGCCAATCCGTTCCACCTGTTGGTCAGCCTGGCCGGCAGTCTGTTGTTTCTCACCCATCTGTTGGAGTTGCTGTTGTTCAACAGCAGCTTGAAATACCGTGCCCACCCCTGGCGTGACCGCTTGCAGATTCTGCTGGTGGGCATGTTCCATGTGCGGGGCCTGTCGGCGCCTGCTGCTATTGATGAAGTAAACAAGGAGGCCAATCATGCGTAAGGTTTTTCTGTTGGCCCTGTTGGTCAGCCCCATTGCCCTGGCTCAGACCGTCAGTGTTGAAACCAACTCGCTGATGCGCCTGCCCAGCAGTACCAGCGTGTTGCAGCTGGAGCGCCTGGATGTGGCGGACTACGGCACGTTGTTGGTGCCGGCGACGATCAGCCAAGTCACTGTGGACGAATTGCACTTGGGGCGTGAGGCGCGCATCGCTATCGCCCCCGGCAATACTGCGCTGCAATTGCAGGTGCGCAACGCGCAGCTGGAACATGGCAGTCAGATCACCTCGCGCGGTGCCCCCGGCACCCACGAAAGGCCGGCCAAAGCCGGGCGTGACCTGGTGCTGCGCATCAACGCGCTGACTGCCGACGAACTGTCGGTGGACGCGCGTGGCGGCGCCGGTGCCCAAGGCTATGCCGGGCTGGATGGCGCCAACGGCGTTGACCCAGGCTGCACCTGGGGTTCGGCGGGGCGTGGCGCGAATGGCGATAACGGCGGTGATGGCCTGCCAGGCGCGGCGGGCGCGACCGTGCGGGTCGAGCTGCCGCAGAGCTTCCCCGCTGAGCAGATCAAGGTCTGGGTGGATGGCGGGGCGGGCGGTTTGGCCGGCACGGCCGGTAAGCCGGGTAAAGGCGGGCAGTCCAAAGGCTGTTTGGTGTATCGCGCCGATGGCGGCGAGAAGGGCCGCCCAGGGCTGGAAGGGCAGCCGGGGCCGGCTGGGCCTGCGGGGGCTGTGACTATTCAGCGGCTTTGAGTCGACGGGTCTGACGCCATCGCGGGCAAGCCCGGCTCCCACATTTGGAATGCATTTGAATGTGGGAGCCGGGCTTGCCCGCGATGGCGGACTAAAGCTCGCCTCAGAACATCGGCCGAGCCGAAGCGATCGCCACCACCACCAACCCCACAATCAAATTAATCCCCACCAGTTTGCGTATCTGCCCCAGCGCAGCCGCACCCGCCGGCCAATCCTCAGCCGCCACCGCCGCACGCAATTGCGGGAACTTCAGCGCCTGGATACGGATAAACAGCGCCGTCATCACCAGATACAAGCCCATCATCACCTGCACATAACGCGGCGCGGTTTCAAAACCGCTGAAGCGCAATTGCAGCAGGCCGATGCCGCTGATCGGCAAAACCGCCACGGCGACCCACACCCACACGAAAAAACGTTGAAACACATTCGCCCACAACTTGAGCCGGGCAGGGCCCTCAAGTGCCGCCATGGCGGCGGGGCGCAGGATCATCCAGGCGAAAAACATACCGCCGACCCAAACCAGGGCGGCCAATACATGCAGGGTGTAAGCGAGGCTAAACGCGGTCATTGTGGTACTCCGTTCTGCGCGGGATTAATTAGCGGGGTATGATAGCGGCCGATCCGAACCACTGAAAATTTATCCAGCGTTTTTTGCGCCCGACTATCCATGATCAGCACTGAACTCAAAACCACGATCCAGGGCGCCTATTCGCGTTTTCTCGAAGCCAAGAGCTTGAAACCGCGCTACGGCCAACGCCTGATGATCGCCGAAGTGGCCAAAGTCCTCGGCGATATCGACACCGACGACGAAGGTCGGCGCAGTGGCGACCCGGCGGTCGTGGCCGTCGAGGCCGGCACCGGCACCGGCAAGACCGTGGCCTACAGCCTGGCCGCGATCCCGACCGCCAAGGCTGCCGGCAAGCGCCTGGTGATCGCCACCGCCACCGTCGCCCTGCAAGAGCAGATTGTCTACAAAGACCTGCCCGACCTGATGCGCAACAGCGGCCTGAACTTTACTTTCGCCCTGGCCAAGGGCCGTGGCCGTTACATGTGCCTGTCCAAGCTCGACGTGTTGTTGCAGGAAGGCCATGCGCAAACCGCCACCGCTTCGCTGTTCGAAGAAGAAGGCTTCAAGATCGAAGTAGATGAAGTCAGCCAAAAGCTGTTTACCAGCATGATCGAGAAGCTCGCCGGCAATAAATGGGACGGCGACCGCGACAGCTGGCCTACCGCGCTGGAAGATTCCGATTGGGCGCGCCTGACCACCGACCACAGCCAATGCACCAACCGCCATTGCCCCAACTTCGGCCAGTGCGCTTTTTACAAAGCCCGCGAAGGCATGGGCAAGGTCGACGTGATCGTCACCAACCACGACATGGTCCTGGCTGACCTGGCCCTGGGCGGCGGCGCCGTGTTGCCGGACCCGCGTGACACGCTTTACGTGTTCGACGAAGGCCACCACTTGCCGGACAAGGCCATCGGCCATTTCGCCCACTACACGCGCCTGCGCTCCACCGCCGACTGGCTGGAAACCACCGCCAAGAACCTCACCAAATTGCTCGCCCAGCACCCACTGCCCGGCGATCTGGGCAAGCTGATCGAACAGGTGCCGGAGCTGGCGCGTGAGATCAAGACCCAGCAGCAGTTCATGTTCAGCGCCTGCGAACAGGTCGCCGACTTCAAGCCCGGCGAAGACGTGGAAGGCCGTGAGCGGCCGCGTCACCGCTTTGTCGGCGGGCTGATCCCCGAGCACATGCGTGAAATGGGCATTGAGCTGAAGAAAGGCTTTTCACGCCTGACCGACCTGTTCACCCGCCTCACCGACCTGCTCAAGGAAGGCATGGACGGTGAGGTCAATATCGGCATCGCCAGCAATCAGGCCGAGGAATGGTATCCGCTGTTCGGCAGCCTGTTGTCGCGCTCCCAGGGTAACTGGGAGCTGTGGACGGCCTTCACCGTCGAAGACCCGGAAGACAACCCGCCGATGGCGCGTTGGTTGACCCTGTCGGAAAGCGGTGCGCTGTTTGATATTGAGGTCAACGCCAGCCCGATCCTGGCCGCCGAAATGCTGCGCCGCAACCTGTGGAACGTGGCCTACGGCTGCCTGGTGACCTCGGCGACGCTGACGGCCCTGGGCACTTTCGATCGCTTCCGCATGCGTGCCGGCTTGCCGAAAAAAGCCGTTACGGCGGTGGTGCCGAGCCCGTTCCATCACGCCGACGCCGGCGTACTGCGCGTGCCGGACCTCAAGGCCGACCCGCGCGACGCAGCGGCGCACACCGCAGCGATCATCCGCGACCTGCCGGAGCTGGTCGAAGGCTCGCGCGGCACCCTGGTGTTGTTCTCCTCGCGCAAACAGATGCAGGACGTGTTCGACGGCCTCGACCGCGACTGGCGCAAGCAGGTGTTTATCCAGGGCAACCTGTCCAAGCAGGAAACCCTCAACAAGCACAAGGCGCGCGTCGATGGCGGCGATTCCAGCGTGTTGTTCGGCCTGGCAAGTTTTGCCGAAGGCGTGGACTTGCCGGGTGCCTACTGCGAACACGTGGTGATCGCCAAGATCCCGTTCTCGGTGCCGGATGATCCGGTCGAGGCGGCTTTGGCCGAGTGGATCGAAGCCCGTGGCGGTAACCCGTTCATGGAAATCTCGGTGCCGGATGCTTCCTTGAAGCTGGTCCAGGCCTGCGGTCGCTTGCTGCGCACCGAAGAAGACCGGGGCACCATCACCTTGCTCGACCGCCGTTTGGTCACGCAGCGCTATGGCAAAGCTATCCTGAATGCTTTGCCGCCTTTCAGGCGCGAAATTTCTTAAGCCACCGTGGGCGAATTCGCCCACTTCGTGGTCTATCTCACTGCCAACGCTTTACGTCATCAGGCCAGTCACCGGCCGTTTGGGAGAACCTTGTTCGTATGATTCGCACGCTGCCCGCTCTTTTTGCTCTGCTGTTCGCCGCACCCTTGATGGCCGCGCCTGCCGGGCAACAAACGCTGTTCAACTTCGTCCGGCCTGCCGATGTGGTCAAGGTGGCGACCCAGGACGCCAGCCTGCCGCAATACAACGCCGAACAAACCCCTGAAGGTGAGGTGCTGCGCCGCATCACGTTCAACCCGGCAGCCGAACCGAGCCTGGTGCTCAGCCCGCAGACCGGCGTGTGGGACTGGTCGCAGTCCGGCGCCATCAGCCTGCGTATCCAGAGTGCCATGGACTGGGCGTTGACCCTCTACGTCAAGGTGCAGAGCACCGACGGCAAAACCCTGGTCAGCCGCATCGACCTGCCGGCCGGCCCGGCCCAGACCCTGGTGATTCCGTTGCAAGCCAACTCGCCGCTGAGCCAGGGCATGAAGGCCGGCCCGCCGATGCCGATCACCGTGGATGGCCAGCGCGTATTGCTGGCCGGCAGCGCCGGGGAAATCGACCGCAGCCAGGTGGCGTCTGTGACGCTGTCGATGCTCAAGCCAAATGCCGCCCAAAGCATCCTGCTGGAGCGTTTTGGCGTGCAGGACAGCGAGCCGGTGCTGAAAGCGGCCTACAGCGAACTGGTGGATGCCTATGGCCAGTCCACCCGCGCGCGCTGGCCGGAAAAAGTCAGCAGCGACGACCAGCTCAAAGCCGCCGCCGCCAAGGAGCAACAGCAGCTCAAAGGCTGGTTGGCTGAGCGCAACAAATCTTCCCTGGATCAATATGGCGGCTGGAACAAAGGCCCGGCGTTCGAAGCCAGCGGCTTTTTCCGTACCGAGAAGCGCGACGGCCGCTGGTACTTGGTGACGCCGGAAGGCCATCCCTTCTATTCCCTGGGGGTTAACACGGTTGCGCCGGATAACAACCAGACCTATGTGGCCGGGCGCGAGTGGATGTTCGCCGCATTGCCCAAGGCAGGCGAGCCGTTCGACAAGTATT
Source organism: Pseudomonas sp. D2002 (assembly GCF_013385735.1). Lineage (NCBI taxonomy): Bacteria > Pseudomonadati > Pseudomonadota > Gammaproteobacteria > Pseudomonadales > Pseudomonadaceae > Pseudomonas > Pseudomonas sp. D2002. The sequence continues at coordinate 476,881 of NZ_JACAPL010000003.1, read as the reverse complement.
ACGGCAGCAACGACAACCGAGGCGGCAACGGCGCCGATCAGGGCCGGGGCTATAATGTGGGGCGTTGGTACGACTTCTATGGCGCCAACCTGCAGCGCACCTATGGCACCGAAGGTTTCGACCAGAAACGCTGGGTCACACACACCCTCGACCGCCTCCAGGCCTGGGGTTTCAACACCGTGGGCAACTGGAGCGACGAGAGCCTCGCCAGCGCCGACCGCGTGCCGTACACCTTGCCGCTGTCGATTGTCGGCGACTACGCCAGCATCAGCACCGGCACCGACTGGTGGGGCGGCATGCCTGACCCGTTCGACCCGCGTTTTGCCATGGCCACCGAGCGCGCCGTGGCGATTGCTGCCCGCGATCACCGCGATGACCCGTGGCTGATCGGCTTCTTTGCCGACAACGAGCTGGCCTGGGCCGGCCCTGGCGACGATGCAAAATCCCGTTACGCCTTGGCCTACGGCACGCTGCGCATGACCACCGACGTACCGGCCAAGCGCGCGTTTCTCAAGCAACTGCGCGACAAGTACCGCAACGAAGAAGGCCTGTCGAAGGCCTGGGGCATTCACTTGGCGGGCTGGGAGCTGATGGAAGACCCAGGCTTCGAGCCGCCAATGCCAAGCCCCGAGCACCCGGAAATCGAAGCTGACTTCAAATACTTCCAGAAGACCTTCGCCGATGCCTATTTCAAGACCATTTCCGACTCCTTGAAGTGGCACGCGCCCAACCAGCTGTTGCTGGGCGGTCGTTATGCCGTGAGCACCCCGGAAGCCGTGGCCTCCTGCGCGCAGTATTGCGATGTGCTGAGCTTCAACATGTACACCCTCAAGCCCCAGGACGGTTATGACTTCGCCGCCCTGCGCGCGCTGGATAAACCGGTGCTGATCACCGAGTTCAACTTTGGCTCTTCCGACCGTGGCCCGTTCTGGGGCGGCGTGACCCAGTTGGCCAAGGAAGAAGACCGTGGCGTGGCCTACGGTAACTTCCTCAAGCAGGCCATGGCCGAGCCGTCGATTGTCGGCGTGCACTGGTTCCAGTACCTGGACCAGCCGGTGACCGGCCGTTTGCTGGACGGTGAGAACGGTCACTTCGGCCTTGTCGGCATTACCGACGTGCCGTTCCAGGGCTTTGTCGACAGCGTGCGTAAAAGCAACCTGGCGACAGTCGATCAGTTGGGTAAAGAGGCGGAAAAGGCCAAGGCGGCCAGCGTGGTTCGCGAGAACGAAGCCGGCAAGGGCGGGCATGAAGGCAAAGGCGCAGGCCAGGGCGCCGGACACGCCGGTGGGCACTCTGGAAATGGCCATTGATTCATCGTTGACGGGTTCACAAAACCCCTAATGACTGGAACAATGTCGGCCACTTCCTACAGTGTTGTTCAAGGCGGATCAGGTGCAGATTCAGGGTCATTACGAGCTCCAGTTCGAAGCGGTACGTGAAGCGTTTGCCGCGCTGTTCGATGACCCGCAGGAGCGTGGTGCCGGGCTATGTATCCAGATCGGCGGCGAAACCGTCGTCGACCTGTGGGCCGGCACTGCGGACAAGGACGGTGCCGAAGCCTGGCACAGCGACACTATCGTTAACCTGTTCTCCTGCACCAAGACCTTCACCGCCGTCACGGCCCTGCAATTGGTGGCCGAAGGCAAGTTGCAACTCGACGTGCCCGTGGCTGACTACTGGCCCGAGTTCGCGGCAGCGGGTAAAGAAGCCATCACCCTGCGTCAGTTGCTCTGCCACCAGGCCGGGCTGCCGGCAATCCGCGAGATGCTGCCGACTGAAGCCCTGTACGACTGGCAATTGATGGTCGACACCCTGGCAGCCGAGGCACCGTGGTGGACGCCGGGCCAAGGGCATGGCTACGAGGCCATCACTTACGGCTGGCTGGTCGGTGAATTGCTGCGCCGCGCCGATGGGCGCGGGCCGGGTGAGTCGATCGTCGCACGGGTTGCGCGGCCGTTGGGCCTGGACTTTCACGTGGGGCTGGCAGATGAAGAGTTTTATCGTGTTGCACATATAGCGCGCAGCAAAGGCAATATGGGCGACGAAGCCGCTCAACGCTTATTGCAAGTAATGATGCGTGAACCTGCCGCTATGACTACACGGGCATTTGCCAACCCACCGTCTATTCTGACCAGCACTAATAAGCCCGAATGGCGGCGCATGCAGCAGCCGGCGGCAAATGGTCACGGTAATGCGCGCAGCCTGGCGGGTTTTTATAGCGGATTGTTGGACGGTAGTTTGCTGGAAAGCGACATGCTGGAACAATTGACCCGCGAACACAGTATCGGGCCGGATAAAACCTTATTGACCCAAACCCGCTTCGGCTTGGGCTGCATGCTGGATCAACCGCAATTGCCCAATGCCACGTTCGGCCTTGGCCCACGTGCGTTTGGTCACCCTGGTGCCGGTGGTTCGGTGGGGTTTGCCGACCCTGAACATGATGTAGCATTCGGTTTCGTGACTAATACACTGGGGCCTTACGTACTTATGGACCCGCGTGCACAGAAGTTGGTCGGAATATTGGCCGGTTGTCTGTAAAGAGCTTGCTGTTTTGCGTTTTTTTGTTACAAAGGCGGCTATACAAAATCTAAGCAGAAGGCGCTGAACGAAATTTTGTAACTTTAATGTTCTGTAAGCGTCTGTTTAACGGGTCAACCAGGCCCTCCGGTTTTTTCTCATTTTGTGGATATCTCATGTTATCGAACAAGTCCTTGGCACTGGCGCTGTGCCTCACTATTACTGGCTGCGCACAAACTCCACAAAATGATGCTGAGGGTGGGCATTGGTGGCAATTTGGGTCTGATAAGGCTGCTACCAAGGACGCAGTGACTCAAACCGACGCCAAGCCTGATGCAAAACCTGCCGCTGGCGCCAAGCCCGCCGCGCCGGTAACTGCTGCTGCTGCGCCTGCTCCCGCTGCCGCACCTGCCCCGGTCGCCAAGGCTGACACCGGCTTCAACTGGTGGCCGTTCTCCTCCAAGACCGCCGACGAAAAGGCGGCGGATGCCAAGGCTGACCTGAAAGCCGACCTCAAGGCGGCAACCCCTGCTTCCACGCCTGACGCTGCGCCTGCTGTGGCCAAGACCGACACCGAGACCAAATGGTGGTGGCCGTTCGAAAGCAAGCCAAAGTCATTGGCAAAGGTCGACGTGACCAACGTGCCGATGCCAGACCCGAAAGTCACCCAAGCCTGGCTGGATGACTATGAGCCGCGCCTGCGCGCCGCCATCAAGGACAGCAACCTGCAACTGGAGCGTCGCGAGAACGTACTGGTTGTGATCGCACCGGTTGATGGCTCCTACAACCCAAAACGTCCAGGGATGCTGCTGCCAGTGACCCTGGGCCCGTTCACCCGCGTTGCCAAGGCGGTTGAAGGCGATCCGAAAACTGCCGTGCTGGTACTCGGCCACGTCGACACCAATGGTGCCGAACCTGCGAGCCAGGCGTTGACGCGTGAGCGCGCGCAATCCATCGCGTCGATTTTCAGCCTCAGCGGCTTGAAGCAGGATCGCCTGATGATGCGTGGCATGGGCGACCTTATGCCGCGTGCCGCCAACGACAGCAATCAGGGGCGTGCGCTGAACCGTCGCATGGAAATCATGTTCACTCAGCGTACAACGATGTTGGCCCTGCTGAGCAAGTACAACTCGGGCAAGCCACCGGTTGCTGATATGGTCGCCGTGCAAACAGCACCAGCCCCCGTGCCTGCTCCGGCTGCGAAAAAGGCAGTACCTGCGAAAAAGGCCCCGGCCAAGAAGGCCGCTGCCAAGCCTGTTGCGAAAAAAGCCGCCGCCAAACCGGCCGCGAAAAAAGCCGCACCTAAGGCTGACGCAGCCGCTGCAAACGACCAGGCGAAAAACTGATCTGCTGAACCAGAAGGATAAAGCCGCATGACCCAGGCACTGGCCGATATGCGCCGTGACTACACACGGGACGGTTTGAGCGAGGCCCAGGCCCCGGGCGAGCCGTTTGCGTTGTTCCACCAGTGGTTTGCCGACGCGGTGAAAACCGAGCAGCCCCCGGTGGAGGCCAATGCCATGACCTTGGCCACGGTCGACCAGGACGGTCGTCCGCACTGTCGCATCCTGCTGCTCAAAGGCTTGGATACACAGGGCTTTACCTTCTTCACCAATTATCAGAGTGCCAAGGGCGAACAGCTCGCGGCACGGCCTTTTGCAGCCATGACGTTCTTCTGGCCGACCCTGGAGCGCCAGGTGCGCATCGAAGGGCGGGTGGTCAAGGTCACGCCGGAGGAGTCGGACGCTTATTATCAGGTCCGTCCTTTGGGCAGCCGCCTTGGGGCTTGGGCATCACCGCAGAGTCAGGTCATTCGTGACCGCGAAGAGCTGCAGGACTTGCTCAAGGCCACTGAGCAGCGTTTCAGCGATACCCAACCCGACTGCCCTGAGCATTGGGGCGGTTATCGCCTGCTGCCTGAGCGCATGGAGTTCTGGCAAGGCCGCGCCAGCCGCCTGCATGACCGCCTGAACTATCGCCTGCAAAACGGCGAGTGGACCCGTGAGCGCCTGGCGCCCTGAGTCTCACCTTTCGTCACTTCTCCTGAATGTGCCTGCCGCACTGAAGTCTCTACTCAAGAGGCTTCGGCGTGTGCTGTTGGACGACTACAATCAACGGGTCCGTGACATTCTTTGGAACAAGAATTCAGCTACCGTTCGTCGAGTTTTCTGGTGCTGGTAGTCTGTACTAAGGCTGAATGAAAGGAATTTTCTGACGTGCTTGCCGTGACAGGCGCCAAGCTGCGGCGTCTAATGAATACCTGTCCTTTGGAGTTGATGCTATGCGTAAGTCCGTTTTACTAGTTGCCTGCTTTACCACCCTGTCGTTGCTGTTGGGTGGCTGCGCCTCGAGTCTGACCGGCGACTCGTACTCCCGTGACGAGGCGCGCCGTGTACAGACCGTTCGCATGGGCACCATTGAATCCCTGCGTCCGGTGAAAATCGAAGGCACCAAGACCCCAATCGGCGGCGCTGCTGGCGCAGTTATCGGCGGTGTTGGCGGCAGCGCCATCGGCGGCGGCCGTGGCAGTATCGTTACTGCTGTGATTGGCGCCGTAGCCGGCGGCCTGCTGGGTTCGGCCACCGAAGAAGGCCTGACCCGTACCCAAGGCGTGGAAATCACCGTTCGCGAAGACGACGGCAGCATGCGCGCCTACGTCCAGGCGGTTGAAGAGAACGAAATCTTCCGCATCGGCGACCGCGTCCGCATCATGACCGTTAACGGCACCAGCCGCGTTACGCGTTAAGCAATGGTTGTAGAAACACAAAACCCCAACCGGGTGACCGGTTGGGGTTTTTTGGTTTTTACCGTTTGGGAGTGCCTATAAATTTCTAGCTCTATTCTGTCGGACACCGCTGTTCCATTGCACGATCCACTAACAGTCCCGCCAGTTCGAGTAGCTGCCCAATGGCTAGCAATTGGCTGCGTAGTTTTCCGTCCGTTGTTTCTGCTAAATCAGAAGTCAGCCCGCTTGCGCCTATCAGAGTTTCATATGCATTTACTAACAAGGACTCTATGTCGGCGGCTGAGTTAATCGAAAACAGTGGTTCGTAGCCATTGGGTGGCGCAGTGTCTGGCTCAGAATGATTGGCAGTGCGGCTTGCTTGTGCCAATAGCTGTGCAGTGTCTAGCGGAGGTGGATTCGGTGTGACCTTGTACATGGGTAAGTCTCCAAGTTTGGCTGGAACTGCCCCTGATCGCCGCGACGCGATGGAAGGTGGCAGCTGTACGCAGGTTCGCGGACCGAGAACTTGGAACTCGGCATACCCGAAGGTATCCCGCGCACAGCTGCCATAACACGAGACGTCAGTCACAGGATTGGCTGACGAAAACAGCTGGCAATTATGCATCAAGTTAACAGGCCGCGACGCCTGATCGCTGAGTGTCAGCGAATGGAGGAAGACTAGTGAGTCATTTGCTGCAAGGCAATCCCGGCGAACCGTGGGAAATTTCTGATGGGTTTCCCTGGTAGCGCAAAAAACGCAGGCAATAAAAAACCGCCTTAGTAGGGCGGTTTTTTATCGCAAGCCTGATTTTTGCTGGGCTCGCATACTCACAGGACGCGATGACATGAGCGAAATACTATCGTCGCTTAAGGTGTGGCGCAACCCGCTGCGATGAGCGGCGACCACCGTTTATGTGAGTTTTATTGTCTGCACTGTCCGCAAAAATTGGAAATAAACTTTAAGAGTTATCAAGGGGGTTCGACCGCGCCTGGTCACACCTTCGAGCGGATGCTCAGTTAGTATCGCCGTCGTTCCACGCGCATTACTTTGCAGGCTGGCTGGGCCATTGCCCAATTTTTGGACCGACCGCCACGGGCTAGTAATCCGTGCCGGATTCATGCGGAAGGCCCACCAACCCAGCCACCTCATAGGACGCGGTGACAGCATCCGAAGGCTCACATGTTCCGGTAAGTGCGCTGGAGGTAAGGCCCAGCTCATGGAGGGCCGAGTATGTCGAAGTTTGTACGACGTACGTGGAACCTCGTAGTGAATGCCCTGCGTGTTTATCACGTATGGGTATTCCTGCGGGATAGCTTCGATGACCTTTAAGGTCTGAGAAGTGGAGCCGCCTCGGCTTGAACCGAGGCGGCTTTTTGGTTTTTAACCTTTCACCTCAAACCTGAAAGTGCTTCACCATCGTGTTCAACTCATGCGCCAGGCTGGCCAGCGATTGCGAGGCCGCAGTCGTTTGGGTCGAGCCTTCCGCCGACTGAATCGACAACTGCTGGATGTTCAGCAAGTTCCGATCAACCGCCCGGGCAACGTCGGCTTGTTCAGCTGCCGCCGTGGTAATCACCAGGTTGCGGCCGTTGATCTCATCGTTGGCCGCCAGGATGTCCGCCAATGCCTGTTGCGCCAGCTCGGCCAGGCCCAGGGTTTGCTGGGTCATGGAACTGCTGTCGAGCATGGTGTTGACGGTGCTGGCGGTGTTGGTCTGGATGCTGCCGATCATCTGCTCGATTTCTTGCGTTGATTGGGCAGTGCGATGGGCCAGTGCACGCACCTCGTCAGCGACCACCGCAAAACCTCGCCCGGCTTCACCGGCGCGTGCAGCTTCGATGGCGGCGTTCAGTGCCAACAGGTTGGTTTGCTCGGCAATGGTACGGATCACATCGAGTACCTTGCCGATCCCCTTGGCCTGCTCGGCAAGGCCGCCGACTTGACCCGAGCTGACTTCAACCCCACGGGTCAGCGCCTGGATCGAGTTCAACGCCTCGACCATGCGCTGCTGGCCTTTCAAGGCGATGCTGCGCGACTCTTGGGAAAGGTCGGAGGTCGATGCCGCGTTCCGTGCGACCTCTTCAATTGCGGTGGTCATTTCAGTGACGGCGGTGGCGGCTTGTTCAATCTCGGCGTGCTGCTGTTGCAAGTCCCGGCTACCCTCGGCGGTTACCGCATTCAGTTGTTCTGCCGCCGCGGCCAATTGGCTGGATGAACCGGTAATTTGCCGCAGGGTCTGCACCAGGTTGTTACGCATGGTTTCTTGCGCCCGCAGCAGGCGCGTGGCTTCGTCGTTGCCCGTCGGGTTGATGGGCTGAGTGAGGTCGCCCCGGGCAATGGTTTCGGCCACCTGCACCGCTTCAATGATGGGACCGGTAATGCTGCGGGTCAGCAGCCAGGCCACCAGCACCGTGCCACCGCTCACCAGCAGAATAACGAGGGTGATACCGCCCACGGCATGTTGGTAAGCGGCGTCGGAGGTCTGGCCGGCTTGCTCGGCGCCTTTGTTGGCCAGATCTATCAGCTGATCGAAGTTCTTGGTCATCTGCTCATAGCTTTCTCGAATACTGTTGAGAAAGTCGCGGGCGCCGGCTTTGTCGCCTGAGCGTGAGCGTTTGAGCATTTCGGTGTGGTTCTTCGCATACCCCTCGAGGCTTAGGTTGAATACATCGAGACGCGATTTTTCCTCTGGCGTGCGCAGCAGCGCAGCATATTGAGCCAGCTGTTCCTTGACACTTTTCAGGCGGCCTGCGGATTTGTCTTCGTAGGTCTGCATGTCGGCATCGCTGGACGACAGGATGTGCGCCATCTCGCCCAAGCGATAACGGTCCAGCGAAGCGTTGGCCAGGGCCAGGATCCTGACGCGCTGCATCCAGTTATTCTGAATGTCGGCCGCCTGGGACTGGACTTCACCGATCTGCTTCAGGGCGAACAGCCCGAGAAACACACTCAGCGACGCAATAGCGGCGAAGCCGATGAAGGCTCTGGCTGCGATTCTTATATTTCTCAGGAACATGGGATTTTCGCTCGGGCTGGAAACGCGTTGGGGAGCAGTGTCGGGCGGGTGTTCCTGGCCGGAACAGATGGCTCGCCACACTCACTAGTCGGCGGCTGGCAGAAAGTCTTTAGGCAATTGCGGTAAGTGTCATCTTCAGCAAAAGAAAACCCCCAACCAGGCGACCAGTTGGGGGTTTTTGTGGGGCTTTCAGCGCGTTCAGGCTTTCTTGCGACTGGCCATCGCCGTCACCGCATAACCAATACACGCCGCCAGGATCGACCCGGTGAGGATCCCCATTCGATCCTCGCCGGCGAACTCACTGGCGCCCGGCACAAAGGCCAGCGAGCCGACAAACAGGCTCATGGTGAAGCCGATGCCGCACAGGATCGCCACACCAAACACCTGGCCCCAGTTCGCGCCGCTGGGCAGCGCTGCAAGGCCGGTCTTGATCGCAAGCCAGGTGAGGCCGAACACGCCGACGGTCTTGCCGATCAGCAGGCCGGCGGCGATGCCCATGGGCACATGGTGGGTGAAGCTTTCCAGGCTCACGCCGGTCAGGGACACGCCCGCATTGGCAAACGCGAACAACGGCAGGATGGCGTAGGCCACCCACGGGTGCAGGGCGTGTTCCAGCGTCATCAGCGGCGACGGCTCGGCATTTTTGGTGCGCATCGGGATGCAGAAGGCCAGTGTCACGCCGGCCAGCGTGGCGTGCACGCCACTCTTGAGCACACACACCCACAGGATCAGGCCGATGATCAAATACGGCCCCAGCTTGATCACGCCCAGGCGGTTCATCGCGATCAAGGCAACCAAACAGGCGCCTGCACCCGCGAGTGCGGCACCCGACAAGTCGGCTGAATAGAACACGGCGATGACGATGATTGCACCAAGGTCATCGATGATGGCCAAGGTCATCAGGAACAGTTTCAGCGACACCGGCACGCGCTTGCCCAGCAGGGCCAGAACGCCGAGCGCAAAGGCAATATCGGTGGCCATGGGGATCGCCCAGCCGGACAGCGCGGCAGGGTAGTCCTTGTTGATCGCCCAGTAGATCAGCGCCGGCACCACCATGCCGCCAATCGCTGCGGCGCCCGGTAACACCACTTGCGAGGGCTTGGACAGGTGGCCGTCGAGCAGCTCGCGTTTCACCTCCAGGCCAATCAACAGGAAGAACAGGGCCATCAGGCCGTCGTTGATCCACAGCAGCGCGGGCTTGGCGATTTTCAGCGCGCCGATCTGTGCCACCACCGGTACGTCGAGAAATGCGTTGTACAGGTGCGACAACGGTGAGTTGTTGATGATCAGCGCCAAGGCGGCAGCGGCGATCAACAACAGACCGCTGGCGGCTTCCAGTTGGAAGAAACGGGTGAAAGTGCTACGCAGAGGCAAGGGATGCTCTCCAATCAAGGTTCAATAGGTGGCTACCCTAACCCGTACCGTTAGTTGTTAAAACAAAAGTTATATTCTTATTTGTTATAAGCGGCTGGCAGAGTTGGCGTCGCGCTTGAGCCTAGCAATTGTGTGTCTAATTGAGACGTCACTGTATCTGTGTGCAGTGTAGGAAACCCCCTAAAATCGGGGCTGAAATCTTCAGAGACGCACCTCATGAGCGACCACCGTACCTGGGCCCGCGAAGCCATTCGTATTATTGAAGCGGACTTTCAGCGCAGCGCCGACACGCACCTCATCCCTTTGGCATTGCCGGGGCTGCCGGGTATCGAGTTGTACTTCAAGGATGAGTCCAGCCACCCGACAGGCAGCCTCAAGCATCGCCTTGCCCGTTCACTGTTCCTGTATGCCTTGTGTAACGGCTGGCTCAAACCGGGCGCCCCGGTGATCGAGGCGTCCAGCGGTTCCACAGCGGTTTCGGAGGCGTACTTTGCGCGTTTGCTCGGTCTGCCGTTTATTGCGGTGATGCCGGCCACGACGTCCCAGGCGAAGATCGACCAGATCGCTTTCTACGGCGGCAAGAGCCATCTGGTGAAGGATCCGACGCAGATTTACACCGAATCCGAACGGCTGGCGAAGGAAAGTGGCGGTCACTTCATGGACCAATTTACCTACGCCGAGCGTGCGACGGACTGGCGGGCGAACAACAACATTGCCGAGTCGATCTTCCAGCAAATGCGTTTTGAGCATTACCCCGAGCCGAGCTGGCTGATTTCCAGCCCCGGCACTGGCGGCACCACGGCAACCTTGGGCCGCTATGTGCGTTATCGCCAGCATTGCACGCGCGTGTTGTGTGCCGACGCCGAGCGTTCGGTGTTCTTCGATTACTACCAAACCGGCGACGCGAGTTTGCGCCTGGATTGCGGCTCGCGGATCGAAGGAATCGGCAGGCCTCGGGTTGAGGCGTCGTTTTTGCCCAAGGTGATCGATGCGATGGTCAAGGTGCCGGACGCGCTGTCACTGGCGGCCATGCATTACCTGGCCGAACGGCTGGGGCGGCGGGTCGGCGGGTCCAGCGGGACCAACCTGATTGGCGCCTTGGTGGCCGCGCAGCAGATGAAAGCGGCCGGGGAGTCGGGGTCGATCGTGGCGATTTTGTGTGATGGGGGCGAGCGGTATGCCAGCACTTATTACGATCAGGCGTGGTTAGCGGGGCAGGGCTATCAGTTGGACGGGTTGGTCGCCGCGGTGGCGGCCAGTGTGGAGCGGGGCGAGCCGTTGCCGGAAAGCGTTTTACGCGCCAACATCTGAAACACCGCAAAACCAAACGTGGGAGCGGGCTTGCTCGCGAAAGCGGACTGCCAGTCGATAAATCATCAACTGAACCACCGCTTTCGCGAGCAAGCCCGCTCCCACACTGGAACTGCGGTATTTTCAGGGGCTGTGTCAGGCCTCAATGCCCAACATATCCCGCGCCAACGCTTCGGCAATCCGAATCCCGTCCACACCCGCCGACAGAATCCCACCGGCATAACCAGCGCCTTCACCGGCCGGGAACAGGCCTTTCACGTTCAAGCTCTGCATCGACTCGTTGCGGGTAATCCGCAGCGGCGACGAGGTGCGCGTCTCGATGCCGGTGAGCACCGCATCGTGCAGCGAGTAGCCCTTGATCTGCTTCTCGAACGCCGGCAGCGCTTCACGAATCGCTTCGATGGCGAAGTCCGGCAACGCGAGGGCCAGGTCACCCAGCGACACACCTGGTTTGTAGGACGGTTCCACACTGCCGATGGCCGTGGACGGCTTGCCGGCGATGAAATCACCCACCAGTTGGGCCGGCGCCTCGTAGTTGCTGCCGCCGAGGATGTAGGCGTGGGACTCCAGGCGTTCCTGCAACTCGATACCCGCCAGCGGGCCGCCTGGGTAATCCACTTCAGGCGTGATGCCGACCACGATGCCGGAGTTGGCATTGCGTTCGTTACGCGAGTATTGGCTCATGCCGTTGGTCACCACGCGGTTTGGCTCGGAAGTCGCCGCTACCACCGTGCCGCCTGGGCACATGCAGAAGCTGTAGACCGAGCGGCCGTTCTTGGCGTGGTGCACCAGTTTGTAGTCGGCCGCGCCGAGTTTCGGGTGCCCGGCGTATTTGCCCAGGCGCGCGGCGTCGATCAGCGACTGCGGGTGTTCGATACGGAAACCCACCGAGAACGGCTTGGCCTCCATGTACACACCACGGCCGTGCAGCATGCGGAAGGTGTCGCGGGCGCTGTGGCCCAGCGCCAGGATCACGTGCTTGGAGAGGATCTGTTCGCCGCCGTCGATGACCACGCCGTTCAGTTGCCCGTCTTCGATCAGCACATCGGTGACGCGCTGTTCGAAACGCACTTCACCGCCCAGGGCGATGATCTGCTGGCGCATGTTTTCGACCACGCCGGTCAGGCGGAAGGTGCCGATGTGCGGCTTGCTGACGTAGAGGATTTCTTCCGGCGCACCGGCCTTGACGAACTCGTGCAGGACTTTGCGGCCGTGGAATTTCGGGTCCTTGATCTGGCTGTACAGCTTGCCGTCGGAGAAAGTCCCGGCGCCGCCCTCACCGAACTGCACATTGGACTCGGGGTTGAGCACGCTTTTGCGCCACAGGCCCCAGGTATCCTTGGTGCGCTGGCGCACTTCCTTGCCACGTTCGAGGATGATCGGCTTGAAGCCCATCTGCGCTAGCAATAGCCCGGCGAAAATCCCGCAGGGGCCAAAACCCACCACGATCGGGCGCTCGACCAGGCCTTGTGGCGCCTGGCCCACCACTTTGTAGCTGACGTCCGGCGCCGGGTTGATGTTGCGATCATCGGCGAACTTGAGCAGCAGGGCGGCTTCGCCCTTCACGTTCAGGTCGATGGTGTAGATGAAGCACAGCTCCGACGATTTTTTGCGGGCGTCGTAGCTGCGCTTGAACAGGGTGAAATCGAGCAGGTCATCACTGGCGATGCCCAGGCGCTGCACGATGGCAGGGCGCAGGTCTTCTTCGGGATGGTCGATGGGCAGCTTGAGTTCGGTGATTCGTAACATGACGGGATCCGGTAGGCGGCGGACAAAAAGGCCGGCTGTTTTGCAAACCGGCGATTATAAGCCCCAATGGCGGTTTTCCGTCAGGTTAAAACAGCGCAGGGCTGAATCAGTCGTCGCGTGAGCCGCCAAATGCCGCGCAACCACGCTGTACCTGGCCGTTGACGCGCAACTCGGCGGTCATGTGCTGGAGGCTGCCGCTGACCGAGTCGATGCAGCGCTGCGGGGCTACCCACAGTTCGATGTGCTGGTTATTGGCTTCGGTCATCAGGTTGAAACGCCCGTCACCCAATTGCTCTTCCACAAACGGCACGGCAAGTGGCGGCTGGCCTTCGCGCTCCAGCACCATGCCCTTGGCGGTGACGTTCATTGCCCAGGCGGGTTTATGGCCGTTGGCCCGCAGGACCATGCGCTTGAAGTCCGGGTCGTTGCAGGCTGAGGTCGAACGCTCCATGCGATAGAGCTGTTGCAGGTCCACCGAACCCTGGGTGCCGCTGGCGACCCCGGAGAACTTGCCGCGCAGGTCGGCGAACAACGCGCCTTGCTGGCCAGCCAGGGAGGCGGCTTCCTGCAGTATGCTGGTGCCACCGGCGTCGTTGACCACGTAGTTGCGTTTGTCGCCGCAAGGCTGGAACAGCAGCTTGCCGCCGACGGCGGTCAACTCACCCTGCATCCGGGTCAAACCTGCGGTAGAGGGTTTGGCCGGCTCGCTTTCAAACATCTGACAAGCGGTGAACAGGGGCAACAGGGCAAACAGAGCAAGGGTACGGACGGCGCGCATTTATCGGGTCTCCAAACAAGTGCCGCCACGTTACGCAGGCTGACGCTGCATCACAAGTGCAGGACCCGGTTTGAACGCTGTGTTCGGAACACGCTGGGAAATGACGCGTTGCTAATTGAGATATTTCCTACAGTGAGTGTTGGGGAATCGTAAGAGTGTCGACGTTTTTGGAGGGGGTGTTTCAATGAATATCAAATGGAGCCTGTGCGCTGTTCTGCTCTGGGCAAGTGCGGCCTGTTCAAACGAGCCTGCCCGGCTCGTCTTTTCGTCAGTTACAGACTTCACAGACATCTGGGTGTCGCTGAAACGGGCCGAGAACCCGGATCCGGCCTACGTTGAGGTAAACGTCACGTTGAGTCCTGAAGCCAGGGCAAGGACAAAATCCATCGCGCTGCTTACCATCAACAAATACCTGACACTCTACGTAGACGGTTACCCGCTAAGTACTTCAATGGTTCACAGCGAGCTGGGCGGGGAGTTCAGGCTTTTGGTCCCCCGCGCCCTGGTGATTGAATGGATGTCTCAGTTCTCGCGTGAGGCAATTGCCTCTCAACCGACGATGTAGGTCTGACCGGTCTGCAAGCCCTCGACGCTTTTCGCGTAGGCCAATGCCACTTCGGCGCCGGCAGCCGGTTTGAAACCACGGAAGTACGGGGCGTAGCTGCCCATGGCTTCCAGCAGCACGGTCGGGCTTACGGAGTTGACGCGCAGGCCACGTGGCAATTCGATCGCCGCTGCTTTGACGAAGGCGTCAAGCGCGCCATTGACCAGTGCCGCCGAGGCGCCGGTGCGGATCGGGTCGCGGTTGAGGATGCCGCTGGTAAAGGTGAACGAGGCGCCGTCGTTGGCGTACTCACGGCCGATCAGCAGCAGGTTGACCTGGCCCATCAGCTTGTCGCGCAGGCCCAGTTCGAAATCGCTTTCGCTCATGTCGCCCAACGCCACGAAATTCACGCTGCCCGCTGCGCAGACCAGGGCGTCGAATTTACCGGTCTGTTCGAACAGCTTGCGGATCGAGGCGCTGTCGCTGATATCCACCTGGAAGTCGCCGCTGGTGCGACCGATGCTGATCACCTCGTGACGTTGGGCGAGTTCTGCCTTGACTGCCGAGCCGACCGTGCCGCTGGCACCAATCAATAGGATTTTCATCGTGCTGTTCCTCCAGGTGTAAGTGAAGCTTCAGTCTAGTGTGGCTTTTCTGGTGGATAAACGCGCTAATAGGCAACCTTTGGTTTTCAAATGGAAACAATCCATGAGCGAGATGGATGACTTGGCGGCGTTTGCCGTACTAATCGAAGCCGGCAGTTTCACCGTCGCCGCCGAACAACTGGGGTGCAGCAAAGGCCAGCTGTCCAAGCGCATCAGCCAATTGGAAGCGCAGTTTTCCGTGGTGTTGCTGCATCGCACCACCCGCAAGCTCAGCCTTACCGCAGCCGGTGCGGCGTTGTTGCCCCAGGCTCAGGCACTGGTGGTACAGGTGGAGCGCGCCCGTCAGGCATTGGCGCGACTCAAGGACGATTTGGCCGGGCCGGTGCGTATGACGGTTCCGGTGTCGCTGGGGGAAACCTTCTTTGACGGCTTGCTGCTGGAGTTTTCCAAGCAGTATCCGCAGGTGCAGATCGAGCTGGAATTGAATAACAGCTACCGAGACCTGGCGCGCGATGGTTTTGATTTGGGCGTGCGCTCGGGGGCTATCGAGAATGAGCGCCTGGTGGCCAAGCCACTGCTGGCCTGGCACGAGATGACCTGCGCCAGCCCCGCTTACCTGGAACAGCACGGTGAACCGCTGACCCCGGCGGATTTGGCTACGCATACCTGCTTGCTCAACAGCCACTACAGCGGCCGTGAAGAATGGCTATATCACCAGCAGCATGAACTGCTGCGTGTGCGGGTCAGCGGCACGTTTGCTTCCAACCACTACAACCTGTTGAAAAAAGCCGCGCTGGTGGGCGCCGGCATCGCCCGCCTGCCGTCCTACGTTTTACCTGCGGAATTGGCGGATGGCCGATTGCGCTGGCTCCTGCGTGATTATCAGACGCGAAGCATGCCGATGTACTTGGTTCACCCTTACCAGGGCGGCTTGCCGCGCCGTACTCAGGTGTTGGCCGATTACCTGGTGGACTGGTTCAAGCGCAGCGGCGAAGCCCTGGACCGTCTTCAGCGGTAGCGGCGCGCGATCAGATGGTCGATGGACAGGCAGCCCGGGCCCTTGGCGACTAACAGCAGCAACAAGGCGATCCAGGTGCCGTGGGTCGGGTAGGCTTCCGGGTAGACGAACAATTGAATGGTCAGGGTCATGCCGATCAGGGCCAGGGCCGAGAACCGCGTGGCAAAACCTACCAGGATCAGCACCGGGAAAAAGTGCTCGGCAAAAGCCGCCATGTGCGCGGCCACTTCCGGTGACAGCAAGGGCACGTGGTATTCACTGCGAAACAACGGCAGCGTCGAGGCGGCAAGTTTGGGTTCGCCGAGTTGGAATGTGCCGTTGATGATATCGATGGCAAAGCCTTCGACCTTGGTTTGCCCGGACTTCCAGAACACCGCCGCGATGGAAAACCGCGCGAGAAAGGCGATCAGGCTGTAGGGGATTTTCTCGAACAGTGCGATGGCCCGTCTAACCAGGCATGAAGGGGATGCGTTCATGGCGATACCTTTTGTTCTGGATGCAAATGAGTGATGGCGTCGTGGCTGATCAGCAGGGTCAGGCATTGGTTCAGGTCAAATTCGGCGGACGCTTCGAGGGCGTGCTGCACCGCGATTTCTAACGCTGTGCCGTGGGTCAGGCTGTGGATGAACGCGGCCGAACCACTGTCGATGGCGAACACCTTCACTGCCAGGCCTTGGCGCAACACCAGCGCGCTTTGGGCGTGCCAGGGATTCAAGGTGGCCACGCCGCCCTCGGTCTGGTGTGCAGCCCAAACGGCCACGACCGCGTAGGTGGAGTTCAAGGTGGCTACGGACGGATGCAGTTGCAGGCGCAGTTTTCCAAGGTCGGTCTGGCCTTGCAGCGCTTGAAGAATGCTGTGCTGCTCCAGCGGTTGTGTATCTGCCGCGTGATAGGCGCGCACCCGCAGGCGCTCGAGCCTGGCGACATCGGCCAGGTAAGGCACGCTGGCGGCGGGTTCGAAGTCCTGGATGAACGCTGAGAATGCGCTGCCGTACTCGCTGATCAGCGGGCTGGTGGGCGGGCACGCCTGAATAAACAGGCCAGCCATGGCACGAAAGAACTCATCGCCGACTAACTGCAGCGTCACCGGGTAAGCCGTCGCCAGTGCGTTGACCAATGAGCTGTGGACGTTGTTGCGGTACACCGCAAAGCGGCTGGCCGGGTCGGCGCCGTTGCTGCTGAAAAGGCCTTCGGGGCACGCCTGGCCAGGGTCGACCAAGGCATTGGCAAACGCGGTGTGGTGGCTCATACGTTCACCTGCGACAGGTGCCAGTCGGCGTGTTGGGCTTCGGCTTGCAATACATTGAAGGCCGGCACCTGGTTATCGCGCTCGATCAGCGTAGCCACCGGGCCGGTGCGCGTGAGGACCTGTTCGTACAACTGCCACACGGCGTTATCGATGGGGGCGCCGTGGTCATCAATCAACAGGCGGTCACCCAGGTTGTCGGTGTCTTCGGCAAAACCGGCCAGATGAATCTCACCGACTGCGCGCAAAGGCAGTGCGTCGATGTAGGAAAGCGGGTCGCGTTGGTGGTTGATGCACGACACATAGACATTGTTGACGTCCAACAGCAGGCCACAACCGGTACGCCGGATGATCTCGCTGATGAAGTCCGTCTCGTCCAGGGTGGAGCGTTGGAACTGCAGATACGTCGAAGGGTTCTCCAGCAGCATCGGCCGCTTGAGGGTGCTTTGGACCTGATCGATGTGTTCGCACACCCGGTTGAGGGTGGCGGCATCGTAGGCCAGGGGCAGCAAGTCATTGAGAAACACCGGGCCGTGGCTGGACCAGGCCAAGTGTTCGGAAAAAGAGTGGGGTTGATAGCGGTCGATCAGCGTGGCCAACCGTGCCAGGTGCTCACGGTTCAACGGGCCTTCGCCGCCGATGGACAGGCCCACGCCGTGCAGCGACAGCGGGTACTGCTCGCGGATCAAACCCAGGTAGTGATGAAACGGGCCGCCGGCCACCATGTAGTTTTCGGCGTGCACTTCAAAAAAACCGATATCGGGCGAGGTCTCGAGCACTTCGATGAAGTGCTCGTTCTTCAGCCCCAGCCCGGCCCTGTAGGGGAGGCCGGGCACCTGAGCCGGTGAGACCGTGTGTTGAGGTAAAAGCGTCATCATCAGTACTCAGGCGGCGCAGGGATCAGGACTTGGCGGTGAAGGCAGCTTCCTGGCCGAAACCGGTCGGCGAGGTGGCGCTTGGGGTTTTGCCGCAGGTGCCGGCTGGGACCAGTTTCCAGGCATTGGCCTGGTCTTTGACTTTCGAGGTGCCGGCGCAGGTAGTGCCGGCGCCTGCGGCGCAATCGTTCTTGCCGGCTTCAGCGACGCCGAAGCATTTGTCCATTTTGGCGTCGTCGGCGTGGGCCATGTTGGACATTGCGGACAGGCTCAGAGCAGAACCGAGGGCCAGGATCAGGGTAGCGGCGGACAGTTTGGTGGTCATGGTGTATCTCCAGCAGTGGGTTGAGGTAGCGAGCTTGATTGCCTGCTTACTCCACTAGAGGCAGCAGGGTGAATTTCGTTACAAGCGCGACGAAAATAATTTCAACAAATGCAAAATTTAAGCTTCACACAAAGCAAATGTGGGAGCGGGCTTGCTCGCGAATGCAGTGTGTCAGTCGATAGATACTTAACTGATACACCGCATTCGCGAGCAAGCCCGCTCCCACATTTAGATCCGGTTTCTACAGCAACCGTTTTTAACCGCCTAAGTACGCCTCCCGCACCTTCGGATCCGTCAGCAACTGCTCGCCCGTGCCCTGCATCACTACCCGGCCGTTTTCCAGCACGTAGGCGCGGTCAGCAATCTTCAAGGCCTGGTTGGCGTTCTGCTCCACCAGGAACACCGTCACACCGTCCTTGCGCAGCTGTTCGATGATGTCGAAGATCTGCTGGATGATGATCGGTGCCAGGCCCAGGGACGGTTCGTCCAGGAGCAGCAGCTTGGGCTTGCTCATCAGCGCGCGGCCGATGGCGAGCATTTGCTGTTCGCCGCCGGACATGGTGCCGCCACGTTGGCTGAAGCGCTCCTTGAGCCGTGGGAACAGGTGCAACACCTTGTCCATCTGCTCCTGGTAGTCGCCCTTGTCGGTGAAAAAACCGCCCATGGCCAGGTTTTCCTCGACGGTCAGGCGCGAGAACACGCGACGGCCTTCCGGCACCACCGCAATGCTTTTGCGCATGATGTGCGAGGACTGCTGGCCCACCAGCTCTTCACCCATGTAGCGGATGCTGCCGCTGTGGGCCTGAGGCGAACCGCACAGGGTCATCAGCAAGGTCGATTTACCGGCACCGTTGGCGCCGATCAGCGTGACGATTTCACCTTGGCGCACCTCCACGTTGACGCTGTGCAGGGCCTGGATCTTGCCGTAGAAAGTGGAAACGTTTTCGAATTGCAGCATTTTACGCTTCCCCCAAATAGGCTTTGATCACTTCAGGATTGTCGCGGATCTGCTCCGGCGTCCCGTTGGCCAGCGGCGTGCCCTGGTTGATCACCACGATGTGGTCGGAAATGCTCATGACCAGTTTCATGTCGTGTTCGATCAACAGCACCGTGGCGTTGTTTTCCTCACGCAACACGCTGATCAGCGCCTTGAGGTCTTCGGTTTCCTTGGGGTTCAGGCCAGCGGCCGGTTCGTCGAGCATGAGGATCCGCGGGCGGGTCATCATGCAACGGGCGATTTCCAGGCGACGTTGCTGCCCGTAGGCCAGGGTGCCGGCAGGGCGGTTGGCAAACTCGGTGAGGTTGACCTTGTCCAGCCAGTACGCCGCGTATTCCATGGCCTCGCGTTCGCTCTTGCGGAACGCCGGAGTCTTGAACAAGC
The DNA here is from genome assembly GCF_013385735.1 of Pseudomonas sp. D2002. NCBI lineage: Bacteria > Pseudomonadati > Pseudomonadota > Gammaproteobacteria > Pseudomonadales > Pseudomonadaceae > Pseudomonas > Pseudomonas sp. D2002. The sequence goes on along the minus strand of NZ_JACAPL010000003.1, from coordinate 457,416 downwards.
CCGCAAAGAAGTTGGTGTTCAGGTGACGGTGCTGGGCGATCAGCAGGTTCTCGACCGCCGTCATGTCCTTGAACAGCCGCACGTTCTGGAAGGTGCGCACCACGCCCTTGCGGGCGATTTCGTGGCCGGCCAGGCCCTGGATCGGCTGGCCGTCCAGCAGTATGCTGCCACCGCTCGGCTTGTAGAAACCGGTGAGGCAGTTGAACACCGTGGTCTTGCCGGCGCCGTTCGGGCCGATCAGCGCCACCACCTGTTTCTCTTTCACGGTCAGGGCCACGCCGTTGACCGCCAGCAAGCCGCCGAAGCGCATGCTCAAATTTTCGACTTTCAGGATCTCGCGGCTCATTTGCGCAGCTCCATGTGTGGGCGTTGCATCGGCAGCAGACCTTGAGGACGCCAAATCATCATCAGCACCATCATGGCGCCGAACATCAACATGCGGTATTCGCTGAACTCACGCATCATTTCCGGCAACAGGATCATCACGATTGCGGCCAGGATCACGCCCAGTTGCGAGCCCATGCCGCCCAATACCACGATGGCGAGGATGATCGCCGACTCGATAAAGGTGAACGACTCCGGAGTCACCAGGCCTTGGCGCGCGGCGAAGAAGCTGCCGGCGAAACCGGCGAAGGTTGCCCCGAGGGTGAAGGCCGAAAGTTTGATGACTGTCGGGTTCATGCCCAGCGCACGGCAAGCGATCTCATCTTCGCGCAATGCTTCCCACGCACGGCCGATCGGCATGCGCAGCAGGCGGTTGATCACGAACAGCGCGGCCAGTGCCAGCAACAGCGCCACCAGGTACAGGAACACCACTTTGCTCACCGGGTTGTAGTCGATCCCGAAGTACTCGTGGAAGGTCTGCATGCCTTCGGCGGCGGTGCGGTCGAACGACAGCCCGAAGAACGTCGGCTTGGGGATGCTGCTGATGCCGTTGGGCCCGCCGGTGATATCGGTGAGGTTACGCAGGAACAGACGGATGATTTCACCGAAGCCCAGGGTCACGATCGCCAAATAGTCACCGCGCAGGCGCAGCACCGGGAAGCCCAGCAGGAAGCCGAACGTGGCCGCCATCAAGCCGGCCAGCGGCAGGCAAACCCAGAAACTCCAGCCCAGGTAGTGCGAGAGCAGTGCGTAGGTGTAGGCACCCACGGCATAGAAGCCCACATAACCCAGGTCGAGCAGCCCGGCCAGGCCCACCACGATGTTCAGGCCCAGGCCCAGCAACACGTAGATGAGGATCAGGGTGGCGATGTCGACCGCGCCGCGCGAGCCAAAGAACGGCCAGATCAACGCGGCCACGATCAGGCCGATGATGATGTAGCGCTGGGTACGCGGCAGGGTCAGGAATTGGCTGACCTTGGGCGAAACCAGCGGGCCACGGTTACCCTTCAATAGAGCGCCGACTTGCTGGGTGAACAGCACGCGCAGGAACATCAGCACCGAGCACAAGGCGATGATGGTGAGGGTCACGGGACCGGTGCCATGTACTTCCAGGTTGATGCCGACAATGCTCAGCTTGAGGCCGAGTACCGGAAAGGCCACGGCCCATACCAGCAAAGCGCTGAAAAACGCTGATTTAAGATATCTGCTCATACTTTCTCAACCTCCGGACGGCCCAGAATGCCGGTCGGACGGAACAACAGCACCAGAACCAACAGGCCGAACGCCACCACATCCTTGTATTGGTCACCGAACACGTCGGCGCCGAAGGCTTCGGCCACACCCAGTACCAGCCCGCCGAGCATGGCGCCCGGAATACTGCCGATACCGCCCAATACCGCTGCGGTGAAGGCCTTGAGGCCCACCAGGAACCCGGCGTTGGGGTTGATCACGCCGTACTGCATGCTCAGCAGCACCGCCGCAACGGCCGCCAGCGCAGCACCGATGACGAAGGTCAGGGCGATGATGTTGTTGGTGTTGATGCCCAGCAGGTTGGCCATCTTGATGTCTTCGGCGCAGGCCCGGCAGGCGCGCCCCAGACGGGAGCGGGAGATGAACAGGGTCAGGCCCAGCATGGCCACCAGCGTGACCACGAAGACCAGGATCTGCATGTACGAAATCAGCACTTCTTGTGCGCCACCTGGGCCGAAGGAGATGCTCCCCGGGATCAGGTTGGGAATGGACTTGTCCTTGGAGTCCTGGGACAGCAGTACGGTGTTCTGCAGGAAAATCGACATGCCGATGGCGGAAATCAGCGGGATCAAACGGTTGCTGCCACGCAAGGGACGGTAGGCAACCCGCTCAATACTGTAGCCATAGGCACTGGTCACGACGATCGATGCAAGGAACGCAGCGGTCATCAACAGCGGCAGGGAATGGATACCCAGCATGGCCAGCCCGGCAAGGGCGATGAAGGCCACGTAGGAACCAATCATGTACACCTCGCCATGGGCGAAGTTAATCATTCCAATGATGCCGTAAACCATTGTGTAGCCAATGGCTATCAAGGCATAGGTGCTGCCAACGGTCATGCCGTTAACCAGCGTTTGGAAAAAATGATAGATCTCAGGCATTACAGCGCTCCTAAAAACCCGATACGCATTTCACTGGTGGAGTCATGTTCCGGCCCTGCGCTGTGTTCTGTGAGCACATTTGCGCAAAGCGTTTGCCAGCGAACCGCTGGTGACGGTTTTAAGATTTTCAGGTGAGCCAGCGCCCGGATCGCGGGTGACAGGCTCATAAACCTCGTAAAACAAAGCCCACTGCTTTCACAGTGGGCTTGTTGGACCAGTAACGCCTGGCTTACTGAGGGGAAACTTCGGTTTTTGGTTTACCGAAGTGCCATTCGTAGACCACGAACTTGAAGTCCTTCAGGTCGCCCTTGGCGTCGTAGCTCAGGTCGCCGGTAGGGGTCTTGAAGGTGCCCGCGTGGATGGCTGCAGCCACTTTGGCGGTGTCTTCGCTTTTCGCGGCAGTGATACCGCCGGCGATCACTTCCACAGCCGAGTAGGCCGGGAACACGAACGGGCCGGACGGGTCTTTGCCGTCAGCCTTGAGCGCGTCCACGATTGCCTTGTTGGCAGGGTCTGCATCGAACGATTTAGGCAGGGTTACCAGCAGGCCTTCGGAAGCGTTCTGGGCAATTTGCGAGATGGAGTCGTTACCCACACCTTCCGGGCCCATGAACTTGGCGTTCACGCCTTTTTCCTTGGCTTGGCGCAGGATCAGGCCCAGCTCGGGGTGGTAGCCGCCGTAGTAAACGAAGTCGACGTTGGCTTGCTTGAGCTTCTGGATCAGCGAGCCGAAGTCTTTGTCGCCAGCGTTGATGCCTTCGAACAGAGCGACTTTGACGCCTTTCTTCTCAAGGGTCTGTTTAACGGCAGTGGCGATGCCTTCACCGTATTGCTGTTTGTCGTGAATAACGGCAACAACTTTCGGCTTCACGTGGTCGGCGATGTAGTTACCGGCGGCAGGCCCTTGAGCGCTGTCCAGGCCGATGGTACGGAAGACCATCTTATAGCCACGGGACGTGATTTCAGGGCTGGTAGCGGCGGGGGTAATCATGATCACGCCTTCATCTTCATAGATGTCGGACGCGGGTTGAGTGGAGCTGGAGCAGAGGTGACCGACCACGAACTTGACGCCGTCGTTGACCACTTTGTTGGCAACGGCAACCGCTTGTTTCGGATCGCAAGCGTCGTCGTATTCCTTGGCCTCAAGCATCTTGCCGTCTACGCCGCCCTTGGCGTTGATGTCTTTGATGGCTTGTTGGGCACCCATGAATTGCATGTCGCCGTATTGCGTCACTGGACCTGTTTTAGGCCCGGCAATGCCGATCTTGATGGTGTCGGCTGCGAACGAATGGCCGGCAACCCCAGCCAGGACCATAGCGGCAAACAGTTTGGAAATCTGCTTAGTAGCCTTATTCATAGTGCTCCACTCTTACTGTTGTATTTTTTATAGTTCTAGCGGCCTTGTGAGCTGCAGAACCGGATCAGATATCTCGGATATCCCCCCGGCATGCCCTGGCAACTGTACCGGTACAGTGTAGAGCGCCGGTTGATCGCTTGAAAAGCTGGCTGCTGGGGGCAAAACCCGGGGATGTCGCTTAAATGAAAGAAAAAGACAGAATTGCGGCGGGGTGATGCCAGAGTTTCGGGCAATCCTTGGCTTTCCTGACACTTTCGATCGTTGACTCATTTGCAACTGGGTTTTTCTGCCTGGCTCACGACGTTATGATTGCGCCGATTTTTTCTTCAGGTGAATTCCCATGACGCAAGAACCTAGCACCCTCTATGCCAAGCTGCTCGGTGAAACCGCCGAAATATCCTGGAAGGAGCTTGAGCCGTTCTTCGCCAAGGGTGCCCTATTGTGGGTCGACGCCGGCCTGGATTTGATCGAAGCGGCCGAGGGAATGGCCGAGGATAACCGCGACAAAGTCGCTGCATGGCTGGCTGCGGGGAGCCTTGGCGAGGTGTCTGCAACGCGGGCATTGGACTTGGTTGAACGTGATCCGAGCTTGTGGGCAGTGGTGGTTTCACCGTGGATCCTGATCCAGGAAAGGGCAGCGTAAGAAGCGCATGCACGAAAATGGTGCGCGATTTTAGTCGGCGCAAGTGTGTAGCGGAGTAACCGCTGGCGCCGTGATGGCACCTTGCCGTAGAGAAAGGTCACAGGTGAGGGTGACGTGCGCGTCACGGGAACAGTTTGGCGCGGGGCCGAAGGCTCAGGGAATTGTTTCTGGGTGTGGCAAAGATGCAGGTATGCAGTGGCTGAAAGACCGCTATCGCAGGCAAGCCAGCTCCCACATTTGAGTGGAATTCGATCAAATGTGGGAGCTGGCTTGCCTGCGATGGCCGCGACGCGGTTTAAGCCGTCTTGCCGGTATGGTTATTCAACGAAATCACCTTGGTCTTGCCAATCCGATGACGATAAATCTCTCGCAGATACTTGATCGCCTTCTTCACACAATCCCGTGACAAGCGAATATCGTTAATCGACACAAACTTCTCCTTGTCGTTGATCAACTCGCGATACTTCTTCTCGTACATCGGCTTGATCGCATACCAGTTGGTATCCAGGATTTTTGCCGGGTTCTCGAACTCATTGAGCAGCTCATCAATCCGGTCTTCGTCAAAATCCTCATGGATGATGAAATCCAGAATCGAATTATCCAGCGTGTCATCGAACCGGTACGGGTTGCGCGCAAAGCAGCGTTTGATAAACGCCACGATCAACGTGAGGAAATCATCCGACAAGCACGGGCTCTTGGCGATCAAGGTGGTCAGCGACAAGTTGGCCGACGCGCCGATCACCAACGCATAGCGCTTGAGCGTCGTGTTGGGAAACAGGCTGTTAAGGTGGGTCTTGAGTCGGTTCAAGTCCATGTACGACAGCTTGTAATCCTTGGGCAAGGACACAATCGACACCACCGACGAGCAGTTCTTGAAGAAGTGCAGGTCATGCAGCGCCGCCGCGTCATACCCGGAATTCTTGTACTGCTCCAAAGACGCCTTGTAGCGCTTGGACTCAATCGGCAACAAGCTGATGCCCTCGATGGCCTGGGTCACCTTGTTGAAGTGCGGCAGATCGATCGAGCGGAAAAACAGGTCATCGATATTCAGCCGCTGTGGCTCTTTATCAAACACCTTGAACTTGTCGTTCGACGGCGCCGGCGTTTCCGGCACCACGGACTCGGCATAAGCAATCGCCACCGGCCCGGCCAGGCTCATGAACAGGTCGTTGGCATCCAGGCGGATGGTTTCGCCGATGTCGATGCCGGCGCGACGGAAGTAGTTCTGGTCGTAGTCGGTGGTCACCGCCTGGGCGGTGAGGATGTTGAAGATCTGCTGTGAGATGTACTGGTTCGCGTGTTTTTCCATGGCATTGACGTCAATGTTCTGGATATTGCCGTCATCGCTCTCTTCGGCGTAACGCATGATGTCGTTGGAGATCAGCATCATCGCGTTCCACGGGCGAATGCGGCCTTTCACGCTGGCCTCGCTGCTGTCTTCGTTGTCGAAGTTGTATGAGAAATCCCATTCTTCCGACAGGTATTTGCACAACAGCCGCCCGGCGTTGATGTGCAGTGCCTCGGACATTTCGCTGCGGTGATCGGAAATATTCGGCAGCACGCAAATGCCGCTGGTGAAGATCGGCTCGAACACAAAGGCATGGCCGCTCTTGCTGTCGTGCTCGTCGGCCGGTTTGGTGTCGAACGTCTTGTTCATGTACGAGTGTTGCTGGGCCAGGCCGAATTCCGAGGCCATGCCCGAACCCGTGCCGCCGCCGGCGCTGAAGATCGAAAAGTACAGGCGCGACTGGTTGGCCTTGATGCCACAGGAGTCGATCAGGTACGAGTGGATCATCTTCCAGTCAGGGCTGGAAAAACGCTGGGTGTCTTTGTTGAGGATGATCTTGGCCAGGTACTGGCCGAGGATCGGCGCGTTACCGGCGCCACCGGCATGCACTTCCGACAGGTCCATGATCTTCATTTTGCTGTAGTCGCGCAGGAACCCGCTTTTTTCGCCCTTGCGCGAGAAGCGGATGCGCCCGGCGATGTCCTTGTCCAAATCGCCCAGCATCACCAATGGCTCCACCAGGAACACCGGCTTGGTGGCCTTGCCGCCGCCCAGGCGCAGGTTGTTGCGAATCCATTGGGCCGGGCTGTAGCCCTTGTCTGTCGACTTGTCTTCAGTGCTGAACTCGTTGAGGTAAAACTTGCGCGCGTTGTACACCAGTTCCGCCACGTCCAAGGCAATGTTGGAACCGCAGCGGCCCAGGCCGATCAGGCATACCGACGGAAACTCTTGCTCACTGCGCGCATCACCGTCGCCTTCCTGCTGGGGCAGGCTGGGGAACACCATGTCGCGCAGGCCGTCGAGGTTGTCGAGGATGCGGTCGGTGTTGGTTTCGGTGAAGTACAGGTACTGCTGGGTGGCCAGCGGGCGGGCGTTGCTCAATGACTTGGAACCTGAGGGTTTTTGCGCAGGAACGGTGGGCAACACGTCGGATACCACGGTGGCAGAGTTATTTTTGGAAGTCATTGGGCGCCATGTACCTGGACGGATGGCCAAAAAAATCAGGGAGCCATCACTGAATGAGAGTTCGCGACTTTACAGTGCGTCTGAGTCCGGGCCGGTCGGGTTTAACCCCAGTTGCGCTAGGGGAATACTGGCCGGACTCTGATGAATCGGCCGTTCGTCGGCGTTCTTTAGGCAAATGATGGCTAAATGCCAAATATTCGGCGTCAGCGAATTGGCCTGACGGTAGAAGGGGGACCGATACGGCCTGGGTTGGCCTCTTTCGACGCAGACGTGTCCTTGGTGCCTTCCACGCTGAAGGGATAGAGCGGGTTGCGCATCTGAATGCCCTGCATCACGCCAACGATGTCACTGAAGGGCACCGCCGGGCTCAGCAAGTAGCCCTGAATGAAATCGCAGTCGTGCTTGAGCAGCAGCTCAAATTGCGCCTGGGTTTCCACGCCCTCGGTCACAACCTGCAGATGCAGGGTGTGAGCCATGCCAATAATCGCCTGGACGATCTCGATATCGGCGGTGGACTTGGGAATGTCCTGGATAAATGAACGGTCGATCTTCAAGGTATTGAGCGGCAGGCGCTTGAGGTAAGCCAACGATGAGTAACCGGTGCCGAAATCATCAATGGCCAGCGATACACCCAGGGCGCGGATTTGCCGCAACAGCGCCAGCGTACTGCTGATATTGCCCATCAGTGCGTTTTCGGTTACCTCCAGCTCAAGGCGGTTGGCGGCAATCCCGGCGAAGCGCAGGGCGGCTTCGATTTCATCCGCCAACTCGTCACGGGCCAGGTTCAGCGCCGAGCAGTTCACGGCCATGGTCAACTCGGTGTAGCCGCGGTCGGACAACAGGCTCAAATCGTGGCAAGCCTGGCGCAACACCCAGTGGTCCAGGTCGGCAATCAACCCGTTGTTTTCGGCAATCCCGATAAACCGGTCCGGGGCCAGCAGCCCGTGTTGCGGGTGCTGCCAGCGTACCAGGGCTTCCAGCCGAGTGACCTTGCCGAGCTTCATGTCGAAGATCGGCTGGTAAAACAGCACCAGCTGATTGCGGCCACGCAGGGCCGCGCGCAATTCCTCTTCCAGTTGCAGTTCGAGGAACGCACGGGTTTTAAGATTGGAGCTGAAAAAGTTGAGGCTGTTGCGCCCGGTGTCCTTGGACTGGTAAAGCGCCAGGTCGGCCGTTTTCAGCAGTTCTTCGCAACTCAAGCCGTCCTCGGGAAAAAGGCTGATGCCGATGCTGGTGGTCATCACCATGCGCCGGCCGGCCAGTTCGATCGGTTCTTTCATCTTCTGCATGATGCGCTGCGCCAGGTGGCGCGCTTCGTCGCGATGGTGAATGCTGATCAGGATGCAGAACTCATCGCCGCCAAACCGCGCGACCACATCCTCGTGGCTGCGTACCGAGCCTTTGATATGCCCGGCAAGTACCGTGAGCAACTGGTCGCCGGCGTCATGCCCCAGGCTGTCGTTGATGCGCTTGAAATGGTCGATATCGAGGAAGATCACCGCCATCATGCCGCGACTGGCGGTTTTTTCTGCGACTTTCTCTGCAAAGATCTGGTTGAAGCCGCGACGGTTGAGCAGGCTGGTCAGCGCGTCAAAGTGCGCCACCTGTTGCAGCGAGGCGCGGGCTTGGTCGAGTTCGCTGAGCAGGGCGTTGACCCGGCGCAGGTCGCGTTCCTTGTGCTGCAGCTTTTTGTCCGCCAGGGCCGCGCTGACGCTGCTGCCGATTACCAGCAAGGTAATCACGGCGACTGACAGGCCGAGTTGAATCGGGTTGTTGTCCAGTGGCAACGACAGGTCAGCTTCGGTCGGCACCAGCATTTGCATGGCGGCCATGCCGGTGAAGTGCATGCTCAAGATCCCGGCGCCCAGCACCAGGCTGGCGGCGTATTTAAGCAGTTGATGGAACACGCCCGTACCGTTGCGCAGGTAGCACGACAGCAACAGCGCGGCCAGGCTGGCGCCAATCGCGATGCCGACCGACGCCATGAACAGCCCCGAGTCGAAGTACACCTGCGCCTGGGAGTGCATGGCCGACATGCCGACGTAGTGCATCAACGCAATGCCCAGGCCCATCCAGATAGAGGCCAGCAGGTACTGATGAAAGCGCAGTTGGGCATGACTGAGGGTTTGCATGGCAAACAGCGAGGCAATCAATGCGATCACCAGCGAGGCGAACGTCATGAGCAATTCGTAATGAATGGCGATAGGCGCCTGGAACGCCAGCATGCTGATGAAGTGGGTCGACCAGATGCCGCCCGCCAGGCAACCGGCGCCGAGCCAGCGCCAATGGCGACGGGCGGTGGGGTCTTCGACATGCCCGACGCGTTCAGCCATGTCCAACGTGCCAAACCCGGCCGCGCAAGCGACCAGGTAAGCCAACAACACCAGAAAGGGGTTATGACTGCAATTGAGTAATAAGTGCCCGCTGTCCGGAAGGTCGGTAAAAAAATGCATACCTAGCCATTCCATAGCATGTCCCGTCAAAGTCAGTACGTCATTGCCTTCAGCAATGGCCTATGACCTCGAGTATAGAAGCCTCGCGGGATTTGCCAGGAATAATGGCACTTTGCTCTCAATGATTTTGGCATGCCTGCCATAGCGTTTGATGCTAAGCGCTGATCGGCAACTCCAGTTCAAAAGGCGCTTGCAGTGGCGGCAGGCCAAAGGCCGCACGTGCCGTATCGCAGTCGACGTTCTGTTCGCCCTGGCTCCAGGACGCGTCGAACTCGCGGCACGGGCTCGACCGTTGTTCATAAATGGTGCAACGGGTGCCCTTGCCGACTTCACCCTCAAGGCTGCAGCAGCGTGCAGGTTTCTGGTCGGTGCCGATCATCGCCACGCGCGTGGGGTTGATCTGCACCACCAGATCATCGGGCACCGTGCCCCCCGATGAGGCGCACTCACCCCAGAAGAAAGACACACGAAAGTGTGAACAGCAGGCACCGCAACTCAGACACGGACTGGCTTCGGACATGGGCGTCATCGATAAGAAAAGTAGGATTGGGTATTACAGGAAGGCTCGCCATTCTATCCGTGGCGTTGCCGTTGGGAAGGGGGGCGTGAACTTATATTTTCGTAGGTAAAGTCCCGTGAAGCCGGGTGAAATCATGCCCTATCAGCTTTACGAATCATTACAGACAACCGGCCGCTGCCTGACTATGTTGCAGACACCGGGCAGGATGCATCGGGCATCGCAGCTCTCATAACAATAAAAGAGACGGACCCATGCAGAACTCGACCCAAGCGGCGAATGCCTGGCGCATTCTGTTCCTGCTGTTCCTCGCCAACCTGTTCAATTTCTTCGACCGCACCATCCCCGCGATCATCATCGAGCCAATCCGCATGGAATGGCACCTGAGCGACTTCCAGCTCGGGATCATCGGCACCGCCTTCACCATTGTCTACGCCATCGCCGGCCTGCCGCTCGGGCGCCTGGCCGACACCGGTTCGCGCAGCAAACTGATGGGCTGGGGCTTGTTTGCCTGGAGCGGGCTGACGGCGATCAACGGCATGGTCGGCAGCTTCTGGACCTTTTTGCTGGTGCGTATGGGCATTGGCATTGGCGAAGCCAGCTACGCGCCTGCGGCCAACTCGCTGATTGGCGACCTGTTCCCGGCGCACCGCCGCGCCCGCGCCATGGGCATTTTCATGCTGGGTTTGCCATTGGGTCTGCTGCTGGCGTTCTTCACCATCGGCGCGATGGTCAAGGCGTTCGACAGCTGGCGCGCACCATTCTTTATCGCCGCCGTGCCGGGGATGATCCTCGCGGTGTTCATGTTCTATATCAAGGAACCCAAGCGCGGCGCTGCCGAAACCGTGCAGGTGTCCCAGGAGCGCGTCGACCGCCCGATTCGCCGCGTGCTGGCGGTGCCGACCTTTCTGTGGCTGGTGCTGGCCGGGCTGTGCTTCAACTTCGCCACCTACGCGTGTAACTCGTTCCTGGTGCCGATGCTGCAGCGCTACTTCCTCATGCCGTTGCAGGAAGCGGCCGTTGCCACCGGCGTGATCGTGGGTATTACCGGGCTTGTCGGGCTGACCTTGGGCGGCTGGATTGCCGACAAGATCCATCAACGTGTCGCCAATGGCCGGCTGCTGTTTGCGGCGTGCAGCTTGATCATCTCCACTGTCACTACCGCCTGGGCATTGCACGCCGGGCGCATCGAGATTGGCGTGTTTGTGGCGCTGTTCAGTGTGGGCTGGCTGTTTGCCTATAACTTCTACACCTGCGTGTACACGGCGATTCAAGACGTGGTTGAGCCACGCTTGCGGGCCACGGCGATGGCGCTGTTCTTTGCCGGGTTGTATTTGCTCGGTGGTGGCATGGGGCCAATTGTCGTGGGCGGGCTGTCGGATCACTTTGCCCATTCGGCGATGTACGCCGATGGCGCGGCGCAGATGACTGAAGCGTACAAGGCGGTCGGGTTGCATGACGCCATGTACCTGATCCCGGTGGCGCTGTTCTTGACCATGCTGTTTCTGTTCCAGGCCTCGCGCAGCTTTGTGCGTGATGCCAAGCGGATGAAGGATGGGTTGGGGGCGGTGGAGGTGCCGGCTGCGGCGGCTGTAGCTTGATCAACAAAAAAAAGGCCCGCATTGTGCGGGCCTTCTTCTTAACAGGGCAGGGCGGTTATCAACCCGCCACCAACACCCGAATCGCTTCCAGTCGCAGCGCCGCTTTGTCGAGCATGGCCAGGCCTTGCTCGCGTTGCTGACGCAGGGCTACCAGCTCGCTGTCGCGCACGGTCGGGTTGACCGCTTGCAACGCGGTCAGGCGCGCCAGCTCTTCGTCGGTGTCCGCCGCCAGACGGCGCTTGGCCTCGGCCACACGCTCGGCGTGGCGCGGGGTGATCTTCTCTTCGCCGGCATTGATGCGCGGCGTGAGTTGGTCGCGCTGGGCCTGCACGAACTTGTTGGCGCTGGCGCGTGGCACGCTTTCCAGCTGGTCGTTCAGGGTTTCAAACGACACACGGCCGGACAGGTCATTGCCATTCGCATCCAGCAGGCAGCGCAAAGCGGCCGGTGGCAAGTAACGGCCCAGTTGCAAGGAGCGCGGCGCAACCACTTCACTGACGTAGAGCAATTCCAGCAACACGGTGCCCGGCTTGAGCGCCTTGTTCTTGATCAGCGCCACGGCGGTGTTGCCCATCGAGCCGGACAGCACCAGGTCCATGCCGCCCTGCACCATCGGGTGTTCCCAGGTGATGAACTGCATGTCTTCGCGCGACAGCGCCTGGTTGCGGTCGTAGGTGATGGTCACACCTTCGTCGTCGCCCAGCGGGAAGCTGGCGTCGAGCATTTTTTCGCTGGGCTTGAGGATCAGCGCGTTTTCCGAATGGTCTTCGCTGTCGATGCCGAAGGCGTCGAACAGGGTTTCCATGTAGATCGGCAGGGCAAACTGGTCGTCTTGCTCAAGAATGTCTTCCACCAGCGCATCGCCTTCACCCGCGCCGCCGGAGTTGAGTTCCAGCAGGCGGTCGCGACCGGTGTGCAGCTCTTGTTCCAGACGCTCGCGCTCGGCACGGGCTTCGTCGATCAGGGCTTGCCACTCGCCATCGTCGGCGTTTTCCAGCAACGGCAGCAGGCGTGGGCCGAACTGATGCTGCAAGGCGTTGCCGGTCGGGCAGGTGTTGAGGAATGCGTTCAGCGCTTCGTGATACCACTGGAACAGGCGCTCTTGCGGGCTGGTTTCCAGGTAGGGCACGTGCAGCTCGATCACATGTTTCTGGCCGATCCGGTCCAGACGCCCGATCCGCTGTTCCAGCAAGTCAGGGTGGGACGGCAGATCGAACAGCACCAAGTGGTGAGAAAACTGGAAGTTGCGGCCTTCACTGCCGATTTCCGAGCAGATCAGCACCTGGGCGCCAAACTCTTCATCGGCGAAGTAGGCGGCGGCGCGGTCACGCTCGAGGATGTTCATGCCCTCGTGGAACACCGTGGCCGGGATGCCGGAACGCACGCGCAGGGCGTCTTCCAGGTCCATGGCGGTTTCGGCGTGGGCGCAGATCACCAGCACTTTGGTGCGCTTGAGCATCTTCAGCTGGTCGATCAGCCACTCGACGCGCGGGTCGAAGCGCCACCAGCGGTTCTCTTCCTCGACATCCGGCTGCGACTGGAAGCTGACTTCCGGGTACAGCTCGGCGTGTTCGCCCAGCGGCAACTCGAGGTATTCGTCCGGGTTCGGCAGCGGGTAGGCGTGCAGCTTGCGCTCCGGGAAACCCTGTACGGCGGCGCGGGTGTTTCGGAACAGCACGCGGCCGGTGCCGTGGCGGTCGAGCAGCTCACGCACCAGGCGCGCGCTGGCTTCGGTGTCGCCATCGTTGACGGCGGTGAGCAGCGCTTCACCTTCGTCGCCGAGGAAACCCTGGATGGTCTTGTGCGCGGTTGGCGACAGGCGGCCTTTATCCAGCAGCTCCTGCACGGCTTCGGCCACCGGGCGATAGTTCTCGCTCTCGGCGCGGAAGGCGTGCAGGTCGTGGAAACGGTTCGGGTCCAGCAGGCGCAGGCGCGCGAAGTGGCTGTCCTGGCCCAGTTGTTCCGGGGTGGCGGTGAGCAGCAGCACGCCCGGAATCACCTCGGCAAGCTGTTCGACCAGCGAATACTCCGGGCTGGCTTTGTCTTCATGCCAGACCAGGTGGTGGGCTTCGTCGACCACAAGCAAGTCCCAGCCGGCGGCGAACAGCGCGTCCTGGGCTTTCTCGTCGTCCACCAGCCACTCCAGGGCCACCAGCGCAAGCTGGGTGTCTTCGAACGGGTTGGTGGCATCGCTTTCGATAAAACGTTCTTCGTCGAACAGCGCGACTTGCAGGTTGAAACGGCGGCGCATTTCCACCAGCCACTGGTGCTGCAGGTTTTCCGGCACCAGGATCAGCACGCGGCTGGCGCGGCCCGACAGCAGTTGGCGATGGATTACCAGGCCGGCTTCGATGGTCTTGCCCAGGCCCACTTCGTCCGCCAGCAAAACCCGTGGCGCAATACGGTCGGCGACTTCACGGGCGATGTGCAGTTGGTGAGCAATAGGTTGCGCACGCACGCCACCCAGGCCCCACAGCGAAGACTGCAATTGGCGGCTGGTGTGTTCCAGCGTGTGGTAGCGCAGCGAGAACCAGGCCAGCGGGTCGATCTGCCCGGCGAACAGGCGGTCGCTGGCCAGGCGGAACTGGATGAAGTTGGACAGTTGGGTTTCCGGCAGGGTGACCTGCTCGTTCTGCCCATTGAGGCCGTGGTAGACCAGCAGACCGTCGACGTCGTCGACTTCCTGTACGGTCATTTTCCAGCCTTCGAAATGGGTGATGCTGTCACCCGGCGAAAACCTCACGCGAGTGAGGGGCGCATTCCGTAGCGCATACTGACGAGTGTCGCCAGTGGCCGGATAGAGCACGGTCAACAAGCGCCCGTCCTGTGCCAGAACGGTGCCTAACCCCAGCTCTGCTTCGCTGTCACTAATCCAGCGTTGCCCCGGTTGATACTGCTGCGCCATGCTGCCTGACTCCCGCCGTGAAAAAGCCGACTATCTTAACGGAACAAGCGTCTGAGCCAAAGGACTCTGATAAAAGGGGCTCTGATAAAAGGGGCTCTGATAAAAAGGGCTCTGATAAAAAAGCGCTCTGATAAAAAGGACTCTGACAAAAGCTACTCTGTTAGCAGCAGGCTTCGGAAGCTGGATCGACGGGTGGCAGGCACTTGCGAGTGTCGACTGGGTCACAGCTTGGCGTGCTTGCGCTCAAGTCGCCCTGCCACCCGCCGACAGCCTGTTGATCAGGAGAATAAAATTATGCTGCCACCCATGCTGCCCGTCAGCGTTGTGCCGGTCACGTCACAACTTGACCCGGTGCGCCAGAAGCCGGATATCCCGCCCGTGGTGCCAGTCCAGGCGGGCTCCAGCGAAAGCACCATCGACCTGAAAAAGGGCGATGCCGAGCAGTCGACCTTGCTGCTGCGTGAAGAACAGCGCCGCCAGCAGGAGCAGCAGAAACGTCGCCGCGAAGCCGACGAAGACCCCGACGCACACCTGGCGATCCCCGGCGATGTGCTCAATGCCGACAACACCGTGCCGGTGGTGCCGCTGATCGAAGATGCGCCGCGCCAGGGCCTGTGGGTGGACGTCGAGGTTTAGTCGCGCAATTCGCGCAGCGCGGCGATCAGCTGTTCGATGTCGTGTTCGGTGTTGAGCGGGCTGACGGAAATGCGCGCAATGCTCGTAAGATTTCGCGCCTGCATATCCAACGGGGTGTAGGCCACGCCATTGGCGCCGATGTTGATGCGTTTCAACCCCAGCCGCCGTTTGAGTTCGAACGCATCCCAGCCGGCGAGGTTGAAGGCGATCAAGCCTGAGTGGCTCGCGCCCAGGTCGTGCAAGGAAACGCCCGGAATCTGGCGCAATGCTTCACGGATTCGCCCGCTGAGCTGCACAACCCTTTCCCACGTCTGTTCCACGCCCAGTCGATTGACCTCCTGCAACGCATTGCCCAAGCCGACGAGCAAGGCGTAGGACGCTTCGCTGGTCTCAAAACGCCGAGCGTCATCGCGCAGGTCGTACCCGTCGGCGGTCCAGGGCGCCGAGAACACATCGCGCTGAGCGGGGTTGAGCTGCTGGAGAAAATCCGGCCGCACATACAGCAACGCCGTGCCGCGTGGCCCGCGCAAGTGTTTGCGCCCGGCCGACTTGAGCACATCGCAGTGCAGCGCCTGCACGTCCACCGGCAACTGGCCGACGGCCTGGCCAGCGTCGATGAAGTAGGCGATGTTGTGCCGCCTGGCCACTTCGCCGATTGCCTGGGCCGGGTTGATCAGGCCGCCGTTGGCCGGCAGCCAGGTCAGGTCGATCAACTTGACGTGGGCATCGATCATCGACTCCAGCGCCTTCGGGCAGACCGCGCCGGTTGCATCGCACGGGATCACTTCAATTCGAGCACCGGCTTGCACCGCCAGTTGCATGCTCGCCAGGTTGCCACCCCATTCATGGCGGCCGACCAGAATACGCTCGCCCGGCTGCCACGGGCCCAGCGCCTGAAACGCCATGCTCCAGGCGGTGGAGCCGCTGCTGGCAAAGGCGATCGAAGCGGTCGGCGCATTCAGCAACTGCGCGGCTGCGCGCCGGGCTTTTTCCACCAGGATGGCGCCATGTTCACCGGCTTCCATCGGGCCGTCGCGGGCTTCGCGTTGCAGCTGGTCGATGATCGCGTCGAGGGTGGCCTGGCTGGGCAGCGAGGCACCGGCGTGGTTGAAGTGCACGATGCCCGACTGACAGCCGGGCGTGCTATCGCGCAGGTGCTGGGCGTCGAGCGGGCTCACGGCTGCAGCTCGAAAATCGCGTCTACCTCCACGGCCACGCCGGCTGGCAGGCTGGATACACCGACGGCGGTGCGCACGTGCCGGCCCTTGTCGCCCAGGGCGTTGACCACCAGGTTTGACGCGCCGTTGGCGACCACACTCTGGCGCTGGAAGTCGCCGCTGCTGGCAATGAACACGCCCAGGCGCAGAATGCGCACCACACGCGACAGGTCATCACCGACCGCATCGCTCAGTTGCCCCAACAGGCCCAGCGCCGCCAGCTCTGCCGCCTGGGCACCTTCTGCATCGCTGAGGGACTCGCCCAACCGGCCGATGTAGGCAGGCTTGCCGTCGACCATGGGAATTTGCCCGGAGATAAACAACTGGCTCTTGCTGATCACATGATTGATGTAATTGGCCGCCGGCTGGCTGGGCGTTGGCAGTGTCAGGCCAAGGGCGTGTACGCGTTGGCGGATAGAGTCGCTCATGGTGAAACCTCTTGAGTGAAGAAGGTTTCAGCATGTTGGCTGCGACAATGGGCGACAAACGGATAGAACTCACTCGACGTATCGAAATAACTCACGCGTCGTTGCAGGTTTCCTTCAACCACTGGCTGAAGCATTCGGCCGCCTCACTGGCGGGGCCTTGGGGCGCGATCAGCCAGTAGCCGATTTCGCTGTGATAGGGCGGCCAGTCAAAGGCTTGCACCAGGCTGCCATCCTGCAACTTGCGCTCAATCAAACGGTGCCGGCCCATGGCGATGCCCTGGCCGGCCACGGCGGCTTCGACCACGATGTTGTAGTCGTGCAACATCACGCGGGGGTGGCGCTCAAGGTCGACTTGATAATGAGCGGACCAATCGGTCCACTCAAAAGGCCGGTGCGAGGTGGCCATCAACAGCGCGCCGTTGTGCACGTGGCTGGCCTTGAAGGCCGGGCTGCACACCGGCGAGATCACTTCAGGCATCAGCCGTGTGGCGTCTACATCGGGCCAGTCGCCCTTGCCATAACGGATAGCCAGGTCGACCTCGGCGGCGGCGACGTTGGCCAATTGTATCGACGGCAGCAACTCCACCTGGATATGCGGGTAACGGTTTAGAAACCCCGCCAGGCGCGGAGCCAGCCACAGGGTGGCGAAGGAGGCGAGCAGGCCGACGCGCAGCACGGTGGAACTGGGCGCAGTCTTTTGCGCGCGGGTGGCGGCGGCGATGGCGTCGAGGGCGGGGCGGATTTCGTCGTAGTAGCGTTGGCCGTCGGCGGTCAGATCAATCGCACGGGTGCGTCGGATGAACAGCGGTTTACCCAAATGCTGTTCGAGCTTTTGCACCTGGTGGCTCAGGGCACTTTGGGTCACCGACAACTCGTTCGCTGCCTTGATAAAACTCAAATGCCGCGCAACGGCCTCGAAGGCGCGCAGGGCCAGCAGCGGCGGAAGGTCCTTGTGCAATGCCACCTGAAGGCTCCTGCTGGGTAGGGTGGAAAGTGCCGATTTTGGGCGATGACCTGCATTTTGTCGCCCGCTGATTTGCCGTCGGGCGGACGAGGCCGCATTATTGAGCTATTCCCGCCACGACGTAAGCCAAGCCATGAGTGATGACGACAAGCTGATCGACCTGAATGCCGAACGTGCCAAGCGTGTGCATGACTTGAATGACAAACGCCTGAATGAAGTTCGTCAGGCGTTTGAACAAGCGATGCCACTGGGTAACGTTAAGAAAAAGCCAAAGAAAAAGCCGAAAAAGCGTTAAAACAACCTGCATTTGTTGATGCAGGTCAGTTATTGCCCTTCTTTACGCCCCGTTGCGGGCGACATTGATCCCCGTCAATTTTCCAATCCGCCTTCTCCATTAACTTAGCCCTATCGCAACAGGGCACGAGCAGGAGGCCGGTCATGTTTTTCGATAATGTGGTGTTTGCCGGGGTGCTGACTGTCAGCCTCATGGTGCTGTTTTTTGTAGGATTCGGGATTTTTATCTGGAAGGACGCTAATAAGCGTAAAGAACCGTAAGTTCTTCCGGGTTACATGAGCACGCAAGGCATTTTGGGCGACTTCGGTCGCCCTTTTTTTTGTCTGCTATTTAATGTGATCGTTCCCACGCTCCGCGTGGGAATGCCGCCGAGGACGCTCTGCGTCCCGCACCTGTAGTTGTGACGCTGAGCTTCACTCGATGCATTCCCACGCAGAGCGTGGGAACGATCAGTGGGGATAAAAAAAGGCGTGATCCTTATCGGGATCACGCCTTTTTTTCAGCCGCAGCTTATCAGCTGCCCAGCGCCTTGGACGCCAGCCAGAACAACCCGGCCGACAGGCCCACGGTTGCCGGCAAGGTCAACACCCAAGCCATCAGAATGGTCTTCACGGTGCCACCTTGCAGGCCGCTTTTGTTGGCAACCATGGTCCCGGCAACACCGGACGACAGCACATGGGTGGTGGAAACCGGCAGGCTGAAGATGTTCGCCAGGCCAATCATGCTCGCCGTGGTGATCTGCGCCGACATGCCCTGGGCATAGGTCATGCCCTGCTTGCCGATCTTCTCACCGATGGTCAGCACTACACGTTTCCAACCGACCATGGTGCCCAGGCCCAGGGCCAGCGCGACCGCGAGGATCACCCAGAACGGCGCGTACTCGGTGGTGGCCGTCAGGTCTTTACGCAGCTTGTCCAGGTCGGACTTCTCACGCGCATCCAGGCCTGGCAACTTGCCGACTTTCTTCGCGGTGTCGTCCAGGCACAGCAGGTAGCGGCGCACTTCAATACGGTGTTCGGAGGTCAGCGAGTGGTAGTCCGAGACACCTTTCAAGGTCTCCATCAGCGCGCTGATAGTGGGCTCGGTCTGCTGCGGGTTGCACTGGAACTTGCCCGGCAGGTCATCCTTCACACTTTTGCCCAGTGCCAGGAACTCGCCGAGGGTGGCGTTGTTACGCTGGTAGAACTGGCTCAAGTGCACGGTGGCGTCACGGGTGCGCTCGATCTGATAGGTGGTGCTGCCCAGGTCGAGTACAAACTGTGCCGGCACGATGCCGATCAGCACCAGCATGATCAGGCCGATACCTTTCTGGCCATCGTTGGAACCGTGCACGAAGCTCACGGCCATGGCCGAAATCACCAGCACCAGGCGGTTCCAGAACGGCGGGTGTTTCTTGTCGTCGAGCTTGCGGCGCTGGTCTGGGGTCTTGTGCATTTTCGACAGTGGGCGCCACCATTTCAGGCCGATCAGCACCAAGGCTGCGACCAGGAAACCGGCCATCGGCGAGAACACCAGGGACGCGCCGATATCGATCGCTTTCTGCCAGTTCACACCGTCAGCCAGGGGAATATCGTTGATCAGGGCGTTCGCCAGGCCGACACCGAGGATCGAGCCGATCAACGTGTGGGAGCTGGAGGCCGGGATACCGAAGTACCAGGTGCCCAGGTTCCAGGTAATCGCCGCTGCCAATAATGAGAAGACCATTGCCAAACCATGGCCGGTGTTCACATTGATCAGCAACTCCACCGGCAGCAAATGCACGATGGCATAGGCAACACCCACACCGCCGAGCAACACGCCGAGGAAGTTGAACACCCCGGAGAAGAACACGGCCAGGTGCGGCGGCATGGCTTTGGTATAGATGACTGTGGCCACCGCGTTAGCGGTGTCATGAAAGCCATTGATGAACTCGAAGGCGAGGACAAAGGCCAGGGCGAGCAACAGGCTCACTAGAACCCAAGCATCCAGTCCGCTGAATAAATCGATCATGAAGGTTTTCTGACCCGGTCGTAAGGGGGCGCGATTATGCCAGAAAACCTCAGTAATCGATGCACTAGCTGCTCATCGGTCGCAATCTTCACTGAAAAAAGTCCGAGCAAAGGGGCGCATCCCAGGGTTTTCGGGGCTTTGGCAAGTCTTTGATTTATAAAGCGCGTGGCCCGAAAGGCGGGTTTTTTTGACCGAAATGTCACGTTTGAAACATTTGTACGAAATTTCGCTCAAGGCTGTAGGAGCCTGATGAAAATCAGGTCGCCCACCGCTGGCAATGAGCCAGCGGTGGTGGCAAAACCTTGGCGCTCAAATCGAAGTGCTTATGGCTCTTCGGTTTTGAGTTCCTGTTCAATCTTTTGGATTTCCTGGGCAAATGCCTGATCCAGCAAGCTGGCTCGCTTGCGCCACGGCTTGCGCTCGGGCTCAGGCTGGGCGGCGTAGGTGGTGACTTCCCCGCCGTAAACGTCCTTGTAACGTTGCTCCTGGCGCTCAAGTTCCGCGCGCAGTTCGTCTTTCGTCACAGTGTTACCTAATTGAGTTGAGTTATTGACTGTGCAGCGTTAGGCCTGAAAGTCGTCCTCGGGTTATTTCAAATTGAACAACGCAGCCGTTCAAGTTTGAAAGAGGACCAAAGGGCATATCTTTTAAGCGGTTACTTGTGACCGGTGATGCACATTGCGCAACGCCTGGCGAGCTCCAATCCCGATATCGATACCGGGCTGACCTCTGCACAAGCTGCATTATAGCGGCGCATTTGAATAACACTATCACCATGAAGTTAAAAAGCGTCAACGTCGTGTGAGGGTTTTGTTACATGCTCGCGTCAGTAATTGTGAAAAGCTGGCGGCATAAAGTCTGCACTCAACTAAATGTCACGTATGAGTACGGGAACTGTATGGATCCCTCGTGCAGTATCGGTGCTCGGCGTGCTGGGCAAATTGCGATTATCGAATGATCGTCCGATAATCGCCCAATGTTGCGGCCCCAGCCTTGTACATCAAGGCCAGCGCGGCTTGTAATAGCGGCCAACCCTCCCAGCGGTTGAAAAATAAGAGAAAGGACCCTGAAATGAACGATCAATTGCGCAACTCCTTCGCGTCAGTGGCGCCGCCGATCGTGGCTTCCCCGGCCAAGCGCATCCAGGCGTTTACCGGTGATCCGGATTTCATGACCTCGCTGGCCCGTGGCTTGGCGGTGGTGCAGGCGTTTCAGGAGCGCAAACGCCACCTGACCATCGCCCAAATCAGCCACCGCACCGAAATCCCGCGCGCTGCCGTGCGCCGTTGCCTGCATACGTTGATCAAGCTCGGCTACGCCACCACCGACGGACGCACTTACTCGCTGCTGCCCAAAGTCCTGACACTGGGCCATGCCTATTTATCCTCCACACCCCTGGCGGTCTCCGCCCAGCCGTACCTGGACCGCATGAGCGAGCAACTGCACGAAGCCTGCAACATGGCGACCCTGGAAGGCGACGACATCCTCTATATCGCCCGTTCCGCCACCACCCAACGCTTGATTTCGGTGGACCTGTCGGTGGGCGGGCGCCTGCCGGCGTATTGCACGTCCATGGGCCGCATCCTGCTCGCGGCGTTGGATGATGCCTCGCTGCAGGACTACCTCGATCACGCCGACCTGCAAACCAAAACCAGCCGCACCCTGACGACCCCCGAAGCCTTGTTCGAATGCCTGCAACAAGTGCGTCAGCAAGGGTGGTGCATCGTCGACCAGGAACTGGAGCAAGGCCTGCGCTCCATTGCGGTGCCGGTGTACGACGCGTCCGGCCAGGTTCTGGCTGCGTTGAATGTCAGCACCCATGCCGGACGGGTCAGTCGCAGTGAGTTGGAACAGCGTTTCCTGCCGAGCATGCTCAGCGCCAGTCGTGAGTTGAGTGCCCAGCTATTTGCCTAAGTGTTCGGTCACCGCACAGAACCCGGCCTGATCAATTGACGGTGTTTCCCCAGGCTTATTAATGTGCGGCAGCGCTCTAGCGCGCCCCAATAATAATGACGGCCCCAGGCCGTTCGCCCGCCCATCGGTGTGGAAATAACAATAATGAACCAGCCCTCTGTCGGTACTAACCTGGACGTGCAGTCCTTTATCAACGCCCAGCCGCTGTCACGTTATCAGTGGCGTGTGGTGATCCTGTGTTTCCTTATCGTTTTCCTCGACGGCCTCGACACCGCCGCCATGGGCTTTATTGCGCCCGCGCTGTCCCAGGATTGGGGCATCGACCGCGCCAGCCTCGGCCCGGTGATGAGCGCCGCGTTGATCGGCATGGTGTTCGGCGCGTTGGGTTCAGGCCCGCTGGCCGACCGCTTCGGGCGCAAAGTGGTGTTGGTGAGTGCGGTGCTGGTGTTTGGCGCATTCAGCCTGGCGTCGGCCTACAGCACCAACGTCGACCAGTTGCTGGTGTTGCGCTTCCTCACCGGGCTGGGCCTGGGGGCGGGCATGCCGAATGCCACCACCTTGCTCTCCGAGTACACCCCCGAGCGCCACAAGTCGCTGCTGGTGACCAGCATGTTCTGCGGGTTCAACCTGGGCATGGCCGGTGGCGGGTTTATCTCGGCCAAGCTGATTCCGGCGTTCGGCTGGCACAGCCTGTTGATGATCGGCGGCATCCTGCCGTTGATCCTGGCGGTGGTGCTGTTGGTGTGGCTGCCGGAATCGGCACGCTACCTCGTGGTGCGCAATCGCGGCACTGACAAAGTGCGCAAGACCTTGTCGCCCATCGAGCCCAATCTCGTCGCCCAGGCCACCAGCTTCAGCGTGCCGGAGCAAAAAACCGTCAAGGCGCGCAATGTGTTTGCGGTGATCTTCTCCGGCACTTACAGCGCCGGCACCCTGTTGCTGTGGCTCACTTACTTCATGGGCCTGGTGATTGTTTACTTGCTGACCAGCTGGCTGCCGACCTTGATGCGTGACAGTGGCGCCAGCATGGAACAGGCCGCGTTTATCGGCGCATTGTTCCAGTTTGGTGGCGTATTGAGTGCGGTCGGCGTGGGCTGGGCGATGGACCGGTTCAACCCTCACAAGGTCATCGGTACTTTTTACCTGCTGGCCGGGGTGTTTGCCTACGCGGTGGGGCAGAGCCTGGGCAACATCACCTTGCTGGCGACCCTGGTGCTGGTGGCCGGCATGTGCGTCAACGGCGCGCAATCGGCAATGCCCTCATTAGCCGCACGCTTTTACCCGACCCAAGGCCGCGCGACCGGTGTGTCGTGGATGCTCGGCATCGGCCGCTTCGGCGCGATTCTCGGCGCGTGGATGGGCGCGACGTTGCTGGGGCTGGGCTGGAACTTCGAGCAGGTACTCACCGCGCTGGTGATTCCAGCGGCATTGGCCACGGCTGCCGTTGTGATCAAAGGCATGGTCAGCCATGCGGACGCGACCTGAGGTCTGACACGATTTTGTAGCAGCCACGAGACCATGTGGGAGCTGGCTTGCCTGCGATTGCATCAACTCAATTTGCCTGCTGGACCGAGTCGTCTGCATCGCAGGCAAGCCAGCTCCCACATTGACGGTTGGGAGCTGACCTGGCTGCTTTGCACGAAAGATTAGCTAGGCAACAATTCGTTCGATAATCGAACACTCCGTCGATTATCGGATTGTTCGGCCCAATGCCCCGGCTTAATCTTCAAACACTTCGGCGCCACCTCAGCGCCTTTTTCGATCAACACCGGGAGCCCGAACCCCATGGCTGAAATTCTTGCGCTGCGTGACGCGGTGAAGCAATTCGTGAACGACGGCGATACCGTCGCACTGGAAGGCTTCACCCATCTGATCCCTACGGCAGCGGGTCATGAAATCATCCGTCAGGGCAAGAAAGACCTGACGCTGGTGCGTATGACGCCTGACCTGATCTACGACCAGTTGATCGGTGCCGGCTGCGCCCGCAAGTTGATTTTCTCCTGGGGCGGCAACCCGGGCGTGGGCTCCTTGCATCGCCTGCGCGACGCGGTGGAGAAACAATGGCCGCAGCCGCTGGAGATCGAAGAACACAGCCACGCTGACCTGGCGAATGCCTACGTCGCCGGTGCATCGGGCCTGCCGTTCGCGGTGCTGCGTGCCTACGCCGGTTCCGACTTGCCCAAGGTCAACCCGCTGATCAAAACCGTGACCTGCCCGTTCACCGGCGAAGTGCTGGCGGCCGTGCCCTCGGTACGCCCGGACGTCACCGTGATCCACGCACAAAAGGCCGATCGCAAGGGCAACGTGTTGCTCTGGGGCATTCTCGGTGTGCAAAAGGAAGCGGCGTTGGCCGCCAAGCGTTGCATCGTCACCGTCGAAGAAATCGTCGACGACCTGAATGCACCGATGAACAGCTGTGTATTGCCGACCTGGGCCCTGACCGCGGTGTGTCATGTACCGGGTGGCGCGCATCCGTCCTACGCTCACGGCTACAACGAACGTGACAACCGCTTCTATCAGGCGTGGGACCCGATCGCCCGCGACCGTGGGACTTTTACCGCCTGGATCGACGAATACATCCACGGCACCGCCGACTTCAGTGAATTCCAGGCCAAGCTGGCCAACGCGCAGGAGGCCAAGTAATGGCTTACTCGACCAATGAAATGATGACCGTCGCCGCCGCGCGCCGCCTCAAGAACGGCTCGGTGTGCTTTGTCGGTATCGGCTTGCCCTCTAAAGCCGCCAACCTGGCGCGCCTGACCTCGTCGCCCGACGTGGTGCTGATCTACGAGTCCGGCCCGATAGGCGCCAAGCCAAGCGTGTTGCCACTGTCCATCGGCGACGGCGAGCTGGCCGAAACCGCCGACACCGTGGTGCCGACCGGTGAGATTTTTCGCTACTGGCTGCAAGGTGGGCGCATCGACGTCGGTTTTCTCGGCGCCGCCCAAGTCGACCGTTTCGGCAATATCAACACCACCGTGGTCGGCGATTACCACCAGCCCAAAGTGCGCCTGCCAGGTGCCGGTGGTGCGCCGGAGATTGCCGGTTCGGCCAAGAGCGTGCTGATCATCCTCAAGCAGTCGGCGCGTTCGTTTGTCGACAAGCTCGACTTCATCACCTCGGTCGGCCACGGCGAAGGCGGCGATTCACGTAAACGCCTGGGCCTGCCGGGCGCTGGTCCCGTAGGGATTATTACCGACCTGTGCATCATGGAACCGGAAGCGGGCAGCCATGAGTTTGTGGTCACCGCGCTGCACCCTGGCGTAACCCGTGAGCAAGTGGTCGCGGCCACTGGTTGGGCGATTCGGTTTGCCGATCAGGTGGAAACGACTGACGAACCGACGGAGGTCGAACTGACCGCCCTGCGTGACCTTGAAGCCCGCACCGCCGCCGCCCATGGCCAAGCGCCAGGAGAAGCCTGATGCGCGAGGTATTTATCTGTGATGCCATCCGCACGCCCATTGGCCGATTTGGCGGTGGCTTGTCCACGGTGCGCGCCGATGACTTGGCGGCCTTGCCGATCAAGGCACTGATCGAGCGCAACCCGTCGGTGGACTGGTCGGCTGTCGACGAAGTGTTCCTCGGTTGCGCCAACCAGGCCGGCGAAGACAACCGCAACGTTGCGCGCATGGCGCTGTTGCTGGCGGGCCTGCCAGAGAGCATTCCCGGCGTGACCCTCAACCGCCTGTGCGCCTCGGGCATGGACGCCATCGGCACGGCCTTCCGCGCCATTGCCAGCGGCGAAATGGAGCTGGCGATTGCCGGTGGCGTTGAGTCGATGTCCCGCGCGCCATTCGTGATGGGCAAGGCCGATGCGGCGTTTTCACGCAACATGAAGCTGGAGGACACCACTATCGGCTGGCGTTTTATCAACCCGTTGATGAAGGCCCAGTACGGCGTGGACGCGATGCCGCAGACCGCCGATAACGTCGCCGATGATTACAACGTGTCTCGCGCCGACCAGGACGCCTTCGCCCTGCGCAGCCAGCAACGCACTGCCGCCGCGCAGGCTGCCGGGTTCTTCGCTGAAGAAATCGTTGCGGTGCGCATCGCGCACAAAAAAGGCGAGACCGTGGTCGAGCAGGATGAGCATCCACGCGCCGACACCACCCTGGAAGCCCTGGCCAAACTCAAGCCAGTGAATGGCCCGGACAAGACCGTAACCGCGGGTAATGCTTCTGGCGTGAACGATGGCGCGGCGGCACTGATACTCGCCTCCGCCGACGCGGTGAAAAAACACGGCCTGACCGCCCGCGCGCGCGTACTGGGTATGGCCAGCGCCGGTGTCGCACCACGGGTGATGGGGATTGGCCCGGTGCCGGCGGTGCGCAAGCTGGTGGAGCGCCTCGGTTTGGCGGTCACCGACTTTGACGTCATTGAACTCAATGAAGCCTTCGCCAGCCAAGGCCTGGCGGTGCTGCGTGAGTTGGGCATTGCCGACGACGCCCCCCAGGTCAACCCGAACGGCGGCGCCATCGCCCTCGGCCATCCGTTGGGCATGAGCGGCGCGCGGTTGGTGTTGACCGCGCTGCATCAGTTGGAAAAAACCGGTGGCAGCAAAGGCCTGGCGACTATGTGTGTAGGCGTCGGCCAAGGCTTGGCCCTGGCGATTGAACGCATCTAAAAGAGAGGATTGCTCCATGAGTGACAAGCCCGGATACCGGCGCCCGCAAGCGGGCACTCAACCTGATTACCTGCACCCGGCCTACCAGTCGACGAACCTGCGTTCGCCGTCCCAGCCATTGGTGTTTCTGCCGCATTCGCTGTCGGAAATTACCGGCCCGACCATCGGCGCCGAGCGCGTCAATGAGAAGGACAATGACCTGACTGCCCAGCACGAGGGCGAGCCTCAAGGTGAGCGCATCATCATTCATGGCCGCGTGCTGGATGAAAATGGCTTGCCGGTGCCAGGCATTCTGGTGGAGATCTGGCAGGCCAATGCTGCGGGCCGTTACAACCACAAGCGTGACCTGCACGATGCGCCACTGGACCCGAACTTCACCGGCACCGGTCGCACCGTTACCGACGCCGATGGCTGGTATCAGTTCCAGACCATCAAGCCCGGTGCGTACCCGTGGGGCAACCACCACAATGCGTGGCGCCCGGCGCATATTCACTTTTCCCTGTTCGGCCCGAGCGTGCTGACGCGCCTGGTCACACAGATGTATTTCCCCGGCGACCCGCTGCTGGAGTACGACCCGATCTACAACTGCGTGCCGGACACCTCGGCCAAACAGCGCCTGATCGCCCGTTTTGACCTGGAAAAAACCATTCCTTCCTATGCCCTCGGCTACCGCTGGGACATCGTCCTGCGCGGCCGCGACGCCACGCCGATGGAGAAATGAGATGACACTCAATGCGACCACGTCCCACACCGTCGGGCCGTATTACCACATCGGCCTGACCTGGCTGAACCGCGAAGACCTGACCGTGCCGGCCACCCTTGGCGAACGCGTGGCCATCAGCGGGCAAGTGGTGGACGGCAACGGTGATGTCGTCAACGACGCCATGCTCGAAGTCTGGCAGGCCAATGCGGCCGGCAAGTACGACCACCCGGAGGATGAGCAGGACAAAGCCGTCGACCCTCACTTCGAAGGTTTTGGCCGAGTGCCGGTGGATGCCGAAGGGCGCTTTCGCTTTACCACCATCAAGCCGGGCAGCGTGCCGGGGCTGAAAGGCACGACCCAGGCGCCGCACCTGGTGGTGCTGGTGTTTGCGCGTGGGTTGGTGAAGCACTTGCTGACGCGGATTTATTTTGACGGCGAGGCGTTGAATGGCGACGACCCGTTGCTCGCGTGCGTGCCTGCCGAGCGGCGCGGCACGTTGATTGCCCAGCAGGATGGGGCAGGGGTGTATCAGTGGAATGTGATTTTGCAGGGCACAGATAAGGAAACGGTGTTCTTCGACTATTGAGACCCGATCGTTCCCACGCTCTGCGTGGGCATGCAGCCAGGGACGCTCTGCGTCCCAAAGCCTGACGCAGAGCGTCACAAAAGGCATTCCCACGCAGAGCGTGGGAACGATCACCAAAAGTCTGCTTGCGGAACATGGTTGTTGCAAAGTATGTCTAGGCTATAACCGTTCCCACTGAGTAAAAAAACATGACAACAACAACGAGTCACTACACCGGAGAAGAACGCAGCAAACGGATTTTTGCGATTGTCGGTGCTTCCTCCGGCAACCTTGTCGAATGGTTCGACTTCTACGTTTATGCCTTCTGCGCCATCTATTTTGCCCCGGCGTTTTTTCCGTCGGACGACCCTACGGTCCAACTGCTGAACACCGCTGGCGTATTCGCTGCCGGGTTCCTGATGCGACCGATTGGCGGCTGGTTGTTTGGCCGCGTGGCCGACAAGCATGGCCGTAAAAACTCGATGATGATCTCGGTGCTGATGATGTGCGCCGGCTCCCTGGTCATCGCCTTCTTGCCCACTTACAAAGACATCGGCGCCTGGGCGCCGGCCTTGCTGCTGGTGGCGCGTT
The DNA here is from genome assembly GCF_013385735.1 of Pseudomonas sp. D2002. Lineage (NCBI taxonomy): Bacteria > Pseudomonadati > Pseudomonadota > Gammaproteobacteria > Pseudomonadales > Pseudomonadaceae > Pseudomonas > Pseudomonas sp. D2002. The sequence continues at coordinate 429,025 of NZ_JACAPL010000003.1, read as the reverse complement.
TGTTCCAGGGCTTGTCGGTGGGCGGCGAATACGGCACCACCGCGACCTACATGAGTGAAATTGCCCTCAAGGGCCAGCGTGGCTTTTTCGCCTCGTTCCAGTATGTCACCCTGATCGGCGGGCAACTGCTGGCGGTACTGGTCGTGGTGATCCTGCAACAGTTTCTCAGCGAAGATGAACTGCGTGCCTGGGGCTGGCGGATTCCGTTTGTGATCGGCGCCATTGCGGCGGTGATCTCTCTGCTGCTGCGTCGCACCTTGAAAGAAACCACCAGCAAGGAAATGCGCGAAGACAAGGACGCCGGCAGCATCGTTGCGCTGTTACGCGACCATGGCAAAGCGTTCGTTACCGTGCTGGGCTACACCGCCGGCGGCTCGTTGATTTTCTACACCTTCACCACTTACATGCAGAAGTACCTGGTGAACACCGTCGGCATGCACGCCAAGACGTCGAGCTACATCATGACGGGCGCACTGTTCCTCTACATGTGCATGCAGCCGCTGTTCGGCATGTTGGCGGACAAGATCGGCCGCCGCAATTCGATGCTCTGGTTTGCCGGTCTTGGCACGCTGTTCACCGTGCCGATTCTGCTGACCTTGAAAACCGTCAGCAGCCCGTTCCTGGCCTTTGTGCTGATCACCCTGGCGTTGGCGATTGTCAGCTTCTACACCTCGATCAGCGGCCTGGTCAAAGCGGAAATGTTCCCGCCCCAGGTGCGTGCCTTGGGTGTGGGCCTGGCCTATGCGGTGGCCAATGCGATTTTTGGTGGTTCGGCGGAAGTCGTTGCGTTGAGCCTTAAATCCATCGGCATGGAAAACGCCTTCTATTGGTATGTCACCGCGATGATGGCGATCGCCTTCCTGTTCAGCTTGCGCCTGCCGAAAGAGGCAGCGTACCTGCACCACGATCTATAAGGGACGCGTTATGACACTGCGCACGAGCAACCAATTGTTCGACGCTTACTTCACCGCTGACAGCATGGCCGAAGTGTTCTGCGATCAGGGGCGTTTGCAGGGCATGCTGGATTTTGAAGCGGCTCTGGCCCGGGCGCAGGCCCAGGTCGGTCTGATTCCGCAGGCCGCCGTTGCACCGATTGCCCAGGCTTGCCTGGCGTCTTTGTACGATGTGGATGCGCTCGGGGTGGCGATTGCCACGGCGGGCAATTCGGCGATTCCGTTGGTAAAGGCGCTGGGCAAGTTGATTGCCAGTGAAGATGCCGACGCCGAACGTTACGTGCATCTGGGGGCGACCAGCCAGGACGTGATGGACACTGGCCTGGTCCTGCAATTGCGCCGCGCGTTGGTGTTGATCGAAGCCGATTTGGCGCAATTGGGTGAAGTCCTTGCCCAGCAGGCCCAGCGTTATGCGAGCGTGCCGTTGGCCGGGCGCACGTGGTTGCAACACGCGACGCCGGTCACCCTGGGGATGAAAATCGCCGGTTGGCTGGGGGCGGTGACGCGCAGTCGCCAGCGCCTTGCCGAGCTGAAGCCGCGCCTGTTGGTGCTGCAATTCGGCGGCGCGTCCGGCACCCTGGCGGCGCTGGGTGAGCAGGCCATGCCCGTGGCCGAAGCCTTGGCGGCGGAGTTGCAGTTGAGCTTGCCCGAGCAACCCTGGCACACCCAGCGCGATCGGCTGGTGGAGTTCGCCAGTGTGCTCGGCCTGATTGCCGGCAGCCTGGGTAAGTTGGGCCGTGATATCAGCCTGTTGATGCAGACTGAAGCGGCAGAGGTGTTTGAACCTTCGGCGCCCGGCAAAGGCGGTTCGTCGACCATGCCGCACAAACGCAACCCGGTGGGTGCCGCCGTGCTGATCAGCGCGGCGACCCGTGTGCCGGGGTTGGTCGCGACAATGTTCAGCGCCATGCCCCAGGAACACGAGCGCAGCCTGGGCCTGTGGCACGCCGAATGGGAAACCTTGCCCGAAATTTGTCGGTTGGTGTCTGGCGCCTTGAAGCAGGCGTTGCTGGTGAGCGAGGGGTTGGAAGTCGCCCCTGAGCGCATGGAGCACAACCTCGATTTGACTCAAGGCCTGGTGCTGGCAGAAGCCGTCAGCATCGTGCTGGCCCAGCGCTTGGGCCGCGACACCGCGCATCATCTGCTGGAGCAATGTTGCAAGCGCGCCGTCGCGCAAGGGCGCCATCTGCGCGCGGTGCTCGCAGACGAACCGCAGGTGACCGCCGAGTTATCAGCGGTTGAACTCGACCGCCTGCTCGACCCTGCTCACTACCTGGGCCAGGCCCGCACCTGGGTCACCCGCGCGGTGGCCGACCATTTTGCATTGACCGCGTAAGGAGACCGCTGTGGCCTTTGTACAACTCGCCGAGGGCGAACTGCATTACCAACTGGATGGGCCAGTGGAGGCGCCGGTGTTGGTACTGTCCAACTCCCTGGGCACCGACCTGCATATGTGGGACATCCAGATCCCGGCTTTTACCGAGCATTTTCGTGTGCTGCGTTTCGACACCCGTGGCCACGGCAAGTCCTTGGTCACCGAGGGGCCGTACAGCATTGAGCAACTGGGCCGCGACGTGATCGCGCTGCTGGATGCATTGGATATCCAGCGTGCGCATTTCTGTGGTTTATCCATGGGCGGCCTGATTGGGCAATGGTTGGGCATCCATGCCGGTGAGCGTGTGCAGCGCCTGGTGGTGTGCAACACCGCCGCCAGGATCGGCACACCGGAGGTATGGAACCCGCGTATCGAAATGGTCTTGCGTGAGGGGCCGGCAGCCATGGTGGCGTTGCGCGATGCATCGATTGCACGCTGGTTCACCGCCGATTTTGCCGCCGCCAACCTGCACCAGGCCAAGCAGATTACCGACATGCTCGCGGCCACTTCGCCCAAGGGTTACGCCGCCAACTGCGCGGCCGTGCGTGATGCGGACTTCCGTGAACAGTTGGCCTCGATCAAAGCGCCGACGTTGGTGATTGCCGGTACTGAAGATGCGGTCACACCGCCGGCCGGTAGCCACTTTATCCAGAACCATGTGAAGGGCGCCGAATACGCCGAGTTCTATGCGGCCCACCTTTCCAACGTCCAGGCCGGGGCTGATTTCAGTAACCGAGTACTGAAGTTCTTGCTGGCCGATTAAACCCTGTGGCGAGCGGGCTTGCTCGCGCTGGACTGCGAAGCAGTCCCAAATCCGCCCATTCAAGTTTTCCGGTAAGAATGCGCATACCTGACTGGGGCTGCTGCGCAGCCCAACGGGAGCAAGCTCCCTCGCCACAAGGTATGCCGTTCTCCGGGCCATTTACGCTAAGGAGCTTTTTGTGGACGAGAAACAACGTTACGCCGACGGCCTGCAAGTGCGCCGCGAAGTGCTGGGCGACGCGCATGTCGACCGCAGCCTGAATGCCTTGACCGAGTTCAACAGCGAGTTTCAGGAAATGATCACCCGCCACGCCTGGGGTGATATCTGGACCCGCCCCGGCCTGCCGCGGCACACCCGCAGCCTGATCACCATCGCCATGTTGATCGGCATGAACCGCAGCGAAGAGTTGAAGTTGCACCTGCGTGCGGCCGCGAGCAATGGCGTGACCCGCGCCGAGATCAAGGAAGTGCTGATGCAGAGCGCGATTTATTGCGGTATTCCGGCGGCGAATGCGACCTTCCATCTCGCCGAGTCGGTGTGGGATGAACTCGGCGTGGAGTCGCGGCAGGACTGAATTGAAACACACGCATCTGTGTTTGCTGGATCAGTGTGAATCGGCATCCCATATCCAGTTCCACACTCCCGGCAAATGCACCTCTTCATTCACATCCTTCACCGTACGTGCCAGCGCCGCGCGTTCCAGCGTGGCGTGGTCGGTGTAGAACGGCTCGGCGGCGGTCTTCATGCCGTTGATCCGGGCGCTGTCCATCAGGATCTGCAAGTACTCCTGCATGTGCCGCGCGGTGTAGCGATTGATGTCATGAAAGGTCACCACCACCGGTATCACGCCATCCACCGTCGGCAGTTCGCCCAAGGCAATGCGCTCACGCACCACTGACAGTTGCCGGTACAAATTCGCCCGCCGCCGTGGGCTGCCGTTGAAGCCCCAGATCTTGCCGTCATTGGCACTCAGGTCCGTCAGCAGTACGTGCATGCCGTGGCGCTGGTAGGCGGCGAAGGTGCGCTTGTCATAGTTCCAGAACGGCGGGCGCACCAGCAGGGGCGATGCGCCGGTGATCGAGGCAATGTCCGCTGCGCCTTGGCTGAGGGTGCGTTCAAGCTCGGCGTCACTTAGCCAGCGGTGGTTGGTGTGAAACCCCGTGGCGGTGTGGAAGGCCAGGACGTGACCGGCTGCGTATTCACGCACCATGGTCTTGCGACCCCGAGGGCTGCCACCGGAGCGCGACGCCTCGGTTTGCAGGAAGAACACCGCCTTGATGCCCGGCAGTACCGGGTTATGCGCCAGGTCGGCTACCACTGAACGGCTCGGGTTGTTGTAGCCTGAAGCGCTGGGGCCGTCATCGAAGGTCAGCAGGAAGCGGATCGGGGCCTGGGCCTGCAAACGCTGTTCGGTCTGCGGCGTCAGGGCGATGGGCGCGCCGATGCAGCCGCTGAGCAGGATCGACAGAATGACAATGAGATAGTTCATGGCGGCCTGGGTTAAGAGGGTGATCCGTGTCGATGACCTCCATGTGTCGACTCAAGGGCGCGTGCACGATACAGCATGATCGCGCCCGCGAGTAACAGCTCAGGTACTGCGTTCTTTATAGGATGTCAGGACGGGGCATCACTCAACATAACTTTCGCGCCTGGTATGACCCATTTCTTCACGTATCGCATTTTCCGTGAAGGGTGTTGGGTTGGTTGAGGTTGGCGGGGTGCGTGGGTCGTTGTCAAAGTCGAATGGCTGGGCACCGGTCGGTAGGCCGACGGCTTGGCGTTCATAGTTGGGCGTATCGACTGTGGTGTGCTCTTTGGTGGTGCCAGGGAGAAAGGAGCCTGTAACTGCGTTATAGGCATGTGCCATTTCATGGTAAAAACCGACGATTGGCGAACCATGGCGTGCGGGGTTGAGACTATTTGCCGTGCCATAGCCAATGATGCTATCGGTGGCTGATCGACCCCGAGTCCCGTTGTGGATATGGTATTCATCCGGTGTCTCAGGCACCTTCTGGTTGGGTGGGGGCGATGGTTTATTTCGATCATAGTCGAACTGCGACCGGTCTGATCGCTTGACTTGCACCGGTGCCCCATTGCGTCTGGCTGCCGTGTCCATCTCGGCAAGCATTTGCTGGCCGATCGGCGAACTGCGGAGCAGTTCAAAGTCATCCTCAATGCGTTGTTTGTCGTCCGGTGTGCCTTGGATACTGAACCCTTCTTTACCTGCCTCGCTCGGTGTAATGGCGGTTAACACTGCCCCGTGAGCGTTAAAGAACCGATCGCTGGTTTTTGCATAGACCCGGTCGTCGCGATTATTGGACCAAATCGTGTCACTTCCTTTACCACTGTAGAAGGTGGTGCGGTCGTGGCCAACCAGCAGGTCATCGCCCAGGCCGCCGTTCATTACGGTGTGGCCGTTCCCAGCGTACAGCTCGTCCGCATCACTACCCCCGTCCAAGTGGCTTTTTTTGCCGGCCGTGCCACCTCCAGCGTACAGCCTGTCACGTCCATTGTTGCCGTACATGACCATATTGCCTGTCCCGCCGACCATCGTGTCGTCGCCGTCATTGCCTTCGGCATAGCCATCGGCGCTGCCCAGTTGCAGATAGTCATTACCCTTGCCGCCGAACAGGCGGGTTGTACCACCTCCAGCCTTTACGTGGTCATCACCATCCCCAGCCTCAACAGTGACGGGAAGCTTTACGTCGGGATCGATCGTAATGCGGTCGTCGCCACCATTACTTTTGATATGGAGTGTGGTTGGCGACCCGTCTCGTTCGGTTTTAACGTTAAAAATATAGGTTTTATCGTTTACCACGACATTCAACCGCCCGTCGGCACGGTTACTGACATGGATGGTGTCTGAGCGATCGCCTGTTTCAAGAATTAAGGTGTCTTCAGTAGCGTTTTTAGTGAGTGAGTCACCGTCGGAAGGCGGGGAAGGGGGGGTAATAGTGGACAGCCGGGCGATGAGATTGCCGTCGTCGACCAGCGTCGACACTTTGGCTGGCGGTGAGTCTTTGGCTTGTAAAGGTGGGGCTGTTAGAGGCGCGGCGGAAGAGGGCGTCGGCTTGCTTTTCGCGTTGCCTGTCGAGGCTGGTCGGGCTGTGGGTGCGTGAGTAGTGGGAGCGGGGGCGTAGTTCCGTGGGGCGATAGCACTCATAGAAAAACCTTTCGATTCGACGAGGGAATCTCCTCTCACGCTTGGGCTCGGCAGCCTTACAGATGCTGGAGCCCAGGCGTTGGTAGGATTAGGAGATAGGTTGCAGATTCGAAGGAAAGGGTTCCACGACACATCAAACTCGTTATGTCGATATGTAAGAAATGTTGACCACTATGCATGGGAATGCCTGCCGGCAGAGCGCAGTTCCGGCGAGGCGTCCCGTAGTTACAGCAGGCTGATGGGGTAACTGACGATCAACCGATTCTCATCAAACTCATTGTTGCTGTAGTCCCTGCGCATGCTCGAATTGCGCCACCGCACGTTGAGATCCCTGAAGGTGCCGCTCTGCACTGTGTAGCCCAGTTCGCTCTCGCGGCCCCACTCCTTGCCATCGGTGATGGTGCCGGTGTGCACATTGCTGCCGCTGAGGTAGCGGTTCATCAAGGTCAGGCCCGGGATGCCGAGGGCGGCGAAGTTGTAGTCGTGGCGCACTTGCCAGGATTTCTCTTCGGCGTTGTCGTAGCTGGCGTTGTAACTGTCGTTGGCCAGGGTGCCGCCGCTGGTGCCGTTGACGCGCATCCACGCGCTGTTGCCGGTGAGTTTTTGCAGGCCGACATAGAATGTGTTGCCGCCGTATTTGGCCGAGAACAGGCCGGACCAGGTTTTGTTGTCCAGGCTGCCGGCGCGGGCGCTGCCGTCGTCCTTGCCGTAGAAGAACCCGAGGTTGGCGCCCAGGGTCCAGTCACCCACGGGCTGGCTGTGGATCAGGTTGACGTACTGCTGGCGGTAGATGTCCTTGAGTTGGGCATTCCACACGCCGACCTGCGTGCGCTTGTCGTTGAAGGCGTATTCGGCACCCTGGAAATTGAAGCGGTCGGAGGTGAAGGCGGCTTTCCCGAACATCGACATGTCCGTCATGCTGCTGTCGTCGCGCGGGCTGTTGGCGCGGAATTGGCCGCCGTAAAGGGTCAGGCCGTCGATTTCCCTGGAGGTGATCTGCCCGCCGCGCAGGGTTTGCGGCAGCGAACGGCCATCGTCGGAGCGCAGGATCGGCAGCACCGGCATCCACTCGCCCACCTTCAGTTCGGTCTTGGAAATCCGCGCCTTGAACGCCACGCCCAGGCGCCCGAAGTTATCTGCCGGGCGGCCGTCGTGGTCCAGCGGCAACAGCTGGGTGCCGCCGGTGCCGCGCCCGCCATCGAGCTTTTGCGAGTACATGCCCAACACATCCACACCGAAACCTACCGTGCCCTGGGTGAAGCCGGACCGCGCGTCGAGAATGAAACTTTGCGTCCACTCCTGCGCGCCGCCCTGGGCTTTGGTCGGGTTGGTGAAGTTGCGGTTGAAAAAGAAATTGCGCAGGTTGAGGTTGGCGCTGGCGTCTTCAAGGAAGCCGTGTTCTTCAGCGACGACAGGCAGGGCAAAACTGGCGACAGCGGTTGCCAGCCACAGCTGGCGCGGTTGGAAAATGCTCATGGTGTTGGACCTGTTGTTATTGGGGTTATGCAGGTGCCGGCCATGGTGCTTGGCGGTGCGGTGGCGTTGGAAGTGGGGAGAGGCGGGTTGTGGGCGATGATCGAACGCAAGTTGGCGGGCCGGACTCAGGAGGTCCGGCCCGGTTTACGGGGCTTTTTTCGAGGGCTTTTTTCGAAGGGTTAGCGCAGCGAGTTCAAACTGGTCCACGGGATGGCCGGCAGATATTTCTGGCAGGCGAGGGTTGTAGCCACCATTGCCACCAGAAACACCACTTGCAGCGGGCTCCAATAGGCCCAGTGCAACCCTTTGATCCAAGGGATCCTGGCATTGAAATTTTCGTTGACCTTGCCGATTCGCCGCGAGTGAAACAGGCTGATCAGGATCATGCCCAAGTGGGTCAGCATGCCCATGATCCCGAGGATGTAGCCAAACACCAGGAGTAACACCAATTGCGGAATACCATGGCGTAGCACCAGCCTGAACTGGTCGATGCTCAGCCGCTTGGGCAGCAGGCGTTCGCTGAGCCACAGGTCCTGGACGATCAGGCGAGAGGCGAAATCTGCCCATATTTGGGCACCGCGCAGGGCGAAGATTGCGGGAAGGGCCGTTAGCAGGATAAACAAAAAGAATTTGGCCGGCAGCGAGGTGTCTAGGAGTGGATGAAAGGCCAGGCCGCTGGCCAGGGCCAACCCGGCCCAGACTCTGATCCAGCTATCAAGGGTCACCCCGCGCGGCAGGAATTTGCGCCAGAAAAAAACGTTCGGATCCGGCAGGCGTTCGAGCAAGGCCGGGTAGCGCCAGGTCAGCACTTCAGCCAGGTGTTGAGTGGCATTCCACGCAGGGTCATCAAAGCCTTCGACCAAGCGTTTCTGTTCCTTCACGCTCATCACCGTAACCAGCAGGCGCGCCGCCAGGGCATCGGCGGAGGTGCGGCGGGTATCGTGGGCCTTGTCTAGCAGGTTGTCGAAGAAGCTTTCCTGCTCGCAGCGCGAGACCAGCTGGCGCCACATCCACGCCGGTTCCGGGTACACGCCTTTCTGGTCATCCCAGCCAAACGCCTGGCACACCCGCTCGAACAGCGGAACGCTCCATTGGGTGTCGTGCAGCAGTTGCAGGAGGATGCGCTGCCACTGTTGCTGCAGGTCAAACACCCGCAGCCAGGGTTGCTGGTTGTAGGCGTTGAGCTGGTTGACGAACTCGCGCTCGGCCTTTTGCTCCAGCTGTTCCTGCAGCGTCTGGCGATAGGCCTGCAGCAGCTCGCCGCTGAGTGCCTCGTGTTGCCAGGGGCTCATCGCTACACCTTGCCAGGGCGTCAGCCATTCCAGGTGCTGCACCGCCCAGGCGGCAATCGCTGCGCGCTCACCCGGGGCCTCGAAACAGTGACGCAGCAAGGCTGCCTGGAACGCGTCGGCGCAGCGTTGATGCTGGGCCTGTTCCCAGCGCTCGCCGAGGTTATGAGCGCCCAGACCGTTGATCAGCGCTTGCGCGCGCGTCTGCTCGGGTGGCAGGTCGAACGGGGCAGGGCTGACGGGGCGTATGTGGGCGAATTCCGCGTACTCATGCGGGTTGCCGTCGGCCAGTTCGGCCACTGGCGCGTTGATGACCTGGACGTCTTCGTCTTCGTCCTCATTGTCGGCGCGCCAGCGCGCGATATTCAGCGCGTTTTCGTACGCTTCGCGCAGGCGCTGGAAACCCTCGGCATCATCGTCCGGGCGGCAGCTTTTCAGCAGCCGCGCGTAGGTACGCTTGATGGTGCGCTCGTCGGCATCGTCCGCCAGTTGCAACACTGTCCAACAGTCCATGTCGATTTCTCTCAGCGCCAGAAGCCGTTGTCGAGTTGCTCAAGTTGACGGGTCAGTTCGCTGCGGGCCTCGCGGATGCGGCGTTCGTCCTGGGTGTCGAGCACTTGCTGGAACTGCGCGGCCCAGTGCCCGAGCTGCTCGCGCAACTCGCCGAGGTTTTCCTGGTAGAGCCGTTCGAGGCGGGCGGTCAACACGGTGTTGACCTGCTGGTCGCGTGGGTGAATCTTCAGCAGCGCCAGGGCTTGCAGGCGTTGTTGGATCTCCTGCGGGCTCAGCACGCCGGGGTTGTTCTCGATCACCAGCGAGTGCTGCTCGCCGGTCAGCGGGATGTTCACCTGGGCTTCGAGCAGGCCGTTGTTGTCGTAGGTGAAGCGCACGTCCAGCGAGACTTCGCCGGCCTTGCGCTTGGGCACGGGAATTTCCAGCTGGCCCAGTTCGATGTTGTCGCGCACCAGGCGGCTTTCGCCTTGATAGATTTTCAACAGCACGTAACTCTGGTTGTCGTGCAGGGTGACCACGCTCTTGACCCGGCTGACCGGCACGCTGCTGTTGCGCTCGATCAGCGGCAGGTAATGCCCGCTTTCGATATGGCCGCCGTACTGGTTCGAGGTTTCGATGCCCAGGGTGTAAGGGCAGACGTCGGTCAGCACGATCTCTTCCAGCGCTGCCGAACGGGCCTTGAGCGCGGCCTGGATCGCCGCACCGTGGGCGACCACCTGGTCGGGGTCGAGGCTGATGGACGGGAAGCGCCCGAACAGACCAGCCGCCAGTTTGCGCACCAATGGCATGCGCGTGGTGCCGCCGACCAGCAGGATTTCATCGAGGTCGCCGACGCGAATCCGCGCGTCGCGCAGGGCCCGTTCAATCGGCGCGCGCAGGCGTTCCAGCAAGGGCGTGTAGAGCTTGGCGAGTTCGGCCTGAGTGATGGTGCTGACCCACTGCTGGCCGTCGACGCGCAGGGCGAATTCGGCGCTGTCGTCCTGGCCCAAGGCTTTGCGCACGCGCTCGGCTTCGCGGCGCAGGGCTTGCAGCACACTGCTGGTGGGCGGGAAGCCCTGGGCATTGCGCTGGCTGTCGACGAAGTGTTCGAGCAACAGGGTGTCGAAGTCTTCGCCGCCGAGGAAGTTGTCGCCGGCGCTGGCACGCACTTCCATCACGCCGTCGAACAGCTCGATGATCGACACGTCGAAGGTGCCACCGCCGAGGTCGAACACCAGGAACGAAGTTTCCTTGTCACGCTGGTGCAGGCCGTAAGCCAACGCGGCGGCGGTGGGTTCGTTGATGAGTTTTTCAACGTTGAGCCCGGCCAACTCACCGGCGATGCGCGTGGCCTTGCGCTGGCCGTCGCTGAAGTAGGCGGGCACGCTGATCACCGCTTCGGTGACGGTCTGGCCGTAAGTGCGCTCGATGTCTTCCTTGAGGCTTTTGAGTACCAGCGCCGAGAGTTCTTCGGGGCGGAACGAACGGTCGCCCAGGCGTACTTCCGTGGCACTGCCCATGAAGCGCTTGAACAGCGACGTGGTCATGTGCGGGTGGGTGTGCAGGCGTTCCTTGGCGGCTTGGCCCACCAGGATGCGGCCTTGATCATCCAGGCCGACCACACTCGGGGTCAGCAACTGGCCAAGGGCATTGGGCACCATTTCGGCAGCGTCACCGCGCCAGACGGCGGCCAGGCTGTTGGTCGTCCCCAGGTCGATTCCTACGATCATTACGACAAGCTCCCTCTGTGGTCTGTAAGAATCTGTAACCAATTTTACCCTGAAAGGTTTGGCAGAAAGCAAGGCGCAAGACTTGATAAGGGTCGCCGTGTGGGGTCGGGAATGCGCGGGTCCTGCCAGATCAAAATAAAAAGCGCAGTACAGTGGGCTTGAGTTGGCAGAGGTAAAAGCACCGCAAAAACAAAGCAGTAGAGGACCCCCTGAGGTGATGAGATCCAAATGTGGGAGCGGGCTTGCTCGCGAATGCGGTGTGTCAGTCAGCTCATTTTTAACTGACCCACCGCATTCGCGAGCAAGCCCGCTCCCACAATTTAACCGAGTTCAGCTCCCCCTTTAGGTCGACTGGCACATCGCTTCTGTTTTGCTTTTCTGTGGGAGCTGGCAAGCCAGCTCCCACCTTTGATCCGCGGTGGCCAATGAACCGGCAAAAAAAAACCGCTTCCGGTAAGGGAAGCGGTTTTATTTACAGCAGCACGATCAGAACAACTTCAGTGCCGGTGCTTCTTCTTTCAACGGCTCGTTCTTCGCGGTCTGCTCGTTCCAGCCACCGCCGAGGGCCTTGTACAGGTTGACCTCGCTGTTGAGCTGCGCCAGGCGGTCGGTGATCAGCGATTGCTGGGCACTGAACAGCTGGCGTTGGGCATCGAGGAACGTCAGGTTGCTGTCGACACCAATGCGGTAGCGACGCTCGGCCAGGCGGTAGTAATCCTGGTTGGCCGCGACGAAGCCACGTTGGGCATCCAGTTGCTGCTTGTAGGTTTCACGGGCGGCGAGGCCGTCGGAAACTTCCTGGAAGCCGGTCTGAATCGCCTTCTCGTAGTTGGCCACGTTGATCTCTTTCTGGATCTTCGAGTAGTCCAGGCTTGCGCGCAGGCTACCGGCGTTGAAGATCGGGATGTTGATCTGCGGTGCAAACGACCAGGTGCCCGAGCCGCCTTTGAACAGGCCGCCCAGGGTTGGGCTGGCGGTGCCGGCGCTGGCCGTCAGGCTGATGCTCGGGAAGAACGCTGCACGCGCCGCGCCGATATTGGCGTTGGCGGCCTTGAGGTTGTATTCGGCCTGCACAATGTCGGGACGACGTTGCAGCAGGTCCGATGGCAACCCGGCAGGCACTTCGCTGAGCAGGTCATCCGACAGTGGCTTGCTGGCGATATTCGCCGGCAGGCCGGTGCCGAGCAGCAGGGTCAGGTTGTTTTCGTCCTGGGCCACCTGGCGGGTATAACGCGCCAGTGCCACGCGGGCGTTTTCCACCGAGGTGCGCGCCTGGCTGAGGTCGAGGGCCGAGGCCACGCCGACTTCGTTGCTGCGCGAGGTCAGCTTGTAGCTCTGCTCGAACGCGCCCAGAGTGTCCTGAGTCAGCTTGAGCAGTTCCTTGTCGGCCTGCCAGGTCAGGTAGGCATTGGCCACACTGGCCACCAGGCTGATCTGGGTGCTGCGCCGCGCTTCTTCAGTGGCGAAGTACTTTTGCAGTGCTTCTTCACTCAGGCTGCGCACGCGGCCGAACAGGTCCAGCTCATACGAGCTGATCCCCAGGCCAGCCGAGTACTGGCTGGTGATGCCCGCTTCGCCGGTTTGCGACAGCTTGGCCGGGGTACGTGTACGGCTGCCGCTGCCGGTGGCCGAAATAGCCGGGAACAGGTCGGCACGCTGGATCTGGTACTGCGCCGCATAGGCGTCGATATTCAGGGCCGCGACACGCAGGTCACGGTTGTTGACCAACGCGGTCTGGATCAGCTGTTGCAGGGCAGGGTCATGGAAAAACTGCTTCCAGCCCTGCTCGGCAGCGGCCTGGCCCGGCGCCTGGGCCGACGAATACGCCGGCCCCTGCGGGTACTGGGCCGCCACCGGCGCTTCGGGGCGCTGATAGTCAGGTATCAGCGAGCAGCCACTGAGCACGAATGCCGTGACGGCTAGGGAAAGTAGCGACTTGCTCATTGGCCAGCCTCTTTAGGAGTTTCAGTAGTGTCCGACTTTTTGTTGCGCTCGCCGGCAGACGACACGGTTGCATAGAACAGTGGCACCCAGAAGATCGCCAGGACGGTGGCGGTGATCATACCGCCAATTACGCCGGTACCGATCGCGTGCTGGCTGCCTGAGCCTGCGCCGGTGGAAATCGCCAGCGGCAGTACGCCGAGCATGAACGCCATGGACGTCATGATGATTGGGCGCAGACGCATGCGGGACGCCTCGATGGCGGCTTCGACGATGCCTTTGCCCTGTTCGTGAAGCTCCTTGGCAAACTCCACGATCAAGATGGCGTTTTTCGCCGCCAGGCCCACCGTCACCAGCAAGCCCACCTGGAAGAACACGTCGTTGGACAGGCCGCGCAGGCTGGTGGCGATCAATGCACCGATCACACCCAGTGGCACTACCAGAATCACCGCGATCGGGATCGACCAGCTTTCGTACAGTGCCGCCAGGCAGAGGAACACCACCAGCAGCGACAGGGCGTACAACGCAGGTGCCTGGGAGCCGGACAGACGTTCTTCGTACGACAGACCGGTCCAGGAGTAACCGACACCGGCCGGCAGGTCTTTGGCGATACGTTCGACTTCCGCCATCGCGTCACCGGTACTGTAGCCAGGCGCTGGGGTGCCGAGGATTTCCATCGCCGCTACACCGTTGTAGCGCGAGAGTTTCGGCGAACCGAAGATCCACTTGCCCGACGAGATGGCCGACAGAGGCACCATCTTGCCGTCGTTGCTGCGCACGTACCATTTGTCCAGGTCTTCCGGGGACATGCGGCTGGCGGCATCACCTTGTACATACACCTTCTTCACACGACCACGGTCGATGAAGTCGTTGATGTAGCTGCCACCCAGGGCAATCGCCAGGGTCTGCTGGATGTCCGAAAGGCTAATGCCCTGCGCGCTGGCTTTCTCGTCGTCAACGCTCAGCTCGTACTGCGGCTCATCGTTCACGCCGTTGGGGCGCACACCCGCCAGGACTTTGCTTTGTGCCGCCGCACCCAGGAACTGGTTACGTGCAGCCATCAGCTTGTCGTGGCCGACGCCGCCCTGGTCTTGCAGGAACACGTCGAAACCGGTGGCGTTACCCAACTCCAGTACCGAAGGCGGCACGATGGCAAATACCATGGCGTCCTTGAAGGCCCCGAAGAAGTAACCCTGGGCACGCTTGGCCACTTCAAACACCGACTGGGTCGAATCACGCTCGCCCCATGGCTTGAGCATCACAAACGCCAGGCCCGAACTCTGGCCACGGCCAGCGAAGTTGAAGCCGTTTACGGTGAACACCGACTTCACGGCCTTGCCTTCGCCTGGCTCACCTTCCTTGTCGTGCAGCAGGAAGGCGCGCATGTCGTCGATGACTTTTTGCGTACGTTCAGCCGAAGAACCCACCGGCGTCTGCACCTGGGCAAAGATCACACCCTGGTCTTCCTCAGGCAGAAACGCGCTTGGAATACGGGTGAACATCCAGATCATGCCGGCCAGGATCAGCGCATACACCAGGAAGGCTGGCAGCTTGTGCTTGATCATGTTGCCGACGCCGCGCTCGTACTTCAGCACGGCACTGTCGAAGGTGCGGTTGAACCAGCCGAAGAAGCCGCGCTTGGGTTGGCCGTGTTTTTCCGGATCAATCGGCTTGAGCATGGTGGCGCACAAGGCCGGGGTGAAGATCAGGGCAACCAGTACCGACAGCGCCATTGCCGAAACAATGGTGATGGAGAACTGCTTGTAGATCACACCGGTGGAACCACCGAAGAACGCCATCGGCAACAGTACCGCCGACAGAACCAGGGCAATACCCACCAGGGCGCCCTGGATCTGGCCCATGGACTTGACCGTCGCCTCTTTAGGCGACAAGTGTTCCTCGGCCATCACCCGCTCGACGTTTTCCACCACGACGATGGCGTCATCCACCAGCAAGCCGATGGCCAGGATCATGCCGAACATGGTCAGGGTGTTGATGGTGAAACCGAACGCCGCGAGGATCCCGAAGGTACCCAGCAGTACCACCGGTACGGTCATGGTGGTGATGATGGTGGCGCGGAAGTTCTGCAGGAACAAGAACATCACCAGGAACACCAGCACGATCGCTTCGACCAGGGTGTCAACTACACCGGAGATCGATTCTGTCACCACTGGGGTAGTGTCATACGGCACCACCGCCTTCATGCCTGGCGGGAAAAACGGTTCCAGGGATGCCACGGTGGCGCGGATGGCCTTGCCGGTGTCCAGTGCGTTGGCACCGGCTGCCAGCTTGATCGCCATACCGGACGCCGGCTTGCCGTTGAACTGCGCACTGATGCTGTAGTTCTGGCCGCCGAGTTCGATACGGGCAACGTCGCGCAGACGCACTTGCGAGCCGTCAGCATTCACCTTCATGAGGATCTTGCCGAACTCGTCAGCACTTTGCAGGCGCGTCTTGCCGATGATGGTGGCGTTCAGCTGAGTGCCGGGCAGGGCAGGCAGGCCGCCCAATTGACCGGTGGCCACCTGGACGTTCTGCGCCTGAATGGCGTTGCTCACATCCACCGGCGTCAGCTGGTAGTTGTTGAGCTTGGCCGGGTCGAGCCAGATACGCATGGCGTACTGCGAACCGAACACCTGGAAGTCACCCACACCGGCGGTACGGGAGATCGGGTCCTGGATGTTCGACACGATGTAGTTGGACAAGTCGTCCTTGGTCATGCTGCCGTCTTCCGACACCAGACCAATCACCATCAGGAAGTTCTTCACCGACTTGGTTACGCGGATACCTTGCTGCTGCACTTCTTGCGGCAGCAGTGGGGTCGCCAGGTTCAGCTTGTTCTGTACCTGAACCTGGGCGATGTCCGGGTTGGTACCCTGGTTGAACGTCGCGGTGATGGTCATGCTGCCGTCGGAGTTACTGTCCGAGGCCACATAACGCAGGTTGTCGATACCGTTGAGCTGTTGCTCGATCACCTGCACCACGGTGTCCTGCACGGTTTGTGCGGACGCGCCTGGGTAGGTCACCTGGATGTCGATGGCGGTCGGCGCAATGGCCGGGTATTGGTTGATGGGCAACTTCAGGATCGACAGTGCCCCGACCAGCATGATCACCAGGGCAATTACCCAGGCGAAAATGGGACGGTCGATAAAAAATTTCGACATGGATTACTCCCCTTGACCAGCAGCGGCAGCAGGCGCTGCTGCACTACCGGCGGGTTTGGCGTTGTCGGCGTCCTTGACCTTGACTTCGATACCCGGCTTGATGAATTGCAGGCCTTCGGTGATCACACGGTCACCGGCGTCCAGGCCTTTTTCCACCAGCCAGTAGGCGCCGGCAGTACGGTTGGCGACCAACTGACGTTGCTCGACCTTGTTGTCCTTGTTCACGATCAGCGCAGTCGGGATGCCCTTGAGGTCACGGGTCACGCCTTGCTGCGGAGCCAGGATCGCCTTGCTGTTCACACCGGCTTGCAGTTGGGCGTGTACGAACATGCCCGGCAGCAGGGTGTGGTCAGGGTTCGGGAACACGGCACGCAGGGTCACGGAACCGGTGGTCTGGTCGACCGACACTTCGGAGAACTCGAGCTTGCCGTCCTGGCTGTAAGGCGTGCCGTCTTCCAGGGTCAGCTTGACCTTGGCAGCATTTTCGCCGGCTTTTTCCAACTGACCGCTAGCCAGGTCGCGGCGCAGTTTCAGCATTTCAGCCGAGGACTGCGTGACGTCGACGTAGATCGGGTCCAGTTGCTGGATCACGGCCATGGCGTCGGCCTGGCCATTGCTGACCAGCGCGCCTTCGGTCACCGAAGAACGGCCAATGCGCCCGGAGATCGGCGCGAACACTTTGGTGTAGCGCACGTTGATCTGGGCGGTTTGAACGTTTGCTTCCGCGGTCATGCGGTTGGCGACGGCGGTGTCGTATTCCTGACGGCTGACGGCTTGCTCATCGACCAACTGCTTGTAGCGGTCGGTGATCGACTTGGTCTGGGTCAGGCTTGCTTGTGCGCTTTTCAGGGTGGCGTCATACACCGACGGGTCGATCTGGTAGAGCTGTTGCCCTTCCTTCACGTCGGCGCCTTCCTTGAACAGGCGCTTGAGAATAATGCCGTTGACCTGAGGCCGAACTTCCGCGATGCGATAGGCCGTGGTGCGGCCCGGCAGCTCGGAGGTCAGGGTAAAGGCTTGCGGTTGAATAGTGACCACGCCGACCTGAGGGGTTTGAGCGGGCGGAGCCGCCTCTTCCTTTTTACATCCGCTGAGCAGCGATGCCAGGGCGACGGCAGTGACCAGAGCGGTAACAGCTGGCTTAAGTTGCATGAAGATCCTCGGGTCAGGCGCGCAGAATGCGCACAAGAAGTGTGGAAGGGTAAAAAACAAGCTGTGAGTGGATAAGTAGCTTGCTACGCAATATACTTACGTTCATGGTTGTTTGTAAACTCTTGACAGGCTTCGCAGATTGTTGACAAAGCAGCTGCCAAAGCCTCGATTTTAGTACGTTCGGTGCCCATGACGGTGCCGTCCCACAATTATTCAGATGATCGTTAGCGCCTATTAAAGCTGCGTTACCGATAGTCCCAAGTGTTCTGATTGAGGTTTTACTGCCATGGTTCGTCGCACCAAAGAGGAAGCTCAGGAAACGCGCAGCCAGATTCTCGACGCCGCCGAACAGGCGTTTTACGAGCGCGGCGTTGCGCGCACCACACTGGCGGACATCGCTGCGTTGGCCGGCGTGACGCGCGGCGCTATCTATTGGCATTTCAGTAACAAGTCCGATTTGCTGCAGGCACTGCTCGACACGCTGCACGAACCCTTGGACGAATTGGCCCGGGCCAGTGAAAGCGAGGATGAAGTCGACCCGTTGGGCTGTATGCGCAAGCTGTTGATTCATTTGTTCCATCAGGTGGCCCTGGATCCGAAAACCCGGCGCATCAACGAAATTTTGTTTCATAAGTGCGAGTTCACCGATGAAATGTGTGACATGCGTCGCCAGCGCCAGACCCATAGCCTGGAATGTAACCTGCGTATCGGCCTGACTTTGCGTAACGCGGTCCATCGCGGGCAACTTCCGGAAAATCTCGACACCACTCGTGGTGCGGTGTGCATGCATGCGTACATCAATGGGCTGATTGGCCAATGGCTGCTGGTGCCCGACAGCTTTCAGTTGCATCAAGAGGCCGAGCGTTGGGTTGATGCAGGGCTGGACATGCTGCGCTTGAGCCCCAGCCTACGCAATTAAGACAAAATGCGTAATTGCATCCAGTTGTGTCAACAGTAAAGACCAGAGACAGTCAATCGTCCCTTCGGCTGATCGGTGGGGTGACTTTATATACGGGCTGGCGGGCGGTTGATAGGTAGCCGCCTAAGTATTTTGTAGCAATATTGTTGCAAGGCTGTGAAGGAATGTTTCCCAGCCTTTGTATGATCGTTCCCAAATGTGGGAGCGGGCTTGCTCGCGAAAGCGGTGGATCAGTCAAAGTATATTTAACTGACGGCCCGCATTCGCGAGCAAGCCCGCTCCCACACTCGATCTCAGGTGTATTCCAAAACTCAGTAAAAAGCCCCGGTTCCTGCGAACCGGGGCTTTTTCGTTTCAGCTGGTTACATCACAGGGCCAGGGTTGGATAGTCGATATAACCGACCGGGCCTTTGGCATAGAACGTTTCCGGGTGCGCCTCGTTCAGCGGTGCATCAGCCTTCAACCGCGCCGGCAGGTCAGGGTTGGCAATGAACGGTACGCCGAAGGCTACCGCGTCTGCCTTGCCGGAGGCCAGCCAGGCGTTGGCGCTGTCCTTGGTGAAGCGTTCGTTGGCGATATACGCGCCGCCGAAGGCTTTTTTCAGTTGTGGGC
This sequence comes from Pseudomonas sp. D2002, assembly GCF_013385735.1. Classification (NCBI taxonomy): domain Bacteria; kingdom Pseudomonadati; phylum Pseudomonadota; class Gammaproteobacteria; order Pseudomonadales; family Pseudomonadaceae; genus Pseudomonas; species Pseudomonas sp. D2002. The sequence goes on along the minus strand of NZ_JACAPL010000003.1, from coordinate 409,996 downwards.
CGAGGCTGTCGCCGGCTTCTTTTTCACGCGAGCAGATGAACGCAATGCCACGCTTGCCCAGTTCGCTGGCGACGTAGGTGAAGGTTTCCGCCAGGTTGTCGTCGCCCATGTCATGGGAATCGGCGCGCGGCGCCAGGTGCACACCGACACGGCCGGCGCCCCACACTTCAATGGCGGCGTCAGTCACTTCCAGCAGCAGGCGTGCACGGTTTTCCAGGGAGCCACCGTAGTTGTCGGTGCGCTGGTTGGTGCTGCTCTGCAGGAACTGGTCGAGCAGGTAGCCGTTGGCGCCGTGGATTTCCACACCGTCAAAACCGGCAGCCTTGGCGTTTTCGGCACCCACGCGGTAAGCGTCGACGATGTCGGCGATTTCAGCGGTTTCCAGGGCGCGAGGCGTCGGGTAGTCGGCCAGTGGGCGCACCAGGCTGACGTGGCCTTTAGGCTGGATCGCGCTCGGTGCCACCGGGGTTTCGCCGTTCAGGTACGACTCGTGGGAGATACGGCCGACGTGCCACAGTTGCAGGACGATCTTGCCGCCCGCGCCGTGCACGGCCTTGGTCACGTTAGCCCAACCGCGTACCTGGTCGTTGGACCAGATGCCCGGCGTATCCGGGTAGCCGACGCCCAGTGGTGTTACGGACGTGGCTTCGCTGAGGATCAGCCCGGCAGAGGCACGTTGTACGTAGTACTCGGCCATCAGCGCGTTCGGCACGCGACCTTCATCAGCGCGGCAGCGGGTCAGCGGCGCCATGATGATGCGGTTGGACAGTTCCAGGTCGCCCAGTTTGATCGGATCGAAAATAGTCGTCATGGGATAACACCCTTCTCATTAAGTGGATTGATCAGTTGGTCGCAGGGGCCAGGTCGGCATTGCCGCTCTGACGGAAAGTAATCAGGGTCACCAGCAGGGCCAGGATCGCCAGGGCGGCAGCCGCCAAGGGCACGCTGGTCAGGCCGAAGCCGTGGGCAATCACGCTGCCGCCGACCCAGGCGCCGAGGGCGTTGCCGATGTTGAAGGCGCCGATGTTCAGGGTGGACACCAGGTTTGGCGCGGCCTTGCCGAAGGTCACCACGTTGATCTGCAGCGCCGGGACGGCGGCGAACGAGGCGGTGGCCCACAGGAACAGGGTGATTTCAGTCGGGATCACCGCGACGCTGGTCCAGGTCAGTACCGTGGAGACCACCGCCATGCTGATGAATACACCGATCAAGGTGGCCGCCAGGCGTTTGTCCGCCAGCTTGCCGCCGATGATGTTGCCCACGGTGAGGCCCAGGCCGATCAGCAACAGGGTCCAGGTCACGCCTTTGGGCGATACGCCGGTGACGTCGCCGAGCAGCGGCGCGACGTAGGTGAAGAGGGTGAACATGGAGGCGGCAAACAGCGCAGTCATGGTCAGCGACAACCAGATGCCGGCACCCTTGAGTGCGGCGAGTTCGGCGCGCATGTCGAGTTTTTCTTCGTCACGCTTGGCCGGCAGAAAGCGGATCAGGCCGATCAACGCCACCACACCAATCACCGTCACCGCCCAGAAGGTCGAGCGCCAGCCGGCTTCCTGGCCCAGTGCGGTGCCGAGCGGCACGCCCAGCACGTTGGCCAGGGTCAAACCGGTGAACATCAATGCCACGGCCGACGCGCGTTTGTTGGCCGGCACCAGGTTGGCGGCAACCACCGAACCAATCCCAAAGAACGCACCGTGGCACAGCGCGGTGACCACACGGGCAAACATCAGCACGTTGTAGTCACTGGCCAGGGCGCAGAGCAGGTTGCCAATGATAAAAATGCCCATCAACGCTACCAGGGCGGCCTTGCGTGGCAGCTTGGCGGTGGCCAGTGCCATGAAAGGCGCGCCGATGGCCACGCCCAGGGCGTAGCCGGTGACCAGCCAGCCGGCGCCGGGGATCGACACGCCCAAGTCCGCCGCCACATCGGGCAGCAAGCCCATGATGACGAACTCGGTGGTGCCGATGGCGAAGGCGCTCAGGGCCAGTATGAGTAGCGAGAGGGGCATTATCGTTTCCTTGGTTACAGCGGTTCGATGATTTCAGCGCTGAGTTCAGTTGTGAGCGCCGTGAGGAAGGCTTGAATCGTTTCCTCATTGCGTTTGAAAAAGTGCCACTGCCCGGCCTTCTGGCTGCTGATCAACCCGGCCCGTTGCAACGTGGCCAGGTGGGCCGACACGGTCGACTGGGACAAGCCGCAGCGCTGGTCGATCTGCCCGGCACAGATGCCGTATTCGTGGTGGTGCACTTGCTCGGGGAACTGCACTTTCGGGTCTTTCAGCCAGGTGAGAATGTCTCGTCGTACTGGGTGCGCCAGGGCTTTTATTATTTCGTCGAGGTCAATGGGCATGGCAGGGGCTCGGTGTCGTAAAACGTTATATCGCGATGAGGCGAACTTTAAATCGTTACATCCCGATACACCAATATGCTTTTGATCTTAGGTCAGGCTATTTCGGTATATCGGGTTATAACGATACGGATTCGGCAGTGGTAGACTGCGCGGCATGAATTATCTCGCACATCTGCACCTTGGCGGCCAACTTCCTGCGCAATTGCTGGGCAGCCTGTATGGCGACTTCGTCAAAGGCCGGCTGCAGGGCCAGTACAGCCCGCAAATCGAGTCGGCCATTCAGCTGCATCGCTCCATCGACCGTTTCACCGACAGCCACCCGTTGGTCGGCGAGGCGTTGTCACGCTTCAGCCTGACTCGCAAGCGCTACGCCGGGATTGTTCTCGATGTGTTTTTCGATCACTGCCTGGCGCGGGATTGGGCGCAGTATGCCGACCAGCCGCTGGAGCGTTTCACCGCCCAGGTATACCGCGTGCTGGCCGCCGAACCGCAGTTGCCGGGGCGGCTGGCGCAGATCGCGCCTTACATGGCGGCGGATGATTGGCTGGGTTCGTACCGTGAGTTCGCGGTGATGGAGCAGGTGTTGCGCGGGATTTCGCGGCGGCTGACGCAGCCTGAGGAATTAAGGCATGCAATGCAGGAGTTGCGGGTGTTGTATGAACCGCTGAGTGAAGATTTTCGGCTGTTCTATCCAGAGTTGCAGGCGTTCGCACACAACCACCTGATTAATGGGATCTAAATGTGGGAGCGGGCTTGCTCGCGAATGCGGTGTGTCAGTCAGCTTATTTGTTGCTGACAGACCGCATTCGCGAGCAAGCCCGCTCCCACATTTTTTGACTGTGCCCGCTTTAGGCCGCAAACGCCGGCCGCGCCGCCTCCTGCTCCGCCTCCGGCAACGGCCCAAACAACGCCTTCTGCACCGCCTGTTGCGCCTGGAACGCCAGCGCCGCGCGTTCCTGCCCGGCGCAGGCAATCGGCTTGAGCACATGGATTTCCACATCGCCCTGGTCGTTGGCAAACAGACGCATCAGGTGTGAGAGCAAATCGTCATCGCCAATAAACGGCGCCAGCGCATCCACTTGCCCATCGCGCAGGTAACGAATCGCCACTGGTTGCAGCGACACATCGGCATCAATCGCACTGGCCAGCAAACGCCCGTGGAACGTGCGCAGGCTGCGCCCGTCAGTGGTGGTGCCTTCCGGGAACATCAGCAGTGGGTGCTGTTGCTCCAGGTGACGAGTCATCTGCTTGCGGATCAACTGGCTGTCGCCCGAACCACGGCGGATAAACAAACTGCCGGCCTTGGCTGCCAACCAACCGGCTACCGGCCAGGTGCGCACTTCGGCCTTGGACAAAAATGACAGCGGCGTGACCATGCCCAGCAGTGGGATGTCGGTCCACGACACGTGATTGCTCACCCACAGCATCGGCGTTTTTGGCAGCTCACCGTGCACTGTCACGCGAAAGGGCAGGGCGTTGGTCAGCCGTGCCATAAAAAACCGCGACCAACGCTGGCGCCGCACCATCGAATTAGCCACGCCCAAACGCTCGAACACACCAAACACACTGGCCATGCTCAAGCCCAGCGCCACCACCAGCAGCACCCGGGCAATGCGCCCGTACACCCGCAGGCGGGCCATTACATGGCCGCCTTGAAGTGGCGGGCGTAACGCGGGCACAGCTCGTCGCGCTTGAGCAGGATAAACACGTCGGCCACCTGGAAATCTTCATCCCAGCACGGCTCGCCGCAGATCTTCGCGCCCAGGCGCATATAGGCCTTGAGCAGCGGCGGCATTTCGGCGATCACGTTGGTCGGCAGGTCCAGCGCCGGCAGCGGCTTTTTCGGCTCGGCGCGCAGGTGTTCGTTGCACAGGTAGCGTTCGCGCAGGCGCTGCATGATCGCGTGGGCCTGGATGCCGCCGTCGTGCATCGGGATGCTCGCGCAACCCATCAAGTAGCTGTAGCCGCCCTGGTTCAAGACTTCCGCCAACTCGCCCCACAACACCGCGATGGTACCGCCGTTGCGGTAAGCCGGGTCGACGCAGGTGCGGCCGATCTCCAGGATCGGGCCTTGCAGGTGCAGCAAACCATGCAGGCTGAATTCTTCTTCGCTGTAGAACCGGCCCAAGGTGCTCGCGGCCTGGTGGTCGAGCAGACGGGTGGTGGCCACCAGTCGACCGCTGTTCAAATCGCGCACGCCGATGTGGCTGCAGTGAACATCATAGTCATCCATGTCCAGACCCAGTTCCGCGCCTTTCAGCTTGGCGTTGAACTCGCCGCTGAACACGTTGAACCGCAGGGCCTGGGCTTCCTGCAGCGCCTGTGCGCCAACCAGGCGTTCGGCTTGCAGGCGGCGTTCATTGCCGGTGTCGCTGATGCGGGCGATCTGAGTCATGGCGAATCTCCGAGTGCCGGCCACGTACCGGCCGGTCGACTTGTTTGTCCAAACTCAGGCTAGGTAGGCTCGGTGTCAGCACCATGAAGTTACGGTGACGGTTGGATGACAGGCCTCGGGGCTCGGCACCTGGCTTGGGTGGAACTCGATTGCGCCCGTCCACCAATTAGACGGTGGGATGCTGATGCAGATATGACGAAAAACCTTTGTTCAATTGGGAAAAAGACATGCCGAATTCAATCGAGTGGACCCTCCCTCCCGCGCAATGGGATGCTCAAGGCGGCGGGCATTTGCAGGGTTCACCCCTTGACGGCAAGACCGGAGTGAACCCTCAGGACGGCCGCAGCTATGGCACAAAAATGAGCAATCGCCCGGTCATTCTTGGTTCGCAGCTGTATGACTACCGGTGGTTACACGACTACCCAAGGGGCAAACCTGAGAATATTTGGGGGGACTTCAGCCAGTGGGGGGCCGATAACTGCCTGGCCATCGCGGTGATCAAGCTGGCGATGATGCAATTCGGCAAAAGCCCGCTGGATGTCTTCAAGTCTGTAAAAGAAACAGCCGATGGCTTTCAGATTGTCCTGAGAAACGGCGAGTCGACGTACCTGAGCAGAGAAGAACTCAAACAGGCCGCCGCGGCAGCGGGTTTCAAAGGCGAGGACCCTACGACGTTGCTGTACGCCAATTTCCTGTTTGCGGTCAGCGCCAAGCGTTACCTGGAGGCCGGGTATGGAACGTACAGCCAGGCCCTGAAGGTGCTGTGCAGTGGCGGCAGTAGCGCTGAATATGCCTTCAGGCGGCTGGGGTTATGGGAGCAGGTGGAACCCGTGTCGATCCACGAACTGGTTAACGGCAGGATGGGGATGTTCCAGTCTGGCAGCCATATTGAGTTTGCGGCTGATGGGCATGAGGAGCGCTGGGGGAAAAAGGGCGGGACGCCGCCCACCACTTCGATCTATCAAGCGTATGCGTTTAAGCCATGACCGGCTTTTTCAGCAAAACCTTGCCCGCCTGGGAGGATCGCTGTCGCTAACTTGTCACTTTTCCGGGCTAGGCTCGCGGGCTTGAATGCCCCCTTGAGTTTGCGTCCATGGTCCGAGGCTTGTTGTGCGTTGCCCTGCTGTTTGTCACCGTCGCCGCCCATGCCGAAACCTGGCCTGACAAGGACTGGGCCAGAGGCACAGCACTCTCAGGACCCGCTGTCGATGCTCTGGATAGCTACGCTTTTCCGCCGCGTGACGACGCCACCCGCCAAGGCATTCGCACCGACGCGCTGCTGGTGATCCGCGATGGCGAGATCATCTACGAACGCTACGCCGCACCCACCACCGCCAGCACGCCGCACCTGACCTGGTCCGTCAGCAAAAGCCTGATGGCCACCGTGCTCGGCGTGGCCTACGGCGAAAACCGCTTCAAACTCACCGACCCCGCCGCACGCTTCTACCCGCCGATGAAACAGCACCCCAAGGTGACCCTGGCCGACCTGCTGCACTGGGCCTCGGGCCTGGATTGGCAGGAAGACTACGAATATGCGCCGCTGAAATCCTCGGTGGTGGCGATGCTCTACACCCGTGGCCGCGCCGACATGGCCGAGTTTTCCGCCGACACCGAAGCCGCCGCCGCACCGGGCCAGGCCTTCCGTTATTCCAGCGGCGACAGCAACATCCTCTCCGCCGCGCTCAAAGGCATGCTCGGCCACAAGGCCTATATGAGTTACCCGTGGGATGCGCTGTTCAAGCCGCTGGGCATTCACGACGCCACCTGGGAAACCGACGCCGACGAAACCTTCGTCGCCTCGTCCTACGCCTACCTCACCGCCCGCGATTTGGCGCGGGTCGGCCTGTTGATGGCGCGCGACGGTCGCTGGGGTGAGCAGCAGTTGCTGCCCAAAGAATGGGTCGCCTTCAACCGCCAACCCTTCGACAAGTACACACCCGGCCAGGACGAAGCCGTGCCCGGCGGGCAATGGTGGCTCAACCGGGGCGCCCCAAAACCATGGCCCGACGCGCCCGCCGACACCTTCGCCGCCCTCGGCCACTGGGGCCAGGCGCTGTACGTGCTGCCCGATGAACACCTGGTGATCGTGCGTTACGGCGATGACCGCGACGGCACTTACCGCCACAACGAACTGCTCAAACGCGTGCTTGCGGCGGTGCAACCATGATTCGTCGTCATCCGTTTATCAGCGTTTTTCTGCTGCTGTTACTCGCCCTGCTGGGCTGGGTATGGCACGAACGCGTCAACCTGCAAGCCTTCCCCGACATCATCGCGGCGTACACGGCCAAGGAGTACTGCTCGTGCCGGTACGTGGAGAACAATCCCGCCGACTATTGCCTGGGTTATGTGAAGCAATACGTGCCGACCAGTGCATTCAGCGACAACCCGGAGCGCAGTGAAGTGACGGCGAGCGGGCTGGGGCGCACGCACACGGCGCGCTGGCTGGGCGACCGTCAAGGCTGCCGCCTCAACCCCTGACACACCCAGGATTTTCTGTGGGAGCTGGCTTGCCTGCGATGCAGGCACCTTGGCACATCAGGCATAACCAGTTGATGCCTTCGCAGGCAAGCCAGCTCCCACATTTGACCGAGTACACGCGTCTACCTGATGTACTGAGCTCAAAATGTGGGAGCGGGCTTGCTCGCGAATACGGTGGGCCAGTTATATATAAGCCGACTGACACACCGCCATCGGGCGCGAACGACTTATTGCGGGGTTTGATTACCAGGCTGCAATGCCAGCAGCAGGTCATCAATGATGGCCTTACCCATTTCTCCCAGGTAATGCGAGGCGAATGCAAACTTCTCCGCCTTGGGATCCATGGCGGCTTCAAGGGAGAGCATTTTTGCGTAATAAAGCACGTGCGAGGCGTGTTCAAGGGCTTCTACAAGCGGAACCCCGGCGTTGACGCGGAACACTTTCAGATGGCTTTTGTTCTCTCCGCAGTCTGCGAAGGTGGCGGCGCCGATGGTTTCGGCTGAGGGTATTTCGTACGGCATAAGCTTGCTCCTTTGGTACAACCAAAAAGAGCTGCCAGTCACGATTCCAAGCATGAGGGTGGCAGCTGTACGCAGGTTGGAATCCGAGAAGAAGCGACTCGGCAGGCACAAGGCCTCCCACGCACAGCCGCCATAAAGCACAAACAGCGGGCATAAAAAAGCGCCGACTGATTGTATGACGACGCTGTAGCGTCTTCTTTCTCGGGATTCCACGCCCGGTCACTGATGAGCAGCGACGGAGGCGAGGTTAACTCTATGCACGCGCCGTCGCAACCGGTGGCCAATAGCTGTCCGCAATCTGCGCTGTGTTTCCAGTGCGCGCCCCTGTAGTAACCTTGCCCGCGGCCGACCCCACTCACGTCGGCCGTTAACAGGCATAGAAAGGAGACTTATGACGCTGGGGCGTAAGGCCGAACACTACTTCAGGATGATAAGAACGCGAATGGGCCTGGAGAAAAACTATTATTTAAAAAGCTTCGTTATTGCGCTGTTTATTTTTTGCATGAGCGTCTCCGTTTTTAAATCAAGCGATAAGGCCACCATCTATATCTTGATCTGCGGGGTTAATGCGCTGTTGTTCCCGCTGGCCAGGCGTTCAGTTGAAAACGTTGTCTTTCGTTTTACTGGAAAAGATTTTTGGGCGACACATCCCCTACGGGCCGCCGCATCTCATGGTGGTCACGTACTGCTATGGATGTTTTATTTCGTTTTTGCCATTCCGCTTGGTGCCTTTTATGGGCTGTGGTTGTGGCTGAAAAAATAGTGCCCGTTCGCGTGGCCTCTGCTTTCTGAGAGCGGAACCTCTATTTGTTGGGCCCCTCGTTTTGGGGGCGCTTCGCACCCCGGCGCAAGCAAGCTTGCTCGCCACAGGGTTATTAGGTGTTTGCCTCAGGTTCCACCCAGTGGAACCACCTTTGATTGTCCTCCCGCCCACATCGCGGTTAGCTGGCGATGTGTTGCAAACAAGAACGGGAACACCCGCCTGTGAGGAGAATCACCATGCGCCCACACCAGCACATTCTGGATTGGCTCAGCGACGTCGCCAGCGACTTGCACGCTGTGCGTCAAGACATCCACGCCCATCCCGAACTCGGTTTTGAAGAAAACCGCACCTCGGCGCTCGTCGCGCAATCCTTGAAAAATTGGGGTTATGACGTGCACACCGGCATCGGCAAAACCGGTGTGGTCGGCGTGCTGCGCAATGGCAGCAGCTCGCGTACGTTGGGCATTCGCGCCGACATGGACGCCTTGCCCATCATCGAAAACACCGGCGCGGCCTACACCAGCCAGCACGCCGGGTGCATGCACGCCTGTGGGCATGATGGCCACACCACCATGCTGCTCGGCGCCGCGCGTTACTTGGCGGCGACGCGGCAATTCGACGGCACCTTGAACCTGATTTTCCAGCCCGCCGAAGAAGGCCAGGGCGGCGCCGAGGCGATGTTGGCGGACGGTTTGCTGGAGCGTTTCCCCTGTGATGGGTTGTTTGGCATGCACAATATGCCGGGCTTGCCGGCTGGGCATTTGGGCTTGCGGGTCGGGCCGATGATGGCGTCCCAGGACTTGCTCACCGTAACGCTGGAAGGCGTCGGCGGCCATGGTTCCATGCCGCATTTGACGGTGGACCCGTTGGTTGCGGCGGCGAGTATGGTCATGGCGTTACAGACGGTGGTGTCGCGCAACATCGACGCCCAGGAGGCCGCCGTGGTCACGGTCGGCGCGCTGCAAGCAGGGCAGGCCGCCAATGTGATTCCTCAGCAAGCCCTGTTGCGCCTGAGCCTGCGCGCGCTGAACCCCAAGGTGCGCGAGCAGATGCTGGAACGCGTCAACGCCATCATCCAGACCCAGGCCGCGAGCTTCGGCTGCACCGCACACATCGAACACCGCCCGGCCTACCCGGTGCTGGTCAACCACGCCGAAGAAACCGAGTTCGCCCGCCAGGTCGGCGTGGCCTTGCTCGGCGCCGAGGCAGTGGACGGCAACACCCGCACGCTAATGGGCAGCGAAGACTTCGCCTGGATGCTGCAACGCTGCCCCGGCAGTTACCTGTTTATCGGCAACGGCGTGTCGCGGCCGATGGTGCATAACCCCGCCTATGACTTTAACGACGACATCCTGCTGACCGGCGCCGCCTATTGGGGCGCGCTGGCCGAGAGCTGGCTCAAGCCTGCCTGACGACCGCCTTTTTTCTACCGCTGGACCCTTGCCCTTATCGGTTGAATGGAGTGTTCCTCATGCAGATTTCAAAACCCGGTGTTTCGCGCACCCGCCAGGTGGTGGCGGCGGTGATCGGCAACGCGCTGGAATGGTATGACTTTATCGTTTACGGCTTTCTGGCCAGCATCATCGCCCGGCAGTTTTTCCCCTCGCAGGACGAGTACGCCTCGCTGTTGATGGCCCTGGCCACCTTCGGCGTGGGCTTTTTCATGCGCCCGGTGGGCGGCATCCTGCTGGGTATCTACGCCGACCGCAAAGGCCGCAAGGCGGCGATGCAGTTGATTATCCGGCTGATGACGGTGTCCATCGCACTGATCGCCTTTGCGCCCAATTACGCCGCCATCGGCATGGGCGCGCCGTTGCTGATCGTGGTGGCGCGCATGCTTCAAGGCTTTGCCACCGGCGGTGAATACGCGAGTGCCACGGCGTTTCTGGTGGAGAGTGCACCGGCCCATCGCAAGGGCTTGTATGGTTCCTGGCAATTGGTGGGGCAATGCCTGGCGGTGTTTGGTGGTGCGGCGATGGTGGCGCTGGCCACGCACTTTTTTTCGCCGCAAACCCTCGACCTGTGGGGCTGGCGTGTGCCGTTCGTATTGGGCTTGCTGATCGGCCCGGTGGGGCTGTGGATTCGTCGGCACATGGAAGACCCGGAAGAATTCATCCAGGCGCGCAAACAGGCCACCGGCCCGGCGCCGAGTTTGATGGATGTGCTGCGTGAGCATCGACGCAGCATCCTGGTGTCGATGGGCCTGGCTTGCGGCGCGACGGTGTCGTTCTACGTGGTGCTGGTGAACATGCCGACCTTCGCCCACAAAAGCCTCGGCCTGCCACTGGACCAAGTGCTGATGGTGCAGATGTTTGCGGTGGCGCTGATGACCGTGGTGATTCCGCTGTCCGGCCTGCTCTCGGATCGCCTCGGGCGGCGGCCGGTGTTGATGGCTTTCACCCTGGCCTTCTTCGTGATGGTCTACCCGTTGTATGTGTGGGTGGCCGCTGCGCCGTCCATCGAGCGTTTGCTGGTGATGCAAGTGCTGCTCTGCACCGCCATCGGCGGCTTCTTTGGCCCGGCGCCGACGGCCTTGGCCGAGCAGTTTCCTATCGAGGTGCGCTCGACCGGCGTGTCGGTGGCCTATAACGTGGCGGTAATGGTGTTCGGTGGCTTTGCGCCGTTGATCGTCACCTGGCTGACCAAAGTGCTGGGCACGCCAGTGGCGCCATCGTTTTACGTGCTGTTCGCTTGCGTGCTGACGCTGCTGGGCACTTACTGCATGCAGGAGGCACCGCGGGCGAATAGGCCGCTGCCGTTTTCAAGTGAGGTGAAGCCTTGAGCATTGTTGAGTGGGACGCGACTGAGCTGTCGCGGGCGATTCATGCGCGGCACGTGTCGTGTGAAGACGTGATGCACGCGTACCTGGCGCAGATCCAGCGCTTTAACCCGCGCGTGAATGCGCTGGTGTCGTTGCGCGACGCCGACGACGTGCTGGCCGAGGCGCGGGCCTGTGATCGCGAACTGGCCCTGGGCCAATCGCGCGGCTGGATGCATGGCATGCCCCAGGCGATCAAGGACCTGGCCGCCACCAAAGGCTTGCGCACCACCTTGGGCTCGCCGTTGTTTGCCGAGCATGTGCCCAGCGAAGATGCAATCAGCGTGGCGCGGGTGCGGGCCAGCGGCGCGATCATTATCGGCAAGACCAACGTGCCGGAATTCGGCCTCGGCTCGCAGACCTACAACACCCTGTTCGGCACCACCGGCAATGCCTATGACCCACGCCTGGTGGCGGGCGGCAGCAGTGGCGGGGCGGCGGTGGCCCTGGCGCTGCGCATGCTGCCGGTGGCCGATGGCAGCGACATGATGGGCTCGCTGCGCAACCCGGCCGCGTTCAACAATGTGTTTGGCCTGCGCCCGTCGCAAGGGCGCGTGCCGCACGGGCCGATGCCGGAAGTGTTCGTGCAGCAACTGGGCACCGAAGGCCCGATGGGCCGCAGTGTGACCGATGTGGCTCGGTTGCTGAGCATCCAGGCCGGTTACGACCCGCGGGTGCCGTTGTCATCCAAAGACGACCCGACAGTGTTCGGCGAACCCTTGCCGCGCGACTTCAAAGGCACGCGCCTGGGTTGGTTGGGGGATTACAACGGTTACCTGCCGATGGACGACGGCGTGCTGAGCCTGTGCGAATCGGCCCTTGGCGATTTCGTCACGCTGGGGTGTGAAGTAGAAAGCTGCCAGCCAGAGTTTTCCCTGGCGCGGCTATGGCGCAGTTGGCTGGTGCACCGCCATTGGCTGGTGCACGGCAATCTCGGCGCGGCCTACGCCAACCCGCAAAAACGTGCGTTGCTCAAACCCGAGGCGCAATGGGAAGTGGAGGGCGGCCTGGGCTTGAGTGCCCAGCAGGTGTACCAGGCGTCGGTGGATCGCAGCGAGTGGTATCGCGCCCTGGCCAAGTTGTTCGAGCGTTACGATTTCCTGTTGCTGCCCACCGCCCAGGTGTTCCCTTTCGATGCACAACAGGCGTGGCCGCGCCTCGTTGGCGGGCGCGAAATGGACACCTACCACCGCTGGATGGAGGTGGTGATCGGGCCGACACTCGCCGGTCTGCCGAGCATGAGTATCCCGGTGGGGTTCAACCCTGGCGGCTTGCCCATGGGCCTGCAGATCATCGGCCCGGCCCAGGCCGACCGCGCGGTGCTGCAATTGGCGTACGCCCATGAACAGTTGACCCAATGGGTGCAGCGCCGGCCACCGGCGAGCCTTGCATCGGGCAGTTGACGCGCAACCGGGCCTGTATCTTGCTGTGAACAATGATCATCCACCGGCACCAAGGAGATCGAACATGGGCAGCCACGCCGAGACAGGCACCGTACGGTCGGTTGAGCGCGCACTGGCAATTGTCGAATTGCTCGGTGAACACCAGGCGTTGGGGTTGGAGGAGCTGCATTACCTGACGCGCCTGCCCAAGGCCACTGTGTCGCGCATGTTGCTGACCCTGCAAGAGCAAGGTTGGGTCTATCGCGGCCTGAGCGATCGCCGTTATCGCCTGCGCGCCCAGCGCTTGTTCGGCGACACTCAGCAACGCTTCAAGCGCCAGGTGGTGGAAAGCGCCGCGCCGTGGCTGCTTGAACTCAGTGAGCGCACCGGGCTGGTGGTGGATTTATCCTGTTTTGATGGCGAGCGCCTGGAGGTCATGGAAAGCGCGATCCCCAGCGTGCTGCGCAAGTTGTATCCGAACAATTGCCAGATCGTCGGCCAGCACGCCAGCCTGTTTCACTCGGCGATGGGCAAGGCGTGCCTGACGCAATTGCCCGCCGAAGAGGTGCAACGCCTGGCGGGCCGCGACCATGTGGCGGCCGATGAGCAGTTGCACACCTGCGAGCAAACCCAGCACCAGGGGTTTGGCCAGCGCACCGAAGGTTATTGGGAATACACGGTGCGCCTGCCATTCCTGATACGCGCGGTGGCGTTGCCGGTGCAGGCCAATGGGCGTCTGATCGGCAGTATGGCGTTGCACTGGCCGATGCATCAGGCGCCGGTGGAGCGCGTGTTGAACCTGCATCTGGCCAGCCTTGAAGCGACGGTGCGCGATGTGCAGCGGGCGCTGGCCTGACAGTCACCGCTGAGCAAAAAAATGTGGGAGCTGGCTTGCCTGCGATTGCGGTCAGTCAGTGAATGAACCCGCTGACTGACACACCGCTTTCGCAGGCAAGCCAGCTCCCACCTTGATCGGCTTTGTCAGTTACATTGCGCCCGGCACCCGGCACAGTTAAGGTTCGTCCAGGTTTTTTGCCTCACGAGTCTTTATGTTCAACGTCAAACCCCTGGCCTTCACGCTGCTGACGGCTGCCGCTCTGCCTGCCCACGCCGACTGGTACTTGGATAACGAATCCTCACGCCTGTCGTTCGTCACCACCAAAAACACCGAGATCGCCGAAGTGCAGCGTTTCCTGGTGTTGCACGGCAAGGTCGACAGCCAGGGCGCGGCGCAGCTGGAAGTGGAGCTTGAGTCAATCAACAGCGGCATTCCGCTGCGCGATGAGCGGATGCGCAATGACCTGTTCCAGATCAAGGCCTTTCCCGAAGCGCTGATCAGTGCACGCATCAACCTGCAACCCATCAATGATTTGGCCCCCGGCGCGCAAGTGGAGTTGCGCCTGCCCTTGAACGTCACCTTGCACGGCAAGACCCAAACCTACAGCGCCGAGTTGCTGGCCACGCGCCTGGATGACCGGCGTTTCCAGGTGGTGACCCTGGAACCGGTGGTGTTGCATGCCGAGGATTTCGATTTGGCGCCGGGTGTGGCGGCGTTGCGTAAGGCGGCTGGGTTGAAGTCGATCAGTTTGTCGGTGCCGGTGGGTGCGGTACTGATCTTTACGGCGCGTTGAGATGAGCGGCGCGGTGTTCCCGTGGCGCAGCGCCAACCGTTTCGAGTTGCTGATCGACGGGCCACGCTTTTTCCCGCAGATGCTGGTGGCGATTGCTCGCGCCGAGCAGCACGTCGATTTGGAGTTGTACCTGGTGGAAGCCGGGGCCTGCGCCGAGGCCATGGTGCAAGCCTTGGTACTGGCCGCCGAGCGTGGCGTGCGAGTGCGCTGCCTGTTTGATGATTACGGCAGCCTGGCGTTTACCTTGGGGTTGCGTAAACGCCTGACCGACGCGGGCGTGGAGCTGCGTTTCTACAATCGCCTGAGCTGGCGGCGCTGGATGCGCAACCTGTACCGCGACCACCGCAAGCTGTTGCTGGTCGACCAGCGTATCGCCGTGGTTGGCGGAACCGGGGTGACGGATGAGTTCTGGACGCCGGGGCAGGACACGGCCGATTGGCATGAAGTAATGGTGCACATCAGCGGCCCCTTGGTGCTGGATTGGCAAGCGTTGTTCGACCGTCAGTGGCACGCCAATGCGGCGCGCCGCGAGTGGAAGCCCGCCACCCATTTCGGTTTGCCGCGCCTGCCCAAGGTGCCGGCGACCGGGCCGGGCCTGGGGCGCGTCGCGTATGCCGACGCCCGCCAGCACCGCGATATTTTGCAGTCGTTGATTCGCGCGTTGAAAAGCAGCCAGCAACGCATTTGGCTGGCCACGCCGTATTTTCTGCCGACCTGGAGCGTGCGCCGCGCCCTGCGCCGCGCGGCCGGGCGCGGGGTGGATGTGCGTTTGTTGCTTACCGGGCCGCGCACCGATCACCCTTCGGTGCGTTACGCCGGGCACCGTTACTACCCACGTTTGCTGCGTGCGGGTGTACAGATTTTTGAATACCAGCCGTGCTTTCTGCACCTCAAAATGGTGTTGGTGGATGATTGGGTCAGCATTGGCTCGTGCAATTTCGATCACTGGAATTTGCGCTTCAACCTGGAAGCCAATCTGGAAGCCTTGGACCCTGAGTTAACGCTGGCCGTGGCCGGCAGTTTCGAGCGTGATTTTGCCCAGAGCCAGGCGGTGAGCCTGGCGGCGTGGAAGGCCCGACCGTTGTGGCGGCGGGTCAAGCAGCGGGTGTGGGGCTGGATTGATCGGTTGGTGGTGAACCTGTTGGATCGGCGGGGGTAGGGCGCCCCCGCCTTTGCTGACTAAAACTGCAATGTGTACTGCGCCGTGACGCTTTGGTCGCGCGTGCGCTCACCGCGCTGTTGGCTGAAGCCGAAGTCCAAACTGCTGTCGCGGCTCAGGCGTGCGGTGGCGCCCAATTCCAAGCGGGTGCTGAGGCGATCCAACGGCGCACCGCTGACACTCATCACGCGGCCGCCGTCCCAGGCTGCCTGGGTGGTCGGTTGCAGGTCGCCGCTGGCATGGGTGTAGGCCAAGCCGCCGCGCACGCTCAGCCATGACGGGCCGATCTGCGCCTTGCCCAGGTCGAGGTTGACCCGCACGCCACCGGTGGCCAGGTTGACGTTTTCCTTTGAGCGTTTGCCCTTCAGTGCAGCCATGCCGCCGCGCTCTTTGAAGCCTTCGCTGCGCTGTTGCACATTGGCCAGTTGCAGGTACGGCTGCCAGTCCCAGGCGTCATGGCTGAACTTATAGTTGGCCTCGGCAAACGTCTGCACGGTGCGGCTGGCGTATTTGGCGCTCAGGCGGTTCTCGACGCCGGGGAAGCTGACGCGGCGTTTTGTCTCGATCTCATGTTGCGCATAGGCGATGCCGCCATACAGGCCGAACGCGTCCCACGTGTGGCCGGCGTGCAGGGCCAATTGGAAGGTGTCGACGCTGGCTTTGCCACGCGAACCGGCCCGCACATCCGTAAGGCCACTGCCCGCCACTACGCCCACGCGAGTGCCTTGTTCGAGTGTGTGGTCAAACCCAAGCAGCAGGCCTGTGGTGTTGTGGGCCGTGCGCGTGGTGTTGCTGTCGCCTGCAAGTTGGCCGGATTGACGCGGCAGTTGCACCCAGACGCCTTGGTTCCTGGCGTCGAGTGCGGCGACGCGGCTGTCTTGCGCCAGGCGCTGACGGTCCAGTGCGGCCTGGCGCACGACACGGCTGTTTTCAATCAGCACCGCTTGGGTGCTGGCATGCAGTTCGCCGCTCAACTGGTCGAGGGCTGAAGGCGCCTGCTCGGGAAACAGCGCGGTCAGGCGTTGCAGCAGCGGCGAGGGCTGGGCTTGCGCATCCGCAGCATTGGCGACGGCGCGTTGGTTGGTCGTCTGCGCCGCTGAAGCCAGTGACTGACCGCGGCCAAACTCCACCAGTAAGTTATTGCCTTGCTTGACCTGGGAAACGCTGAGGAAAGGCGAGAACTCGCGGCGGTCTACCGAGGTAAATTCGCCATTCAACGCACCTTGGGCCTGCAGGATGCTGTAGCGCTGGCCCAGGTAATAGTGATTGGGTTGCGCGCTCAGGTACAGCGAGCCACCGTTGATGGAGGCCTGGTTTTGGACCTGCAATTTGGCCGGAGCTGCCGGGCTGGTCAGCCCGGTCATCAGGGTTGAGCCGGCGGCTTGTGTGTAATCGCCCGCCACGTCCAGGGAACCGTTCAGGCGCAGCACGCCGCCGTCGACGTTGACGTCGCCCTTGAGCTCGTTGGTGCCGTCCAACTCCAGGATGCCTTGCTTGAGCGTGGCCCCGGCGAAGCTGTTATTGCCGCTGAGGCGCAGCCAGCCGATGCCGGTTTTTTCCAGGCGACCGGGGCCGCCGATATCGTTGCGCCAATCATCCCAGGCACCGCCTTGCCAGACGATTGCGCCACCGGCAGGGCGGTCCATGTTCACCGAGGTGTCGACGCGCAACTGGCCGGGGCCGTCGATGGCTTTTTTCAGGTTCATCAGGCCCCAGCCGTAGACGTCGTCCACACCCGGCGCGCCGAGGTCGGTGGCGGTGGTGAGCAATACGTCGCGGATTTGCGGGTTGTCGAGGTAGGGGAAGCGTTCCATCAGCAGGGCCAGGCCGCCGGTAACGTGGGGGGCGGCGAAGGAGGTGCCGGTGTCGGTCCTGTAGCCAAACTCAAGTGTATCCCCAGCGACCGTATAGCCGTTGACCCTGCCGTCGGCACCATAGGAGTACTTGACATCAATTTCACCGCTGATCGTCGACGAGGTGATGTCGGTGCCGGGGGCCGCGATGCACCAGTTTTGGCTGAACCCGCAACGGTGGGAGGCGTCATTCAACGTCAGGTCTTGTTGCAGGTTAATCACACTCAGCCAATAAGGTTCCAACTCAGGTCTTGCTCTAGGCAGGCTGGCCAGGGGTTCAGCGACCGGTGCTGTTTGCGGTGACGCGTTAGGCGCTTGTGTGTTGCCGGCAGCCCAGACCTGCAGAAAACCATAGTCCAGTGACCCTCGGCCTAACGGCTGAGCTAATGTGGCAAGCCCCTTGAGGTCGGCATCCAATTCGGTTTCGTTGTCAGTCGTGGTGAAGGGTGGGCCCCAACTGTTATTGATGACCCTTACATTTTGCCCATGCAGTTGTGCGTAGGCCGCCAGTATCTCAGTTGGGCCTGCTGTTCTTTCGTACAGATACTCAGACTCGTTGGTGGCAAACCTCAGCGCACTGAAGGTACTGGCGTAGGCAACGCCGTGCATACCCGTACCTTCCCGGTTGGCCGCCACCGTCCCGGCCACATGGGTGCCGTGAAAGATGTAAGAAAAAGTATCATCCTCAAATATAATTTGAGAACGATCACCCTCGGTGAAAAAACAGCCTTCACTGGGCGACAACAGCGCTTCGCTGCTACACCCTGGGGCGTTCATCTGAACGCCGATGTGGGCCTTTCCCATGAATTCGTTGTGGCGAAGGTCGGTGCCGCTATCGTAAATGGCCACTTGCACCCCCTTCCCACTCAGGCCGCGAGCGTAGGCGAAGTCAGCGCCGATTGCCGCCAGCCCCCAGTTACTCTTGAACTCTTCACTGCGCCAGCTGGCCGCATCGTTCAGTCGGCCTTGTTCAACATAGCTCGCGGCTTCAACCGGCATGCCCGACAAGCAGCCGAATACACAGAGGATCAGAGCATTTCGCTTGAGTGATGATTGAACGGGCGCTTTTGCGGATGCCGTTCGGGCGTTTTCCGTGGGTGACATGGTCCACACACCTGCAAAAAAATGAGGCTGACAGGGTGTGCGAGGGGGGCGGGAGCGTGATGTAGGACTTGGCTTGTAACGAGGAGTGAAAGTTAACTTTTTGCGGAGTTTGCGCCCCCTCTTCTAAAAAGAGGGGGCTGCAACCCTTACAGCAACTCGAACGTCTGCTGTTGCACATCCTGGGAGTCGAGCCCGATCTGCACATTGAATTCGCCCGGTTCTGCGGCGAACTTGAGCTGGGTGTTGTAGAACTTCAAGTCTTCCTCGGTGATGGTGAAGTGCAACGTGCGCTCTTCACCGGCCTTGAGCATGACCTTCTGGAAGTTCTTCAGCTCCTTGATCGGGCGGATCATCGAGCCGGCCACGTCCTGGATATACAACTGCACCACGGTTTCGCCGTCGACCTTGCCGGTGTTTTTCAGCGTGACGCTGGCGTCGAGCTTGCCGGTCTTGTTCAGGGTGGTGGACGACAGTGCCATGTCCGACAGGCTGAACGTGGTGTAGCTCAGGCCATAACCGAACGGAAACAACGGCCCGGTGGTGTCATCGAAGTATTGCGAGGTGTAGTTGCCTGGCTTGCCTGGGGTGAACGGCCGGCCGATGGTCAGGTGGTTGTAGTAGGTGGGAATCTGCCCGACCGAACGCGGGAAGGTGATCGGCAGCTTGCCCGATGGGTTGTAGTCACCGAACAGCACATCGGCGATGGCGTTGCCGCCCTCGGTGCCGGCGAACCAGGTTTCGAGGATCGCGTCGGCTTCTTTGTTCTCATCCACAATCGACAGCGGACGGCCGTTCATCAACACCAGCACCAGCGGTTTGCCGGTGGCCTTCAACGCCTTGATCAGGTCGCGCTGGCTTTGCGGGATGTTCAGGTCGGTGCGGCTCGAGGATTCATGGGACATGCCACGGGACTCGCCCACGGCAGCCACCACCACATCGGCATTCTTCGCGGCTTTCACCGCTTCATCAATCAGCACCTGCGGCGAGCGGGTGTCATCCACCACTTCCGGGGCATCGAAGTTGAGGAAGTTGAGGTAGTCGACCACGGCCTTGTCGTTGGTGATGTTGGCGCCACGCGCGTAGATCACTTTGCCTTTTTCGCCGATCACCGCGTTGAGGCCGTCGAGCAGGGTGACCGATTGCGCCGGTTTGCCGGCTGCGGCCCAGCTGCCCATCATGTCGATCGGCGCCTTGGCCAGCGGGCCGACCAGGGCGATGGTCGCGGATTTTTTCAGCGGCAGGGTGTTGTTCTGGTTTTTCAGCAACACCAGGCTGCGGCGCGCGATATCGCGGGCGTCGCTACGGTGCAGGCGGCTTTCGGCGTCGGTGTCGGCCGGGTCATCCTCGGCTTTGCCGATGCGCAGGTACGGGTCCTTGAACAGGCCCATGTCGTACTTGGCGCCGAGCACTTCGCGCACGGCGTTGTCGATGTCGCTTTGTTCGATTTCGCCGGACTTGAGCAGGCCGGGCAGTTCCTTGCCGTACAGCGAGTCGTTCATGCTCATGTCGATGCCGGCCTTGATCGCCAGCTTGGCGGCTTCACGCCCGTCCTTGGCCACGCCGTGTTTGATCAACTCGACAATTGCGCCATGGTCGCTGACGGCCAGGCCTTTGAAGCCCCAGTCTCTGCGCAGCAGGTCGTTCATCAGCCAGGTGTTGGCGGTGGCGGGTACGCCGTTGATCGAGTTCAACGCCACCATCACGCCACCGGAACCGGCCTTGATCGCCGCGTGGTAGGGCGGCAGGTAATCCTGGTACATCTTGACCGGGCTCATGTCGACCACGTTGTAGTCGCGACCGCCTTCCACCGCGCCGTACAGGGCGAAGTGCTTGACGCTGGCCATGAGGCTGTCGGCATTGGCCGGGCTGGTGCCCTGGAAGGCCTTGACCATCACTTCGGCGATGCGCGAGACCAAATAGGTGTCTTCGCCGAAACCTTCGGAGGTACGGCCCCAACGCGGGTCGCGGGAGATATCGACCATCGGCGCAAAGGTGATGTCGAGGCTGTCGGCGGCGGCTTCCTGGGCGGCGATGCGCCCGGAGCGGCCAATGGCATCCATGTCCCAGCTGGAGGCCAGGGCCAGGCTGATCGGGAAAATCGTGCGGTGGCCGTGGATCACGTCATAGGCGAAGAACATCGGGATCTTCAACCGGCTGCGCATGGCCGCGTCCTGCATCGGACGGTTTTCCGGGCGGGTGATCGAGTTGAACGTGCCGCCGATGCGGCCGGCGGCGATTTCCTTGCGGATCAGCTCGCGGGGCATTTCGGGGCCGATGCTGATCAGGCGCAACTGGCCGATCTTCTCATCCAGGGTCATCTGCTTGAGCAGGTCGCTGACAAAGGCGTCCTTGTCTTTAAGCGCAGCAGGCTTTGTTTCTGCCCACACGGGGTGACTGGCCAGAGTGGCAACAAGGCCGAGCAAACACAGCTTCTTCATGAATATCCTTTTTCGGCTCACTGCACAGCGAAAATGCGCTGTTCTGCCAAAATGTGGGGAACATATGTTGTTGTTCGAGTGTTATTGCAGTAAATGCACGACACTTGTGAACTCTTATTCGCGCTGGGCATCTTTTTAGCTGATTGGCTCGACGCAATCCAGTGGTGGCGGATTATGCCCCAAGCGCGCGGTTTATAGGGTTAGTCGTCAAATTCCATCCAGTTTGGGCAGGAGAAACACCATGCAAGCAGCACAAGGTTACCGCTGGGGCTTGAAAGCCGCGGCTTTACTACTGATCAGCAGCGTGCTGAGCGGTTGCGGCATCAACACGATTCCGACCCTGGACGAACAGGCCAAGGCGGCCTGGGGCCAGGTGCAGAACCAGTACCAACGGCGCGCCGACCTGATCCCCAACCTGGTAGAAGTGGTCAAGGGCTACGCCGCCCATGAGCAAGACACCCTCACCGCCGTGATTGAAGCGCGGGCCAAGGCCACTTCGATCCAGGTCGACGCCAGTACCCTCGACAACCCGGAAAAACTCAAGCAGTTCCAGCAAGCCCAGGATGGCTTGAGCGGTGCCCTCAGCCGCTTGATGGTGGTGTCCGAGCGCTACCCGGACCTCAAAGCCAACCAGAACTTCCTGGCCCTGCAGTCCCAACTTGAAGGCACGGAAAACCGCATTGCCGTGGCCCGTCGCGACTTTATCCAGGCCGTGCAGGCGTACAACACTGAAATCCGTACCTTCCCAGGCCGCCTGTGGCACAGCGTGATGTACAGCGACTTGCCGATCCGCGCCACGTTTGAGGCCACCAGTGCCGACGCCGATAAAGCGCCGCAAGTGAAGTTCAAATAAGGCTTCTCTGAGGTGTCGATGCGTTTATTACGGATAGGCTTGGCGCTGTGGTTGCTGGCCTGCGTCGGTGCGGCCCAGGCGGCGCTGACGTTCCCGCCATTGACCGGACGGGTGGTGGACACCGCCCAGATGATCGACCCGGCGGTACGTGCGCAGATTACCCAGCAATTGCAGGCGCTGGAGCAAACCTCCGGTGACCAGATCGTGGTGGTCACCGTGCCCGACCTGCAAGGTGTGCCCATTGAGGACTACGGTTATCAGTTGGGCCGCCAGTGGGGCATCGGCCAGAAGGGCAAGGACAACGGCGCGCTGTTGATCGTCGCGCGCGATGAGCACAAATTGCGCATCGAAGTCGGCTATGGCCTCGAAGGTGTGCTGACCGATGCGCAGTCATGGGTGATCATCAACCAGGTGATCGCGCCCAAGTTCAAGGCCGGCAATTACAGCCAGGGCATCAGCGACGGCGTCTCGGCAATGGTGCAGGTGGTGGGCGGCGAGCCGCTCGCGGTGCCTGCCCATGTGGCGGATGCGAATTTTGCCAAGGATAATCCGGGGTTCTCCATCGGCTTGTTCATTCTGCTGATCGGCGTGTTGTGGCTGTGCAATCGCCTGGGCCTGCCGGTTGGCGCTATTTTGCTGGCTATTCTCAGCAGCAGTGGGCGCGGTGGCGGCGGTGGGGGCGGCGGTGGTGGTGGTGGCTTCAGAGGCGGCGGTGGTGGTTTCGGCGGCGGTGGTGCCTCAGGTGGCTGGTAATGACAATAACTAGAAAGGGGCATCGACAACCATGGCATTACTGAGTGAGCACGAGCAACGGCAAGTCGCCGAGGCGATCGCCCGCGTCGAAAAAAACACCGATGCCGAACTGGTGACGGTATTGGCGGCCCGTGCCGACGATTACGCCTATATCCCGCTGTTGTGGGCCAGCCTGATCGCCCTGGTGGTGCCCGGCGTGGTGCATTACTTGTCGGGTTACCTGACCATGTACACCTTGTTGTTGGCGCAGTGGGCGACATTCATTGTGTTGTGCCTGGTATTTCGCCTGCCCAAGGTCACCACCCGCTTGATCCCGCGTTCGGTACGGCACTGGCGCGCGTCCAACCTGGCGCGTCGGCAGTTCCTGGAGCAGAACCTGCACCACACAGTCGGCGGCACCGGCGTGCTGATTTTTGTCAGCGAGGCCGAGCGTTATGTGGAGATCCTTGTGGACGAGGGCATTTCCAAACGCCTGGATGACAGCAGTTGGGATGGCATCGTCACGGCGTTTACCCAGCAGGTGAAACAGGGGCACACGTTGGCCGGTTTTATTGCCTGTATTGAGGCGTGTGGGGAGTTGCTGAAGGTGCATGTGCCGGTGACGCAGACGCGTAATGAGCTGCCGAATCGTTTGATCGTGCTGGAATAACCAGGCAACAAACATTCTAAATGTGGGAGCGGGCTTGCTCGCGAATGCGGTGTATCAGTCGCCGAATATATTGACTGACATTGCGCACTCGCGAGCAAGCCCGCTCCCACATTGGGTTCTGTGTTGGCCAATCCAATTACCGTTGATCAAATAACCCCGTGCCCTAAACCCTTATCCCCCCTAAAATGCCCGGCATTCCCAGCCCGAGGCGTTTTTGTTCATGTCCGTCACCGCTCAACCTGCCCGCCCTGCGCCGGATCATCACGCCCAGTTCATCGAGCTGCTGAGCGCAAGCCTGGCGCAGAACGCGTTTATCAAGCTGGTGCTGGCCAAGTACGTCGGTGAGGAAGCCGAGCTGCAACGGCTGATCATCAAACCGGTGACGGTCAAGGAGCAGGCGTGCCTGTCCTTCGTCTACCGCTACAAGACCCGCGACATCACCAAGAACTTGCCCCTGGCCGATGGCGTGGCGGCGATTGCCGAGCTGCTGCCGGCGTCGTTCAAGAATGCGCATTTGCTGTCGCTGACCGACGAAGCCCAGCTGGAATACAGCAAGAAGAACAAAAGCTCGCTGTTCAAAAGCAAGCCGCAGCAATTGCGTGAGGCGCCGTCCGCCGAGCACAACCGTGAGAAGAATCGCTTCCTCGACCTGAGCCGGCCGTTCCTCGCCGACCTTGGCGTGACCGATGCCAAGCAGGCGTTGATCCCATCGATGTCGCGCAAGTGGAAGCAGATCAACAAGTTCATCGAAGTGTTCAGCCATGCGCTGACCTCGTCGCCGCTGAAGCTCGACCAGCCGGTGCGCGTCGCTGACTTTGGTTCGGGCAAGGGCTACCTGACGTTCGCCATTCACGATTACCTGCGCAACACCCTCAAGGCCGAGGGCGAAGTGACCGGCGTGGAATTGCGCGAAGACATGGTGACCCTGTGCAACACCGCCGCCGCGCGCCTGGAACATCCGGGGCTGGTATTCAAGTGCGGTGACGTGCGCAGCGTGGCGCCGAGCGAGCTGGACGTGATGATCGCGCTGCATGCCTGTGATATTGCCACCGACTACGCGATCCACACCGGCATCCGCTCCGGCGCGTCGATCATCATGTGCTCGCCGTGCTGCCACAAACAGATTCGCCTGCAGATCCAGAGCCCGGTGCTGCTCAAGCCGATGCTGCAATACGGCCTGCACCTGGGCCAGCAGGCGGAAATGGTCACCGACAGCCTGCGCGCGTTGTACCTCGAAGCCTGCGGTTACGAGACCAAGGTGTTCGAGTTCATCTCGTTGGAGCACACCAACAAGAACAAGATGATCCTGGCGGTGAAGCGCAACGAGCCGGTGGACAATGCGCAGTTGCTGGAGAAAATCCAGGAATTGAAGGCGTTCTACCACATCAGCGAGCACTGCCTGGAAACGCTGTTGCGCGCGGATGGCTATTTAGGCTGAACACAGAACCAAAATGTGGGAGCTGGGCTTGCTCGCGAATGCGGTGCATCAGTCGCCTAATAGGTTGGATGACACTCCGCTTTCGCGAGCAAGCCCGCTCCCACATTTAGACCGCATTTATCTTTGAGGTCGGCGCAGGCTGCACCGCCGTCTTGCGCCCCAGCATTACCGTCACGATGACCCCACAGGCAAACAGCCACGTAATCGGCTCGATATGTTCACCAAAGAACAACGCCGAAAAGGCGATGGTGAAGAAGATCTGCAACAGCTGAATCTGGCTGACCCGCGCAATCCCGCCCATCGCCAGCCCGGCGTACCAGGCGAAGAAACCCAGGAATTGCGAAAACAGCGACACATACCCGAACGCCCACCAGGTGCGCATGGAAATCGCGCCTTGATGCTGCGCCGCCAAGTACCACACCGGGCCGATCAACACGGGTGTGGACAGCACCAGCGCCCAGCAGATCACCTGCCAGCCGCCCATCTCCTTGGCCAACCGGCCGCCTTCGGCATAGCCCAGGCCACCCACGGCAATTGCGCCGAGCATCAACAAGTCCCCCGCCTGGATACTGCCCGCACCGGTGATCAGCGCATAACTCAGCACCAATGCACTGCCCAGCGCCGCGCAGGCCCAGAAGGCTTTCGACGGCCGCTCGTGGGACAGCCACGCCGCGTACAGCGCCACGCACAATGGCTGCAGGCCGTTGACCAGCGCGCCATGGGAGGCCGGCAAGGTTTGCATGGCCCAGGCCGACAGCACCGGGAAGCCGAGGATCACGCCGGCGATCACCAGGCACAAGCCGCGCACCTGGCGCCAGGTCGGCCAGCGCTCACGGCGCCACAGCAACAGCGCCGCCGCCGGAACCGCCGCGAACAAGGCGCGGCCCAGGCCGTTGAGCAACGGGTGGATTTCCTGCACGACGATGCGGGTGAAGGGCAGCGTGAGGCTGAAGATGATGACGCCCAGCAGGCCGAGGGCCATGCCGGTGTTTTCGCGCGAGCTCATGATGGGGACCGAAATCTGGAGGGCTTCAAGGAACGCCCATCTAGCCACAACCCCCGGTGATCGGGGGCCTACAGATGGGTGCGGATTTATCCGTACAGTTTCGGCAGGCTCTGGGGATAACCTGTGTGAGCTGGCTTGCCTGCGATAGCGTCACCGCGGTCTATGCGCAATACCGAGGTGCCTGTATCGCAGGCAAGCCAGCTCCCACATTGACCGTGCCAGCCTTAAAAAAACCGCGTGATGCTGATCTTCGCATCGCGGCCCTTGGTGTAGGCGCGGTCGCCGCTCAAGGCCGGGCGGAAGTTGTTGTTGAACAGGTTGTCCACGGTGAAATTCACCTCGGTGCCTTTCAAGTAAGCCTGTTGCGGTTTCCATTTGGCGAACAAGCCTTGGGTGTTGTAGGCCTTGTTGCCGTATTGGTCGTAGAACAGGTCGCCCACACTGCTGCCCGGGCCGCCGGAATATTTGTCACTGGGCAAGCGATCGGTCGCGCCGATGAACTGGCCCATCCAGCCCACCTGGGCATCCCAGGCGGGGATATTGGTGCCCAGTACCAGCACCCATTTGGTCGGTGGAATATCGCGGGCCGGCACGTCCGGGCCCCATGGGTTGGTGTAGGCGCCTTCGTGTTCGCCCTTGGCGTAGGCGAACGACACCGAACCGAACAGGTAGGTGGAGTTGTAGAACGATTCCAGCTCAAAGCCCTTGATGGTCAGGCCACCGATGTTGCGGTAGTTGGACATCGCTCCCGGCGGGCACGCGTTGGAAATCGTGCCGCCATTGACGGCCTGGTTCTGGCAGCCGACGCCGGTGGCCTTGAAGATTTCGTCTTCGACCTTGTTGTGGAACAAGGTGGTGCGTACTTGCAGGTTGTCGTCCTGGGCGATCAGGTGATCGAAGCTGAAGACGCTGCCCACGGTGATCGAGGTGATGCGCTCCGGGTCCAGGTCGACGCTGGTAGCGGTGCGGCTGCCCAGGCCTTGCACCTCGTATTGTTCGTCGATGACCGGCGCGCGCCAGGTCTTGCTCCAGTTGGCAAACAGCCCCAGGTTTGGCGTGACGTTCCAGAACAACGCCAGGCGCGGCGACCAGCCGGTGTAGGTGCGGTCGCTGTAATCGTGGCCAACGGCCGGGTCGGGATTGTTGTAGTACGGCGCGTCGTTGCCTTCGCCGCGATTGCGCACATGGTCGTAGCGCAGCGACGGCGTAATCGTCACATCGCCCACCGTGACCGCATCCTGGACAAAGAAACTGTTGGTATCGACCTTGCCGTGGGGCATGAAACCCGGCTGGAAATGCCCGTAGTTGTAGCGCGCGGTGTTGTAGGTGGAACCGGGCATCCACATTTCGGTTTCGCGGATGTGCTTGCGAATTTGCCCGCCGACAGTCACGGCATGCTGCAGAGAACCTGTGTCAAACAGGCTGACGTTGCGGATGTCGAGGTTCTTGTCGGTGTAGCCGGTGTCCATCTGGCGCCCGCCGGTGGCCAGCTGGAAAAACGCGGTGGCGTCACGGGCGTCGGTCTGGTCAGTGTTGGACTGCGAATACTTGACGGTCAGGTCCACCCACGGGTTGTCCAGCGGCGTGTATTCATACTTGCCCGACCACGTGGTGTCGGTGGTGTCGCGGTGCGCTAAAAAACGTTTCAACGCGTTTTCGTAGCCGTAGCGGTTGATATTGGCCTGGGTCGGCGGCGTCGGGTAGCTGGCGGCGGAAAAGGGTGTCCAGCGATTGCTGTGGGAGCGCGAGTAGGACAAGCCGACACTGTGCTCTTCGGTGAAGTGCGCATTGACCTTGAACAGTTTGCCGTCCACGTCCTGGGCGCTGTTGGGCAGGCGCTGAGGGTTGATGGGGTACTCGTTGTTCTCGTTAGGCAGCTTGGCGGCGACCTTCATATCGCCGCCGTCGCGTTGGGTCAGGTAGGCCAGCGCGTCGAAGCGGCCGTCGTCGGTACGGCCATACACGGCGCTGCTGTAGACCTGTTCGTGGTCGTTGCTGGAGTAACCATATTTGAGCATCGCGCCGCTGTTGCGGCCATCCTGCAGCAGGTCCGGGGCATCTTTGGTGGTCATGTTGACCGTGCCGCCAAACCCGCCGTTGCCGGTGAACGGCGAGTTGGGGCCTTTCTCCACCTCGATGCTTTTGATCAGCTCGGGCTCGATAAAGACCGTGCCTTGCTGGTAGCGCTCGAAGCCGGTCTTGGTGGCGCCGTCGACGGTCATCGGCACGTCTTCGGCATCGCCGAAACCACGGATGTTGATGGTCTGGCCGCCGGGTTTCAGCGAGCCGCCCTGGCTCACGCCGGGCAAGGTCTGCAGCAGGCTGGGGATGTTATTGGACTGGTAACGGTCGATGTCGGCCTGGGTCATGGTCGAGCGGTTGACGGTGCTGGAATCGACTTCGTTACCGGTGCCGATCACGCTGAGCGCGTCGAGTTGGATGGCGCCGCTGTGGCTGGTCTTGCCCTCGTCGGGGCGTACCACGTAGGTGCTGCCGACTTTGATCAGGGTGAACTCGCCATTTTTCAGCAAGGTGCGAATCGCCACTTCCGGGGTGAAGTCGCCATTGAGTGCCGGCGCCTGCACGTTCTTGAGCAGGGTTTCATCGAACAGCAGCTGGATTTTTGCCTGCTGCGCCACTTGGCTCAGGGACGTGGCCAGCGACTGGGCGGGCAGTTGCAACGTGAACGACTCGGCCTGGGCGCTGAGGCTGAACGCCAGGCAGGTGGCGATCAGGGTCGGTCGAAGAAACAGGTGCGAAGCGTGGCAAGGCGCGCGAAACATGAAATCCCCCGGGGTGGCCAAGTGGCCGAAAAGGTGTGCGTATCAAACACAGTCGGGAGGAAGACGGGGCAGGCCAAAAAATCCACACATGCGAATGCAAAATATTCTCAAGTGAGTGCCTGGCGCAATTATTTGCTCGGTTCGATTCTGACAACGCCATCGGCTGAGGCCACGGTTTTCACCGGTAGCAGGGCAGGCAGGGCGTTGAGCAGGGCGTCCGGATCATTCACATCGAGGTTGCCCGAGACCTTCAATTGCGCCACGGACTTGCTGACTTGCAGCGGTGCCTGGGGCCGGTAGAGGCTCAGTTCATCGATCAGGCTGGCCAGGTCGCGGTTGCGAAAGGACAGATGCCCGCTGCGCCAATCCGCCACTTCTTCAGCCGTGAGGGTTTGGTGTTGCACGGTGCCCTTGGCGTAGCTGTAGGTGGCGCGCTGCTGGGCGCCGAGCAAGGTCACCGGGCTTTTGGCGTCCGGCTCGAAGGCCACCTGGCCATGGGCCACGCTGACCACCAGTTGCTGCTGGCTGCGGCGCACATCGAAACCGGTGCCGACCACGCGCACGTTGGCCTCGCCGGCTTGCACATACAGCGGGCGCTCCTTGTCGGCGGCCACTTCGATGTACAGCTGGCCCTTGTCCAGATGAAGGATGCGTTGATGGGCGCTGAATTCCACCCGCACGCGCGTATTGGCATTCACGTACAACGTGCTGCCATCGGGCAGGTTTAACGTACGCATGCCTTTGGCATGCGCGGCGATCTGGCTGTGGTAGAGCTCGCGAGGCGCACCGATGTGCGTGGCCAACAGCGCACAGACCAGCGCGGCAGCCACGGCCAGGGCAGGGCGCCAGGCTGAAGGTTTGCGCTTGGGCAGCGGCAGCGGTTTGTTCAATTGCTGCAGTTGGCCGAGGTCGGCCCACAGTTGTTCGAACTCGGCATAGGCGCGGGCATGTGCAGGCTCGGCCTGCCAGGCGGCAAAGGCCTTGCGGTCGGCTCGCCCCGCTTCGCTACGGTTGCGGGCAAACCAGCTGGCGGCTTGGGCATCAATGGAGTCGCTCGCTTCGATGTCCAGGGCGTCGATGTCGCTCAGGCGGTTCATTCTGGCTGCTCCGTGCCGGGTTCTTGTTGAAGGCGTCGCTTGCAATGCAGCAGGGCAAAAGCGATGTGCTTTTCCACCATGCTGGTCGAAATGCCCATGCGCTCGGCGATCTGCGCCTGGCTCAGGCCTTCGAAGCGGTGCAGCATAAGGGCTTCTCGCCTGCGGGGCGAGAGTTCGGCGAGGACTTCTTTCAACTGTTCCAGGCGTTGCAAGCGCTGCGCGGCGGCCATGGGCTCGTTTTGCTCGTCGGTGACCGGCTCGGCGTCCCTTTCGGCCGGGTCAAGGTGGACGGTCTGCCGTACCTTCTGTTTACGCCAGTGATCGCGCAACAGGTTGCGCGCCATCTGGAATAGAAAAGCCCGTGGCTGCTCGACCTTGGCCCGGTCGCGGTAATCCAGCCATTGGGCAAAGACATCCTGGGTCATGTCCGCCGCGTCGCTGGCGTTGTCCGTGCGTTTGCGCAGGAAATACAGAATATCTGCATAAAACCCGCGAAAGGCATCGGCCGACAACGGGTCGGGCTTGGGACGAGACATGGATATCCTTCTTGACGAAGCGCGGCGTAGAAAAGTCGCGAATGATATCGAGAATTATTGTCATTTGTCTCTATGTAAAGCGTGCACCCAATCAAATGTGGGAGCTGGCTTGCCTGCGATGGCGATGGTGACTGCACCACCGCTATCGCAGGCAAGCCAGCTCCCACAGGAGGCCACGCCTCTAGCGCAGCAATGTCCTTAGTTGCTCGATCCCGGCTTCACCTAGCGGGAACACCGGCAAGCGTGGATCACCCGCTTCCAACCCGGTCAAACGCAACCCAGCCTTGATCGTCGCCGGCAAACCACCCTTGAGGATGAATTCCAGCAGCGGCAATTGGCGATAGAACAGTTCCCGCGCCAGCGTCAGGTCATTGGCCAGCACCGCGTCATACAACGCCAGGTTGAGCTGCGGGATCAGGTTCGGCGCCGCCGTGCACCAACCTTTGGCGCCGGCCGCGAAGGCTTCCAGGGCCAGCGGGTTGCAGCCGTTGTAGAACGGCACGTCGCTGTGGCGATGCAACTGGTGCATGCGTTGAATATCCCCGGTGCTCTCCTTGACCATGGTCACGTTCGCCACCTGCTTGACGATGCGCAGAATCAAGTCCACCGACATGTCGGTGCCGCTGGTGGCCGGGTTGTTATAGAGCATGATCGGCACGCCGACGCTGTCGCCAATCGCCGCATAATGGGCGAGGATTTCCGCCTCGCTGAGTTTCCAATAGGACGCGGGCAGCACCATCACCACATCGGCGCCATTGGCCTCGGCGTAACGCGCACGGCGCACGGCCTTGGCGGTGGTCAGGTCGGACACGCTGACAATCGTCGGCACGCGCCTGGCGATTTTTGCCAGGCTGTAGGCGCTGACTTCGTCCCACTCGGCATCGCTCAAATACGCACCTTCGCCCGTGCTGCCCAAGGGCGCGATGGCGTGCACGCCGCTGTCGATCAAACGGTCGATGGAGCGGCCGAGGGCGTCGAGGTCAATGCGCTGGCCGTCGGCGCTGAACGGGGTGATGGTGTAGCCGATGATGCCGTGAATAGTTGGGTTGGACATAAAGGAGTCTCCGCTCGGAATAGGGCAATCAGTTCAGGCAATCGGCGTGTTGGCGCAGGTTCTGCCGGGCGTAGTAGTTGAACGCGGCGCCGTGGCGCTTGGGCTTGGAGATCCAGTCATGCGCCTCGCGCCCCAGTTCCGGCAGGATCGGCTTGATCGTCCCGGCCGCCATCGCCAGCAACTGCAACTTGGCCGCGCGCTCGATCAACTGCGCGATCACGCAGGCTTCTTCGATGCTCGCCCCGGTTGACAGCTGACCGTGGTGCGAGAGCAGGATCGCGCGTTTGTCGCCCAGCGCCGTGGTGATGATTTCACCTTCTTCGTTGCCCACCGGAACCCCCGGCCAGGCCTCCAGAAATGCACAGTCTTCATACAGCGGGCAGAGGTCCATGTGCGACACCTGCAGCGGCACTTCGAGCATCGACAGCGCGGCGATATGCGTGGGATGCGTATGGATGATGCAGTTCACATCCGGCCGCCCACGGTACACCCAGGTGTGAAACCGGTTGGCCGGGTTGGGAATGCCGTGGCCTTCCAGCACTTCAAGATCCTCGTTGACCAGCAGCAGGTTGCTGGCGGTGATCTCATCAAAACCCAGGCCCAGTTGCTGAGTGTAATAGGTGCCGGGCGTAGGCCCACGTGCGGTGATTTGCCCGGCCAGTCCGGAGTCGTGGCCGTGTTCGAACAGGATGCGACACGTGAGCGCCAGCTTTTGCCGGTCGGTCCACGTATTATCCGCCAGGGTGTTTTGCATCTGCATCAGTGCTTGCTTGACCAGTTGGTCTTTGGGGAGTGCTAATGTCTTGGCCATATCGGTGTCCTTTGGGTGGTGCATGGACGTCGGGTTTGCTGCTCTCCCGCTGCTCGCAAGGTCGTTGGGTGAACGCAAATGACACTAAAGATGCTATATGACACCTTGTGTCATTGGCAAGTGAAGCGCTGGCTTTTCTGCATGGATTAATCGCAGCACATGTCTATCCGTTTGAAATTACTGAGAAAAAAACTTGGCGTGACCCTGGAGTCCCTGGCTGAAAAATCCGGGATGACCAAGAGTTATCTGTCCAAGGTCGAACGCGGGCTCAACACGCCGTCAATTGCCGCCGCGTTGAAACTGGCCAAGGCGTTGAACGTGAAGGTTGAAGAACTGTTCAGCGAAGACAACGTCAGCCTCGACAGCTACAGCCTGGTGCGCAGCCACGAGCGGCCCGACACCGCGCCGGGTTATGCGGTGCTGGCCCATCAGGTCAGTGAGCGCAGCCTGCTGCCGTTCATCATCTACCCGCCGGCGGAGTTCACCGACAAGACGTTCAAGGAGCACGTGGGGGAGGAGTTTCTGTTCGTGCATGAAGGCCAGGTGGAGGTGGATTTCATGAGCGAACGGGTAATCCTGAATCGGGGTGATGCGCTGCACTTCAATGCGCAAAAACCCCACCGAATTCGCTCGGTGGGCGAGGTGCAGGCGCAGTTGTTGGTGGTGGTGCACAGCGCCGAAGAATGACCGTGTTTCCAAGTTGGAATACAGTCAGTGTGGGAGCGGGCTTGCTCGCGAATGCGGTGTGTCAGCTCCACATAAGTTGACTGACACACCCCATTCGCGAGCAAGCCAGCTCCCACATTTTGATCTTCTTTGTTCGGGGGATCAGCGTTCGACGGGAACGGATAACGCCGAATTACCCAACGGATGCGTACGCGCCGCAAAGAACTTCAACGTCACACCGCTGCCCTCGAACAGCTCCGAATACCGGCGCTTCTGCTGGCGAATAAACCCATCGCTGCGCCCCGACACCGAGATCGCCAGCGTCGTCAGTTTGGCCTGGCGCAACGCATCCACCAGGTGCTTATCCTGCGGCCCAAGGTCATGGCCGAAGATGCACAGCGACCCTTCATGGCTGAGCAACTGCTCATAACAGAACGACAAATAGTCCGAGCTGCGAATGGTCTTGAGCTTCTCTTCCACCTTGCCTTCGCTGACAAACAGCGGCACGTCGTCCAGCGTCTTGATCGTGTTATTGATCGCAAAACTGCTGAGCAAGGTGCTGTCGGTGGACGGCAATTTACGCGCGGTGCCGTCGAGGTTACGCACCAAGTGCAGGCCGCCGTGCAGGTAAAGGATGCGCGTGGCGTCGGTGCGCGTGTTGCGCAGGTCGAAGCTGGCGTCGGCGCTGCCAAACAGGTCGTCGATGCCTGGCGTGTGCAGGATCGCCCAATAGTTGAGCAGGTCGTAATTGCTGGTGAAAACGGTGGGGTAGCGGGCCAGCTCGGCGTTGATCGTCGCCAGCGTCGAGGGTTGCACCAGCCGCCACGGAATGTGCACGGCGTGGATGGTGTTGATCAACGCTTCCTTGATCGCGTAGTAGCGGTTGCGCGGTGCCGCCGAGCTGACCGCCAGGGCCTTGTTGACCCGGCTGGTGGTTTTCAAGGCGCCCAACGCCTGCTCGAAGCTGCGGGTCTGCAGGGCGTCGAACACACTCAGCTCGGACGGGCTGAGGGGTTTTTCTTCGACGGTGCGCGCGTTTTCGAACAGTGAATCGTAGGCAAAGTCTTCCCAAATCGTGCGGCTTGCGCCGTTGCCGATCAGAATCCCACTGAAGTCGATGGCGCTGCGCAGCGCGCTCCAGTCTTCAAGGTGGGCGTCAATATCCTGGAAATCCTTCATTGCGGCGGGTCTACTCGATTTCGGCTGGGTGGTGACTTTATCACGAGCCGGCGTTGATCCTGATCAAGATGCCGCAGGCAAGTCAGGTTGATCCTGTAGGCATAACGCCTCTGAGGATTGACCATGAGCAGCACCTTTTTCATTCCCGCCGTCAACATCATGGGCACCGACTGCCTCGACGAAGCCATGATCGCCATCCGCAACTACGGCTTTCGCAAGGCGCTGATCGTCACCGACGTGGGCCTGGCCAAGGCGGGCGTGGCCAGCATGATCGCCGAGAAACTGGCGATGCAGGACATCGACTCGGTGATCTACGACGGCGCCAAGCCCAACCCCAATGTCGAAAACGTCGAGAACGGCCTGGCGCTGTTGCAGCGCAGCGCCTGCGATTTCGTGGTGTCTTTGGGCGGCGGCTCGCCCCATGACTGCGCCAAGGGCATCGCGTTGTGCGCCACCAATGGCGGGCATATCGGCGACTACGAAGGCGTCGATCAGTCGAGCAAACCGCAGCTGCCACTGGTGGCCATCAACACCACCGCCGGCACGGCCAGCGAGATGACGCGCTTCTGCATCATCACTGACGAAACCCGCCACGTGAAAATGGCCATCGTCGACCGCAACGTCACGCCGCTGCTGTCAGTCAACGACCCGGCGCTGATGGTCGGCATGCCCAAGGGCCTCACCGCCGCCACCGGCATGGACGCGCTGACTCACGCCATCGAAGCCTACGTGTCCACCGCCGCCAACCCGATTACCGACGCCTGCGCCATCAAGGCCATCGAGCTGATCAGCGCCAACCTGCGCCTGGCGGTACGCGACGGCACCGACAAGGCCGCGCGGGAAAACATGGCGTATGCGCAATTCCTCGCCGGCATGGCCTTCAACAACGCGTCCCTGGGCTTTGTGCACGCCATGGCCCACCAACTCGGCGGCCTTTACGACCTGCCACACGGCGTGTGCAATGCGGTGTTGCTGCCCCATGTGCAAAGTTTCAACGCCAGTGTGTGCGCCAAGCGCTTGAGTGACGTGGCGCGCGCATTGGGCGCCGATATCAAGGGCATTACCCCGGAAGAGGGTGCCCAGGCCGCCATTGCCGCGATTCGCACCTTGGCCCACGACGTTGAAATCCCGGCCGGCTTGCGCGAATTGGGCGCCAAGTTGCAGGACATTCCGCTGCTGGCCACCAATGCGTTGAAGGATGCGTGCGGCCTGACCAACCCACGGCGGGCGGATCAGCGCCAGATCGAGGAGATCTTTCGCAACGCTTTCTAAAGGGCGCAGTCGCACGCTGCAAGCGGTAAGCTACAAGCTGAACGGTATTTAACTAAAGCATGAAGCTTGCGGCTTGCCGCTGAGGTCCCCCCATGAGAGTTCTGTTATTCGGCGCCACCGGCATGGTCGGTCAGGGCGTGCTGCGCGAGTGCCTGTTGGCCGCTGACGTGCAGGAAGTCGTGGCTGTCGGCCGTACGGCCTTGACCCAGGAACACGGCAAGCTGCACCAGGTGCTGCACAGCGACATGCTGGATTTCCAGCCGCTGGAAAACCTGCTGCAAGGTTTCGATGCGTGCTTCTTCTGCCTCGGTGTTTCGTCGGCGGGCATGAATGAAACCAAGTACACCCACCTCACCTATGACCTGACCTTGGTCGCGGCCAGCACGTTGGCGCGGCTCAACCCACAGATGACCTTTATCTACGTATCCGGCGCCGGCACCGACAGCTCCGAGGCGGGCAAGTCGATGTGGGCGCGGGTCAAGGGCAAGACCGAAAACGCTTTGCTGCGCCTGCCGTTCAAGGCGGTGTACCTGTTCCGGCCCGGGGTGATTCAGCCGTTGCATGGCGTGCGCTCGAAAACGCCGTTGTACCAATCCTTCTATTCCATACTCGGGCCGCTGCTCACGTTTGTGCGTCGGCTCAAACCCGGCTGGGTGGTGAGCACCGAAACCGTTGGCCAGGCGATGCTGGCAGCCGTGCGCCATGGCGCGCCGCAGGCGGTGGTGGAGCAGGCCGAGATCAATCGACTGGCCGCCGAGCGCAACTGATGTTGCACAAGAGCCTGGTGCGTCGCCTCGACCTGATCACGCTGCAGCTGTTCGTGGCAGTGTTCGAGGAAGGCACGCTGACCCGCGCCGCCGCCCGCGAAGCGATTGCGGTGTCGGCGGCGAGCAAGCGCCTGATGGAGCTGGAACAGGTGCTGGGCGTGAGCCTGTTCGTGCGCCGGGCCAAGGGCATGGACCTCACCGCTGCGGGTGAAACCCTGTTGCACCATGCGCGGCAGATGCTGTTCAACGTCGAGAAAATGGGCCTGGAGTTGGGCGAGCACAGCCATGGCGTGCGCGGTTATGTGCGCATGTTGGCTAACCTGTCGGCGATCATTCAATTCCTTCCGGAAGACCTGCGGGATTTTTCCGCGCTGCACCCCGAAGTCAAAACCGATCTGGAAGAGCGCCCCAGCAACGGCGTGGTGCAGGGCGTGCTGGATGGCGTGGCCGACCTGGGCATCTGCTCCAGCGACACCGACACCAAAGGCCTGCCCAGCGTGACCTACCGCCACGACAAGCTGGTGGTGCTGATGCCGGCGGATCACCCGTTGGCCACCCGCCACACCCTGGCCTTCGCCGAAACCCTCGACAGCGACTACGTCGGCCTGCATGCCGCCAGCTCGATCAACATGCGCACCCACGCCGCCGCGCGCGAGGCGGGCAAGATGCTGCGCCTGCGCATCCATGTGCCGGGGTTTGATGCGATGTGCCGCATGGTCCAGGCGAATATGGGCATCGGTATCCTGCCGCAAAAAGCCTATGAACTGTTCGGCCGCGCGCTGGGGTTGCACGCGGTGCCGCTGACAGATGCGTGGTCGGATCGCCGTTTGATTCTGGTGGTGCGCGATGAGGCGCAACTGTCGCCGGTGAGTCTTTTGTTGTTTGAATACCTGCGCAGGCCGTTAACTTAATTCAGACGTGGAGGGCCTCATCGCGGGCAAGCCCGGCTCCCACAGGTTATCGTGTTCACCTGTGGGAGCGGGCTTGCCCGCGATAGCGATCGAGTTGGTGTTCGCGTTTCGCGAACGCTCCTTGCCAACTGACGGTTGGATTTCTGCTCTTTCAGTCCTCTAGTCTTGGCCACACATTCCAAGAATAAGAGGCACACCCCATGACGGCTCCATTGAGCGGTATCAAGGTGATTGAGATCGGTACCCTGATTGCCGCGCCGTTCGCCGCCCGGATGATGGCCGAGTTTGGCGCCGAGGTGATCAAGATCGAAGCCATGGGCCAGGGCGATCCACTTCGCAAATGGCGAAAGCTGCACGAAGGCACCTCGCTGTGGTGGTACCTGCAATCGCGCAACAAAAAGTCGCTGGCCCTGGACCTCAAGTCACCGGAAGGCCTGGGCTTGATCAAGCAACTGCTGGGCGACGCCGACGTGCTGATCGAAAACCTGCGCCCTGGCGGCCTGGAAAAACTCGGCCTGGGCTGGGATGTGCTGCACGCGCTCAACCCCAAGCTGACCCTGGTGCGCATCTCCGGCTACGGCCAGACCGGCCCTTACCGTGATCGCCCAGGCTTCGGTGCCATCGGCGAGGCCATGGGCGGCATTCGCTACACCACCGGCAACCCGGATTCGCCACCGGCGCGGGTCGGCGTAAGCCTGGGCGATTCCCTGGCGTCACTGCACGGCGTGATCGGCGCACTGATGTCGCTGCTACGGGTCAAGACCGGGCAGGGCGACGGGCAGATAGTCGATGTGTCACTGGCCGAAAGCGTGTTCAACCTGATGGAAAGCCTGGTGCCCGAATACGACATGCTCGGCCATGTGCGTGAGCGCAGTGGTGGCGCCTTGCCCGGCATCGCGCCGTCCAACACTTACCTGACCGCCGACGGCGCCTACGTGGTCATTGCCGGTAATAGCGACCCGATCTACAAGCGTCTGATGATTACCATCGGCCGCGCCGACCTGGCCGAAGCGCCGGAGTTTGCCCACAACGATGGCCGCGCGGCGAAAAGTGGCTTGCTGGATGCGGCGATCACCCACTGGACCAGCAGCCTGCCCATCGAGCAGGTGCTCGCCGCCCTGGAAGCCGCCGAAGTGCCGGCCGGGCGCATCTACTCGGTGGCCGATATCGTCCGCGACCCGCACTACCAGGCGCGTGACATGCTGCTCAATGCCGAGCTGCCCGGTGGCGTGTCGGTGAAAATGCCCGGCATCGTGCCCAAGCTCTCCGAAACCCCTGGCGCGGTGAACTGGCAAGGCCCGACCCTGGGCCAACACACCGACGACATCCTCACTGGCCTTGGGTTGACCGAGGCTGATATCCAACGCCTGAAAACCTCGGGGGTGGTGCAATGATCACTGACTATTGCGACCCGCTGATCGTGCAGGAAGTGTCCCCGCGCGATGGCCTGCAAATCGAACCCACCTGGGTTGAAACTGCCGACAAGATCACGCTGATCAACGAACTGTCCCTGGCAGGTTTTTCGCGAATCGAGGCGGGTTCGTTCGTCTCGCCCAAGGCGATTCCGGCGTTGCGCGATGGCGAACAGGTGTTCCAGGGCATCACGCGCAAGCCCGGTGTGATCTATGTGGCGTTGATCCCCAACCTCAAGGGCGCCCAGCGCGCCATCGAGTCCCGCGCCGATGAGCTGAACCTGGTGATGTCCGCCAGCCAGACCCACAACCTGGCGAATCTGCGCATGCGTTGCGAGGCGTCATTGGCGGCGTTTGAAGACATCGTCAGCTTCGCCAGCGACTACCCGGTGCGCCTTAACGGCAGCATCGCCACCACGTTTGGCTGCCCGTTCGAAGGCAAGATTGATGAAGACCGAGTGCTGCAAATCGTTGATGCCTACCGCCAGTTGGGCATTCAGGGCATCACCCTGGCCGACACCACCGGCATGGCCAACCCGCGCCAGGTTGAGCGTTTGGTCACGCGGGTATTGCAGCATGTGCCTGCCAGCGATCTGACCCTGCATTTTCACAACACCCGCGGCCTGGGCTTGTGCAATGTGCTGGCGGCCTACGAGGCCGGCGCCCGGCGTTTTGATGCGGCCTTAGGCGGCCTCGGCGGTTGCCCGTTTGCGCCGGGAGCCTCGGGCAATATCTGCACTGAAGATCTGGTCAACCTGTGCGACGAGGTCGGGATTCACACCGGCATCGATCTGCCGCACCTGTTGCACATGTCTCGCCGACTACCGGCGCTGCTTGGCCATGAGCTGCCCGGCCAGGTCGCCAAGGCCGGGCGCAATAGCGACCTGCATCCGCCACCCGGCTACATCGCCACGCTGTAACGCCGCACCAGACAACAAAAACAATCGGGCGCCGTTGAGCAGCCCGCTGGAGAGAAAGCATGAGCACTAATACGTTGGAGGCGGGCCTGCGCCCGGCCGCTGAGATCGATGCCGAAAAAGCCCTGGTCAGCAAGGTCGCCTGGCGCCTGATGCCGCTGATCATGGTGTGCTACCTGTTTGCGTTTTTTGACCGCATCAACATCAGCTTCGCCAAGTTCCAGCTGCAAACCGATTTGAGCCTGAGCGACACCGCTTACGGCCTGGGCGCCGGTTTGTTCGTGGTGGGTTATGTGATTTTCGAAGTGCCGAGCAACATGATGCTGTACAAGGTCGGCGCGCGCCGCTGGATCGCGCGGATCATGATGTCGTGGGGCCTGGCCACGGCGGCGATGGTGTTTGTCACCGCCGAGTGGCAGTTCTACGGCCTGCGTTTCATCATTGGCGCGATGGAGGCGGGGTTTGCGCCGGGCGTGCTGTATTACCTGACGTTGTGGTTCCCGCAGCACTTCCGTGGGCGCATCACCTCGCTGCTGTTCCTGGCGTCCGCTTTCGCGGGGTTGGTCGGCGCGCCGTTCTCCGGCCTGGTGTTGGAGCATCTCGACGGCGTGCTGCAAATGCGCGGCTGGCATTGGTTGTTTTTGCTCGGCGGCTTGCCCTGTATCGGCCTGGGTTTTGTGGTGCTGACGTTGCTCAAGGACCGAATTGAAGACGCGCACTGGCTGACACCGGCGGAAAAGACCTTGCTGTCGAGCCGAATCGCCAAGCATGAGCCGAACTCACACGGTGGTTCGCTGCTGTCGGCGATCCGCATTCCTGGTTTCTTGATGCTCGGGTTTATCTATTTCCTGATCCAGGTCGCTTCTTACGGCCTCAACTTCTGGGCACCACAATTGATCCGCAGCGCCGGCACCCAAAGCCCGGTGATGATCGGCTTGCTCACTGCGATTCCCTATGTGTGCGGCGCGATCAGCATGGTGGTGATCGGGCGGCTGTCGGACGCCACCGGCGAACGGCGCAAGTTTGTCTGCGGCCTGGTGGTGTTGGGGGCGGTGGGCTTTTTCTGCGCCGGGATTTTTGCCGACCACACCACCTTCCTGATCATCGCCCTGGGCATGTTGGGCGCGGGCATCATCGCCTCGATCCCGACCTTCTGGACCTTGCCGCCCAAACTGCTGGCAGGCGCCGGTGCCGGTGCCGCCGGTGGCATCGCGGTGATCAACACATTGGGGCAGTTCGGCGGCATTGTCAGCCCGGTGATGGTGGGGCGCATCAAAGACCTCACTGGCAGCACCACGCCGGCGCTGTACGTGATCGGCGTGTGCGCGCTGTTGGCGGCGGCGCTGCTGCTGTGGGGCTTGCCGCAAAAATTGCGCACGCTGGACAAGGGCTGATCAGCCCGCCGTCGCCAATGCTCGGGCAGGCGTGCTGCTGAACTGAATCAACACCACGCCGCCCATCAACAACAACGCCCCCAGCACGCGGGGCGTTGTCAGTTGGCGCTCCACCAGGCCGAACAGCCCGAAGTGATCGAGCAGCAGCGAAGCGAGAATCTGCCCGGCCATGGCCAAGGCAATAAACCCCGACGCGCCGAGCTTGGGCAACAGCATCAACGCCAGGGAAATAAAGCACACGCCAAAAGCACCACCGGCCCACATCCACAGCGGCGCTTTAGTGATAAACGCCAGGCTCGGCAGCGGTAGACGCAGTGCCAGAATCACCGGCAGCAGCACGATAATGCTCACCAGCAGTGAGGCCAGGGTGGCCCACAGCGGATGGCCGAGCCCGCGCCCGAGGTTGGCGTTGATCGCGCTTTGAAACGGCACCACAGCGCCGGCGAAAACTGCCAGCGCCAATAAACCCACCCAGTGCAGCGTCGTCATAGCAAATCTCCCAGAGGTTTTGCTGGACTCTAGGCTATTCGTCGCGCAAATTTAAATTCCAAGTTCTTATGCTGAGCATGCAGCTGATGAATGATCTGCGTCGCATCGACCTCAACCTGCTGGTGACTCTGGATGCCTTGCTCAGCGAGCAGCATGTCACCCGTGCGGCTGAGCGTCTGCACTTGAGCCAGCCGGCCGTCAGCCATGCGTTGGCGCGCTTGCGGGACTTACTGAATGACCCGTTGCTGGTGCGCCAGGGCGGCGCGTTGGTGCCTACTGCGCGCGCGTTGGAATTGGCGGCGCCACTGACGGAAGCTCTGGCCCAGGTGCAGGCGCTGCTGGCGCCGAACCGGTTTGATCCAGCGTCGACCAAACGCAGGTTTCGCGTGGCGATGTCGGACTACAGCGCGGCGATTTTCCTACCGGAGTTGGTTCGCATTCTGCGCCACGAAGCCCCGGGCATCGACCTGCAAATCATCCAGGCCAGCCGCGAAGGCATGGTGGACGGCGTACTCAATGGCGACCTCGACCTGGCCGCTGGCGTGTTCCCGGACATGCCCGCCGAACTGCGCACCACGCCCTTGTTCGAGGAGCATTACACCTGCCTGGTCGACCGCCACAGCCTGCCGGCCAGTGGCGTGCTCGACCTGCCCACCTACCTGTCGCGACCGCATGTGCTGCTGGAAATGCGTGGCAGCGGCACGCCGGAGATCGAGCGGGCGTTGACGGCTATTCGAGAGCGCCGCCATGTGGCGATCAGCCTGCCGCATTGGGGCGTGGCGCCGCAGTTGATCCAGGGCACCGACCTGATTCTGACGGTGTCATCGCGGGGCTTGCTCAACATCGATCAGCAGCACCTGTTGGCCGTGCCGCCGCCGTTTCATATTCCATCGTTTGCCGTAGAGCTGGCGTGGCATGCGCGGCGGGGCGGGGATTCAGGGTTGCAGTGGTTGATGGGGCAGGTGCAGGCTGTAGTGTCCGGCGATCATTGATAACAGGGAAAACACAAAATGCTCTCAGGCTTCAACCACCTGACCCTTGCCGTCACCGATTTGAACCGCAGCGTCAGCTTCTATCATGACCTGCTGCAACTTCAGCTCGACGCCACGTGGGACAACGGCGCCTACCTCTCGTTGCCCGGTTTGTGGCTGTGTTTGTCGCTCGACCCTTTGCGCCCGACGGCACCGGCGGCGGAATACACCCATTACGCGTTCACGGCGGATGCCAGCAGTTTCACCGCTATGGTGGAGCGTCTGCGAGCCGCCAAGGTGCAAGAGTGGCGCGACAACCGCAGTGAAGGCGCCTCGTTCTATTTTCTCGACCCCGATGGGCACAAGCTCGAAGCCCATGTGGGCGACATGGCATCGCGTCTGCAAGCCTGTCGTGCCAAGCCTTATGCAGGCATGAAGTTTTACCCTTAACGCCAGAACGTGCAGAATCCCTGCACCTCTCAACCGTCCGTCAGAGTCGTGCCCATGACCCCATCCTTGCTGTTCGCCGTCCTCGCTTCAGGTTTTATCTACGGGATTACGCCGGGTCCTGGCGTGCTGGCCGTGTTCGGCATCGGTGCTGCGCGCGGCCGTCGCGCCGGGGCAGGTTTTTTGTGCGGGCATCTGCTCGGTGACGTGGTGTGGTGCAGTACCGCGCTGATCGCCATTGTGGGCGCGCGTGAAGTGGGCAGCAGTGCGTTTGATGTACTCGGCGTACTCAGCGGTTTGTACCTGTTCTGGCTCGGCTGGCGCGCCATTCGCACCCAGCGTCGCAGCAGCGATGCGCCACAGGGCGCGGCGCGGCATCCGTTCTGGCACGGCATCTTGTTCGGCCTGACCAACCCAAAGGCTTACCCCGTAGCGGTAGCGACATTTACGGCGCTTTTGTCCAGCCGTGCCGAGCTGCTGACGTGGGCGATGCTGCCGTCGCTGATCTTCCTGAGCTTTATTGGCGGCCTGCTGGCCTACGCGATTCTGATCGGCGTGGTGGGCGCCCAGCGTGTGCGCACGCTGTATCAGCGCCATGAAATCCTGATCACCAAGCTCTGCGGCGTGATGTTTATCGGCTTCGCCATTAATGCCCTGGCACACGCGTTGCCGGGCCTTTTTGGCAGCAAACCGGCCTGATGTGGTCACGACCGTTCGTCGCACTGGGAAGTTTTTTCTAAACCTTTGCCGCCCTGAAAATTCGAATTCAGGGCGGGGTGTATGTCCCCGCACCTATTTTTGCCCTGGAGGAACCCATCATGAGCCGCATGGCTATCCGGTTACGCACCGCCAGTTTTGCGATGCTGCTGGGCCTCGGCGCCAGCAATGCTTTCGCCCAGTCGCCTGCTGAATTCATCGAGCAGGCTTCGGCCAAAGGCATGGCCGATATCGAAACCAGTCGCATGGCCCACGCCAAGACCTCGTCCCAGGAAATCAAGGATTACACCATTGAGGTGATCAACGAACGCACCCTGGCCAATCAGCACTTGGCAGCGATTGCCAAGAAGCTCGACCTGCCGGTGGCGCCGCGCGAAAAGATCGTCGACAAGGCTGAAACCCTGATGCCTGAACTCAAGGACGGCGACTCGTTTGACGCCGCCTATACCGCGCAGCAGGTCAAGGAAAACGAAGACGCTATCGCCCTGTTCAAGAAAGAAGGCGCGGCGTCGGATGTGCCAGAGATAAAAGCCTTGGTGGACGAGACACTGCCTAAGCTGGAAGAGCGTTTGCAAAAAGCCCGCGCCCTGGCGTCGAGCTACGGTAAAGGTCATCAAGGCGACGGTTGAAGCCGGCACTTGAAACAAGAACGGCGGTTGGATGATTTCCAACCGCCGTTTTTTTATGCCTGGTTCAGATCGGTTTTGTTCTGCACGGCATCGTCCACTGTTTCCCCGCAACTGCTGTTGAGGCTGACGCTGCCGGTGGCGCCAATGCTGCGGTATTCGTTACGCAGTTTTTCCAGCTCTTTGCGGTCCAGGCCATCCAGGCTCAACACCGCGTTCTGCGCATCCTTGGAGACGCGCAGCAATTCGTCGATCTTGATGTGCAGGATGTCATTGTCGCGGTTTTGCGTGTTCTGGATCAGGAACACCATCAGGAAGGTAATGATGGTGGTCGAGGTGTTGATGATCAGCTGCCAGGTGTCGTTGTAGTGGAAGTACGGCCCGCTCAGGCTCCACAGGAAAATCAATGCAACGGCCGCATAGAACGTCCGAGCACTGCCTGCCCAGCGGGACAGAGATTGGGAGACTGCGGAGAATTTCATGACCGTTTTTTCCTTTTCAGGTGGGTGATGAAATTATGGACCGCAGGCGTGCATTGAAATTTCTTTTTACAATTGAGCGGATGAACAAAGTTGTACGTTTTTGTCGCGCACGCCTTAGAGCGCCAGTTCCGCTTGGCCCTTGCCTTCCAGTGCAAGCAAATACTGCTTGGCTTGCAGACCGCCGGCAAACCCGGTCAGCCCGCCTGACGCACCTATCACCCGGTGGCAGGGCGCGATGATCGAGATCGGATTGCGTCCGTTGGCAGCGCCCACCGCGCGTACGGCTTTGGGGTTGCCGATCTGCTGGGCGATCTGGCTGTAGCTGCGGGTTTCGCCAAAAG
Organism: Pseudomonas sp. D2002; assembly: GCF_013385735.1. Taxonomy (NCBI): domain Bacteria; kingdom Pseudomonadati; phylum Pseudomonadota; class Gammaproteobacteria; order Pseudomonadales; family Pseudomonadaceae; genus Pseudomonas; species Pseudomonas sp. D2002. The sequence goes on along the minus strand of NZ_JACAPL010000003.1, from coordinate 365,533 downwards.
GGATAGTCAGCAGCGCCTGCCAGACCTGTTTTTGAAAGGCGGTGCCGGTGAAGTCCAGCTCCAGCTCGAATTGGTTGCGGGTGCCGGCGAAGTATTCACGCAACTGACGCTCGGCTTCCACTAGCACCGGGCTGTCGTTGGCTTCATGCAACTCACCCAAAGGCACGCGGTTGGCGCGTTCTTTTTCCCACAGGATGGCGTTGAGCTTGCCGTCGCGCGCCACCAGGGTGAGCTGGCCGACGGGGGAGGGCATGAACGTGTATTGATAGGGCATGATCGGGCTCCTTGGCGTGGGGTGGTATTGGAATTTAGAGCACCTTGTTCAATTGGAAACTACGTTTCTTGCGATTGAATTCGGTCAGATCATCGGTCCTGTTGCAATACTTTCAACGCAGCGGACGCCAGAAACCCCGAACGACTTTTTTCTTCCGGGTGGTTCAGCACATATTCATCAATGCGGTTCAACAGATAACCCGGCAAGGTAATGTTGAGCTTCTGCGCTTTGCCCAGGTATTTGGTGACATCAATGTCCACCACAGCCCAGGTGCAGCCGGCGTATTGGGGGTTCGCTGCGTGCAAGGTGACTTTTTGCGCCGTGGGAATCGGCGCGCCATCTTCCGCGAGGATCTCGAAATGCCCCTCGATGGCCTCCCGGGCCATGGCCATGGCCTCGTCCAGGTCATCGCCAGCTGAGTAGCAGCCGGGAATATCCGGGACTTCCACGCCCCAGGCGTGGTCCTCGTCACCGGTTGAAATTGCGATGGGGTAAAGCATGTTTATTGCCCTCCAGGGGACGGTCAGCTCAACAGGGCCTGTTTCAAAATGCTCTTGGCAGTCTTGTCCAACAGGTCCTTCTTTGGATGAGGAATCGTCACCAGGCCCGGTTTTGTCGGGTGCTTGAAGTGATGATGACTGCCTCGGGTGCGCACCAGATACCAGCCGTCCGCAACGATGTGACCTATCAAATATCGGCTATCCACAACACCTCCTTGTGGTGTGTGTTGGTGGTGACTATAACCACTGAATAAAAATTATCAACACTCTACCTACCGACGGTCGATGACCGGCGTTACGGTAAGCGTTGAATGAAGTGTATGAGCGCCTGGGAATGGCGCCGGAGAGACGTATTGCGGGGTTTTTCGAGGTGTTACGCGGTGTGTAAAACCTGCTCGAGAACGGCCAGAAATGCTTCAGCCAATACACTTTTCCGGGTTGCCGGTGTCAGTGCCAGCAATTGCGCACAGGCATCTGCTTCGATCATCGGTTTATAGGTCACGCCCTTGTTCATCAAACTTTGCGTACATTCAGGCACCAGTGCCACGCCTTGCCCGGCGGCAACCAGTGCAATGATCGAGGTGATCTGCCGCCCGGTCGGCCCGGCTCGCAGGGGCACGCCGTGGTGTCGGTACAGCTGCTCGATGGACTGGTTCAGCCCCGACCCATAATCTGGCGGGAACAGGATCAACGGATAGGCATTGAGCTGGACCAGGCTGACGTCGGCCAGTGCGGCCAACGGGCTGTCACTGGACACCGCCGCCACTAACCGCTCTTCACCCAGCGACAATGCGTGGACGTCTGCGGTTTGTGGCAACAGCCGGCTCAGCCCGATATCCAGCCGTCCATCCGCCACCTGCGCGCCCAGGCTGCCCGAGGCGCACTCCACCAAGGTCAGCTGCACATCGGGAAACCGCTGGGCGAATGCCTGGATCGCCTGGCTGAACAGGTCCGATAAAGCGATTGAGCTGACATAACCGAGTGCCAATTGGCCTGCGGTGCCCGCCGCCAATTTGCCAGCGATCACCTGCGCCAGTTCAACCTGCTCCAACACGCCGCGCGCGTAGGGCAAGAACGCACGGCCCTGGGCGGTGAGGGACACCGTCCGGCTGGTGCGATCAAACAGCTTGAAGCCCAGCTCCGTCTCCAACGCAGAAATCTGCCGGGTCAGCGGCGGCTGGGCCAAGTGCAGGCGAAGTGCAGCACGGCCGAAGTGCAATTCTTCGGCGACCGTCAGAAAGTAACGCAGCTTGCGTAGGTCGAGCATCCTGATCCTTGGGTATTGATCGGTTCGAAATCGGTATTGGTTTCAGACCCGTCGGCCATTCTATAAAGACCGTACAAAATAAAACGAGAGGTTTCATGAGAGCGCGCCTGCATTGTGCCCGCCTGGCCCTGTTTCTGTGTGGCTGCGCGGCGTTTCTGAATCTCTATGCGACCCAGAGCATCCTGCAAACCTTCGCCACGCAGTTTCATATCAGCGCCAAGGAAGCGGGGTGGAGCATCACGGTCACCACCTTGGCCGTGGCGATCACTGCGCCCTTTGTCAGCCGACTGACGGGGCGCTTTGAACAGCGCTCAGTGATCGCCGTGGCCGCGCTGTTGTTGGCGCTGCCGGCGCTGATGACCGCCTACGCCGACAGCTTTGCCCAAGTACTGGTGTGGCGGTTTGTGCAAGGCATGTTGATACCCGTGGTGTTTGCCACCAGCGTGGCCTACATCGGCGACCGTTGGCGTGGCGCGACGGTGACCGAGGTCACCAGCCTTTATGTGGCGGGGACTGTGCTGGGTGGGTTCGCCGGGCGTTTCGTCACCGGCGTGATGACTGAATATGTCGGCTGGCGGGAAGCCTTTGAGTTGCTGGCGGCACTCAGCCTGATGGTCGGTGGGTTTATTCAGTTTCTGCTGCCCGCTAATCAGCCGCGAAGCGAGCGGCGCAAAGTCTCTTCCTCAGGCGTGTTTCGCCAACCTTTGCTGGCAGCGTACGCCGTAGGATTTTGCGTGTTGTTCTCCCAGGTCGCGGCGTTTACCTATGCCGGTTTGTACCTTGGCCTACCACCGTTCAACTTGGGGCCTGCGGCGCTGGGCACGCTTTACATGGTGTTCCTGCTGGCCTTGATCGTAATTCCTGTCGCAGGTCGCCTCAGCAAAGCTCGGCCCCACGCCGAACTGCTGGCGGTTGCCGCCGTGCTCGGCGTCAGTGGTTCGGCGCTGACCCTGGCACCGTCGCTGTGGTGCATCGTGGTGGGTTTGGCGCTCAGTTCCACTGGTGTGTTTCTCGCCCAGGCCGCCGCCAATGCCTTCATCAGCGCCACCGCCGGTGACAATAAATCTGGCGCGGTGGGGGTTTACCTTACGTGTTATTACCTGGGCGGCAGTTGCGGTGCCATCGCCCCTGCGCTGATCTGGGAGCATTGGGGCTGGGCGGGCTGCGTGGCGCTGATTATCGGATTTCAAGTGTTGACCCTGCTGATCGCCCTGACCGGCTGGAAGCCCCTTAAACCTGAGCTGATCCAAACGCCATGAACGACACCGTTGCCTTGCCTGCCAACGAAACGTCCAGCCGCCGCCGTTCGCTGATCGCCGGCTGCAGCGCCCATGCGGTACACGATGGCCTGACTGACGTGATCTACGTGCTGCTGCCGATCTGGCAAGCGCAGTTCGCTCTTTCCTACGCCCAGATCGGCCTTTTGCGCGGTGCTTATTCCGGGATGATGGCCGTGTTCCAACTCATGGCCAGCCGCGCCGCCAAACGCTGGGGCCGCGTACCGTTGCTGGTCGGCGGCACTGCGCTGGCGGGTGTGGCGTACTTACTGGTCGGGCAAGCCACAGGGCTGGTGATGTTGCTGTTGGCGTTGCTGCTCGGTGGGTTGGGCGCCAGCACCCAACACCCGCTGGCTTCCTCGATGATCACCGACGCTTATGAGGACGGCGGCGGGGTCAAGCAGGCCTTGTCCCAGTACAACTTCTCCGGCGACATCGGCAAAACCCTGATTCCGGGTCTGGTCGGCTTGCTACTCACCGTCATCAGCTGGCGCGCCAGTGCGACGTTGCTGGGGCTGCTTGGCTTGGTGGCAGCGGGGTTGTTGTGGTGGTTGGTGCCTGCGCAGGTTGCCGAATCCGGGGTCACAAAAAAAGCCAGGGCGCGCAGTGGGACGGGGTCAGTTACAGGGTTACGCGCCCTGATCCTCACCGGCACCCTCGACAGCGCTGTGCGCATGGGCTTTCTGACCTTTCTGCCATTTTTGCTGCAAGCCAAAGGCGCAGGAACAGCCGGCATCGGCCTGGCGCTGACGATGCTGTTCATTGGCGGCGCGTTCGGCAAATTGCTCTGCGGCTACCTCGGTGCCCGCATCGGCATGATGAAAACCGTCTGGCTGACGGAAACCAGCACGGCGCTGCTGATCGTCGCCGCCGTGTACCTGCCGTTGAGTGGCTTGATGGTGATGTTGCCGCTGCTGGGCTTGGCGCTGAACGGCACGTCTTCGGTGCTGTACGGCGCAGTGCCCGACTTGGCAGGCGCAGGCAAGCGCGAGCAAGCCTTTGCGGTGTTCTACACCGGCACGATTGGCGGCGGCGCGCTGGCACCAGTGGTGTTTGGCGGCGTGGGGGATGCGCTGGGTGTACCGGTGGCGGTGATGGTGCTGGCGGGGATGTTGTTGGTGACGTTGCCGTTGGCGTGGGTGGTGCGGCGGGGGATAGAGGCTGGACTTTGATTGTCTCTTTTCGGATGAAAAACTCAGTTCAGTCCTACGTCATTGCAGAGGCTGCTCGGATGTAGAGTTTGCGCTTCAACAATCCCGGCGCAGGTTTCGTATACCTATCAACGAGTGACGAGCGGCTGTTGCGTGATAGGAGGCGAGCAGAATAAAGTTTCTATGCGCCAATGACGTATAGGCGTGGGTATGATATTTATCGAGTCACTCGCATTTACAGAAGACTTGGCTGCGCTTCTAAGTGAGGAAAGCTACGGTGAGTTCCAAGCATTTCTGGCCGAATATCCAACTGCCGGTGATGTCATACAGGGCACCCATGGTCTGAGGAAGATTCGCTGGGCTGTGCAGGGTACGGGAAAGAGTGGTGGTGTCAGAGTGATCTATTACCACCTCCGTATGGGATATCAAATTAGATTGATCCTGATCTATCGAAAGGGTGTCAAAGATGACCTTTCGACGGCGGAAAAAAGAATCCTGAGTGAAATAAACCGAAGGTGGGAGTGATGGAGAAAAAACTGTTCAATCGTCTGGTCGAGAGCATGACCCAAATGGACGAAATTGTTCGGGGTGAGCGCCCACCATCCCGTGAGTTTTTTGTTGATGCCTTGAAGGTCAAAGAGATTCGACAGGCTACGGGACTGTCACAAGCACGCTTTGCGAAGGCAATTGATGTGCCTGTGGGAACGCTTCAAAACTGGGAGCAAGGGCGGCGTGAGCCAGAGGGGCCGGCAAGGGCGTTATTGCGCGCTCTATACAATGATCCGGGCCACGTATTGGCAGCCTTGGAGCACAGGTAACCAACTGACGATTCGGCAATTCAGTCGGTGCGCTTCAGTGTGTTGCTGCCAACGTAAACGGAACACGCAACGCACCAATCGGCCCTTCCCGAACACCGCACATTTCATCGTGCACACAGTGTTGCACCAGCACGCACGGAAACGGCGGAACCCGTTGCAACAGGTTGCGCAAATGCGTGGTGGAGCCGATGCGCATTGGCTCGCCAACATCGTCCAAAAGCGTCATCTCGGCATGATCCAGCCTGACACGCGCGATGTAGAAGCCACCCTCCAGCGACAGCAACTCCAGCTCGCGTACCTCGCCGTTAACGGCCAATTCGGTCAGCATTTTCAAGTTCATGATTCAGCCTCACTGTGAGCCATTCATTGGCGCCGGAAGAACAACGTGACCTGGCCAAATTCGACGCCGAACTTGGTCATGCTGGAACGGTTGATCAAGGTGTCGTCGTCCATCAAGTACATCCAGTCATCAAAGCTGACCTCGTAGACCGAGCCGTCCACCGGCAGGTTGAGACGATAGCGCCAACGCAGTGCGTTGCCTGCCACTTCGCCGATCGCCTCGCCGACCACATCGCCCGCTCGACCGCGCCAGCGTCCCGGGCCATCCGGTGTCAGCGTCCACACTCGCTGTTGGCGCGTGCCATCGCTGTAGAGGAAGCGTTCGTCGAGAATCAACGCGTTGCCCTCGCGTCGGCTGGCGATATTGACCTCAAAGCGCTTGGCCACTTCCCCCGAGCGCTTCTGGAAAATCCCCCAGGCCTTGACGGGCTTGCTGAAGAAGCGCTCCAGGTCCAGTTGTGGCTTCTGGTCGGCGTAATGATCGACGCCTACGTTGCCGCAGCTGCTCACACTCAACACCAGCAACAATGAAACCAATAGACGTGTCATGGCCAGATTCCGTGAACGTGATGGTGCGCGGCGAAGCGCCAACGCTTGTCACTGATACTTGTACATTAATATTAATTTGTACAGGTTTGCGCGAGACGAACGGTGAATTCTTCAAATCGCGCCCATAAAAAAACCGGCCACCAAGGGCCGGTTTTTTTATGCATCCTGCGTCAGAACTTTCCTGACGCAAGCGCTGAATCTGAGTGGAGCGGGTAGAGGGAATCGAACCCTCGTCGGAAGCTTGGGAAGCTACTGTTCTACCATTAAACTATACCCGCTCAGAGCGGCTGACTTTGTACCAGATGTTCGTCGGGATTTGAAGTTTTTCTTCGAAAAATGTGCGAGTTGCATCCACCAGGCTCCTGTGGGAGCTGGCTTGCCTGCGATAGCATCGCCGGGCCGTGACTGACCCACCACGGCGCCTGCATCGCGGGCAAGCCCGGCTCCCACATGAGCGGTGACTTCAGATTGCAAAGGCATGCTGCGTCTGGCCCTGGTGATAACGCAATCGACTCACCTGCCGCTGCGGTTGCAAAAAGCCCACCACTGCGTCACGGCTGTCGCGGCAGGCCGCCTTGTGCTCCATGTCCAGAAAGTGCCCGGTAGCCTGGATAGTGCTGAAGCTGCTGTTCGCCACGTGCTGGCCAAATAGCTTGGCATCCTCGGCGCTGGTGTATTCGTCCCATTCGCCATTTAAAAACAGCACTGGAATATTGATCTGCCGGGCGGCCTTGAGGTAGCACAAGCGGTCGCTGTTAAGCACATGGCTGATGTGAAAGTGCATCTGCCCATATTCGTGTTCGGCCAGGCTGCTCACGTGTTTGTAATTGAAACGTTTGAACAGCGACGGCAGGTGCTTGCCGATGGTGCTGTTGACCAGGTGGCCGACGCGGTCGCGGTCGAGGTTGCCGAGGTAATCGACGCCACGTTCAAGGTAGTCGCGCATCGGCGCGTTGATCACCGGCGAGAACGAGCTGATCACTGCCTTTTCCACGCGGCGGGGCCGATGGGCCAGGGCAACCAGCGTGGCCGCACCGCCCCAGGAAAACGACAGCACGTGTTCGGCGGCGAAGTGGTCGATAAGCTCCAGCAGAATCTGGCCTTCGATTTCTTTCGTCAGCATCTGCTCATGGCGGTTATGGATTTTGGAGCGGCCAGCGTAGGGCTGGTCGTACAAAACCACATTGAATTGCGGGTACAGGCTTTTCACGGTTTGGGCGAAAGAGGCCGTGGTGGCCATGGAGCCGTTGACCAGGATGATGGTCTTTTCAGCAGCATCCGCGCGATAGAACTCCGTGTAAACCCGATACTGACCCTGTATATCCAACACAGCGATTTCTGGCCTCATGTCGTAAGACTCCTGGCAAGCGGGTAGGGCGCGCAGATCACTCTGCACGAGCTTTATGACAGGTAGGCATACGCCTGGAAGATGAGCGCCCATGCCGGTCCGATGACGGTTGGCCGACGGCTGTTGTTATGGCGGGCTGTTTGCCTGAGAGGCCCGTGGATCAAGCGCGGGCGCGGCAAGGTGTTTCTTGGAGGTTATAGGCGACTCGCCAGTCATAATTTGGCTGACGTCTTGATTCAAGCAGTAGAGGTGCTACCTCGCAAGGCGCCGAACTGGTTTTTTGCCATCACCGGCCGAACGGTCGTCAGACTTGCGCGATTTCGTCGTCGGTCAACGCCCGATATTCGCCCGGCGCCAGCAAATCATCCAGCACCAAAGCCCCCATGCGCTCGCGGTGCAAGCCGATCACCTTGTTATCGAAATGCCCGAACATGCGCTTCACCTGGTGGTAACGGCCTTCGACGATGCTCAGCCGCGCCGTCTTCGGGCCCAACAGTTCCAGCTCGGCGGGTTGGGTGGTGAGGTCTTCGAACGCGAAATACACACCGGCTGCAAACCTCACCGCGTACGCCGGGGTGATGGCCTGCTCGGTTTCCACGCGGTAAACCTTGGGCAGCTTGGTTTGCGGCTGGGTCAGGCGTCGCGACCATTGGCCGTCGTTGGTGATCAGCATCAGCCCGGTGGTATTGAAATCCAGACGACCGGCGATATGCAGCTCGCCCTTGTCCGGCTCATCCAGCAAGTCGAGCACCGTCGGGTGTTGCGGGTCGGTGGTGGCGCTCACACAGCCTTGAGGTTTGTGCAGCATGAAATAGCGCGCCGGTTTGCCGACTTGCAGCACCTCATCGTCAACGCACACACGGCTGAACTCGCGCACTTCATGGTGCGGATCGCTGACGGCCACGCCATCGACCGTCACGCGTCGCTCAACCAACAGCAGGCGCACTTGCTGACGGTTGAAACGCGGCAGGTTGCTGAGGAAACGATCAACGCGCATTACTTAGGCGTAGCCCCACGCAATTGCGCCTCCACCTGAGCGCACCGTGGGCACAGGCAAGCGGTGTTGCGCAGTTCATCCGGCAGGGCTGCAAGCACCGCCGGGTCGATGGTGACGCTGTAGCACCAGCAGGCTTGATCGGCGGTGCGCGGGTTGGCCAAGGTGCAGTCGTTGCGGGCACCGCAGGCGGGGCAGAGGGTTGGTGTGGTCATGTCGGTTCGTGCTGTATCGCGCAGTTCCCCGCACGATACAGCGCCGCCGCGCTATTGCAAGCTGCGCAGGTAGCCGCGCCAACCGCCGAAGTGGCTGATGTCCACGGCGCCCGCCAGGCCGTAGGGTTCGCAGATGAAGCCGGTTTCCCAGCGCCCGTCCGCCAGTTGCACCTTGCCAAGCCCCAATGGCGCGGGGATGCCGGTGAGGAATGAGCCGAGTTCGCCGCTCGGCAGCTCCCACACTTCCACCTCGATGGCTACGCCGCCTTCGCTGACGCGCAGCATGCCAGGCCGATAGGGCGGCCCTCCGGCCAGGGCGAACAGTTGATAGTCAGACGAGCTGTGGGTGCGCTCGAGCAAGCGCGCCCCACGGCGCAGCAATTGCCCGTTAAGCGCCAGCCCTTGCAGGTGCGCGCCGCACACCACCAACCGCGTGCGGTCATGGCTGGCGGGGCCTGCCGGCGCGCTGAGCGAGGCACGCTGCTGGCGCTGCAACGCGTCGGCCACGCCCAGCAGGTATTGATCGGTAAACGCCCGGCCAAACAACGTCACGCCCCATGGCAACCCGTTCTCCATGAAACCGCTGGGTACGGCGACGGCGGCGTAGTCCAGGAGGTTCATGAAGTTGGTGTAGTAGCCCAGTTCGGCGTTGCGCAGCACCGGTTCGGCACGCAGTTCTTCGAGGGTCACCGGGCGACCGATGGTCGGTGTCAGCACGCAATCGAGCCCATCCAGCAAGCGGTCACAGTGCGCTTTTAACGTTTGCAGACGGTATTGCGCGCGGAAGGTATCAACGCCGCTCACCGCTGGCGCCTTGGCCAGCACGGCACGAATCACCGGCAGCACCGCCTCGGGCTCACGCGCCATCAGTTCACCGGCGACGCTGTAGCGCTCGGCCACCCACGGTCCCTCATAGAGCAGCCGCGCGGCTTCGAGGAAGGGCGACAGGTCCAGCGTGACGGGTTCGCCGCCCAGCGCAATCAAGCGCTCGATGGCCTGCTGGAACAGCTGCGGGCCTTGGTCGCTGCCAAAGAACTCCAGGTCCTGAGTACGCGGCACGCCAAAGCGAAACGGCCGCGGTGCACCAAACGCCGAGGCGTCATTCCACGCCGGGTTTTGGCGGCTGTAGGCGTCCAGCGGGTCAAGTTTGGCGGTCAACGCCAGCAATTGGCTGGCTTCGCGGGCGGTGCGGGTAAAGGTGGTGACGCAATCCAGGGTGCGGCACGCCGGCACCACACCCGCCGTGGAGATCAGCCCTTTGCTCGCCTTGAGCCCCACCAGGTTATTCAGCGCGGCGGGTACACGCCCGGACCCGGCGGTGTCGGTGCCCAGGGCGAAACTCGCGACGCCCAGGGCGACGGCCAGCGACGAGCCGGCACTGGAACCGCCCGACGGGTACTCGGGCAGCACGCTGTTCGGGCAAGCGCCATACGGCGAGCGGCTGCCATTGAGCCCGGTGGCGAACTGATCGAGGTTGGTCTTGCCCAACGGCACCGCGCCCAAGGCGATCAACTGCTCGACAATCGTCGCGCTGCGCGGCGGCACATAGGCAAACGCCGGGCATGCCGCCGTGGTGGGAATGCCCGCCAGGTCGATGTTGTCCTTGATCGCAAACGGCACGCCGAACAGCGGCAGTTCAGACGGCTCACGGGCGTCCAATGCCGCCAGGTACGGTTCCAGTTCCGCCACGCTGAGCAGGTGGATAAACAGGTGATAATCGGGGTTCAACTGCGCGGCTTTTTCGCGCAACTGCAGCAGTAATTCGCGCGGCGTGGTGTCGCCGCTGAGGTAGGCATTGCGCAGGTTGTCCAGTTGCAGATTCATGGCTTGTCCGCCTGTGTAAAAAGAAAAGTCAGTCACGTTCCAGCACCACCACCCGTTGCCCGGCGCCAATGCCGCTGCCGGGTTGCACCGGGATCTCGCGCACGGTGCCGGCGAAGGGCGCCACCACCGGAATTTCCATCTTCATGGACTCAAGAATCACCAGCACGTCGCCGGCCGCTACCCGCTCACCCGTAGCGACCTGCACCTGCCAGAGGTTGCCGGCGATCGGGCTGTCGACGCTGACCTCGTTGGCCAGCAGCGGCGTGGCTTCGCCCAGCGGCGCGGCCAGTTCTTCGCTGTCGTAATGCGCCTGGCCACTGGCGATCCAGCGCTCGCGCTCGGCATTGAACGCGTGCTGTTGATGCTCACGAAACGCGCCGATGCTCGACGCTTCCCGCGCCAGAAACGCCTGGTAATCGGCCAGGTTCAATTGGCTGTGTTCGATGCTCAACTCGAAGCGGCCCAGCGGGAAATCACGGCGGATCTGCACCAGTTCATCCGCACTCACCGGATAGAAGCGAATCTGGTCAAAGAACCGCAGCAACCACGGCTTGCCGTCAAACGCCGCGACTTCGCGATAGCGGTTCCACATCTGCAATGTGCGCCCCACAAACTGATAACCGCCCGGGCCTTCCATGCCGTAGACACACAGGTAGGCACCGCCGATGCCCACCGAGTTTTCAGCGGTCCAGGTGCGCGCCGGGTTGTATTTGGTGGTGACCAGGCGGTGACGCGGGTCCAGCGGCGTGGCCACCGGCGCGCCGAGGTAGACGTCGCCCAGGCCCATCACCAGGTAGCTGGCCTCGAACACGGTGTGGCGCACTTCGTCGAGATTGGCCAGGTCGTTGATACGCCGGATGAACTCCAGGTTGCTCGGGCACCACGGCGCGTCCTTGCGTACGGTGGTCATGTATTTCTCGATCGCCAACTGACACGCCGGGTCGTCCCACGACAACGGCAAGTGCACGATGCGTGAGGGCACTTGCAGGTTTTGCGTGGCGCACACGGCGGCCCACTCGGTGGTGATCAGCGGCAGCAAATCGGCCAGGGGCAGTTGTTCGGGCTGGTAGTGGATTTGCAGCGAGCGGATGCCGGGGGTCAGGTCGATCACGCCCTGCAAGGCGCGGGTTTGCAGGGCTTGCATCAGCGCGTGGGCACGAAAGCGCAGCACCAGATCGAGTTCGGGCGCGCCGATTTCCAATAGCAAATGGGTGTCGCCGGCGAGGCGCGCGACCAGGCGGGTGTCGTCTTGCCCAATCTCCAACACCACCGGCGACTCAATCAAATGTGGGAGCGGGCTTGCTCGCGAATGCATCACCTCGGTTTGACTGACAGACCGAGTCGCCTGCATCGCGGGCAAGCCCGGCTCCCACATTTGATCCCATTTCAAGGCGAGATCGCGGGCGGTCTTGAGATCGATAGGTTCAAACCTGATCTTGTCACCTGCCTTGAGTTGCCCGAGCTGCCACAAGTCCGCCTCAATCACCGTCACCGGGCACACAAACCCACCCAGGCTCGGCCCGTCCGGCCCCAGAATCACCGGCATGTCCCCGGTAAAATCCACCGCCCCAATCGCATAGGGATTGTCATGAATGTTCGACGGATGTAGCCCCGCTTCGCCGCCGTCCGTGCGTGCCCACGCTGGCTTGGGGCCGATCAGCCGCACGCCGGTGCGGCTGGAGTTGAAATGCACTTCCCACTGGGTGGCGAAGAAGGTGTCGATGTACTCCGGCAGGAAGTATTCCGGCGCGCCGTGGGGGCCGTAAATGACCCGCAGCGTGCGCACGTCCGTCAGCGGTTCGGCGATCAACTGCTGCCCGGCGCTGGCGTCTGCCAATGGCAAAAGATGCAACACATCACCCGCCCGTAAAGCCCGCCCGCCGTGCCCGCCAAACTGGCCGAGGGTGAAGGTGCTTTTGCTGCCCAGATAGTCCGGCACTTGCAGCCCACCACGCAGGCACAGGTAACTGCGCGCACCTGAACCTGCGAGTGTGCCAAGGCTCAATACCGCGCCCGGCTCGATCAGCAGCGCGGTGTTCATCGCCACCGCCTGGTCATTCAATAACAGCGGGATTTCTGCCCCGGTAACGGCGATTACCGCCGCACAATTGAAGCGCAACAGCGGCCCGCTCATGGTGATTTCCAGCGCCGCCGCGCCGTCACTGTTGCCCAGCAGACGATTGCCCAGGCGCAGCGCCCGGCTGTCCATCGGCCCTGAGGGCGGCACGCCGACGGCCCAGTAACCGAGGCGCCCAGGATAATCCTGCACACTGGTTTGCGTGCCGGCACTCAGCACTTCAAAGGTGTTGGCGTGGTAGACCAGGTCTTCCAGGCAACGCGTCCACGGGCGGCCGCCAGCGAAGGGCGGGGCGAGCAGGATCTGGCGCAGGTAGTCGCGATTGGTTTCCACGCCGTAGAGCTGGCTGTCGCTCAATGCCTGATGCAACCCCAGGCGCGCCTGCTCGCGGGTCGGCGCCCAACGGATGAGCTTGGCGATCATCGGGTCGAAGTACGGCGCAATCTCGCAGCCGGCTTCGACCCACGTGTCGATCCGCAGCCCATCGGCCACCGGGAAGTCCACACGTGTCAACAGGCCTGGGCTCGGCTGGAAATCCTTGCCCGGGTCCTCTGCATACAGCCGCGCCTGAATCGCATGGCCGTGAGGGTTCAAATCCAGTGTATTGAGCGGCGGCATTTCGCCCGCCGCCAGCTGCACCATCCAGCGCACCAGGTCGACGCCCCAGACTTGCTCGGTCACGCCATGTTCCACCTGCAGCCGCGTGTTCACTTCGAGGAAGTAGAAGCGGCCGTCGGCGCTGTCAAAGATGAATTCCACGGTGCCGGCGCTGCGGTAATTTACCGCCTTGGCCAGGGTGATGGCGGCCGCGCACAAGGCCTCGGCCATGCCGTCGGGCAGGTTCGGCGCGGGGGTTTCCTCGAGGACTTTCTGGTTACGCCGCTGCACGGAACAGTCGCGCACACCGAGGGCGATGACTTCACCCGCGCCGTCGCCGAACACCTGCACTTCGAGGTGGCGAGCGTGCTCGATGTACTTCTCGATAAACACACCGGCGTCGCTGAAATTGTTCTGCCCCAGGCGTTTGACCGCCTCGAACGACTCGCTCAATTCGGCCGCGCTGCGGCACACGCGCATGCCGATGCCGCCACCGCCGGCAGTACTTTTGAGCATCACTGGGTAGCCCAGCGTGTCGGCGGCCAACAACGCAGCGTCGAGGCTGTCGAGCAGTTCAGTGCCTTCCAGTAATGGAATATGGTGGTGCTTGGCCAAGGCGCGCGCGGTGTGTTTGAGGCCGAACACACGCAGCTGTTCGGGCGTGGGCCCGACGAAGGCGATACCGGCGCTTTCACAGGCTTCGGCAAAGGCGGCGTTTTCCGAGAGAAAGCCGTAGCCGGGGTGGATGGCCGTGGCGCCACAGGCCTTGGCGGTGGCGAGGATTTTTTCCACCGCCAGGTAGGTGCCGGCTGCCGCGCCTTCACCGAGGCTGTAGGCTTCATCAGCTTGCTGGATATGCAGGCTGGCCGCGTCGGCTTCGGCGTACACGGCGATGCCCTTGACGTGCAGCTCACGCAACGTGCGCAGGATGCGGCAGGCGATGGCGCCCCGGTTGGCGATCAACAGTTTTTCGAACATGGCAAAACCCTGCGGGCCGTCCCGCGTGTTGGGGTACGCGCCAGGGTCGTCCATGGCGCAAATCTCTGGAGTTCAAAGAGGTCAACTGTGGGAGCGGGCTTGCTCGCGAATGCGGTGGTTCAGTAAATGTATGTGTGGATGACACACCGCCTTCGCGAGCAAGCCCGCTCCCACATTTGATCTTCAGTGTTTGTGCAGGCACTGCCCGGCGCGGGCTTGGCACAGGGCGAACAACCACTTACGCAACCGTTTCATTTTCAGTTCCATACCAATAACTCCGCAGGGGTCGGGTTGTAGGCGTTGCACGGGTTGTTCAGTTGCGGGCAGTTGGAAATCAGCACGATCACGTCTATCTCGGCGCGCAAATCAACGTATTTGCCAGGCGCGGAAATGCCGTCTTCAAAGGTCAGCCCGCCATCGGCGGTGACCGGCACGTTCATGAAGAAATTGATGTTCGGCCCGATGTCACCTTTGCCCAGGCGCCCATCGTGGGCGCAGGCGCGCAGGTAGTTGTCGCGGCAGCTGTGCATGTAGCGTTTTTCCAGGGCGTAGCGCACGGTGTTGCTCTCTTGGGCGCAGGCGCCGCCGAGGGTGTCGTGGCGCCCGCAGGTGTCTTCCACGATGGTCAGCATCGGTTGGCCGAGGTTGGAATACAGCACGCTGCCGGTGCTCAGGTACACGCGGTTTTGCCGACGCAAGGTGCGCTGCACGTCGTAGCGTTCCTTGGGGTTTTGGCGGCTGTAGAACAAGGTGTCGACGGCCTGGTTGCCCTCCAGGTCGAGGATGCGCAGGGTCTGGCCGGCCTTGACCTCCATCAGCCACGGCTCGCCGGCGGGAATGGTCGCGCGGTACACCGCGGCGTCGGGTTGTTTCAGTGCGATAGACATGGCAGCTCCTCAGGCGAACAGGCGGTCGGTGTTGATAAAGCCGCGCTCGTTTTCCGGGCGCGACGTGCGGCAGTGTTCGGCGACGCTGGGGTCGGCGTTCATCCAGCTCAGTTTCAGCGGTTGCGGGGCGTAGTTAGGGTTGGGGTCCATCGGGTGTTGCAGGGCGGTGAGCACCACCAGCGTGTCCATCGGCGCATAGAGTTCGATGTAATCACCGGCTTTTGAATTGCCTGGTTCAAAGTGCAAACCACCGTCGCCATCGACGCTGACCCGGCTGAACAGGTTGAGGGTCATCAGCAGGTCGGAGAGCCCCAGGCCCCACTTGCCCAATTCCACCAGCAGGTTGTCGGTGCCGTTGCGGAAAAAGCCGTTGCGCAGTTCCTGATAGCGGCCCTGGCCGTACTTCTCGGCCACCTCGGCGGCACACAACACGCCGCCGATGCTGTCGCTCCAGCCGCAGGTGTCGGCGGTGATGGCGGCCAGTACGCGGCCCATGTCCGAGTACAGGCAATGGCCGCGGGTGAGCTTGGCGGTGTGTTGGCATTTGAGGCTGTCGGGCAGGTTCAGGCGCTCGGTTTTTTCGTTGGCATTGAGCAGGGTCAGGCTGACATTGGCGCCGCCGCGAATGTCGGTGAGGCGCAGCAGTTGGCCGCGCTTGAGCACGAAGGAACGGTGGCCGCCGCCGGGCAGCATTTCTTCGGCGAATGGTGGGAACAGTTGAGTCGAATCGTTCATTGGGCAATGGCTCCAAGTTCGGCGGCGAGCGCTTTGCGGCGCGCGCTGTTCAAAGGGATGTCGTAGGTGATACGGGCGCCATAGGCGCCGGGGGCGTGGGGATCGACGCGGACTTTGTCGAAGACCAGCAAGCGTGTGCCGAGGCTGAAACCTTCGCTGAGGTCGTGGGTGACCATGAACACCGTCAGCCGGGTTTCGCGCCATAGCTCCAGCAACAGCTGGTGCATGTCTTTGCGAATGCCCGGGTCGAGGGCGCCGAAGGGTTCGTCCAGCAGCAATACGCGCGGTTGCATGATCAGCGCCTGGGCGATGGCCAGGCGTTGTTGCATGCCGCCCGAAAGTTGCGCCGGGTATTTGTCCAGGGCGTGGCCGAGGCCGACCTTGAGCAGCAACGCCGCCGCCTGTTCCCGGGCCTGCTGTTTGGCCTTGCCGAACAGCCGGCCGAGTAAGGGCGCGCGCGGCAACTCCAGGCCCAGGGCGACGTTGTCGAGTACGGTCAAATGCGGGAACACCGAGTAGCGCTGGAACACCACGCCACGGCTGGCATCCGGCTCGGCGGCGAGCGCTTGGCCGTCCAGCAGGATTTGGCCTTTGCTCGCGGTTTCCTGGCCCAGCAGCAGGCGCAGGAAGGTGGATTTACCGCAACCGGAGGTGCCGACCAGGGTGCAAAACTCGCCCTCGTCGACGTGCAGGTTAAGGCCTTCCAACACCACTTGGTCGCCGTAGCGCTGCCACACATTGTTGACGCTGATAAAGCTCATGCGCGCGCTCCTTCGTACCAGGGGAACGCACGGCGGGTGAGGGCTTTCAGGCCCCAATCCATCAGCCAGGCGAGCAGGGTGATCCACACCACGTAGGGCACGATCACATCCATCGCCAGGTAGCGGCGCACCAGGAAAATCCGGTAGCCCAAGCCGTCGGTGGAGGCGATGGCTTCGGCGGCGATCAGGAACAACCACGCCGAGCCGAGCATCAGCCGCAGCGAGATCAGCAGGCGCGGCAGCAATTGCGGCAGCACCACACGCAGCATCAGCGTCCAGGTGGAGGCGCCGAGGGTCTGTGCCTTGACCAGCAGCTCGACGGGAATTTCCCGCGCGCGCTGCTCCAGATCGCGCGCCAGGGCCGGGGTGATGCCGATGACAATCAGCATCACCTTGGACAATTCCCCCAGCCCGAACACGATGAACAGAATCGGCAGGACCGCCAGCGGCGGCACCATCGACAGCACGGTCAGCAGCGGCGAAAGCGGCGCGCCAAACAGCGGCAGCGTGCCGGCGGCAATCCCTAGGCACAGGCCGGCGAGGGCGCTGATGCCTAAGCCGATGGCCAGGCGGCGCAGGCTTGACGCGCTGTCTTGCCAGAGCACGTATTCGCCGGTGCGAGTGTCGGCGCTGAACGCCAGGCGCTTTATGGCGTCGCCCATTTGCATGGCGCTGGGCAGCAGCTTGTCGTTGGGGTTTTCCGCCAGGCGCTCCGCCGAGCCTACAAAGTAGGCGAACAGCAGCAACGCGAACGGCAGGATCACCAATAACAGGCGGCTGGAGCGTTCCGGGTGACGGTTGATCAGGCGCATGGCCGGGTCCTCTTACAGCGTGCCGTCGGCGGCCATCTGCACGTAGCGGGGGTCGAAGTGCAGCTTCAGGTTGGCGGTGTCGCCGCTGGTCACGCCATTGGCGAAGCTCATGCCGACGGCGCTGGTGTCCTTGGCACCTTCGCCGAGCAGGCCGTGTTCAAACGAGAACTCGGCGACTTTGCGCATGGTCGCCGGCAACTGCGCGCTGGTGGCGAAGGCCAGGGCTTCCTTGGGCGTGGCGAACAGCTTGGTGGTGTCCAGTTGCGCCTGGAAACCCTTGAGGTCGGTGCCGGAGGCCTTGGCCATGTGTTCCAGGGCGTCGGTGCTGGCGGCGTTTTTCGCGTTCATCAGTGCCACCACTTCAAACCAGGCGCCGGTGAGGGCTTTGCCCAGGGCCGGGTTGTCTTTGAGGGTTTGGGTGTTGACCACCATCATGTCCATGATTTCGCCGGGCACTTTGCTCGAGTCGAAGACTTGCGTGACGCCGGGCTTGGCCTTGATCTCGGAAAGCATCGGGTTCCAGGTGGTGACGGCCTGCACTTGATTGGTGTTGAAGGCGGCGGCGATATCGGCGTCGGAGGTGTTGACCACTTTCAGGTCTTTTTCAGTCAGGTCGGCGGACTCCAGCGCGCGGGCCAGCAGGTAGTGGGAAACCGAGAGCTCCACCAGGTTGACGTTCATGCCCTTGAGGTCGGCCACGGTCTTGCCGGTGCCCTTGATCACCACGCCATCGTTGCCATTGGAGAAGTCGCTGACCACCAGCGCGGTGCTGTCTACGCCACCGGCGGCGGGTATGGTCAGGGCATCCATGTTGGTCATGGTGCAGCCATCGAACTGGCCGGCGGTGTATTGGTTGATCGATTCGACATAGTCATTGAGCTGCACCATGTCGATCTTGATGCCGTATTTCTTCGCCCATTTGTCGAGGATGCCTTGGCTGCCGGCATACTCCCACGGCATCCAGCCGGCGTAGATGGTCCAGCACACACTGAAGTGGTCTTTGGCGGCGGCGGCTTGGGTCTGGACGCTCAACACGGCGGCGAAGGCGGCGGCGAGCAAGGCGGGTAAACGCGGTAGTTGCATGGGGTTTCTCCAGTTGATCGTGGGCGGGCAGGGAGCAACGCGGCACCGTGAACGGTGGCTTGTCTCCCGGGCTTTTATCCCGCCGTGTAACCTCAACTGGAGGTCGCCAACTCTCGGACCAGCCACTCGCGTCAAGCGAGCCGGAACCCTAGTCAGCCATTGCAAATTGTGGTGCCGCGAACCTGTGATGAATCCTGCACGGGTTAGGCAAAGCGAGAGTCGTGCCAAGTGCGCACAGGCCCGGTTTTCAGCCGGGCAGGCGGGTGGTGAGGGCGGATATCGAGGGGCGAGTGCGCCAAGCGGGTGCGCTGGCGCACTGCGATGAGGCGGTTACAGCTTGAACTTGCTGACCAGCACGTTGAACGAGGTCGCCAGGCGTGACAGGTCCTGGCTTGAGGCATTGGTCTGGTGCGCGCCGGCGGCGGTCTGGGTCGACAGGTCCTGGATGTTGAGCAGGTTTCTGTCCACTTCGCGGGCAACCTGAGCTTGTTCTTCGGACGCGGAGGCGATCACCAGGTTGCGCTCGTTGATCTTCGTCACGCTGGCGGTGATGCGCTGCAGCGCTTGCCCGGCGTTTTGCGCCAAGGCCTGTGTGTCGTTAGCCCAACTCAAGCTTTTGTTCATGGCGGCAACGGCGTCATCGGCGCCGACTTGAACATCACCAATCATTTTTTCAATGTCGACCGTGGAGGTTTGGGTGCGATGGGCCAAGGCCCGCACCTCGTCGGCGACCACAGCGAAACCTCGACCTTGCTCGCCCGCACGGGCAGCTTCGATAGCCGCATTGAGTGCCAACAGGTTGGTCTGGTCGGCGATGCTGCGGATGACATCAATCACCTTGCCGATTTCGCGCACCTGGTTGGCGAGGTCCGCGACCGATTGCGTCGAATCGTTGATCTCCACCACCATCGATTCCATGCCCGACACGGCCTGCTCCACTTGCTGGCGGCCTTCCTCGGCTTCGGCGGTGGCCTGATGGGACGCTTGCGATGTCGACACTGCATTGCTCGCCACTTCGTCCACTGCCGTCGTCATCTGGTTTACGGCGGTGGCGGCTTGCTGGATTTCGTCATTCTGGCGGGTCAGGCCACGGGTGCTTTCATCGGTCACCGCACTCAGCTCTTCGGCGGCTGACGCGAGCTGGTCAGCGGCGTTGGCGATCTCCACCAGGGTGCTTTTGAGGCCGCCCTGCATCTCGGACAGCGCCATCAGCAGTTGCCCGGCTTCGTCGGTGCGTTCCGTGACGATGGCGTGGGTCAGATCACCATTGGCGATGCGTTGGGCGCTTTGAACCGCTTGTGCGATAGGGCGGGTGATCAGGCGCGTGATCAGCAGACCGATGGTAATCGCAATGATGAAGGCCAGGACGATGCCGCAGATCATCCAGGTCAATGCGCTGTCGCGCAGGTCTTCGGCGGCGATCGCGCCTTCTTTGATCTGGCGGTTATTGGAGTCGATCATCACGCGGATCAGCTCGCGGGCCTGGCGGAACAGTTCATTGTTGCTGGTGTTGAGTTGCGTGCGGGCCTGTTCTGCCTGGCCGCTGTCGAGCATCGCGATGATGCGTTCGGAGTTGCTGACGTAATTTGGCCAGAGCTGGTCGAGCTTGTCGCCCGCCACTCGTTCGTCATCCTCCAGAGGCGTGGCGCGGTAGGTGGCATACGCCACCTGGCTGCGCTTGAGTTCGTTGCTGATGTCCTGACGCACGCGGTCACGGTCTTGCTGGGTAACGTCGCCCTTGCTGGCATCCAGGAGTCGGTACAGGCCACGGTTGTGGGCGACCAAGCCATTGAGCGTGGCTGATGTGTTGCTGACGGACACCAGGTTATTGGAGAAGGTCAGCTCCAAGGCGTTAGCCAGTCTAACGACACCTTTGATACCCAATAAGCCAACGCCGAGGGTGACAAACGCACACAGGGCGAACGAGAGCAGCAGTTTGGTTGAGATTTTCATGACTGGGATCCGACGAAAGTAAGTGGGGGCTCGCGCTAGAGCCTCCTTGCTCACGACCGATATCACAATGACATCATCGCAATTGCGGAAGTTTCAGGGCAACTGAAATTACTTAATCGATTAAGCAAACGCATCGGCGGCGTTCAATGCCTGCGTGGTTGACACGGGGGCACCTGCCGTCGGTACAGGTGTATCAAGCTGTTACGAAAACGCACCAGATTCAGTTTTTGATGTCAGATATTTCGTCATTCAATGAAAGACGAATGCCGCCCTTCAGCGTCGCTGAAGGTGCTCTCCAGCGGTCCAGGAGGCCGCCATGTATCGACGATTGCTTCTTAGCGCTTTGCTCGGCCTGACGCTCTCAGCCTGTGTGCCCTACTACGACGGAGGGGGCGCCACTTACTATCGCTCCGAGGTCTACACCGCTCCCGCGCCGGCCTATTACTACGGCGGCCCGGCTTATTATCAGTACGGGCGCAGCTACTATGCGCCGCCACCGCGTTACTACCCGGCGCCGCGTTATTACCGGCCAGCGCCCGGTTATTACCCACGGCCCGGATACCGGCCCTATCCAAACCAGGGCTGGGGCGGTAACCGTTGGGGCAATGGTGGCGGTGGGCATAATCAGGGCGGCAACCGTGGCGGTGGCCATGGTGGTGGGCACCGTTAGACGTCGGACAAATCCGCCAGCGGATGGCGGCCTTCCCAGGCTTTGTGGAAGTGCGCCTCTACCACGGCTTGCGGGATCGCATTGATGTCCGGCCAGTGCCAATGCGGCGTCTGGTCCTTGTCGATCAACCGCGCGCGCACGCCTTCGGCAAATTCCGGGTGACGGCAGCAGTTCAGGCTCAAGGTGTATTCCATCTGGAACACCTGGGCCAAGGACAGGCGCCGCGCTCGCTGGATCTGCTCCCACACCAGGTGCGCGGTGAGCGGGCAACCTTCGCTGAGGGTTTTGCCGGCACGACTGAACAGCGGGTCGGCGTGGTCGCGCAAGGGGCTCAAGGCCCGCCAGGCGCAACGTACATCGCCCACATCCAACCATTCATCGATCTGCGCACGGCGCGGTAGCCATTGCGCCTCGGGTTGCTGGCCGACGGCTTCCTGGGCCAGCGCCTTGAGCAGGCTGTTGAGCTGCATCGCGGTTTGTTCCTGCCAGTTCAGTTGCAGCAGGCCTTCAATCAGTTCCTCCTGTTGGTCATCGCGCAGGAAGCGGTCGGCCAAACCCAGGTCCAGAGCATCGCGACCGTTGATATGCGCGCCGGTGAGGCCCAGGAACAACCCCAGCTTGCCCGGCAGGCGCGACAGGAACCAACTGGCGCCCACATCCGGGTACAGGCCGATGCTGATCTCGGGCATCGCCAAGCGGCTGCTCGGTGTGACGATGCGCACCGCCGCGCTTTGCAGCAGGCCCATGCCACCGCCCAGCACGTAGCCGTGGCCCCAGCAGATCAGCGGTTTGGGATAGGTGTGCAGGCGATAGTCGAGGCGGTATTCAGCGGCAAAGAACTGTGCGGCCAGGGCGGGCACCTCGCCGGGGAGTTCACGGCAGGCCTGGGCCAGGCTGCGCACTTCGCCGCCGGCGCAAAAGGCTTTTGCGCCGTTGCCGCGCAGCAGCACGCAGGCGATGTTCGGGTCTTTGGCCCAGCTATCCAGGCGTTCGCTCAGGGCCAGGATCATCGGCAATGAGAGTGCGTTGAGGGACTTTTCAGCGTCCAGGCTGGCGATGCCAAGGCGGGCACCGTCGCTGCCGGTCAGCTCTTCGAAGTGCAGGTTCATCGTGACCTCAATCGAGAAAGTGAACGATCAGTATGATCGCTCCGTGGGAAAGTGCCGGTTGTGTGTCAGATCAATTGACAAGCGGGGTCGGCTTTCCTAGGGTTCGCCCATTCTTTTTTTACGCGACGAACACACCATGACCGAAGGCGACCGTATCAAACTCGAACCCAGCTGGAAACACGCCCTGCGGGACGAGTTCGACAAGCCCTACATGGCTGAGCTGCGCGAGTTCCTGCGTCAGGAACACGCCGCCGGCAAAGAGATTTACCCGCCTGGCCCGCTGATTTTCAATGCACTTAACTCAACGCCGTTGGACAAGGTCAAGGTGGTGATCCTTGGCCAGGACCCGTACCACGGCCCGGGCCAGGCCCACGGTTTGTGCTTCTCGGTGCAACCGGGCGTGCCGACGCCGCCCTCCCTGGTGAATATTTACAAAGAGCTCAAGCGCGACTTGAACATCGACATCCCCAACCACGGTTGCCTGCAAAGCTGGGCCGACCAGGGCGTGTTGATGCTCAACACCACCATGACTGTGGAGCGCGCGAATGCCAACGCGCACGCGGGCAAGGGCTGGCAGTTCTTTACTGATCGGATCATCGAAGTGGTCAGCGAGCATCAGCCGCACTTGGTGTTTTTGCTGTGGGGTGCCCATGCGCAAAGCAAGCAAAAGCTGGTGGATGCGACCAAGCACCTGGTGCTGACGTCGGTGCACCCCTCGCCACTGTCGGCGTATCGCGGGTTTCTGGGCTGCGGGCATTTCAGCCGCACCAACAAGTTTCTTGAGCAGAATGGCGAGACGCCGATTGAGTGGCGGTTGCCGCCACTCTAAAGCCACCTGTAAACCAATGTGGGAGCGGGCTTGCTCGCGAATACGGAGTGTCAGTCACCCGATGTATTGACTGATCCACCGTATTCGCGAGCAAGCCCGCTCCCACATTTTTACCTGCGTCAGACCTCAGGTTTTGTCCGGCTGACGGTTCCAGTGCCGGAACAACGGTTCCGCCAGAAACAGCACAAACAACAAGCGCATCACCTGCATCGCCGTCACCAACGGCACCGACAGTTGCAAGGTTTCGGCCGTCAGGCTCATTTCAGCAATACCGCCCGGCATCATGCCCAGGGTGAGTGAGCGCAAATCCAGGTGTGTCAGCGCACTCAAGCCCACCGCCGCCAACGTCGCCAGCGCCATGGTCAACGCCGTGCCTAGCAGCGTACGCGCCATGAACGACGGTGCCCGGCGAAAGAACTGACGGTTGAAGTGGCAGCCCAACCCGCTGCCGATCAGCCACTGGCCGATCTGGCTACCACCATCGGGCAGGCCGATGTGCAAATCCCACACAACACTGGCGGTCGCACTGACCAACAGCGGGCCGAACAGCCACGGGTTGGGCTGACGCAAACGCTGCCAGCCCCAGGCCACCAGCGCCCCAAGCGGAAACAGCAGCGCCAGCCACGCCCAGCTCACCGGTGCCGGATGAAACTGCGGCGCGCCGCCTTCCAGCACGTACTTGAAGATCGCCGGCACACACAACACCACCACCAGCACACGCAGACTCTGCCCGGCCGCGACACGGCTGAGCACCGCGCCATTGCGCGCGCCGAGGTTGACCATCTCACCGGAACCGCCCGGCATGCTCGAGAAGAATGCGGTGGCGCGGTCTTCCCCACTGCGGCGCATCAACCACACGCCGACAATGCTCGACAGGCTGGTGACCAGCGCGCCGAAAAAGATCAGGCCGAAGTGGCTCATCACCTGCTCGATCACCACCGGGGTGAAGTGCAACCCGATGCCGATGCCCACCACCCATTGGCCGCATTTGCGCCCGCCGGGAATCTCGGCCAACTGCCACGGTGTGAGGCAACGCACCAGAATGATCGCCAGCAATGAACCGACCATGTACGGCAAAGGCCAGCCGACGAGGCTGGCCAGGTAACCGCCGGCCAGGCCGACCAGCGGTGTTGCCCACCATTGTTTAATGGTGACCTCAGACATCGGCCAGCGCACGACGCTGTTGTGCGCGTTTGCGCCAGATACGCAGCACCGGCACAAATAGCATGATCGCGGTCAGTACCCAGACACCAAAGGTGATCGGGCTCGACCACAGGATCTCCAGCGCACCGTTGGAAATCGACAGCGCGCGGCGCAGGTTCTGTTCCATCAGACCACCGAGGATAAAGCCCAGCAGCACGGGCGACAGCGGGAAGTCCAACTTGCGCAGGATGTAGCCGAAGATGCCGATGCCGACCATCAGGAACAGGTCGAAGGTGGTGGCGTGAACCGCGTACACACCAATCGCGGTGATGATGGCGATCACCGGCACCAGCGCCCAGTTCGGCACGGCGAGGATGCGCGTGAAGATGCGGATCATCGGAATGTTGAGGATCACCAGCATGATGTTGGCAATAAACAACGAGGCGATCAGGCCCCAGACGATGTCCGGTTGCTGTTGGAACAGCAGTGGGCCAGGCGTGATGTTGTACAGCGACAGGGCGCCGATCATCACCGCTGTGGTGCCCGAACCGGGTACGCCGAGGGTCAGCATCGGCACCAGGGCGCCGCAGGCGGAAGCGCCGATGGCGGTTTCCGGCGCGGCCAGGCCACGCATGTCGCCCTGGCCGAATTTACCGCTGGCACCGGCCAGGCGTTTCTCGGTCATGTAGGCAACCGCCGAAGCGAGTGTGGCGCCGGCACCCGGCAACACGCCCATGATGAAACCCAACAGGCCGCAGCGGATGTTGACCACGAAAACCGCGGACGCTTCCTTCAGGTTGAACATCATGCGTCCGGTAGCTTTTACCGCTTCCTGGCCACGGTGGGTTTTTTCCAGCAGCAGCAGGATTTCGCTGATGGAGAACAGGCCGAGCACCAAGACGACAAACTGAATGCCGTCGGTGAGGTGGATGTTGTCGCCGGTAAAGCGGTACACACCGCTGTTGGCATCAATGCCGACCGCTGACAGGAACAAGCCGATCAGCGCCGCCACAAAGGTCTTCAGTGGCTTGTCACCGGCCATACCGCCGAGGCAGACAATCGCGAACACCATCAGGACGAAATATTCCGCCGGGCCGAAGGCAATCGCCCACTTGGCCAACAGCGGCGCAAACAGCACCATGCCGCAGGTGGCGATAAACGCACCGATGAATGAGCTCCACGCCGACAACGACAGCGCCACACCGGCCAAGCCTTTGCGGGCCATCGGGTAGCCGTCGAGGGTGGTCATTACGGTGGAGGCTTCACCGGGGATGTTCAACAGGATCGAGCTGATACGCCCGCCGTATTCGCAGCCCAGGTACACGGCGGCGAGCAGGATCAAGGCCGACTCAGGCGGCAGGCCCAGGGCAAACGCGATGGGGATCAACAGCGCCACGCCGTTGATCGGGCCCAGGCCCGGCAACAGGCCGACCACGGTGC
Organism: Pseudomonas sp. D2002; assembly: GCF_013385735.1. Taxonomy (NCBI): domain Bacteria; kingdom Pseudomonadati; phylum Pseudomonadota; class Gammaproteobacteria; order Pseudomonadales; family Pseudomonadaceae; genus Pseudomonas; species Pseudomonas sp. D2002. The sequence goes on along the minus strand of NZ_JACAPL010000003.1, from coordinate 339,903 downwards.
CGATCAAGGTGCCGCACAGGGCGGTCACCAGGTTGTAAGGGGTCAGTGCAACGCCGAAGCCCTGGCCCAAATAGCTGAACGTATCCATATCAGTTCTCCAGAACTTCAAGCAGGCCGAGGGGCAGCGGTACATCCATGGCTTTATCGAACAGCAGGTAAAGACCAATGGCCATCAGCGTGACGATCACCATGCTCGGTAACCAGCGGCCGCCATACAGGCGCGCCATCGGGATACCGATCAGCATGCTGCTGAGGATGAAACCCAGGGGCTCGAAGGTGCCGGCAAATACGATCAGCAGCGCGACGCAGACGCCGATCTTGATCAGCGTGTCGCGGTCCAGCGCCGGTTCTTCTTCGGTGTGCTTGGTCGGCTGTGGGCGAAACAGCATGTAGATCAGGCCCAGGCTCATCAGCCCGAGCATCAGCAGCGGGTAGGCGCGTGGCCCGACCGGCTCGTAGGAAAATGCCGCCTGATACGGCCAGGCCATCAGTGCCAGGCCGGCGCAGGCCAGCAGCAATACGGCGGCGAAAATGCGTTGTAAGAGCATGTGAAACTCCTGGGCCGCGCCGCCCGTTGAGAAGGGCGCGGCCGCGCAAAAGAGGGGCGATTACTGGATCAGGCCGAACTCTTTGGCCAGCACTTTGTAGTCAGCCACCTGTTTCTTCACGTAGGTGTCCAGCTCCGGGCCGGTCAGGGCGAACGGGAACAGCTCGCGCTGGTCACGCAGCTTGGCGAACTCGTCGGAAGCCAGCAGTTTGTCGAACGCGTCTTTCCACCACGCGTAGTCGGCATCGCTGACTTTTGGCCCGAGGTAGAAGCCGCGAACCACTGGCCAGACAATGTCGTAGCCTTGCTCTTTGGCGGTCGGAATGTTCTTCATTTCCGGCTCGTCCAGGCGCTCTTCAGCGAAGACGGCGAGCAGGCGCATGTCACCGCTGAGGATGTGCGGCATGGAGTCGGAGATGTCGGTACTGCCGACCTGGATGTGGCCGCCGAGCAGGGCAGTGGCGATTTCACCGCCGCCTTCGAGGGCGACATAACGCAGCTCGCGCGGGTTGATGCCGGCGGCCTTGGCGATCAGCGCGGTTTGCATCCAGTCCTGGCTGCCGACGGTGCCGCCGGAACCGATCACGACGCTGCCCGGATCTTTCTTCAGGGCTTTAACCAGATCGTCGAGGTTTTTGTAGGGCGAATCGCTTTTCACCGCGATGGCGCCGTAGCTGGTGCCGACGGCGGCGAGCCAGCGCACGGCGTTTTCATCGAAGCGGCCAAACTTGCCTTGGGCCAGGTTCAACAGCGAACCACTGGACCACGCCACCAGCGTGCCGGCGTCTGCCGGGCGTTGAGCCACCACTGCGTTGTACGCCACCGCGCCCACACCACCGGGCATGTAGGTCACGCGCATCGGCTTGCTCAGCAGCTTCTCGTTGACCAGCGCGCTTTGCGCCAGTTTGCAGGTCAGGTCGAAACCACCGCCAGGCGAGGCCGGGGCGATGCATTCCGGGCGCTTGGGTTCGTCGGCGGCCAGCAGTTGGCCGGCGAACAGCATGCAGCCGGCCGCGAGGGCCAATTTACGCAGTGAATAGGTCATCTTTAACTCCGTCTTTGTTGTTATGAGTTGTGGCTACCCGGCACGTGTTACCAAAGTGCGATGCTGTAACTGACCAGCACGCGCACTTCATCCGCATCACGCGCCGAATAGTTGGACCGGTACGTGGCATTACGCAGGCGCAGGGCGACATCCTTGAACGTGCCGCTTTGCACGATGTAGCGGATCTCGCTGTTGCGTTCCCACTCCTTGCCGGTCTCGCCGTTCCTGAGCTTGATGTTGTCACCCGACAGGTAACGGCTCATGAAACTCAGGCCAGGAATCCCCAGCTTGGCGAAGTCGTAGTCGTAGCGCGCCTGCCAGGAGCGCTCTTGGGCGCCGGCAAAGTCGTTGATCTGCACGAAGTTGACCAGGTACGGATCGCTGCCATCCACATAGGGAAAGGCGCTGTCGCCGGACATGTGCTGGTAACCGGCGCTGAGCTTATGGCCGTTGAGGGCATAGCTGAAGAGGCCGTTGAGGGATTTGTTGTCGATCTTGCCGCCATGGGCTGCGCCTGTGTCATCACTGATAGCCAGGCGCAGGTCGGTGCCGAAGGTGCCGGGGCCCATCGGGCGCGAGGCCACAAGGCCGAGGAAGTGCTGGCGGTAGACGTCGTCGAGTTGGGCGAAGTGGTAGCTGCCGGTGACCTTGTCGGCGAACTTGTAGTCCACGCCGCCGAAATTGAAGTGCTTGCCGGTGGCGCCGCTGACGAAGCGGCTGTTGCGGTTGTTAAGAGTAATGTCTTCGTAGTTGGTGTCGTCGCGGTCTTTGGCTTTATCCAGGCGGCCACCGGTGAACACCAGGTTCTTGAATTCTTTGGAAGTCAGCAGGCCGCCGTTGAAGGTCTGCGGCAGGATGCGCCCGTCGTTGGGCTTGAGAATCGGCAGCTCGGGGATCAGTGAGCCGACTTTCAGCTCAGTGGCGGAGATCTTCACTTTGCCGGTCAGGCCCAGCTTGGAGTACTCATTGGCAGCGCGGCCGTCGTCATGGGTCGGCAACAGGCCGGTGCCGGTGCGGTCGGGGCTGGAGTCGAGTTTGACCCCGAGCATGCCCAGCGCATCCACGCCAAAGCCGACGGTACCGTCGGTGTAGCCCGATTGCAGGTTGAGCATGAAACCCTGGGCCCATTCGTCACGCTTGGATTGCTGGGCACTGGTGCCATCACGAAAGTCGCGGTTGAAGTACATGTTGCGGGTTTCGAGGGTGGCACTGCTGTCTTCGAAGAAGGCTGCCTGGCTAAACGGCGAAAAGCCGGCAACGGCAGTGGCACTGGCAAGGGCGGTCTGGGCAAGGCGAGAAAAACGAACAGGCGGGCAAGCCTGGGGCTGTGTCGACAGCATCGTTGTGTACTCCGTTATTGTTCTTATTTTGGCGAAAACGCTTCGAGGCGTTTTTCTGGCGCTACGGATCAGGTAGCTCGGCGGGCATTACCCACCGTCGCTGGATGCTAAAGGGCGAAGCTTTCACTAACCTTTCAGTTGTCTTTCAATGTTTTCGGGCTTCACAGGGCAGTGGGCGCCTGTAAACTGCCCGCCAAAGCGTGGCGTCGACCATGCCCGAATGAGGTGAAAATCCATGCGTGTCCTTCTGGTTGAAGACCATTTGCAACTCGCCGAAAGTGTCGCCCAGGCGCTCAAGAGCACGGGTTTGACCGTCGACGTGCTGCACGATGGCGTGGCCGCGGACCTGGCCTTGAACAGCGAGGAATATGCAGTGGTGATCCTCGATGTCGGGCTGCCACGCATGGATGGTTTTGAAGTTTTGGCGCGTCTGCGGGCGCGTGGGAAAAATCTGCCTGTGTTGATGCTCACCGCGCGCAGTGATGTGAAGGACCGCGTGCATGGCCTGAACCTTGGCGCCGACGACTACCTGGCCAAGCCGTTTGAGTTGACCGAGTTGGAAGCGCGGGTCAAGGCGTTGCTGCGCCGCAGTGTGTTGGGCGGCGAGCGCCAGCAGGCGTGCGGTGTGCTGGTCTATGACCTGGATACTCGGCGGTTCACGGTAGGCGGCGAACTGCTGACGCTGACCTCTCGCGAGCAAGCGGTGCTTGAAGCGCTGATCGCCCGTCCTGGCCGCGTGATGAGCAAAGAGCAGTTAGCCTCTCAAGTATTTGGCCTGGATGAAGAAGCCAGCCCCGATGCGATTGAAATCTACGTGCACCGTCTGCGTAAGAAACTCGACGGCCAGCCCATCGCCATTGTGACTTTCCGCGGCCTCGGCTATTTACTGGAAGCCCGCGATGCATAAGCCCAGCAGCCTGCGCTGGCGCCTGCTCTGGAACCTGGCGCTGTTGCTGGTGGTGTTGATGCTCGCCAGTGGCATGAGCGCCTACTGGAATGGCCGCGAAGCCGCCGACACTGCCTATGACCGCACGTTGTTGGCGTCGGCGCGCACCATCGCGGCCGGCTTGACCCAGGTAGATGGCACCTTGAGTGCCAATGTGCCTTATGTGGCGTTGGACACCTTTGCCTACGACAGCGCCGGGCGTATTTATTATCAGGTCAATGACATCGATCAAAAGCTGATATCCGGCTACGAAAACCTTCCTGGCCCGCCGCCCGGCACGCCCCGCACCGATGATTACCCGGCGTTGGCAAGGTTCTACAACGCGACTTACCAGGGCCAGCATGTGCGCGTGGTCAGCCTGCTCAAGGCGGTCTCCGAACCGAACATGAATGGCATGGCGGAAATTCGCGTTGCCGAAACCGATGAAGCCCGCGAAAGCATGGCCCGTAGCCTGCTGGCCGACACGTTGTTGCGCCTTGGGATGTTGGCGGTCGGTGCATTGTTGCTGGTGTGGTTTGCCGTGAGCGCCGCGCTGCGCCCATTGGAGCGCCTGCGCACGGCGGTGGAAGAGCGCCAGCCCGACGACTTGCGGCCATTGCCGCTGGTGGAGGTGCAGCATGAGTTCGGCCCGCTGGTGCGCTCCCTCAATCACTTTACCGAGCGCCTGCGTGGCCAATTCGAGCGCCAGGCGCAGTTTATCGCCGACGCCGCCCACGAACTGCGCACTCCGCTGGCGGCACTCAAGGCGCGCTTGGCGTTGGGCTTGCGCAGTGAAGACCCGGCGACATGGCGCAGCACGCTGGAAACCGCCGCCCAGGGCACCGACCGCCTGACTCATCTGGCCAATCAATTGCTCTCGCTGGCACGCATCGAAAACGGCGCGCGGGCGATTGCCGAAGGCGGCGCGCAATTGCTCGACCTCAGCCAGTTGGCCCGCGAGTTGGGCATGGCCATGGCGCCGCTGGCCCATGCGCGTGGTGTGGCGCTGGCGTTGGAGGCGGATGAGCCGGTGTGGTTGCGCGGCGAGCCGACGTTGTTGAACGAGTTGCTGAGTAACTTGGTGGATAACGCACTGGCCCACACACCACCGGGTGGCAATGTGATTTTACGGGTTATGGCGCCAGCCATCCTGGAAGTGGAAGACGATGGCCCGGGCATCCCGCTGGATGAGCGGGACCGAGTGTTTGAGCGTTTTTACCGCCGTAGCCAGCAGGGCATGGGCTCAGGCCTGGGGCTGGCGATTGTCGGCGAGATCTGCCGCGCGCATCTGGCGCAGATCAGCCTGCATGATGGTGATTTGGCGGGGTTGAAGGTGCGGGTGAGTTTTATCGCTGGGTGATCAGTAAAACATCGAGCGCGCTTCATCCAGTTCGGCACGCAGGGCATCGCTGTAAGGGTCGACCCGTAATTTCTTGATCGCCGGCAGGCTGGAAACCGGCACATTCGCCAGCGGGTGGTCAGTACCACGATGGCAATACAGTACGGCAACCTGCACCAGGTCGATGTAGTCCAGGCTCGGAGAGTCGCGCTGCAGGTCCAGGTATTGCCCTGGCAGTTTCGCCAGCATTTCCGGGAAGTCCCAGCCACCCAGCAGTTTGTCTCCCAGCAACGGGTGGATGCTGTCGATCACATGGTTGAGGCTGACCGGGTCGGAGAGCAGCTCGTAGTGGTCTTCGGCGTAAGTGAGAATCGGCAGCACGCCTATTTGATGCACCAGACCGCCGAGGGCCGCCTGGTCCGGCTTGAGCTGGCTGTGGCTGCGGCACAAGGCATAACTCACGCCCGCCACTTCCAGGCTGCGGCGCCACACTTCGCGCATTTTCAGTTCGACGACTTCGGAGCGGGCGTGGAAGATTTGTTCCATTACCAGCCCGATCGCCAGGTTGCTGCTGTAGTTGGTGCCCAGCCGAGTGATGGCGGTGTGCAGGTCGGTGACTTCCTGGGTCGCGCGCAGCAGTGGGCTGTTGACCACTTTGATCAGGCGCGCCGACAGGGCGGTATCGCGACCGATCATTTTGCTCAAGTGGCTGATGCTGATATCCGGGTCTTCAGCGGCCTGACGAATGTTCAGGGCCACTTCCGGTAATGTCGGCAGAACCAGGTCATCGTTGTCGATGGCCGTCACTAAAGCCTGTTGGACTTTTTCCGCCAGCTTGTTCATTCATGCTCTCTAGGGTGTTGCAAAAAGGTACGGCAATTAACGCTGGATCTCTTTATCGCGATCCAGCTGGTAAGGCAGATCGAGCAGGTGCAAGCCGGGACCTTCCAGGGTGCCCAAGCGCACATCGCCACTGTCGGCAGCTTCGGCTTGCAGCACGGCGAGAAGTTCAACGGTTTGGTCAGTTTTTGCTGCGATAACGACTTCGCCGATCGCGCTGTTATGGCTGGGGGAAAACAGCGGCGTGCCTGGCTCGGGCAATTCGGTTGCATCAAGGCTGAGGCGATACAGGCGACGCTTGAGCTTGCCGAGGTATTGCATGCGCGCGACGATTTCCTGACCGGTGTAGCAGCCTTTCTTGAAGCTGACACCGCCGACGGCTTGCAGGTTGAGCATCTGCGGGATAAACAGTTCGCGGGTTTGCGGCATGACCTGGCCGATGCCGGCGCGAATCTGGCCCAATAGCCAGTCATTTAAGTCAGCTTGTTGCAGCTGTGCGGCCAACTGAGTGCGCACAGCATCGGCTTGCTCGGCAGGTACCCAGAGTTCGGCGCGGCCGGGGGAAACGCGAATGGCGATCAATGCCTCGGTGCGCGCTACGCTGTCGGTCTCGGCGGGGAGTTCAAGGCCAAGAGCCGACAGCGCCTGATCGGCATTGGCCAGGCCGAAACGCGCCCAGGCGGTGCTTGCGTCGGTGAGCTTGGACTTGGAGAACACTGCGTATTTTTTCAGGTCGGCAAGTTGCGGCTCGAGCAGCTCGGTGGCCATGGCGAGGAGCACGCCATCACCTTGCAGCAGGATGCGAAAACTTGACTGCATACGGCCTTTTTGCGTGCAGCGCGCGCCGAGGCTTGCCTGGGTGTCGCTCAGGTAATTGAGGTTGCAGGTCAGTTGCCCTTGCAGGAATTTGGCAGCGTCGGAGCCGCGGACGGCGAGAACGCCTTCGTGGGTCAAGGGGCAGAAAAAAGCAGAGTCGGCCATGGGTCATCGCAGGTCAAAAAGTCATGAGTGCATCATAGAGGGGCGCCCGGCAAATGGATAGTTTCCGTATGGGGCGACCAAAGCCGACTGGTCCGGTGCCATCGGGCCTGTATACTTGCGCACTATTTGAGGAGCGCTCCATGGTCGAAGAAGTAGAAATCAATCGCCTCTACTGGCACAGCCGTCGTGGCATGCTGGAGTTGGATGTGTTGTTGGTGCCTTTCACCAAAGAAGTGTACGCGACGCTCAACAAGGAGGATCGCGACCTCTACGTCAGGCTGCTGACGTGCGAAGATCAGGACATGTTCGGCTGGTTCATGGAGCGCGCCGAATCTGAGGATCCGGAGCTGCAGCGCATGGTTCGGATGATTCTGGACCGTGTCCAGCCCAAGTAATCGCTTCGAATGCCGCTGGCAGGCCTCACGGCTGTTGCTGGCGGCGTATCTGCTTGCCCAGCTGTTCGCGCTGGGTGCCTTGCTGGTGATCGATTTGCCGTTCGCACGCCTTGGCATTCTGTTGTGTCTGGCGCATGCCGCCTGGGTATTACCCCGGCATATTCTCTTGACTCACCGTTCGTCGATTTGTGGCCTGCGCCGCGATGAAGACGGCTGGCAGCTCTTCAGCAAAGAGCGTGGTTGGCACAGCGTGCAACTGCGCCCCGACAGCCTGGCATTACCGTTGGTCGTGGTGCTGCGCTATCGGGTGCCCGCAGAGTGGTGGACGCGTTCGATTTGTGTGCCAAGTGATTCGCAGGCCGCCGATGTGCATCGGCGCCTGCGGGTACGCTTGAAGTTCAGCCGCCGTAGGTGGTTGGCACCAGAATAGTGTCGCGGGCCTCGGGCAGCATCTGCGGGTAGTCGAGGGTGTAATGCAGGCCGCGGCTTTCCTTGCGTTCCATGGCTGAGCGGATCATCAGTTCCGCGACTTGGGCCAGGTTGCGCAACTCGATGAGGTCGCGACTGACTTTATAGTTGCTGTAGAACTCGTCGATCTCGTCCAGCAGCAAGCGCACGCGGTGTTGAGCGCGTTGCAGGCGCTTGTTGGTGCGCACAATCCCCACGTAGTCCCACATGAAGCGACGCAGCTCGTCCCAGTTGTGGGCGATGATCACGTCTTCGTCCGAATCGGTCACTTGGCTGGCGTCCCAGCGCGGCAGGGCGGCCGGTACCGGGATGCGTGGCAGTTGTTCAAGGATATCGGCGGCTGCAGAGCGGGCGTAGACGAAACATTCGAGCAGCGAGTTGCTGGCCATGCGGTTGGCGCCATGCAGGCCGGTGAAGCTGGTTTCGCCGATCGCATACAGGCCGGGCACGTCGGTGCGGCCGTGTTGGTCGACCATCACGCCGCCGCAGGTGTAATGCGCGGCCGGCACCACCGGGATCGGGCCTTTGGTGATATCGATGTTGAACGTCAGGCAGCGCTCGTAGACGGTGGGGAAGTGCGTCTTGATGAAGGCTTCGGGCTTGTGGCTGATGTCCAGGTAGACGCAATCGATGCCCAGGCGCTTCATTTCATGGTCGATGGCACGGGCGACGATGTCCCGTGGGGCCAGTTCGGCACGCGGGTCGAAGCGTTGCATGAAGCGCTCGCCATTCGGCAGTTTGAGGTGGGCGCCTTCACCGCGCAGGGCTTCGGTGATCAGGAAACTCTTGGCCTGCGGGTGATACAGGCAGGTGGGGTGGAACTGGTTGAATTCCAGGTTCGCCACCCGGCAACCCGAGCGCCAAGCCATGGCAATGCCGTCGCCGCAGGCGCCGTCAGGGTTGCTGGTGTAGAGGTAGACTTTGGCTGCGCCGCCTGAGGCGAGAATGGTGAAGCGTGCGCCGTAGGTGTCGACTTCGCCGCTGGCGCGGTTCAGCACGTAGGCGCCGAGGCAGCGCTCGCCGTCCAGGCCCAGACGTTTTTCGGTGATCAGGTCGACGGCTACCCGTTGTTCCAGCAATTCGATGTTGGGGCGTTGGCGGGCCTGCTCGAGCAGGGTTCTGAAGATGGCGGCGCCGGTGGCATCGGCCGCGTGGATGATGCGTCGATGGCTGTGGCCGCCTTCGCGCGTCAGGTGGAACTCGAATCCGCCGTCGTCGCTGCCGGCATGTTCGTCGCGGGTGAACGGCACGCCCTGGTCGATCAGCCATTGGATGGCTTCGCGGCTATGCTCGACGGTGAAGCGCACGGCGTCTTCGTTGCACAGGCCACCGCCGGCGTTGAGTGTATCTTCGACGTGGGACTGCACCGTGTCGGTGTCGTCCAGTACCGCAGCGACGCCACCTTGGGCCCAGAACGTCGAGCCGTTCGCCAGGTCGCCTTTGCTCAGGACGGCAATGCGCAAGTGGCTGGGAAGGGTCAGTGCCAGGCTCAGGCCGGCTGCGCCACTACCGATCACCAGGACATCGTGTTGAAACTGTTGGCTCATTTGAAGGATTCCGCAAAAAGCGATCCGAAGGATTGGCGCAAACAGGACGCCTGGATCGGCGAATCAAAGGGTCACACGGGCCACTAGTATATAGAGGGGGGGAGCGGCACAATAGCCGGGCATTCGTGGCAATGTGAGATTACGGTGCACGGCTTGGGTAAAATCGGCTGGTTATTGGGATGGGAACTTTTTGCATAAGCCCTGACTCAATAGCAGGTTGCCCGAAAGCTGGGAAAACGTTGAGTTTATTGGCCCGTCGGGTGCATTGGACGCGTCAGAAAACCGGCGACAAGATTATTCGCGCAGCCGGCATTGCCCGTGCTGCGTTTTTCGTGTGTGCCAAATCAGTGCGCGCCGGAAACTTGCTTGGAGGGGGAGAACTTTTGCGAAAAGTCCTAGTCTATGTTTGCAAGCCTGATCGTTTAGTTATGCAAGCCTCCCTCAAGTACAACGAGGAGTGTTCATGCTAACCCAGGAAGAGGATCAGCAGCTGGTCGAGCGCGTTCAACGCGGCGATAAGCGAGCATTTGATCTGCTAGTGCTGAAATACCAGCACAAAATTCTCGGGTTGATCGTGCGTTTTGTGCACGACACCCATGAAGCGCAGGACGTTGCACAGGAAGCCTTTATCAAGGCGTACCGTGCACTTGGCAATTTTCGCGGTGACAGTGCGTTTTACACGTGGCTGTACCGCATCGCCATTAACACGGCGAAGAACTATCTGGTGTCTCGCGGGCGCCGCCCACCGGATAGCGATGTAAGTTCAGAAGATGCGGAATTTTACGATGGTGATCACGGCCTCAAAGATCTCGAGTCGCCGGAGCGTGCATTGCTGCGCGACGAGATCGAAGGAACCGTTCATCGCACAATTCAGCAACTGCCAGAAGATTTGCGTACGGCGTTAACTTTACGTGAATTCGATGGTCTGAGTTACGAAGACATTGCGAGCGTCATGCAGTGTCCGGTGGGGACTGTAAGGTCACGGATTTTCCGGGCCCGGGAAGCCATCGACAAAGCCTTGCAACCGTTGTTGCAGGAAAACTAAAGACAGCGGCGACAGCCAAGAGAGGAACCGCCATGAGTCGTGATGCCCTGCAGGAATCGCTGTCCGCAGTGATGGATAACGAAGCGGATGAACTGGAACTTCGTCGAGTGCTTAACGCATTTGATGATGCCGAAACCCGTGATACCTGGTCTCGTTACCAAGTCGCTCGGGCGGTGATGCACAAGGATCTTCTAATCCCTCGTCTGGATATTGCTGCGGCCGTTTCTGCTGCGCTGGCTGATGAAGCCGTTCCGGCAAAAGCTGCTCGCGGTCCATGGCGTAGCCTGGGTCGTTTGGCAGTGGCTGCCTCGGTGACCGTTGCTGTGTTGGCCGGTGTTCGCCTGTATAACCAGGACGAAATCGCCGGTGCCGAACTGGCCCAACAGACTCAGCAACCGGTAATGGCCGGTCCGCAAGTCAAAGGCCCTGCTGTACTGGCCGGCTACAAGGAAAGCTCTGACACTACCGGCCCTATGGCTAATGGTGTACTTCAAGGGCAATCCGGCTGGCAGGATCAGCGTCTTCCAGGCTACCTGCGCCAACACGCACAGGAATCGGCTTTGAAAGGCACTGAAAGCGCGCTGCCATACGCTCGTGCAGCAAGTCTGGAAAACCGCTAAACCGTTAAGGAGCCCTATGCGCGCCATACCGCTCCTTACGCTTTTGCTCAGTGGTTGTTTTGCACTATCCGCCCATGCCGACGAAGCCCAAGACTGGCTTACTCGACTTGGGCGTGCAGAGCAGCAGCAAAGCTTTCAAGGTACGTTCGTCTACGAACGTAACGGCAGTTTTTCTACCCATGACATCTGGCATCGTGTCCAGGACGGTCAAGTCCGAGAGCGGCTTTTGCAGCTCGATGGCTCGGCGCAAGAGGTTGTGCGCGTAAATGGCCGGACGCAATGCGTCAGTGGCACTTTGGTCGCTGGCCTGGGTAATTCCCCTGATGCGCCGTCGCGCGCACTTGATCCGCAAAAACTCACTCAATTCTACGAGTTGGCCGTCATTGGCAAATCGCGCGTGGCCGGTCGTAATGCGGTGATTGTGTCGATCACGCCGCGCGATCAATATCGATACGGCTTTGAGTTGCACGTAGATCGTGAAACCGCGCTGCCGCTGAAATCCTTGTTGCTCAACGACCAAGGCCAGTTGCTGGAGCGTTTTCAGTTCACTCGACTGACCACTTCGCCAGCGCCCTCCGATCGCGACTTGCAGCCCAGCAGCGAATGCACGCCTGTCGCCGTTTCGCAGAGTAAAGCGCCAGAAGTACCCGCCACCCATGCGTGGCACCTGGATTGGTTGCCTCCTGGTTTCCAACTCACCAGTAGCATTGCGCGTAAAGACACCCAGACCAAGTCCACCGTCGACAGCTTGATGTATGACGATGGCCTTGCACGTTTCTCGGTGTTCCTTGAGTCAACCGACGGCGCGAGCGTAAGTGAAACCCGCACACAGCTGGGCCCAACCGTCGCCGTTTCGCGCCGTTTGAACACCGTCGATGGCGAAGTTATGGTGACGGTGGTCGGCGAAATTCCCATCGGCACCGCCGAGCGCATTGCGCTCTCCGTACGCGGCGAAAAGACAGCCGCCAAGCCGTGAGTTGTTAATCCTATGTTCATCCTGACCTTTCAATCTGCGCCTATGCCGGGTTGGGTGCTGAGAGCATGAAATCTCTGGATCATTATTTTCACTTGCAAAAAATCCCCATGTTTTTTATAGGTCAGGGCTTGTCGGCTCTGGCCTTGTTTTGTTCGCGGAACAAAGATGTCGGTCGCAGTTTTCGGCGTTTCTTGAACCCTGTCGCTCAACCCTGCTCGTCGTAACGGGAGCTGTATGTCGATACCACGTTTGAAGTCTTACCTATCCATAGTCGCCACGGTATTGGTGCTGGGTCAGGCCGTGTCCGCGCAAGCGGCCGAGCTGCCTGACTTCACCCAACTGGTGGAGCAGGCCTCGCCTGCCGTGGTGAACATCAGTACCACGCAGAAACTGCCGGATCGCAAAGTCTCGAACCAGCAGATGCCGGACCTGGAAGGCTTGCCGCCGATGTTGCGCGAGTTCTTCGAGCGTGGCATGCCGCAACAGCGTTCCCCGCGTGGTGGCGGTGGGCAGCGTGAAGCGCAGTCCCTGGGCTCGGGCTTCATCATTTCTCCCGATGGCTACATCCTCACCAACAACCACGTCATTGCCGACGCTGACGAGATCCTCGTGCGCCTGGCTGACCGCAGTGAACTGAAAGCCAAGCTCGTCGGCACCGACCCACGTTCCGATGTGGCCTTGCTGAAAATCGAAGGCAAAGATCTGCCGGTTTTGAAACTGGGTAAATCCCAGGACCTTAAAGCCGGGCAGTGGGTCGTCGCGATCGGTTCACCGTTCGGTTTCGACCATACCGTCACCCAAGGCATCGTCAGCGCCATCGGCCGCAGCCTGCCAAACGAAAACTACGTACCGTTCATCCAGACCGACGTGCCGATTAACCCGGGTAACTCCGGTGGTCCGTTGTTCAACCTGGCGGGCGAAGTGGTCGGTATCAACTCGCAGATCTATACCCGTTCCGGTGGCTTCATGGGCGTTTCCTTCGCCATCCCGATCGACGTGGCCATGGACGTTTCCAACCAGCTCAAAAGCGGTGGCAAGGTCAGCCGTGGCTGGTTGGGTGTAGTGATCCAGGAAGTGAACAAGGACCTGGCTGAGTCCTTCGGCCTCGATAAACCGGCCGGTGCTCTGGTCGCGCAGATCCAGGACGACGGCCCGGCTGCCAAAGGTGGCCTGCAAGTCGGTGACGTGATCCTGAGCATGAATGGCCAGCCAATCATCATGTCGGCGGACCTGCCACACCTGGTCGGCGCACTCAAGGCAGGCAGCAAAGCCAAGCTGGAAGTGATTCGTGAAGGCAAGCGCCAGACCGTTGAGCTGACCGTGGGTGCGATCCCGGAAGAGGGCGCCACCCTGGATGCCCTGGGTAACGCCAAGCCGGGTGCCGAGCGCAGCAGCAACCGCCTGGGCATCGCAGTGGCCGAGCTGACTGATGAGCAGAAGAAGAGCTTCGACCTTAAAAGCGGCGTGGTGATCAAGGAAGTGCAGGACGGCCCTGCCTCTCTGATTGGCCTGCAGCCAGGTGACGTGATCACTCACCTGAACAATCAGGCCATCGACACCACCAAGCAGTTCACCGACATCGCCAAGGCGCTGCCGAAGAACCGTTCGGTTTCGATGCGCGTGTTGCGTCAAGGGCGTGCGAGCTTCATCACCTTCAAGCTGGCCGAGTAATCTGCTGGAACAATAAAAAGCCCCGCGAAAGCGGGGCTTTTTTGTGGGCGATAGGTTTAGCTCATCATCCCTTTTACCAGCCGTTCCTGTTCGATCAACTCACGTTGGCGCGCGTCGATACGTGAGGACAGTGGGAAGTTGTTGCCCGCACGGCGCTTGGCAAAATCCAGTTGCTGAATGGCCTGCTGGAAGTCGCCCACCAATGCAAAGTACTCGGCGCGGGCTTGATGCAAGCCGATGATATTGCCGGACAGCCCGCGCGTTTCGGCGACCTGATACCAGACGTCGGGGTCATCTGGGCGGGATTTGAGCAGCGCATCCAGGGCCTTTTCCGCATCGGCGGTGCGGTTCTGCTTGAGCAGCAAGTCCACCCGCACCTGATTCAGCGGATAGTTGCCGGGGTATTGGGTAAGCATTCGGTCGGTACGTTGCTGGGCATCCGGCAAGCGGTTGCTGGTGATGTCCAGTTCGATCTGCGCCAAGTTGTAAGTGATGTCGTTGGGTGCTTTAGCCAGCAGGGGCGCCAGGCTTTCCCGTGCTTCCTTGAGTTGCGTGCCCTTGATCTGGGCGATGGCCAAACCATAGCGCGCCACATCGTTTTTCGGGTTCTCGTCCAGCTGCGCCTGGAAACGTTTTGCGGCGAGGCCCGGCGTGTCTTCGTATTGCAACTGTACCCGCGCCCGAATCAGTTGATAGCGCAGGCTGTCTTCCTTGCCACCCGGTTTGGCTTGCTCGGCGCGGTTACGCGTATCGGCGATCCGTGATTCGGTAACCGGGTGAGTCAGCAAAAATTCCGGCGGCTTGGCGTCGAAACGGTATTGGCGCATCAGGCGCTCGAACATGGTCGGCATGGAGCGCGGGTCGTACCCGGCCTTTTCCAGGTTGAGGATGCCGATACGGTCAGCCTCCTGTTCGTTCTGGCGGGAGAAGCGACGTTGTTCCTGGATCGCTGCTGCCTGGCTGCCCGCAATTGCGGCGATACCGGCATCACCCGCACCAGCCGCCGCCGCGATAATGCCGCCGAGCAAAGCGGCCATCATCGGGATTTGCATGCGCGACTGCGCTTCCACGCCCCGGGCAAAGTGGCGCTGGGACAAGTGCGCCAATTCGTGGGCGAGCACCGAGGCGTATTCGCCTTCGGTCTGGGCATTGAGAAACAGGCCGCCGTTAACCCCGACAATCCCGCCAGGGGCGGCAAAGGCGTTGAGCTGCGGGCTGTTGATCAGGATGAACTCCAGGCGCCGGTCATTGACCTGGCTGGTCTCCACCAGTTTGTACACGCTGGTTTCGACGTAATCCTTAAGCTGTGGGTCATTGAGCTGCGAGACCTGGCCGCGCAGGTAGGCCAGCCACGCGCGGCCGAGTTGGTATTCCTGTTGTGGCGAGACAATGGCAGAACTGGCGTCGCCGAGTGACGGCAGGTCGTCAGCGAAGGCCGGAGAGGCCAGCAGGCAAGCCAGCGTCAGCAGGGTAGGGCGCAAAAAAGTCATGCACAAAGCCTTTCGACAAAGAGCTTACTGTAGCCGGACACTGAGCTTCGGACCAGATATTCTAAGCACCCAAAACGCTTGCCCGGAGTAAAACCATGACCGACGCTGTAGCCTTTGATGCCGAACTCGACGCCAGCGGCCTCAATTGCCCATTGCCGCTGCTCAAGGCCAAGCTGGAACTCAACCGGTTAGCCAGCGGTTGCGTGCTCAAGGTGATCGCCACGGACGCAGGCTCGCAGCGCGATTTCCGCACATTCGCCAAGTTGGCCGGGCATACCCTGTTACACGAAGAAGACGCTGCCGGTGTGTACCGTTACTGGTTGCGCAAGGCCTGAACCGTTTGCCCCCACCACCTGAGGTTGATTGATGTTCAAAGTGTTACGAGACTGGATTCAGCGCTACTTCTCCGATGAAGAAGCTGTGGTGCTGGCGGTCCTGCTGTTCCTGGCCTTTACCGCCGTGCTCACCTTGGGCGGCATGTTGGCACCCGTGTTGGCGGGGATGGTGTTGGCGTACCTGATGCAGGGCTTGGTCACCACGCTGGAGCGGTTGCGCTTGCCGGGCGGGGTGGCGGTGGGGCTGGTGTTTGCCCTGTTCATGGGCCTGTTGGTGGTGTTCATCGTGGTGGTGTTGCCGTTGTTGTGGCATCAGTTGATCACCCTGTTTAACGAGCTGCCGGGCATGCTCGCCAAGTGGCAATCGCTGTTGCTGTTGCTGCCGGAACGCTATCCGCACCTGGTGTCGGACGAGCAGGTATTACAGGCCATCGAAGTGGCGCGCGGTGAGATCGGAAAGTTCGGGCAATGGGCGCTGACTTTTTCCCTGTCCAGTTTGCCACTGCTGGTCAACATCATGATCTACCTGGTACTGGTGCCGATCCTGGTGTTCTTCTTCCTCAAAGACCGCGCAATGATTGGCCGCTGGGTCAGCGGTTACCTGCCACGCGAGCGGGCACTGATCACCCGTGTGGCTGAGGAAATGAACCGGCAGATCGCCAATTACATCCGTGGCAAGGTCATTGAGATTGTTATCTGCGGCGGCGTTACCTACATCGCGTTCGTTGCGCTCGGGCTGAACTACGCAGCGCTGCTGGCGTTGCTGGTGGGTGTGTCGGTGGTGGTGCCGTATGTCGGTGCGGTAGTGGTGACGGTGCCGGTGATGTTGATCGCGTTGTTCCAGTGGGGCTGGAGTGATCAGTTCATCTACCTGATGGCGGTTTACGGCATTATCCAGACCCTGGACGGCAACGTGCTGGTGCCGCTGCTGTTCTCGGAGGCGGTCAATCTGCACCCGGTAGCGATCATCTGTGCGGTGTTGTTGTTTGGTGGGCTATGGGGGTTTTGGGGTGTGTTCTTTGCAATCCCACTGGCGACGCTGTTCAAGGCAGTGCTGGATGCGTGGCCGCGACAAGAGCCGGTGGTGGCGCCTTTGTTGTAACACCTGTGGCGAGCGAGCAAGCTCGCTCGCCACACAAGCTCGCTCCAGGGCAAATCAGGCCTTGTTCAACGCCTGCGCCGCTGCCAACACGGCATCCACATGGCCCGGCACTTTCACACCACGCCATTCCTGGCGCAGCACACCCTTTTTGTCGATCAAAAAGGTGCTGCGATCCACGCCCAGGTATTCCTTGCCATACAGCTTCTTCAGCTTGATCACATCAAACAGCTGGCAAACGGCTTCGTCCTTGTCGCTGATCAGCTCGAAGGGGAATTCCTGCTTGCCCTTGAAGTTTTCGTGGGACTTCACGCTGTCGCGGGACACGCCAAACACTTCGGTGTCGGCGGCCTTGAACGCTGCGTATTGGTCACGAAAACCCTGGCCTTCAGTGGTGCAGCCCGGGGTGCTGTCCTTGGGGTAGAAGTAGATCACCACTTGCTTGCCCTTGAGGGCAGCGAGGCTGAAGGTCTGGCCGCTGGTGGCCTGGGCTTCGAAATCGGCTACGGGTTTGTCGATGGCTACCGGCATGAGTGCTTCCTTCTTACATTGGGTTCTGTGGGCGCCATGGCTCGATCAGTGCGTCGAGGTTCAGGGCATCGGCGAAATCCAGGAACTGGTCACGCAGCCAACTGATCTGTACGCCGGCCGGCAAGGTCACGGTGAACGTGGCGTTGAGCATGGTGCCGCCGGTTTGTGGCGCCTGGTAGGTGTCGCAGGTCAGGTTTTCCAGCTCGACGTTGTGGTCGATAAAGAACTGGCACAGCTCATTGACGATATCCGAGCGGTAGGCCGAGCTGACATACGCCACATACGGCAGCGCCTGTGGGCGGTTCTCCAGCGCGGCGCTGCGCACCACGTTGACGGTGAAATCGTGCTTTTTGGCCAGGCCTGGCAGGCCCGTCTCCAGGCGCGCCAAGGCGTCCCAGGTGCCGGAAATCTGCAGCACCAGCGCGCTGCATTCGCCGTGGCGAGTGAGGCGGGAGGTCACGACGGCGCAGCGGTTTTCATGGCTGGCGCGGCACAGGACGTTAGTCAGCTCCATGGGGTTGGCGCCGAGGGCACTGATAACAAGGAATTGTTCGCGAACTGTGGGGGTGGACATGCAGCCTTCCTAAAACGATGAGCGGTCGATACGGTGAGGGCTGTATCGATCAAAGGATGAAGGGTAGCGAAAACCGTCGCCAAGGGATAGGAGGTGGCGTTTTCATTGCGTGATCGGTCTGATTTCAGCGTGCTTCAAGGCACGCTTTGGCCCAATGATGGCATTGCCCGTCGTTTAGTTGGCTCAGAACGCATCCTCAGGCGGTACTTCGCTTGTACAAGCATCTTGGCGCCAGTACCATTACGGCTCTCTTTTTCCGGCAGGAGCGGTTGCATGATTGCGGGCAGTATGGTGGCACTGGTCACACCCATGGATGCACAAGGTCATCTCGACTGGGATAGCCTGGGCAAACTGGTGGACTTCCACCTGCAAGAGGGCACCAACGCCATTGTGGCGGTCGGCACCACGGGTGAGTCGGCCACACTTGATGTGGAAGAACACATCCAGGTGATCGAATTCGTCGTCAAGCGCGTCGCAGGTCGTATTGCCGTGATCGCCGGTACGGGCGCCAACTCGACGCGTGAAGCGATCGAGTTGACCAAAAACGCCAAGAAAGCCGGCGCCGATGCCTGCCTGCTGGTGACCCCGTACTACAACAAGCCGACCCAGGAAGGCCTGTTCCAGCACTTTCGCACCATTGCCGAAGCCGTCGATATCCCGCAGATCCTCTACAACGTGCCCGGCCGTACTGCCTGCGACATGAAGGCCGAGACCGTGATCCGCCTGTCCACCGTGCCGAACATCATCGGCATCAAGGAAGCCACTGGCGACCTGCAGCGCGCCAAGGACATCCTGGCCGGCGTGAGCAGCGACTTCCTGGTGTATTCCGGTGACGACGCAACGGCGGTCGAGCTGATCCTGCTGGGTGGCAAAGGCAACATCTCCGTGACCGCCAACGTCGCCCCGCGCGCCATGAGCGAGCTGTGCGCCGCCGCCATCGCCGGCGATGCGGTGACTGCCCGCGCGATCCACGAGAAGCTGATGCCGCTCAACAAAACACTGTTTATCGAATCCAACCCTATTCCCGTGAAATGGGCGCTGTTTGAGATGGGCCTGATGCCGGACGGTATCCGTCTGCCGCTCACCCGGCTCAGCGAAGCCTGTCACGAACCGCTGCGACAGGCCCTGCGCCAGTCCGGCGTCCTGGTTTAATTGAGGAAGCACTACGCATGAAGCG
The DNA here is from genome assembly GCF_013385735.1 of Pseudomonas sp. D2002. NCBI lineage: Bacteria > Pseudomonadati > Pseudomonadota > Gammaproteobacteria > Pseudomonadales > Pseudomonadaceae > Pseudomonas > Pseudomonas sp. D2002. Next base: position 320,958 of record NZ_JACAPL010000003.1, on the reverse strand, counting down.
ATTGGCCGGACTTTCCGCACTTGCCTTGATTATCTCCAGCACCAGTGGCTGCGGTTGGATTTGGGGCCCGGATGGTTACTTCCGTGACCGCGGCAGCGATTACCTGGAAGCACAAGCAACCAAACCGATGCAACTGCCGCCGGACGTCAATGTCGCCAAGCGCCTTGACCCGTTGCTGCCTATCCCGCGCAACGTCGCCGACGACACCACCAAGGGTGAGTACGTGGTGCCGCGTCCGCAGCCGATCTCGGCAGTGGCGGACGCCAGCGACTACAGCCTGCAGAAGAGCGGCGACAACCGCTGGATCATCGCCCAGCGTCCACCTGCCGAAGTCTGGCCAGTGGCGCTGCAGTTCTTTCAGGACAACGGTTTCCGCATCGACCAGCAACGCCCGCAGACCGGTGAGTTCACCACTGCATGGCAGCGTGGTAGCGAATTGTCCGCCAACATGGCTCAGCGTCTACAGGCCGGTGGTGTAGCCGCCGATAACGAAGCTCGTGTGCGTGTGCGCATCGAGCCAGGCGTGCAGCGCAACACCAGTGAAGTCTATGTAGTCAGCGCCGAGCGTCCTGCCGGCAGCACCGCCAACGTCGACTTCACCCCGCGTTCGGTCAACATGGGCGTAGACGCCGCGTTGGTCGACGAGATGCTGGCCAGCATGAGCCGTATCTCCGAGAAGGGCGGTTCGGTTTCCCTGCTCGCCGCGCGTGATTACGACACGCCTAACCGCGTCAGCCTCACCGAAGACGGAAGCGGCAACGTCGTGCTGAACCTGGGTGAAGACCTCGACCGCGCCTGGGCCAGTGTTGGCCGCGCGTTGGAGAAGGGCCCTTGGCGAGTTGAAGACATCAACCGCAGCCTGGGCCTGTACTACATCAACGTGGCTGAAAAGGCTGAGAAGAAAGACGACGAGCCAGGTTTCTTCGGCAAATTGTTCGGCAGCAAGCCGACCAAGGAAGAGATCGAAACCCGTGCCGAGCGTTACCAGGTTCGTTTGAGCAAGGTTGGCGAAAGCGTACAAGTCACCGTCGAGAAAAACATCAACACCGTTGCGCCAGCTGAAACAGCGCGCAAAGTGTTGGGCGTGATTCAGGACAACCTGGGCTGATCCGATGCGTTTTGCCGTTCTCGGCAGCGGTAGCCAAGGGAACGGCACGCTGGTCGCCCACGACGACACGTACGTGCTGGTGGATTGTGGTTTCTCGTTAAAAGAAACCGAGCGGCGCCTGCTGCGCCTGGGGGTTCACCCCACGCAGCTGAGCGCGATTCTAGTGACCCACGAACATGCCGACCACGTGCATGGCGTGGGTTTGCTGTCTCGGCGCTACAATCTTCCGGTGTACCTGAGTCGCGGCACATTGCGCGGGATGCGCAAACCCATAGAACCCGCAGGTTTCCTGGCCGGTGGCGAACAGCTGCAGATTGGTGCGTTGAGCATCGATGTGATTGCCGTGGCGCACGACGCCCAGGAGCCTACGCAGTACGTTTTCAGTGACGGTGAGCGGCGTTTCGGCGTGCTCACCGACCTGGGTTCCTACTGCTCCAGGGTGTTGGACGGTTACCGCGACCTCGATGCATTGATGATCGAGTCCAACCACTGTCGAGACCTGCTGGCGCGTGGTCATTACCCGTACTTTCTCAAGCAGCGGGTGGGCGGCGAGCTCGGACATTTGAACAACCACCAGGCGGCGTACCTGGTGTATGAGTTGGGCTGGCAAGACTTGCAACACTTGGTCCTGGCCCACCTGAGCAGCAAGAACAACCTGCCGCAGCTGGCCCGGCAATGTTTTGTCGATACCCTCGGGTGCGACCCGGACTGGCTGCAACTGGCCGATCAAGATTCAGGGCTAGATTGGCGACACATCGCCTAGCCCACCCTTTAGCAAGCGGAGCCCATCATGGAAAAACGTGAAGAACTCTACCGCGGCAAAGCCAAGTCGGTATACAAGACCGACGACGCCAACCGCCTGATCCTGCTGTTTCGCAACGACACCTCGGCGTTCGACGGCAAGCGCATCGAACAACTTGATCGCAAAGGCATGGTGAACAACAAGTTCAACGCCTTCATCATGCAGAAACTCGAAGCGGCCGGCATCCCGACCCAATTCGACAAACTGCTGGGCGACAACGAGTGCTTGGTCAAGAAGCTCGACATGATCCCGGTTGAGTGCGTCGTGCGTAACTACGCCGCCGGCAGCCTGGTCAAGCGCCTGGGCGTGGAAGAGGGCCTCAAGCTCAACCCTTACACGTTTGAACTGTTCCTGAAGGACGACGCCAAGGGCGACCCGTTCATCAACGAATCCCACGTCGTGGCATTCGGCTGGGGCACCGCTGAGCAACTGGCACGCATGAAGGAGTTGTCCCTCAAGGTCAACGACGTGCTGAGCAAGCTGTTCGACGACGCCGGCCTGCTGCTGGTCGACTTCAAACTGGAATTCGGCGTGTTCCACGACGGCTCCATCGTCCTGGGCGACGAATTCAGCCCGGACGGCTGCCGCCTGTGGGACAAAGACACCAAGAAGAAGATGGACAAAGACCGCTTCCGCCAGGGCCTCGGTGACGTCATCGAAGCCTACGAAGAAGTCGCCAATCGTCTCGGCGTACCGCTTTAATCGACGCAAGCATCTGATAGCACGGAAAAAAATCGCTTTTGGGGTTTGCTTCCGCGAAACACACTGTTATGATGCGCGCCGTTGGAGAGATGCCAGAGTGGCCGAATGGGACGGATTCGAAATCCGTTGTACCTTCACCGGTACCTAGGGTTCGAATCCCTATCTCTCCGCCATTACATAGAAAAAGCCCCGTAGCTGAACAAGCTGCGGGGCTTTTTTGTTTTCGGGCTTTCAGGTCTTCTACTCGCTCAAACGTTCGCCCGCTATACGATAAGCCTGCTCGCGTTCCCGCTTACCGATGGCCACCACAACCACAGTGATTTCCTGATCGATCACTTGATAAACCAGCCTGTAACCGCTGCTACGTAGCTTGATTTTGTAGCAGTCGGGCAGGTTGTGCAGGCGATTAGCTTCAACACGTGGGTTGTTCAGAATTTCCACTAGCTTCTTCTTGAGCTGCTGACGAAGGGTGTCGCCGAGCTTTTGCCACTCCTTCAATGCTCGCGCATCGAAATCAAGGCTATAGGTCATCTATAGAAACCTTTACCCGTTGAGGAGATGCCAATCGTTCCCGAACGATGGCCATCAACGCTTCATCTTCCTCGGTCATCAGAACAGGCTTGAACGGCAGTTGGCCGCGATCCGCTACGTATTGCAGGGCCTGGCGCATCAGTTCTGAAGGCGTAACGCCGAGCTTTTCCAATTCGAGATAGGCGCGCGCTTTCAGGTCGTCATCGATACGGATACTTATAGACGCCATGGGATAGACTCTCATGTAATGACATTGGTCATTACATTGAATCAAGAGGGGCCTATTGGCAAGCCCGCCGGGATGTATGGCGTTCGCATACTCCCGTGTTACCGCATCACAATATCCATTTGTCATAGAAGCTCCTGAATCCGGTGTCAGCACACCAGCGATCTTTTTGAGGCTAGCTCAGGGGCTTGGGTACACAAGCTTCATTATGTGGACACTCATTACCGCGCGTTTTCAACAACTTGGTCTCCCATCGGATAGACCAGGCAAATGACGTCCAGTGTCTGAAACTAAAAAAGCCCGCTGAACTCAATGCTCAGCGGGCTTTTGGGTGATTGCTGTCTGATCAACCAGCCTGCACCACCAAGCTATTACTCACATTCCTCCCCAACACCAGCACCGTCACAAACCCAGCCCCCACCAGCGCCGTAGCCAAACTCAACAACACCGCGCTACCCATCTGATCGACAATCCGCCCGCCAAAGAACGAGCCCAGGGCAATAATCACCTGAAACAACGCGACAAACAGCGGCATGCCGCGCTCCACATCCTTGGGCGCTACGACAAACATCCAGATACTCGCGCAGGCCGGGAAGGCGCCGAAGGCGAAGCCCCAGAGTGCGATCAGCATCACGGCGCCGGTCATTTCGGTGGCGAAGTAGGGGAACAGGGCGGTGCTGGTGCCGATCATCAGCGCGACCAACAGCAGGGTGTGGCGCACGCTGCGGTTGGCGGCGAAACCGGCAAAGACGTTGCCCATCACCCCGGCCACACCATAAAGCAACAGCAGTGAGCCAATCGTCGGGCCGTCGAAGCCAGAGCTGTTTTTGAAGAACGGTGCGACATAGGTGTACGCCGCAAAGTGCGCCAGGCCGATCAGCAACACGGCGATCAAGCCGACCCGCGCTTGTGGGTTGATGAACAACGCCGGCAGGTCACGGATCTGAATGGCCTTTTCCGGTGTGAGCCGCGGCAGCAGGAATACCTGCGCCAGCAACACCGGCACGCCCACGAGCGCGGTGACCAGGAAGGTCATGCGCCAGCCCATCAGGCCACTGAGCCAGGTGCCTACGGGCACGCCGAGCACGGTGGCCAGGGTTACGCCCATCATGATGATCGAGGTCGCCTTCGCTACGCCGACGCCCTTGGGGGCCAGGCGCCCGCTGAGCGCAATGGCTGTCGCCCAGAAGCCGCCAATGCTGATGCCCAGCAGGACACGGCCGAACAGCAGCAGGCTGAAATCGCTGGCGTAGGCCACCACCGAGTTGGCGATGATCATGATCAGCGTCAAGCCGATCAGCAGGTAGCGGCGGTCCATCGCCCCAATGCTCACAGACAGCAGCGGGGCGGCGAGGGCGGCCATGATGCCGGGCAGTGTGACCATCAGGCCGGCATGACCGGCGCTGATGCCGAGGTCGCTGGCAACGTCGTTGAGTACGCCCACCGGCAGAAACTCGCTGGTCACCAGGGCGAAGGCACCCACGGCGACGGAGAGAATCGCCAGCCACTGCTGTTTGACGCTCTGTTGATTATGTTCAGGGCGGCCACTGGGGACCTGGCTGACGCTTGGCATGGTGTTGGGTTCCATAGGGGAATGTCGCTTGAAATCAAGCGAGGCGAGGGCAGGGAAAGTGGAGGCGATTATATGAACCGGTTCTGGCAATCACACAGGCGACCGTTTCGATAATAACCATCAGTGCAATCGATTCGACGCCCCTATGGGATAATTTCGTCTTTCGTACATCCTTTCCGTACGTTGCCTACAGGCAGCGTGTTGCGGCTCTCGCGCTGGCTGCCTATCTTGGTTTCGAGGAATTTTCAGGTAGGAAATCCCACACCGCAAAGGACATGCATCATGAGCAAAAACACGAAAAAAACTTCCGGCACGATGGCTACGTTGGCCGCTGAAACCCTGAATAATCCAAATGCCTGCGCGATCGCCAAAAGCCTTGCCGCCTCAGCGTTGGCACAGAGCAGAACGGATAAGCAGACCAGCGCCGAGATGGAGGAAAAGGCCGGCAAAGCGCTTCAAAGCGATAAATACAGTGAGCAGACCAAATCCCTGGCTGCTTCGGTGCTCTCCCAAGCCAATAAAGAACGCGCAAACTGAGCGCCTGACGCCGCGATGACATAGAACGGCCCCGTAGCTGAACCCGCTACGGGGCTTTTCCGTTTGCCGACTTGCAAAAAATTTAACGTCTCACCGAATAACTTCTCCCGCTGCGGTGTTCACCCCACAGACCACCCAGGGAACGCCCCATGAACACACCTTCCGATCGCTATGACCGCCTGACCCGCACCTTCCACTGGCTGACCGCTGCCGTGGTGATCTTCATGTTTGCCAGTGCACATATCTGGGAAAACCTCGAAAAGGGCACACCGCTGCGCAAGGGCCTGCAATCGGTGCATATCTCGCTCGGTATCGCGATGGCACTGCTGATCATCCTGCGGATTGTGTGGCGTGTGTTTGGCGGCAATCGCCTGAAGGCCGACAGTCACCCGGCGCTTAACCTGCTGGCGAAAATGGCGCATGGTTGCCTTTACCTGTTGCTGGTGTCGCAAATTGTATTGGGGTTCCTGTTTCGCTGGGCTCAAGGTGAACCCTTCAATTTTTTCGGACTGTTCCCCATTCCCGCGCCCTTTGTGATTGACCACGAATGGCGCGGCACTTTGGGTGGCCTGCATAACAATGTGGCCTGGGCGATCATTCTGCTGGCGGGCCTGCATGCTGGCGCTGCGCTCTGGCATCACTACGTGCTGCGCGACGGCACGTTGCGCAGCATGCTGGCGGGTTCACGCAATGCGTTTCAAAAATGATGTTTCCTCCCTGACGTTACGGAGCATGACAACCATGAAGAATCGCCACGAACACCCCATCACTTACCGCACTGCGTTGTTCTTTGGTGCGTGCCTGGCCGCCGCTTTGCTCGCAGGCCAAGCCCACGCCTCCGGGGATGAATCGGCACCGCCCAAACCGAACTGCCCCAAAGGCCAGGTGTGGGACACCAAGACCGGAAAATGCGTGCTGCAAACCAGCAAAGCCACCTCCGACGCCGACCGCACCGATTACGCCTACCGCCTGGCAAAAGATGGGCGCTACGACGAGGCGCTGGCCCTGCTCGACACCCTGCAAAACCCGAACACCGCCAAGGCCCTCAACTACCGTGGTTACGCCACGCGCAAACTGGGGCGTACCGACGAAGGCATCGGTTACTACCTGCAGTCAGTTGCGCTCGACCCCAACTACGCCCAAGTGCGCGAGTACCTGGGTGAGGCCTACGTGATCAAGGGCCGCGTCGACCTGGCACAAGAGCAACTGGTGAAAATCAAAGCCTTGTGCAGCACCACCTGCGAAGAATACGAAGACCTGGCCGAAGCCATCGCCGCTGCGCCCCAGGCGTGAAACCGATGAGTGAACCAGCAGGGGGCGGCTATCACCATAGAGGCTGAGTTTCGTCGCGAGTTGGGCCTGTTATTGCCGCGTTTATGGCGATATGGGTGGGTGTTGTCGCGGCACAAGCATGTGGCTGAAGATCTGGTGCAAGCCACCTGCGTACGCGCACTCGAGCGTGCCGGGCAATTCACAGCCGGCACGCGGTTGGATCGCTGGCTGCTGTCGATCATGCATTCCATCTGGCTCAACGAACTGCGCTCGCAACGGGTGCGCCAGGGGCAAGGGTTTGTCGATGCGGAGCAGGCATTGTCGTTCGATGGCGAGCGCCAGGCGCAGGATCAGGTATTGGTTGCGCAAGTGATCAAGCGCGTTAATGGGTTGCCCGAAGCGCAGCGGGAAACGGTGTTTCTGGCGTATGTCGAAGGGCTTTCCTACAAGGAAATTGCCGAGCTACTGCATATCCCGGTGGGGACCGTGATGAGCCGGTTGGCGGCCGCTCGTGTGAAGCTTGCAGAGACCGCACCTGCAAAAGCCCAGCCGGAAAAATCCAGTGGAGAACGGCGATGATTCAGACTAACGCACCGTCCGATGAGCTCTTGGTGGCTTATCTGGATGGCGAACTGGATGCTGAACAGCGTCAGCTTATTGCCGATCAGCTAAAGGCAACCCCCTCTATGGCCGCGCGCCTGGATGAATTGCAGTGCGCTGATTTGCCCTTCAAGGCCGCATTTGACGCGATGTTGGACGAAGCACCCACCGAACGCTTGAACGCGATGCTCAAAGCCCTGCCACCTGCGCAAGCACCAGCCATGAGTCGACGGCGTTTCCTGGCTGTGGCGGCGAGTTTTGCTGTGGCGGGTGTGGCCGCCGACCGCCTGTATATGAGCTGGCCACGAGCAGAGTCCGGCCAAGGTTGGCGTGCCTCGGTGGCTGAGTACATGGCGCTGTACACGCCTGAAACCCTGGAAAACCTTAATGCTGATCCAGCCTCTCATGCCGCCCAACTTAGCTCAGTGGGCGCGCAACTGGGCCTGCCGTTATCCCCTGACGTCGTGAACTTGCCCGGTGCCGAGTTCCGGCGCGCGCAAATTCTCGACTATGACGGCGTCTTGATTGGCCAACTGACTTACCTGGACCCGCGCCACGGCCCATTGGCGCTGTGCATCACCGCCAGTAAAAGGGGCACGCAGCCCGCCGCTACCGAGCAGCGCCGAGGCATGAACGTGGTGTATTGGGCCAACCCGTCCCATGGTTTCATGCTGATTGGTCGAAATTCTTTCGAGGCATTGCAGGTCATGGCCAGCAGCGTCGAGCGCAGGCTGCCCGCCTGATCTCAGTGGGTTGTCAGCGCTTGCAACGCTCGCCAGCGCGCCGGCGTGGTGCCTTCCCAGGCGCGAAAGGCCCGATAAAACGAGTTGGTGTCTTCATAGCCCAGCAGGCAAGCAATCTCTTCGATTTCGATGGTCGGCTCGGTCAGCAGGTGGCGCACAACTTCCTGGCGCGTTTCCAGCATGAGTTGGCGAAAACTACTGCCCTCTTCGGTAATGCGCCGCTGCAACGTGCGCTCGCTCATGCCCATTTCGCGCGCCACCTCGACCATCTCCGGGCGACCGCTGGCGAGAATGCGCTTGAGGGTGCTTTTGACCTGGTGGCTGATCGAGGCCGGCGCAGTTGCTTCGGCCAATGCCGCAGTCAGTGCCGGGCTCAGCATTTCCAGCAGCTCAGGGTTGTGACTGGAAAAGGGCCGTTCTAAATCGGCAGCGTCGAACACCAGCGCGTTACGCTGCGCGCCGAACCGTACGGCACAGCCGAAAAAATCCGCCAGCGCAGTATTGCCGCTTTGTGGACGGGCCAATTCAACACTGCGCGGCGTGATATGCACCCCGGAGCCGCGGCGTCCCAACTCAGTAAACGTCGCAAATGCCGCGTCGATCAATAACGTTGGCGGGTGCTGCTGGCTACGCAGCCAATCGACGGTGACTGTGCAGCTAGCGCCATCTTCGCTCACCTGCACGCGCTCGGGCGTGCACAGTTGCTTGAAGCGGGCGAGCCGGTGCAGGCCGTCCCGAAAGTCGCGGGCTATAAACGCTGCAAAGCTGGGCGGGGGCAGTGTGGCGCTGTCCATTTGGGTGACCATCAGCAGGCCGGCCGCTGGGTCGGGGTTGAGTACGCCAATGGCTTGCCACAGACGAAAGAATTCTTCGGTACTGACTTGGCGGCGGTCCCGACGCTCATGAAGATTGAGCGTCACAGGCAGCCGTGCCTGACGCAACACCGCCGAGGGCTCCAGCCCAATCGTCCTCAGGGCTTGCCAGAAAACGTCGGGGATATTGAAACGGCTTTGGCGTGCGTCAGACATGGGCCACCTTTGTTTGTTTAATCCGAGGCCGACACACTCAGGTCATGCCATTTTTCGTCGGAGGCTGCCAGGTCTGCCGCCGCCCGTGCTGCGTACTGCACGGCATCGCTACCGATCAGCAAGCGCAGCGGCGCGTCTTTGTTCAGGGCCAGCCCAAGCACGATCTCGGCCACGCGCTCCGGGCCAGTCGGCAGAATGCCAGGAACGTTGAGCAGCTCAACCAGCGCGCCGACGCTTTGCTGGTAGGGCTCGCTGATCGGTGGGATCGTCATCGACGCGCCCGACCAATCCGTGCGCATGCCACCGGGCTCCAACACGGTCACTTGAACGCCCAGCGGGTTTACCTCCTGCGCCAGGACGGTTGAAAACCCGCCGACCGCCCATTTCGCACTCTGGTACGCCGCCAGGCCGGCCATGCCAATACGCCCGCCCAACGACGATACCTGAAAGATATGCCCGTTGCCCTGGGCGCGCAGGATCGGCACCACGGCCTTGCTCACATGCACCACGCCGTAAAAGTTAGTGTCGATCTGCGCTGAAAAATCCTCCAGGGTCACATCCTCGACCGACGCCAGGTCACCATAACCCGCATTGTTGACCACCACATCCAAGCGACCAAAATGCGCCACTGCCGCGTCAACCGCCTCTATGACCTGCAGGTTATTGGTCACATCCAACTGCAGTGGGTAAACCGCATCACCGTATTCGGCGACCAGCGCATCCAATTGGCGAGGGTTGCGTGCAGTGGCAACCACACGATCACCCGCGCGCAAGGCCGCCTCGGTGATGGCGCGGCCAAGGCCACGGGAACTGCCGGTGATAAACCAGATCTTGGACATGTGAACACCTCTTCGTGTGCAACGGCTGATACAGCCAGTGAACGAAGGATGGTCGAATGGTGTTTTTCAGGCACTAGCGGGAAGGCGCCAAGTGACTTGCAAAAGGCGCCAATTTAGCTCGTCAGAAATCTTCTAAATCCGCAAAGCTGATACGTCCCAAAATCCACGGCGTCACCAGATCGTTATGCACTGTCCGTAGAAACGCTCCCCACTCGGCGCGACTGTGCGCATCCGGGCCCATGATCGTGAGCAACAGGTAACTGTCACAGTAATCGTCATAGGCGTAAACAAGCCAAAAGTCGTTGTCTGGATCATTCAAGGTGGTCGTGCGGTAATACTGGCGTTTGATCTTGGCCCACCGGGCTTGCGTCCGAGCTGTGCCAGCCAGGTGGATATGATGCATATCGCTTAGGTCGAGACGCTCATCTCGGCCAAAGATGGAGGGAAGTTCGCCGCACACTTTATAGTTGTAAAAGTGCGCAGCGAAATTTTCCCAATGGTTGATCTGTTGGAACACTGGGGAGATTTTGACCGCGGGCATTCAATCCTACTTGGAGATTGGAAGCTTGCCGCTGATCACATAGGTGTCGAAGACTTTCTGGCCATCACGCGCGGCTTGCCGTACATCGAGGAAAGTCAGCTCTGCGCTGACGACCTTTTTGCGTGGTTTGTCGACTTTTTTGGTGGTGGCCATCGGAGCCTCCGAGGGATGTGTGTTCATGGCGTCCAGCTTATGTGAATAGTGATGACTGATCAAACCGCGCCTCATTGCACGGGTTCACAGGACTCTATGCGTTGCCTCGATACAGGTTCAAGGGCTTCGCTGAAAGAGCCGTCTGGTAGCTACGTAAGACGAATCTCTAAGTGCATCAGCACGTGCTTTTACTCTGCCAACCGCCCAGACAACCGCTCGATAAACACCGTTTCCGCCCGACTCATCTTCTGCTCCCGATTCCACAGAAGATGAATATCCACATCGGCAATCCCTTCATCCGGCGGTAGCCGCCACAGCAGCCCATTCTTCACATCCTCGGCCACCACGTGAATCGGCAGGCAGCCCAAACCGTAGCCGGCAATCACCAGCCGGCGTACTTCCTCCAGGCTCGATGACGATGCCACGATCCGCCCGCTGAAGCCTTGCTGGTCACGAAAGATCGTCAGCGGCGACAGCATCCCGCCAATCTGGTCGCTGGTGAAACTGACGAAGTTTTCCGACTGCAAATCGCCCTCGGCCAGGCCGCTGCGGCCGAACAGCCCGTGGTGTTTGCCGCAAAAGAACGCATAACGCTGGCGCAGGAACAGGTGCTGTTCCAGGCGTGGTTGCGGCCGGCGATTCAGGCTCAGGCCCAGGGTTGCGGTTTTTTCCAGCAGGGCGGCGACGATGTCGGAGCCGCGCATCACCTCAACCTCCAGATCCACCCGCGGGTGCTCGCGGTGGAAGTCGGCGAGGAAGTCGTCGAAGGTGTCCGAGTTGATACGGCTGATCATCAGCAGGCGCACTTTGCCGAGCACTTCATCGCCGGGTTTTTGCAGGGCGTTGCTCATCTGCGACACCTGCCCGTACATCTCGCCGGCGATGGCGAAGATCTGTTCGCCGGCTTCAGTCAGCACGAAGCGCGGGCCACGGCGGGCGATGAGTTGGCAGCCGAGCTGTTCTTCCAGGCGCTTGAGCGCCTGGCTGATCGCCGGTTGGGTCAGGTGCAGGCGCGCGGCAGCGCGGCTGATGCTCAGTTCCTGGCCGATAACACGGAAAGTACGCAGCAGATTCCAGTCCAATCGGTCGTTGAGCAGTGGGTGAACATCGCGGCGGAATTCGGGCATGGCGCAGCTCGATAATAAGCAGGATTTATAATCGGAATAATAAATAGAAAATTGACTAATCATAGCCCCGGGACGATAAATCACCCTTAACAAGCGCCATCAGAGCGCATGCGTTTGACTTTCTCCTGCCAAAAAAATAACCAAAGGAGCCCGCCCCATGAAGCCTTCCGCTTCGCCGCAGCCGCGCCGTGCTGCGGCCGCCGCTTTTATCGGCACCATGATCGAGTGGTACGACTTTTACATCTACGCCACCGCTGCCGCGCTGGTGTTCGGCCAACTGTTTTTCCCTTCCGACGACAAGCTGTTCAGCACCATGGCCGCGTTCGGCACCTTCGCCGTGGGCTTTTTCGCGCGACCGCTGGGCGGCATCGTGTTCGGGCATATCGGTGACCGCATCGGCCGCAAGAAATCCCTCGTGATCACCTTGGTGATGATGGGCGTGGTCACCGTGTGCATCGGCCTGTTGCCCACTTACGCGCAGATCGGCGTTGCGGCGCCGGTGCTGTTGGTCTTGCTGCGCGTGGTGCAAGGCATTGCCGTTGGCGGCGAGTGGGGCGGGGCGGTGTTGATGGCCGGCGAGCATGCGCCGAAGGGCCGTCGCAACTTCTTTGCGTCGTTTGCGCAATTGGGTAGCCCGGCCGGTTTGATCCTCTCGCTGCTGGCGTTCAGCGCGGTCACGCGGTTGCCGGAAGAGGACCTGCTCAGTTGGGGCTGGCGCCTGCCGTTCCTGGCCAGCGCTTTGTTGTTGATCGTCGGCTTGGCGATTCGCCTGGGCGTCAACGAATCACCTGAGTTCCTCGAAGACAAAGCCATCGCCGAGAAGGCGCGGGCGATCAAGAAAGACCAGGCGCCAGTGATCGAAGTGCTGAGAACCGCCTGGCGCCCGCTGTTGCTGTGCATCGGCGCCAACACGCTGGGCATTGCTGGCGTGTATTTCACCAACACCTTCATGATTGCCTACAGCACTCAGCAACTGGGCCTGCCGCGCTCGCTGATTCTGGAGTGCCTGTTCTTCGTCGCCATCATTCAATTCTGCGTGCAGCCACTGGCTGCCTGGGTCGCCGAAAAAGTCGGGGCCACGCGTTTTCTGTGCGCCATGACCCTACTGGCGATGGCCTCGCCTTATCCGATGTTCGTGTTGGTCAGCAGCGGCCAGGCGCCGTTGATCATCCTCGGTATCGCGCTGGCGGTGGTGTGCATGGCCTCGTTTTATGCGGTGATCGCCGGGTTTGTCAGCGGCCTGTTTGAAACCCGCGTGCGCTACACCGCGATCTCCCTGGCCTACCAGGTGTGCGGTGCACTGGCCGGTGGCCTGACGCCGTTGATCGGCACCTGGCTGGCCCACGAATACCAGGGCCAATGGTGGCCGATGGCAGTGTTTTACAGCCTGATCGCGGCGACCTCGCTGGTGTGCGTACTGGCGTTGTCACGCCGCCACGCCACGGCCCACCGCCTTGAAATGGCCCATAGCGTTTGATGGAGACTGCGTAATGTTGAAAATTAATGGCCAACGCCTGTGGGCCAGCCTGATGGCCATGGCCGAGATCGGCGCCACATCACGTGGCGGCAGTTGCCGCCTGGCCTTGAGTGCCGAAGACAAAGCAGGTCGTGAACTGTTCAGCCATTGGTGCAAGGCTGCCGGGCTGAGCCTGAGCGTGGATGCCATCGGCAACCTGTTTGCCCGGCGGGCTGGCACCGATGGCGACGCCGCGCCCGTCATGATGGGCAGCCACCTCGACACCCAGCCGGAAGGCGGGCGCTTTGATGGTGTCTACGGTGTATTGGCCAGCCTGGAAGTGATCCGCAGCCTCGACGACCAAGGCATTCAAACCCGTAAACCGTTGGAAATTGCCGTGTGGACCAACGAGGAGGGCGCGCGTTTCACCCCGGCCATGCTCGGCTCGGCGGTGTTCACCGGCAGCCTGGCGCTGGACAAGGCGCTCGCGACCGTCGATGTCGACGGTATCAGTGTGGCCGAGGCGTTGCGCACCACGGGCTATAACGGCGAACGCCCGTTGGGTGGCACGGTGGATGCGTATTTCGAAGCCCATATCGAGCAAGGCCCGATCCTTGAAGACAACGCCAACAGCATCGGCGTGGTCACCGGCGGCCAGGCGATTCGCTGGCTCGACGTGCGGGTCGAAGGCATGGCTGCACATGCCGGCACCACACCGATGCCACTGCGCAAAGATGCCCTGTATGGCGCGGCAAAAATGATCCAGGCGCTGGAAAACCTCGCCACCGATTTCGCCCCCGAAGGCCTGACCACCGTCGGTGAGCTGAGCATCACCAAGTCGTCGCGCAACACCATTCCGGGGTTGCTGACGTTCACTGTCGACCTGCGTCATCACCGCGACGCCGACATCGAAGCCATGGAGCAACAAGTGCGCGCGCGGCTGCAGGCCATTGCCGAAAAGCGCGGCTTGACGGTCAGCATCAGCCCGCATTGGATCAGCCCGGCTACGCCGTTCGATGCCGAGTGTGTCGCTTGCGTGCAGGCGTCGGTGGATGCCTTGGGCTACAGCCAGCAACGCATTGTCAGCGGTGCCGGTCACGATGCCATTCACCTGGCGCGGTACTGCCCGACCGCGATGATTTTCATCCCGTGTGTGGGTGGCCTCAGCCATAACGAAGCCGAAGACGTATTGCCCGAGGATGTGCGCCAAGGCACCGACGTATTGCTTAACGCTGTGCTCATGCGCGCCGGCCACAGCCAATAACGACTCACCTCTAAAGCCTGACAGGGATCAAATGTGGGAGCTGGCTTGCCTGCGATAGCGGTATTTCAGACAGACCAGCTCCCACAGGTTCGGTGTTTACCCAGGAGCCTCACATGCGTACGTTTTTCCACCCAGAACAACTGTTGCATCACCCGCGCAGCTACTACTCCCGCGGCCAGATGCGCACGCCGCAGGAAGTCCCCGAGCGCGCGCGCAACTTGCTATTAGCCGCGCAGACCCTGGGCTTCGAGATTCAGCTACCTGCTGACTACGGCCTCGAGCCATTGCTTGCAGTACATGGCGCGCCCTACCTGGCGTTCCTTGAGGAAGCGCACCAACGCTGGAAGGAAATCCCCGAAGACTGGGGCGACGAAGTCATGTCGAACATCTTCGTGCGCGAGCCCAATGCCCTGCGCGGCATCCTCGCCCAGGCTGCACGCTACCTGGCGGATGGCAGTTGCCCGGTGGGCGAACTGACGTGGCGTTCAGCCTATTGGTCGGCGCAAAGTGCGGTGGCCGCCGCCCAAGACATCCTCGCTGGCGCGCCTGCCGCCTACGCGCTGTGCCGCCCGCCGGGCCATCACGCCCGTCACGAGGCGGCAGGCGGTTTTTGCTACCTCAACAATGCGGCGGTGGCGGCGCAGGTCTTGCGTGAGGGTTTCCAGCGTGTCGCCGTTCTCGACACCGACATGCACCACGGCCAGGGCATCCAGGAGATTTTCTACGCGCGTGACGACGTGTTGTATGTGTCGATCCATGGCGACCCAACCAACTTCTACCCCGGCGTGGCAGGCTTTGCCGACGAACGCGGCGTGGCTGGCGGTGAAGGCTTTAACCTCAACCTGCCGATGGCCCATGGCGCCAGCGAAGCGGTGTTCTTCGAAAAACTCGAATCGGCCTTGTCGGCGGTGAAGCAGTTCTCAGCGGATGTGCTGGTGTTGTCCTTGGGGTTCGACATCTACGAGCTGGACCCGCAAAGCAAAGTGGCGGTGACGCGCGAAGGGTTCGCGCGCTTGGGCGAGTGCATCCGGCAATTGGGATTGCCCTGTGTGATCGTGCAAGAGGGCGGGTATCACCTGGAGACACTGGACAGCAATGCGCAGGCGTTTTTTGACGGTCCCAAGGCGTGGGCACGATAGGCGGGCGCCAACCTCTGCTGTTCGGCCCTTCTGCGTGTTGGGTCAATGCTTCACGTCGTCGCTGGCAATTGCCAGCGACTTACCCACCAGTTTCAGCACTCGGTTACGGCCACCTTCTGCCAGTAAGTAAGTACCGTCTCCTGTGCGCACAATCGACTGCGGCGCCTTCAAGAACGACAAGATCGTTTGTTGCTGCCCGTGTTTATCGATCAACAGCAACCGCGCCCGATGCGTCGAGTCTTCATTGACCCACAACCCACGTTCATCACACATCAAGAAGGTCGGCTTGTTCAGGCCCGACAGCACCACCGGATCGCTGCCGTCATCCGTCAGCTCACGCACCACACCCTTTTTCTTTTCCGTGTAGAGCATTCGCCCATCGGTACAGCGTGTGATGGACTCGCCTTCGTGCAGTTGGTCACGCAGTACGGTGAGTGACTGGTCGCTCCAGCGATAGCGCAGCAGGCGTCCTGAATGGCTGCGGTCTTCAATGGCATAGAGGTAGTCGCCTTCATCCCACAGGCCTTGCACGTTTTCGCCTTTGAACAATTGGGTGACCACGCCGTCCTTGAGAAAGCTGACGGGGGCGTTGCCGGTTTCCTGGCTGAACACCCAGCCGCCCCGCGTGGCCAACATCCCGTCGGGTTTGGACAGGTTGCCGAGCACGACGTCGCGCGTTCCATCCAGCCGGATGTGCACGATGCTGCCCAGCCCGTCCTTGAGTTCCTCGGTGACCATCAACGAGCCGTCAGCCATGGGCATCAACGACGCGGCCTTGGCTACATCGGTGTGCAAAACCTGATAACTCCACGAATCGGCGGCGCGCACCGGGTAAAAACTTTGCCAGGCAAAAAAGCCCAGGGTGGCGGTGCACAGCAGGCCGAGCGCCCACGATGCGAGGCGCAGGGGCCGATAGTGCTTATTGGGTTGAGTCATTGTTCGGTGCCGGTTGCGGATTGCAAGGCCGGTCACGGTACCAAGCCTGGCACCCCACGGCATCCTGCAATTTAGCCGGGGCGGCCTGCGTGTCCCCCCTTACTGGGTGCCTGGCAGGCCGTCCAGCCCGCGGCGGATCTTCTCCAGCAACTCGTCGATATGGAACGGTTTGGAGATCAGGTCCATGCCTTCCCCCAGGAAGCTTTGGCGATTCGCCGCGTTTTCCGCATACCCGGTCATGAACAGAATCGGCAGCGTGGGGCGCAGGCCTCGGGCGACATCGGCCAATTCCCGCCCGGTCATGTAAGGCAGGCCCACGTCAGTAAGCATCAGGTCGATGCTGGTGTCCTGGTGCAGGGCGGCCATCGCCTCATCACCGTCGGCCGCCACGCTGCAGCGGTAACCGGCGTCGACCAGCACCTCGGCGACGAAGCTGCGCACCGAGGGCATGTCCTCGACGATCAGCACGTGTTCGCCGCTGCTGAGCCCAGGCGCTGCAACAGGCTTGGTGGTTATGCTCGCCGGGCCCGAGGCAGCGGGCAACATGATGGTGACCTCGGTGCCCTGGCGGGTGACGCTGCGGATCTGTGCGTCGCCGCCGGACTGGCGCGCAAAGCCGTAGATGGTCGACAGCCCCAGCCCGGTGCCCTGGCCCAGCGGCTTGGTGGTGAAGAAAGGGTCGAACACCTTGTCGATCACACTGTGTTCGATGCCCACGCCGTTATCGCGCACAGAGAGGGCGATGTAGGCGCCGTTTTCTAGTTTCAGGTTGCCGTTGGAGTAAGCAGGGTAGGTGGTCACCCAGATATCGCCGCCCTTGGGCAGCGCATCGCGGGCATTGATGACTAGGTTCAGCACTGCGCTTTCCAGTTGGATGGGATCAACCAGCGCCACGGCCGGGTGGGTCGTCAGCTCGAGTTTGAGCGCGATGTGTTCACCGATCGTGCGCACCAGCAGCTCTTCCAGTGAGCGGATGTGCGCATTGATATCCACCGGGCGCGTGTCCAGAGGCTGCTGGCGGGCAAACGCGAGCAGGCGGTTGGTCAGGCCGGCGGCGCTCAGGGCCGAGCTCAATGCGGCATCGGCATAAGCCTTGACCTTCTCGGTTTGCTGAGTGTCGAGGCGTTTTTTGATCAGCTCAAGGCTGGTGATAATCCCGGTCAGCAGGTTGTTGAAGTCGTGGGCGATGCCGCCGGTGAGTTTGCCCAGCGCGTCCATCTTCTGTGCCTGCAGCAACTGCGCCTCGGTGCGCGCCAGCTGCGTGGTGGCGTTGGTCAGCTCGGCCAGCTGATGGCGCTCGCGATGGCGATGCTCGGTGACGTCTTCGACAAACACCAGGCTCAGTTCGGCCCGGCGATAAGGCGAGATTTGCCACTCGGTTTCGCGCACCTGGCCGTCGACTTGCATTTGCAAGGTGCCTTTCCAGCGCTCTCCCGCGGCGAGACGCAGGCACAACTCCTGGATGACGGCGTGCTGATCGCTGGCAAAGCATTCGAGCAAGGCGTCAGGGTTCAGGTTGTCCTGGATCAGTTGGGCGAACGCGTGGTTGCATTCATGCACCTTCAACTGCGGGTCCATGACGGCTATCGGCGCGCTGATGTTGAAGAAGATTTCGCGAAAGCGCGCCTCGCTCTCGCGCAAGGCGTATTCGGTATCACGCACGCGCAGCAAGGTGCGCAGGGTCGCCAGCAGCACGTCCGGGTCCACCGGGTGGATCAGGTAGGCATCGGCGCCGGCGTCCAGGCCGGTGATGATGTCGCCCGTTTCGATGGACGCAGCCGAGACATGCACCACCGGTAGCAGGGCGGTCGCCGGGTCGGCGCGCAGCGCGCGCACGATGTCGAAGCCACTCATGTCCGGCAGATTGACGTCGAGGATGAGCCCGTCGATCTTTTTGCTCGCGATCAGGTCCAGGCCCTCTTGGCCGGTGCCGGCTTCGAGCACGCGGTAGTGATGGCTTTCCAGGCGCCGGCGCAGGGCATAGCGGGTGGCGGCGTTGTCGTCGACGATCAGCAGTTGGATATCACGACTCATCGACAGGCCCGCCCGCGATAGACAGAGGAATGATCACAAAGAACATCGACCCAACGCCTGGGGCGCTTTGCACCCCGACCCGGCCACCGAGCAGCTCGGCAAAGCGCTTGCACAGCGAGAGCCCCAGGCCGGTGCCGCGCAGGCGCTTTTGCAGCGGTGAGTCGATCTGGGAAAAGTCTTCGAACAGGTTGCTGTGCAGCTCGGCAGGAATGCCCAGGCCAGTGTCCTGCACCGCAAAGCGGATCTCGTGCGCGCTTTCCATGCGTGCCGACACGCGCACCTCACCTTGCAAGGTGAACTTCAAGGCATTGGAGATAAAGTTGCGCAGGATCTGCGCCAGCTTCTTGTCATCGGTGTAGAGCTTGGGCAAGCCCGAGGGCTCTTCAAAGATGAGGTCCACCGAGGATGCGTCGACGATCGGGCGGAACATCCCGCGCAATGCCGAGAACAGGTCGAACATGTCAAACCAGGCAGGCGAAATGGTAATGCGCCCGGCCTCGATCTTGGCCAGGTCCAGCAGGTCGTCCACCATCTCCCGCAGCTCGCGCGCCGAGCTGCGGATAAAGCCAACCTGGGTCTGCTGCTCGGGGCTCAAGGGGCCGTCGAGTTCATCGGCAAGTAGGCTGGTGATGCTCAGGATCGAGCCCAGGGGCGTGCGGAATTCATGACTCATGTACGACAGGAAGCGGCTTTTCAGGTCTGATGCCTGACGCAACTGATCGGCCTGCATATCCAGTTCGGCATACAGTGCCAGCACACCCTGGTTGGTCTCATCCAACTCGGTACGCAAGGCGTCGGCTTCCTGGTGCAGGCGTTGCACTTGCTCGGTGAGCGAAGCAATGGTGTCAGCCATCAATGGCCTCCAGGGCAATCACGAAGACGGTAACGTCATCCCGGCCGCGACAGAAATCACGGTGAAGGATGGCGGCGATCAGGGCGGGGTGGCGGTGGCAAAGCCCGGGATAGTCCGCAAGGTTCCAGCGTGACTGCAGCCCGTCGCTGTAAAGGATCAGCAGTTGGCCGCTGACCTGAGCGTAGTCGAAGGGTTGTGCCTTGCGAAACTGCACGCCGACGATGCCCGGGTGGGACGCCAGCCCACGCGACTTGCCGAAGTCAATCAGGCTGGCGCCGATATTGCCCACGCCGGTGAAACGCAGCCGGTCAGCCACGGCGTCGTATTGCGCCACGGCCACTGCGCCGCCCCGGGTGCCGTTCATGCCGATATGCATGTCGTTGAGCAGCGTGGCCGAGTCCTGGAAGGGGTCTTGGGCGAACATCTCTTCACCCGCGCGCGCCGCGCGTTCGGCTTCGCTGCCATGGCCCAGGCCGTCGGCAACCATCACGCTGAACCGGCCCGCTTCGATTGCCAGGTGCCAGGCGTCGCCGCACGCCGGATCGTTGTGCAAGGAATGCTGGCTGACGCCATAGCGGATATCCCGCGCGTTCGAGGCGCGTGGGTAGAGCCGCGCCAACATCGCCGTGCCCCGCTGATCGGCATGCACATCAAAGACCTGGGCCACGCGCGCGATGGCGCCCATGCCGATGCCTTGCGTGCCGCCCGTGGAGAACCCATCCACCAGGCAGCTTTCCAGGTCGAAGCCCTGGCCACGGTCGACGGCGATCATTTCGACGCCCTGGTTGCCCGTGGCGCGCAGGTGCAGCTCGCCATGGGCGGCATGCTTGAGGATGTTGCTGGCAAGTTCGGTCGCCACCAGGGCCACGCGCCCGGCGTCGGTTTCATCAAAACCCAGCAACTCGGCAAGCTGCTGGGCACTGCGCCGGGCATAGCCGATTTGGCTGACATCTTCGATCAAAAGCACTTGGGTCAAAGCGCTGGGAATATTCAGGTCCATCGGGTGATCGTCACGCGTGTGCCCTTGCCGGGTGCGGTGTCCAGTTCAAACTCGTCCACCAGGCGCCTGGCGCCGGTCAGGCCCAGGCCCAGGCCGCTGCCGGAGGTCCAGCCGTCGGTCAAGGCCAGCTTGAGGTCAGGGATGCCGGGGCCTTCATCGCGAAAGGTCAGGCGCAGGCCGGGGCGATGGTCTTTTTCGACGACGCTCCAATCCATGTAGCCGCCGCCGCCGTAGACCACGGTGTTGCGCGCCAGCTCACTGACGGCCGTGACCAGCTTGGTCAGGTCGATCAGGCGCATGCCGCAGTCCTGGGCCAGCCTGCGTACTAATTGTCTGGCCAGCACAACGTCCTGTTCGATCAGCACGGGATGCGTGCCGCTGCTGGCTTGGCTCATAAGTGTTCTACCCGATCACGCAGCAGTTTCATGCCGCGCTCGACGTTCAATGCGGTCGCCACGCCGGGCAGGGTCATGCCCAGTTCCACCAGGGTAATGGCCACCGCCGGCTGCATGCCCACCAGCACGGTCTGCGCGTCCATGATGCGCGACAGGCCGGAAATGGTGCCGATCATGCGCCCGATAAACGAGTCCACCATGTCCAGCGCCGAAATGTCGATCAGCACGCCGCGCGCCGACGTGCGGCTGATGCGTTCGGACAGGTCGTCCTGCAGCGTCATGGCCAACTGGTCGTGCATGTCGACCTGAATGGTCACGAGCAAAAACTCGCCCATCTGCAAAATAGGGATGCGTTCCATGCTTAGACAGCCTTGCTGATGGTGACGCCCAGGCGTTTGAGCGCCAGCGCCAGGGCATCCGCCAGGTTGGCTTTGGTCACCACGCCTTGCAGGTCCAGACCCAGGTGCACGATGGTCTGGGCAATTTGTGGGCGCACGCCGCTGATGATGCAGTCGGCACCCATCAGGCGGATGGCGGTGACTGTTTTCAGCAAGTGCTGGGCCACCAGGGTGTCGACGGTCGGCACGCCGGTGATGTCGATGATGGCGATTTCCGAGCCGGTGTCGACGATGCGTTGAAGCAGCGACTCCATAACCACCTGGGTGCGTTGCGAGTCCAGGGTGCCAATCATCGGCAGGGCCAGCACGCCGTCCCACAGCTTCACCACGGGGGTGGACAACTCCAGCAATTCTTCCTGCTGGCGTTTGATGACCGACTCACGGGACTTCTGGAAGGTGCGGATGGTGTGCATGCCCAGCGAATCCAGCAGTTCGGAAACTTCCCATAGTTGCTCGGCCAGTTGCGCCGGTTGTTCGGCGTACTCACGTTGCAGCAAGGTGAACACTGGGCCTTTAAGGGCGAAAATGAAGCTGGCGGTTTGTTGCGAATCCTGGCCGATCAAGGCGCGGCTGTGCGACAGCTTTTCCAGGAAGACCCGGGTTTCGGCCCAGTTTTCATGGCTTATTTGCTGTGAGCCGCTTTGCAGGAGCGCGTCGATCAGCAGATTAAGAAAGTCGCCAGCTTGCTGTTTGACGTCATCACCCTTGACGTTTCGCGTGGCTCCCGAAGCCTCGAGGCTCGTAATCCATTCGGTCAGCAGGGCAGGGCGTTGGGCTTGCAGCGCCTGGATTGTATGAGCTTGAAGAGTTGCCACGAGAGTCTCCTTGAACGGCTTTGGTTGTTCGCGTGCAATTTATACTAAGTTGGGTTGTTTTAAATTGTTTCGTGGATTTTTCGTGTTGAAATCCCACTGTATTGCTGACTTTCATCGTGGGTATCCAAGCCAATCGGTTCCCTTGCTTGAACACTGTCAGTATCGACAGCTGTCTCACGGGTTTTATCCATCTTAATTGCGAGTGGCGCCGGTAAGGCGTCATACGCAGTGAACGTAGCAGGTCGTCGCGGTGCGGGCGCACATAACGCGCTTATATCACTGGCTTCATCGTTTTAGCCGGGTTATCAATTCAAACCCGTGCAGGCACACATGGCGCCCCCTCACCACCCGTACGATAATGCCCCCCAAATCGACCACACTGGCCTCTTCCCGTGATCATCAACTTCGACCTCAACGACCTCCAAGCCTTCCGCGCCGTGGTAGACAAGGGCAGTTTTCGCGGCGCCGCCGAGGCCATCCGTATCTCGCAACCGGCGTTGAGCCGGCGTATCGAAAAGCTCGAGTCGGCGCTGGATGTGAAGCTGTTCGAACGCACCACGCGCCGCGTCAGCCTGACCATGGTCGGGCGGGCGTTCCTGCCACAGGTGGAGCGCATGCTCGACGACCTCGACGTCGCCTTGATGGGCATCAGTAACGTCGCGTCCACGCGCATGGGCAACGTCACGATTGCCTGCGTGCCGTCCACCGCTTACTACTTCATGCCCCACGTAATCTCCGAGTTTCACAAGCTGTACCCGAAGATTCGCCTGCGGGTGCTGGACGCCAGCGCCGGTGAGGTGTGCAACGCAGTGGAAAGTGGCGAGGCGGATTTCGGCGTGAGTTTCAGCGGCAGCCTGGCCGATGAGGTGGAGTTCGAATTGCTGTTGCAGGAGCGCTACGTGCTGGCCTGTCGCCGCGACCATCCACTGGCCGAGCGTGAGAGCGTGACCTGGGCCGAGGCCTATGAGCACGACTACATCACCGTGGACAAAACTTCGGGCAACCGCTTCCTGCTGGACCAGGCGCTGCGCGGCGTGCGGGTGAAAAAACCAAGTATCTGCGAGACCCACCACGTGACCACGATGATCGGGCTGGTGGAGGCAGGGTTGGGCGTGGCGATGGTGCCGTCGATTGCGATGCCGGCGTGCACGCACCCGATTCTGGTGAGTGTGCCGCTGGTGGAGCCGCAGGTGATGCGCAATGTGGGCTTGATCAAGCGCCGCGGGCGGACGTTGCCGCCGGCGGCGCTGGAGTTGGAGCGGTTGGTGCGGGAGATGCCGTTTCGGTCAGTGTGACACCGAGTCCAAGCCGGTGGATTGCACCACCGGTTGTGCCTCTGGCGAGGCCAGGAACTGCAACAGCGCTTTAGCCTGGGCCGGGTGTTCGGCGTTGACCGGAATGCCCGCCGCAAAGCGGGTGACCGATTGCACGTCTTCCGGGATCTTGCCGACGTAAGTCACGCCCGGCACCGGCAACAATTCCGCCACCTGCTGCAGGCCCACTTCGTAGTGACCCTTGGCGACCTGTTCGGCAACCGGGATGCGTTCGATCATCGTGCCCTTGGCCGGCATGCCGAGCTTCTTGAACAGCTCTTTCTCGACATACACGCCGCTGGCACTGTCCGAATACGCCACGGACTTGGCCTGGCTCAGCACCGCCTTCAACTCGGCATCGGTGCCGATGGCCGGTTTGGCTGCGCCTTCTTTCACCACCAGGCCGATCCGCGAATCCGCCAGTTCCACCCGCGAGGCCTTGTCGACCTTGCCCTGTTTGATCAAGTCATCCAGGGCGTAGCCGACCATGATCACCACGTCGGCGTGTTCGCCACGGGCGAGGCGGTTGGGAATGGCTTCCGGCGCCTTGCCCATCGACGGGCCGAGGATGGTCTCGAGGGTGTCGCCGCTCTGCTTGGCGTACTGCGGGCCGAGCAGTTTATAAGCGGCGGTGAAGCCTCCGGAAGTCATCACTTTGAGCTCTTCGGCCTGGGCCGTCAGCGCCAGGGCGCCGAGGGCCAGGGCCGTCAGGGTTTTGTACAGTTGCTTCATCACACAGCCCCCTGCATCACCTGCCCACGGGTGTTGGCGCGACGGTACAACGCCAGTGTCGAGCACAGCGCACACAGCGCGGCAAACATCATCCAGTAGGCCGGCGAGGCCTTGTCTTCGGTGACGTGAATGAACCACGTGGAGATAGCCGGGGTGAAACCGCCGAAGATCGCGGTCGCCAGGCTATACGCCAGCGAGAAGCCGGCCACACGTACTTCCACCGGCATGATTTCGGTCAGCGCCGGGATCATCGCGCCGTTGTACATGCCGTAGAGGAAGGAGAACCACAGCAGGGTTTCCAGCATATGGCCGAAGCTCGGCGCGTTGACCACGAACGACAGCGCCGGGTAGGCGGTGATCACGGTCAGGGCGGTCATCACCACCAGCACCGGTTTGCGGCCAAAACGGTCGCTCAGGGTGCCGCCGATCGGCAGCCAGATAAAGTTCGACACGGCCACCAGCAACGTCACCAGCAAGGCGTCCGAGGTGCTCAGTTGCAGCACGGTTTTGCCGAAAGTCGGTGCGTACACGGTAATCAGGTAGAACGCGGTGGTGGTCATGGCCACCATCAACATGCCGCCGATCACCACGGTCCAGTTTTTCACCAGGGTCGCCAGCACTTCGCGCATGGTTGGGCGATGTTTGCGGTTGGCGAACTCTTCGGTTTCCTGCAGGTTACGTCGCAGTACGAAGATGAACGGGATGATGATGCAACCGATGGCGAACGGAATGCGCCAGCCCCAATCGGCAACCACGGCCGGTTGCATCCACACGTTCAAGCCATAACCCAGCGCGGCGGCAACCACGATGGAGATCTGTTGGCTGCCCGACTGCCAACTGGTGTAGAAGCCCTTGCGGCCCGGGGTGGCCATTTCGGACAGGTAAACCGACACACCGCCCAGTTCCGCGCCGGCCGAGAAGCCTTGCAGCAAGCGGCCCAGCAGTACGAGCAGAGGTGCCCACAGGCCGATGGTCTGGTAACCCGGCACCAGCACGATCAGCAGCGTGCCGCTGGCCATGATCGACAGCGTCACGATCAACCCTTTGCGGCGACCGACGTCATCGATGTAGGCACCCAAAATGATCGCGCCCAGCGGTCGCATCAGGAAGCCTGCACCGAACACGGCGAAGGTCATCATTAATGACGCAAACTCATTAGCGGCGGGGAAGAACGCGGCGGCAATGTAGGTGGCGTAGAAGCCGAACAGAAAGAAGTCGAACTGTTCAAGGAAGTTGCCCGAAGTAACGCGGAATACCGCACCAACTTTCGAGCGGGCAGAATCGGGCCGGGAAGGGCTAGTCATGGTTTTGTGTCTCCAGCGTTCTTTTTAAAGTGCTTGTTTCGCTTAAGACCGCGGATAGTGGCTGACACATTTAGAAATGATAAGTGAGTAATTTGGATGTATTGATGCGTCGTGGCTATCAATCGCCAGGCGCGGCCAAAATCCCGACCCTGTTCTATGCTTGAAGGTGTGACCAATTCTTACGGATGGGAGGTGGCAATGGCTGACGAACACAAGCACTCGGATGAGCGCGAACAGGAGCGAGCTCGGCGGCAGCGAGAAGCGGAAAAACCGCAGATCTGGAAACATCCGGACGACGGCACGGAGCTTTCCGAGCGAGATCAGGAGCGGCCGCTCAAACCCTGAATAGCCAGACGATGATGATCAAAATGTGGGAGCTGGCTTGCCTGCGATGGCTTTGTATCAGTCACAGATGGGCTGATTGCTAGGCCGCCATCGCAGGCAAGCCAGCTCCCACATTCCCAGCTCCCACATGAGTTTTCTATTCAGCCCACTATCGGCGTGCACAACTCCACTAATGTCCCATCCGGGCAGCGCACATAAGACACCACTTGCCCCCACGGCTTGGTACTTGGCGGCGCCAGCTCTGTCGCACCCAGTGCCAGCGCCTTGGCATGGGCAACAAGCACATCCTCAGTGACGAACCCCACCTCCATGCCCAGCGGTTTCCTGGAGGCATGCGCCTGCACGTGCCCACCGTCGAAATTCAGCTCGCCCAGTTCATGCGCCGCAAACGAGAGGGTGGTGTCACCGGTTTCCAACTCGCCGTAGGTGCCGGATTCATGCAGGAATCGGCGACTGAAGCCAAAGGCTTTTTCGAAGAAGGCCAGGGAGGCGGCCACGTCCGGTACATAGAGGATGGTGTAGGCGAATTTCATGATTAAGCAGTCCTTGCTGAAAAAGTAAGTGGTTTAAAAACAGCTCATGAAAGCAGCACGGAAATCGGAAAACCCTGGGCCAGTATCCAATAGGCCAAGGCCGCAGCCAGGCACAGGCCGATAAACACCCGCGTCAGTGTCCTGACGGTGGCATTGGCGATGAACCGGACAACCCAGAGACACAACCCGGCCACCACGATGGCCAAGGCGATAATGACCAGCACGATGGTGTTCCTGCGACCTTAAAGAGCTGATTTATAGTCCCAAAGCCGTGCGATGAACAGTGTTCACATAGACGCAGCCCCGTGGGCTTTCTAAACTGCGGCTTGTCTTGGGGAAAGGGGCAGGCGCCGATGAATCGCAATGAATTACGCAAGGCCGACATCAACCTGATGGTGGTCTTCGAAGCACTGATGCTCGAGCGCAACGTGACGCGGGTGGCGGAGAAGCTGTTTCTAGGCCAGCCGACGATCAGTTCCGCCCTCAACCGTTTGCGTACCTTGTTCAATGACCCACTGTTTATTCGCGTTGGGCACCGCATGGAGCCGACTGCACGGGCCGAGGAGATCATCCAGCACCTGTCGCCAGCCCTGGATTCCCTGTCGTCGGCCCTGAGCCTGACCCACGATTTCGACCCGACCCAAAGCACCATGACCTTCCGCATCGGTTTGTCCGATGACGTCGAGTTCGGCCTGCTGCCGCCCTTGCTGCGTGCCCTGCGCCAGGAAGCGCCGCTGGTGGTGTTTGTGGTGCAGCACGTGGATTACTGGCGCATCCCCGACCTGCTGGCGTCCGGCGATATCACCGTCGGCATCACCCAGACCCGCGGCCTGCCGGCGAATGCCAAGCGCAAATTATTGCGGCATATCCGCCCCTGCCTGTTACGTGCCGACGCCTCGGACAAACCGCTGACCCTCGACGAATATTGCGCACGCCCCCATGTGCTGGTGTCCCACACCGCCAACGTGTCCGGGTTTGCCGATGAATGGCTGGCCGAGATTGGCCGCAAGCGTCATGTGGTGCTGTCGGTGCCGCAATACAGTGCGCTGCCGGCCTTGCTTGCGGGCACCGACATGATCGCCAGCCTGCCGGACTACACTGCCCAGGCCATGGCGGCTGGCGGCAACCTGTTCTGCGAGCCGTTTCCGTTTGAAACGCCGACTCTTGACCTGTCCATGGTCTGGCTCAGCCACGTCGACACCGACCCGGCGGAACGCTGGATGCGTTCGCGGCTGGAGGCGTTCATGAGCGAACGCGACAGGCTGCCGGTGCTGGCGGCAAAGTCTTAAGATAACCGTTCAAACCGAACCGGCTGAACGAAGTTTCACCTTTAAAGCGCTCTGATTCAGTGCGGCTGCGTGCTATACGTATGTCTCTTTTCCTACAACAACTTGGAGCCTTTCATGCCGCATCTGCACCTGGAATACACCGCCAACCTGACAGGCCTGGCCGTCGAGAAAACCCTGTTGCGGCTCAACAATGTGCTGATGGCATCCGGGCAGTTCGGTTCCGAGTTCGATATCAAAAGCCGCGCCGTGAAGGTCGAGAGTTTCCAGGTCGGCACGTCCCTGAACCCACGCGGCTTCATCGCCGTGAAGCTGTCGCTGCTCAGCGGGCGCTCACCGCAGGTCAAGCAGCAGTTGTCGGAAAGCCTGTTGGCGGCGTTGCAGGACATGGGCGAATGGCCGGCGGATATACAGGTTCAGCTCAGCGTCCTGCTGGTCGACATGGATCGCGAGTCCTACAGTAAAGTCGCCATCGGCTGAAGGTTACAACAACCCTTGATCCGCGCACACTTTCACCACCTGCTCACGAAACCAGGTATTGGCGCTGTCCTGGCCGCTGGTTTCGTTCCACTGCATGTCCAGGGTAAACCCCGGTAAACCGTTGGGCGCTTCGCAATGGCCGAACACGTTGGCAGGCGCCAGCAGCTTTTGCACGCGGCGGGGCAGGGTGACGATGAAGTCGGTGCCGGTGATCATCTTCAAGGCTGCGCTGTAACTGTTGGCCCGGGCGACCACTTGGCGCTTGTGGGCCTGACGCGCCAGCCAGCCGTCGATCATATTGGTGTCCGAGGACCACGGTGTCGGAAAAACGTGGCGCCGTTCGACGAAGGATTGCAGGCTGAACGCCGCCTCCCGCGGCGCCGCGCGTTTATCGAACACGCAGACCAAATCGTCTTCCAGCAGCATCTGGGTCTTGAAGTCTTTATGGGCGCGGTGAAAGTGCGGGCCGAAGCAAATCACCAGGTCGAGACGGCCTTCGCGCAGGTCGTCGGCCGGGATCTCGGTTTCCAGCTTCTGCACATTGACGTTTACCGGCAGGTCGGCGCGGTCGAAGTTCTTCAGCAGGCGCGGCAGGATCAACTGTTCGAAGTATTCGGGCGCGCAGACCGTGAAGGTCACCGCCTTCTGTGTCGGGTCGAACGCCTGGCCACCGGCGTGGCACAGGTTGATGCTGTCGAGGATCTTCTGCACATGCCCGTACATGGTGGTCGCCTTGTACGTAGGCCGCATGCCTGCCCGCGTGTTGATAAACAGCTCATCCTCGAAACTGGTGCGCAGTTTCTTCAGGCTGTAACTCACCGTGGACTGGCTGACGAACAGCGTTTCAGACACCTCGGTAACGCTGCTCTGGTCGTAGACGGCGATAAACACCATCAAGTCCTGCATATCGAGCTTTCTGAGCAAATTACTGTTTAGCATCCGTTCCATCCGGTAAGCCTTGGCACTGAGGCAGCGCGCGACAAGGGCAAAAGCTTAACGGAACGGTCGTGCCAATAGAAAGCGCTGTAGGGCGTTTCTATGTTTTGCGTGGGACAAATAATGTTGGCAACACGACGTCAGTGGATATGTCGTGCGTAATGCTTTGGATTGAAGCGCGTGACGATCAGCAGCATCACCACGATCACGGCGGTCAGCGACCACCAGGCCCATTCGAAGCTGCCGAGTTGGTCGCGAATCATCCCGGCAATAAGTGGCGACAGGCCAGCAATCAGGTAACCGATGCCTTGCACAAACGCGGTCAGGCCACCGGCGCGGCGCGGGTTGTCGAGGTGGTCGAGGGACAGGATCAGGCTCATCGGAAACAGGCCGCCGATGCCCAGGCCCAACAGGCAAGGCCACAGCAGGCTCAAGTGGTGCGGGCTTAGAATCAGGCCGCAGAAACCCAGGATGATCAGCACCAGCAGCACAGCAACCACGCCGCGTTTATCCTGGCGGCGGTTGGCGATAGCAGGCGTGATCAGGCCGGACACCACTTCCATGGCGGTCAAGAACCCCAGCAGCAGACCGGCGTTCTGCTCGCTCCAGCCTTGCTCCACGTAATACGGCGCCAGCCACGCGAGTACGCAGGTGTAGGACGCTGTACCGAGGCCGAAGAAGATCGCCAGCAACCAGGCGCGACGATTACCGAAAAATGATTCCTGAGGGCCGGAACCGGCTTGGGGCAGCGGCGGCATTGCCGAGCGCTGGGCGTACCAGAACACCAGCGCCAATAACGCGAGTGCCGCCCAGATCGCCAGGCCGATGCGCCAGCTGCCGGTCTGCACCTGCACGAACGGCGCGAACGACGCCGCCAACGCCGCACCGCCCATGATGGCGGTGACGTACAAGCCCATGAACAGAGAAACGTTGTCGCTGAAGCGGGTCTTGATCAATGCCGGCATCAACGCCTGGATCATCGCGATACCGACGCCGGCAGCGATGGCGCTGACGATCAACTCCAGCGCCGAATCCAGAAACAACCGCGACAGCGTGGCCACGCCAATCACCAGCAGCGACAGCACAATGCTGCGGTGCTCGCCAACGCGTTTGCCCAGGCCCATGCCAAAGAACATCGCCAGGCCCATGGCCATGACCGGCAACATGGTCAGCAAGGCCGCGCTGCTGAAACTCAACGGTACATCGCCGCGAATCGACGACAACAGCGGGCCGACGGCTGCCATCGATGGGCGCAGGTTAAGGGCGACCAGTACCACGCTGATCATCAGCCAAACGGCGGTGGTGGGTTTTGTGCGGACGTTTTCCATGGGCGGGCCTTGAAGAGACAAGGGCGAATCAGGCCACGCAGGGGCGAGAGGGGCAAATCAGAAAGTCGTTGGCACTATCTAAAAATTGCAGGTGACTGGCACACAGCAATTCAAAATGTGGGATCTGCGTTGCTATAGGGCGCGGATCACATGCTTGATCTCCTGAAACGCCGCCAACCCCCACGGCCCCAGCTCGCGGCCGATGCTGCTTTGTTTGTAACCGCCCCACGCCGTTTGCGGGAATATCACTTGCGGCGCGTTGATCCACACCAGCCCGGCCTGCAAGGCGTTGGCCACGCGTTCTGCGGTTTCGGCGTTGGCGCTCACCACACTGGCGACCAGGCCGAAATCGCTGTCATTGGCCAAGGCGATGGCTTGCGCTTCAGTGGTAAAACGTCTGACACACAGCACCGGGCCGAAGATTTCTTCGTTCCACAGCGCACTGTCCAGCGGCACATCGGTAAACACCGTGGGGCGAATGAAATAGCCCTTCGCCAGGTCCGCCGGTCGTTCACCGCCGCACAGCAGGCGCGCGCCATCCTCGAGGCCACGCTGGATATGCCCGAGCACCCGCTGATACTGCGCACGGTTGATCAGCGCGCCCATTTCCACATCCTCGGCAAACGGGTCAGCCACGCGAATCCCTTCAGCTCGCGCCTGCAAACGCTGCAGGAATTCGTCCGCCAAGCTGTCCGCCACCAGCACACGGCTGGTGGCCGAGCAGATTTGCCCGGCGTTGAAAAAACCACCGCCACACGCCAGTTCGACTGCCAGGTCGAGGTCGGCGTCCGCCAATACCAGCAGCGAGGATTTGCCGCCCAGTTCCAGGCTCACACCCTTGACCGTTTCCGCCGCGCGCTGCATCACTTGCACGCCTACGGCGTTACTGCCGGTGAAGGAAATCTTCGCCACGCGACGGTCGGCTGCCAGCGGTGCGCCGACCGCCAGGCCGGTGCCGCAAACCAGGTTGAACACACCCGCCGGGAACCCGGCTTCAGCAATAATTCGCGCCAATTGCAGCTCCGCCAATGGCGTGACTTCCGATGGCTTGAGCACCACGCAGCAGCCGGCGGCCAGGGCCGGGGCGAGTTTCCAGGCAGTGGTCACCATCGGGAAGTTCCAGGGTACGATCAAGCCGACTACGCCGCACGGTTCACGGCGCAGGCGTGCACTGAAATCCTCGCTGGGCAACGCCACCGGGCGGTCCTGCGCGGCGTCCATGGCGTCGCAGAGGCCGGCGTAGTAGTCGAAGGTGGCGATCACGTCGTCCACATCGATGCCGGCTTCAAACAGCGGCTTGCCGCTGTTGCTCGACTGCAACTGTATCAGCTGTTCACGTTGTTCACGCACACCTTGGGCAACCTTGCGCAGCAGGGCACCGCGATCACGGCCGGTGCTTTTCGACCAGCCAATGAAGGCCGCGCTGGCGGCCTCGACGGCCTGGGCCACGGCGCTCGCATCACCCACGCTGACGTGGGCCAAGGTGGCCTCGGTTGCCGGGTTGATCACTTCAAGAACCCCATGGCCTGCGCGCCACTCACCACCGATAAACACACCGTTCAGTACTGCGCTCATACCGATACCTCCTGCATCCACAGTGCCTGGTCGATTTCAATCAGCGTCGGCCCCTGGCGATCAGCCGCAGCGCGCAATGCCGTGCGCAGGTGCGCAATCCCCTGGATGCGTTCGGCGGCGCAGCCCAAGGCCTTGGCGACACCGATAAAGTCCGGGGTGTAAATGTCCACACCGACCGGCTCGATAGCGCGGTTAAGCATGTATTTCTTGATCTCTTCGTAGCCCTGGTTATTCCACAGCAGCACGATGACCGGCACGCGTGCCTCGACCGCGCTGGCCAGTTCCGGCAGGCTGAATTGCAGGCCGCCATCGCCGATCAGGCACACCACCGGCTGGCCGTCGCCACGTCCCAACCACGCGCCAATCGCAGCGGGCAGGGCGTAACCCAAGGTGCCGTAGCCGGTGGAAGAGTTGAACCAGCGGCGTGGGTGGTCGAGGTTCAGGGTCAGGTTGCCGCTGTACACCGGCTGGGTGGAATCGCCCACCAGCACGGCGTCGGGCAATTCCTCCAGCACGGTGTTGAGGAACAGGGTTTGCGCGCGGGTTGCGGCGTCCCAGGTCGGCGTCAATTCGGCCCACAAGCGGGCGACGCGTTGAGCGCCCCAGTGTGGATCGCGCGTGGGCAATGTCTGGGTGTTCAGCTCGGCCAGCAAGGCGTCGACGGCAATCTGCGCATCCGCCACCAGTGCGACCTGCGGCGGGTAGTTGCGCACGGTCTGGTCGGGGTCGATGTCGACGCGCAGCAACGCGCCGGGAATCTCGAAGCCACCGGCGAAGGTCACGTCGTAGTCGGTTTCCGCCAGTTCGGTGCCAATGGCCAGCACCACATCGGCTTCGGCGACCAGGGCGCGGGTGGCGACCAGCGTCTGGGTCGAGCCGATCAGCAACGGGTGCGCGGACGCCAACATGCCCTTGGCGTTGATGGTCAGGGCCACCGGCGCGCCGAGGGTTTCGGCCAGGCGCGTCAACTCGGGGGCCGCCTCGATGGCGCCGCCACCGGCGAGGATCAGCGGGCGTTTTGCCGCCGCCAGCAGCCGGCTCATTTGCTTGACCGCCGACGGCGCAGCACCGGCACGCGCGACGCTGACCGGCTCGCTGCCGAGCAGGGCGTCGGCGTTTTCGACCAGCACATCCAGCGGGATCTCGATATGCACCGGGCGCGGCCGCCCGGCCTGGAACAGCGCAAATGCGCGCGCCAAAACCCCAGGCAACTCCGCCGCTGACATCAAGGTATGCGAGAACGCCGCCACGCCAGCAATCATCGCGCCCTGGTTCGGCAGCTCATGCAACTTGCCGCGCCCGCCGCCCAATTGGCTGCGCGACTGCACGCTGGAAATCACCAGCATCGGGATCGAGTCGGCATAGGCCTGGCCCATGGCGGTGGTGATGTTGGTCATGCCGGGGCCGGTGATGATGAAACACACGCCGGGTTTACCGCTGGTGCGCGCGTAGCCGTCGGCCATGAACCCGGCGCCTTGCTCGTGGCGCGGGGTGACGTGGCGGATATTCGAACGCGCCAGGCCACGGTACAGCTCCACGGTGTGCACGCCGGGAATGCCGAACACCTGGTCCACGCCGTAGCTTTCCAGGAGGTTGACCAATACTTCGCCGCAGGTCGCCATACATGTCGCTCTTGTTATTGATTCGAGGCGCTATTGGAGCGGCTGGGCTGTAGCGGCAACAATCGATAAAAAGTCATACTAGCCATGTCTCCACGTCATGGCTGTGCCCCAATGAAACGCCTGCCACCGCTGCCCGCGCTGCACACCTTTTGGGTCACGGCCCAGTGCTGCAACTTCACCCGCGCCGCCGAGCAACTGCACATCACCCAAGGCGCGGTGAGCCGCCAGATAGCCGGGCTGGAAAGCCATTTGGGCTACGCCTTGTTCCAGCGCCAGGCGCGGGGCTTGAGCCTGACCGAAAAGGGCCGCGAATGGTCGCTGCGTGCGCAGCAAGTCTTTGGCCTGATCGCTGACGCGGTGGAACAGATCGGCAGCCGCCGCGAAACCCTGCAACTCAAGGCCTCCACCTGCGTGATGCGCTGGCTGCTGCCGCGTTTGCTGCAATGGCAAAAGGAGCGCCCGGACGTGCCGGTGGAACTCACCACTACCGTCGCCTACACCGTGGACTTTCGCCGCGAGCAATTCGATGCGGCGGTGATCTATGCGCCCATCGCCGAGCAGTCGGCGCAGGCGCGGCATTTATTCGATGAACAACTTACGCCGGTGTGTGCGCCGGGGCTCCTTGCAGGTTTGCACGCGCCTGCTGATCTGCAGCAACAGGTGCTGCTGCACCCCACGCGGGATGAACGCGATTGGGCGTTGTGGCTAAAGGCGGCGAATACGCGGTTGAGCAACCTGGCCCAGGGGCATCATTTCGAGACGCTGGATTTGGCCATGACGGTGGCGTCCCAGGGCTCCGGGGTGGCGATTGGCGACAGTGCGTTGATTGGCGAGGATGTGAAGGCGGGGCGGTTGGCGACACCGTTTGAACTGCGGGTGCCGACGGGGATGGGGTATTACTTGGTGTATCCGCCGGGGACTGAGCCTTCGGCTGGGCTTGAAGCACTGATGGAGTGGTTGGTAAGCCAGGCACAACAGTCGTCACACTGAAGACTCAAATGTGGGATCCGGGCTTATGTGGGAGCTGACTCCCACATAAGCCAGCCCCCACAGGGATCAGTAGCCGACGGTGAAACGCTGGCGCGAGTGCTTCGGCGACTCAACCTCGTCAATCAACGCAATCGCGTAATCAGCAAAGCTGATCCAGCTGCGCCCTTCAGCGCTCACCAGCAAGTCATCCTGGCCGACGCGGAATTTACCGGTGCGCTCAGTCTCAACGAACTCCGCCGACGGCGACAGGAAGGTCCAATCCAGTTCCTTTTCCTGACGCAGCGTTTCCAGAAACTCAGCCCCGGCGCTGGCTTCGGCCTTGTACTCGGCCGGGAAACCAGGGCTGTCGATCACGCGCCCGCCACCCGGCAACAACAACGAACCCGCACCGCCGACCACCAACAGGCGCTTGACCCCGGCTTTTTTCACCGGGCCGATCACGGCACTGGCCGGCAGCGTGGCGAAGTGCGCCGCACTGATCACCACATCGTTGCCGCTGACAGCCTGTTGCAACGCGTTGGCATCCAGGGCGTCGACTTGCTTGACGGTAACGCCAGGGCGCGCCGCCAGTTTGTCGGTATTACGGGCGATGGCGGTGACGCTGTGCCCACGACGCAGCGCTTCTTCCAGCAGTTGGCTACCGGCACGGCCGGTGGCACCAATGATTGCGATCTTGCTCATGACGTTCTCCAGTACGTTAAGGTTTAAAACCATTCACCACTTCATTTCGCCCTTGGCCACTTTGGCGCCCAACTCCAGGCTGCTCTCGTCGGCAAGGTTCGGGTAACGCTTCTTCATGGCGGCGATCAGTGCGGTGGAGTCCTTGGCTTTGGCGGTCTCGGTATCGAAGGCTTTGATGTAGTCGGCGGTGAAGGCCACGGACTGCACCGTCGGTGTGCCCAGGTAATGGCCCGGAATCACGGTATGGGGTTTCAGCGCTTCAATGCGTTTAAGCGTCGTCAGCCAGTCGGCGTGCGACTTGGCGGTTTGCGTGTCGGCCATCCAGACGTGGGTGTTTTCAAAGACCACCACACCGCCGACGACCGCTTTGATCGAGGGGATCCACACAAAAGTGCGGTCCGGCTGTGCACCGTCCAGGCCGATCACTTCCAGCGTCTTGCCTTCCAGGGTCAGGGTATGGCCTGGTAGCACCTGCGGGACGATGGTTTTGCTCGGTGCGTCGGCGCCCAGTTTCGGGCCCCAGAACGCGAGCTTCTGCTCGGCGGTGGCCTTGATGTGGTCGACCACCGGCTGCGACGCCAGTACCTTCGCGTCTGGGAACGCCTTCGTCAGCACCTCAAGGCCGAAGTAGTAATCCGGGTCGCCGTCGCTGACGTAGATAGTGGTCAGGTGTTTGCCGCTGGCGCGAATCTTTGTCACCAGTTGCTCAGCCTGAGCATTGCCGAATTGCGCGTTTACCAGGATGACGTCGTGTTCGCCGCTGACCAGCACCGAGCTGACGGGCATCATCGCCGACTCACCGGGGTTGTAGGCGTCGAGCTTCAGGTCGGCGGCCGCCGCGTGGGCGACGAATGCCAGGGCGGCCGTTGCGGTGGCCAATCGTTTGAGCATCGAGATCATGTGCAGCTCCAGTAGGCGATAAGTGATGCACAGAGCTTAGTTGCACCAAACGTCACAAAAAATGCCATGCTTGAACATAGTTTGTTTCTAAAAGCGTGCAAATCATGGATCGTCTTCAAGCAATGCGGGTGTTTGTCACGGTAGTCGACCTGGGCAGCCAGTCAGCCGCCGCTGATCAGTTGGACCTGTCGCGGCCGGTGGTGTCGCGATATCTGGCTGAGCTTGAGGATTGGGTCGGCGCTCGCTTGATGCACCGCACCACGCGCAAGCTCAGCCTCACCGCAGCGGGCGGCGAAATGCTGCCCCGTTGTCGGCAAATGCTCGAGTTGTGCAACGACATGCAATCGGCCGTCAGTGAGCCGGACGAAGCGCCGCGCGGCCAGTTGCGGCTGAGTGTCAGCAGCTCATTCGGCCAGGCGCAGTTGGCGGATGCCGTGGCCGAGTTCGTCAAGCGCTACCCGCTGGTCAGTATCGATATGCAGATGCTCGACCGTACGGTGAACCTGGTGGATGAGCGCATCGACCTGGCGATCCGCACCAGTTTTGAGCTGGACCCCAACCTGATCGCGCGCAAACTCACGCTGTGCCGTTCGGTGATTTGCGCCTCGCCGGCGTACCTGCTGGAGCATGCACAGCCGCAGCAGGTGCACGACCTGGTGGAGCACAACTGCCTCACGCATTCCTACTTCGGCAAAAGTCTGTGGCACTTCACCGAACACGGCGAGCCGGTGTCGGTGGCGGTGCAGGGCAATATCAGCGCTAACGAGGCGACCACGCTGTTACGGGTGACGCTGGCCGGGGCTGGCGTGGCGCGGCTGCCCAGCTATCAGGCGGGGGATTACATTCGCCGCGGCGAACTGATTCGTTTACTGCCCGAGGCCGAACCGCAACAGATGAATGTTTACGCGGTGTACGCCTCGCGCAAACACATGCCGTTGGCGCTGCGCAGCCTGCTGGATTTTCTGGTGCTGCGCTTCCCTGAAGAACCGGTCTGGGACATCGGGCTCTGAACCCGACATAAAGATGTTGAATGGCGCCCCATAATGGCAACTCGCCCTGACTGACCTATGCTTTAAACAGCACCGAGTCGATGTGTTCAGAGGTGTGCCATGACCTTAAAAATTAGAAAGTACCTGATGATTTTCATCCTGTCCGCCGCGGCGACCGCGCTTTACGGCACGGCCGCCTACCGGGTTGAACAGACTCGCATGCAGCCGACCTTTGCGGTCAGCTGCCATCAGGACCTGTGCGTGCCACGCACCGGCAGTTTCAGCGCGCTCAGATAGGCTGCTCGGCCTGATCGTTCCCACGCTCCGCGTGGGAACGCCCGCCCCGGACGCTCCGCGTCCCCTAATCAGCCTTCAGTTGCTCGCGAAACGCCTTGGGCGAAAACCCGACCCGCCGACGAAACAGCCGGGAGAAGTTGGTCGGGTCGGAAAACCCCAACACCTCCGACATCTCATTGATGGTCATGCTGGTGTAGGTCAGCAGGCGCTTGGCTTCCAGCAACTGGCGGTCATGCATGATCTGCAACGCAGGCTGCCCGCCCAATTCCCGACACGTCCCGTTCAGGTGTGAGACCGAGATGCCCAGCTTGTGGGCCAAATCCTCAATCTTCGGGTGTTCGCGGTAATGCTGTTCAACCAACTGGGTAAAGCGGCGGAAATATTCACGCCCGCGCGGTGCGCGCGGGTGGCGACGCTGGATCGCCTGGCGGCTGATCCACACCAGCAGCACGCTGACCAGCGCGTGCATCATCATGTCGCGCGCCGGCTGCTCATCGGCGTATTCATCCTGCAGGCGTGCGAACAGGCTGTTGAGGTAATCGCTGTCCTTGCCGGCCGGGTAATTACCCAGCACTTGCAGGCCATCTACCGTGGTGCCCAACTGAGATTGCAAATGGCTGACCAGCGGCGCCGACAGCGTCACGATGAAACCTTCTACATCCTCGGCAAACCGAAACCCGTGCACACACAAGGGCGGCAGCACCTGCAAGGTCGCCTCGTTGAGCGTGGTGCGCTGGCCTTCGATTTCCAGCTGCGCCTGGCCTTTGTGGACATACAACAACTGGCACAGATCCGCGTGCCGGTGGGGCTGGATTTCCCACTGGTATTCTCGGCTGCGCCGGGAAATGGTTTCGCAGTGCAACAAATCGGGCGTCGGCCATTGCTGGCTTTCCCCGTAAAGCTTGAAGACCGGAATCGCGGTACTGGCAGTTTTGGTCATGGTTTCAATCCGATACTCAGGATAGTGGTGCGGTAATCGCCCCGATTGGCAAAAAGCACAGGCTTTGTCTCAGTTTTCACCTTCTTATGATGCTCACTCAAGTGAAAAATGATCAGTAACAAGATGAATGACAACTCTTTCACCTGATCCGTTCGGGTGTCGCTTGCGAGCCATAAAAATAATGAAAACGCTGAAAACCCAAGTCGCCATTATTGGCGCCGGTCCGTCCGGATTGCTGCTCGGCCAACTGCTGCACAACGCCGGTATCCAGACCCTGATTCTAGAGCGCCAGAGCGCCGATTACGTGCAAGGCCGCATCCGTGCCGGGGTGCTGGAACAAGGCATGGTCGACCTGCTGCGCGAGGCGGGTGTCAGCCGGCGCATGGACGCCGAAGGCCTGGTGCACGACGGTTTTGAACTGGCGCTGAACGGCCAGCTCAGCCACATCGACCTCAAGGCACTGACCGGCGGCCAGACGGTGATGATCTACGGCCAGACCGAAGTCACCCGCGACTTGATGCAGGCGCGCGAAGCGGCTGGCGCCATCACCTTGTATGAAGCGCACGACGTGCAGCCCCATGACCTCAAAAGTGATCGACCCTGGCTGACGTTCGAGCATCAGGGCGAGGCCTTTCGCCTGGAGTGCGACTACATCGCCGGTTGCGATGGTTTCCATGGTGTGGCGCGCCAATCGATCCCGGCTGATTCGTTAAAGGTTTTCGAGCGCGTCTATCCGTTTGGCTGGCTGGGCATTCTGGCCGACACACCGCCGGTGCATGCCGAATTGGTCTACGCCAAACACCCGCGCGGCTTCGCCCTGTGCAGCATGCGTTCGCCGACCCGCAGCCGCTATTACCTGCAAGTGCCGGTTGAAGAGCCGCTGGATGAATGGTCGGATGAGCGTTTCTGGGACGAGCTGAAAACCCGTCTGCCCGGCCACCTGGCAGAGCAGTTGGTCACCGGCCCGTCCATCGAGAAAAGCATCGCGCCGCTGCGCAGCTTTGTAGTGGAACCCATGCAGTACGGGCGCCTGTT
Source organism: Pseudomonas sp. D2002 (assembly GCF_013385735.1). Lineage (NCBI taxonomy): Bacteria > Pseudomonadati > Pseudomonadota > Gammaproteobacteria > Pseudomonadales > Pseudomonadaceae > Pseudomonas > Pseudomonas sp. D2002. The sequence continues at coordinate 281,600 of NZ_JACAPL010000003.1, read as the reverse complement.
CCTGCTCGGGGACGCTGCGCATATCGTGCCGCCCACCGGCGCCAAGGGCTTGAACCTGGCGGCCAGCGACGTGAGCACGCTGTTTCGCATCCTGCTCAAGGTGTACCGCGAGGGGCGTGTGGACTTGCTGCAAAAATACTCGGCGATTTGCCTGCGCCGCGTGTGGAAGGCCGAGCGGTTTTCCTGGTGGATGACCTCGATGCTGCACCAGTTTCCCGAGGCGGATGGCTTCAGCCAGCGCATTGCCGAGAGCGAACTGGCGTACTTCATCAGTTCGGAGGCGGGGCGCAAAACCATCGCAGAAAATTACGTCGGGCTTCCTTACGAAGCTATCGAGTAGCCTGCTATCGTATCGAGCATTCCCGCGGGCCTTTCCTTTCCTGCGGGCCTTGCTCGAAGGTTCTGCCGTGACCAACCTGAATCAGCCTACCCAACCCGTTCCCGCCGTGCGCAGTGTGCTGGTCGCCTTGATGCTGGCGATCTTCCTCGGTGCCCTCGACCAGACCATCGTCGCCGTGTCGATGCCGGCCATCTCCGCGCAGTTCCATGACGTCAACCTGCTGGCCTGGGTGATCTCCGGCTACATGGTGGCGATGACGGTGGCGGTGCCGATCTACGGCAAGCTCGGCGACCTGTACGGGCGCCGACCGATGATGCTGATCGGCATGGGCGTGTTCACCTTGGCGTCGGTGTTCTGTGGGATGGCGCAGAGCATGGAGCAGTTGGTGCTGGCACGGATTCTCCAGGGGATTGGCGCCGGTGGGATGATCTCGGTGAGCCAGGCGATCATTGGCGACATCATCCCGCCCCGTGAACGCGGGCGCTATCAGGGCTATTTCAGCAGCATGTACGCGGTGGCCAGCGTGGCCGGGCCGGTGCTTGGCGGCTACATGACCGAGTACTTGTCCTGGCGCTGGGTGTTTTTGATCAACCTGCCGCTGGGCGCCGGCGCCTGGTACGTGGCGCATCGCACCCTGGTCGGGCTGCCGGTGCCGCAGCGCAAGCCGATCATTGATTATCTCGGCACGGTGCTGATGATCATCGGCCTGACCGCCTTGCTGCTGGGCATCACTGAAATCGGCCAGGGCCATCATTGGCGTGATCAGCAAGTGCTGGGGCTACTGGCGTGTGCGCTGGTGGCGTTGACGGTGTTTGTCTGGCATGAGCGCCGCGCGCGTGAGCCGCTGCTGCCGATGCACCTGTTTGCCAACCGCAGTGCAGTGTTGTGCTGGTGCACGATTTTTTTCACCAGCTTCCAGGCGATTTCCCTGACGGTGTTGATGCCGCTGCGGTATCAGACGGTGACCGGCTCTGGCGCGGACAGTGCCGCGCTGCACTTGCTGCCGCTGGCGTTTGGCCTGCCGGTGGGGGCGTATTGTGCCGGGCGCCTGACCTCGGTGACGGGGCGTTATAAACCGATGATTCTGACCGGGGCGTTGCTCAGCCCGTTTGCGATTCTGGGCATGGCCTACAGCGCGCCGCAGGCGGTCGGGATGACCGCGGTGTTCATGTTGCTGTGCGGGATTGCGGCGGGGATGCAGTTTCCGACGTCCTTGGTGGGGACGCAGAATTCGGTGGAACAGCGGGATATCGGCGTGGCGACCAGCACCACCAACCTGTTCCGCTCCCTCGGCGGCGCGGTGGGCGTGGCGTGCATGTCGGCGTTGCTGCTGGCGTTGTTGCAGGATTCGAGCTTTGCGCACTTGGCCAGCGGCGCGCTGGTGGCCGAGGGCAGTTCCGGCAACGTGCTGCTCGACGGCCTCAACGCCGCCCCCGGCCCGGCGCAGGATGCGTTACGCGGGGAATTGGCGCTGACGTTCCGGCATTTGCTGATGGTCAGTGCCGCGGTGTCGCTGCTGGGGCTGGCGGCAGCAATAGCAATGCCAAACCGCGTGCTGCGCGGGCGTGAAGACAAGGCCAAGTAACTGTGTGGGAGCTGGCTTGTGTATCAGTGCCGGCTGTGCAAACTGACCCACCGCTATCGCAGGCAAGCCAGCTCCCACAGGGATTGCATTCCAATTCTGATCCGGGGGTTTAGTACCCAGGTGCTGCGCGGGCGCGAAGACAAGGCCAAGTAACTGACACAATCGAGATCCAAATGTGGGAGCGGGCTTGCTCGCGAAAGCGGTGTGTCAGTCACAGTTGTTTTTAACTGAACCACCGCATTCGCGAGCAAGCCCGCTCCCACAGGGATTGCATTCCAATCCTGATCCGGGGGTTAGTACCCAGGTGCTGCGCGGGCGCGAAGACAAGGCCAAGTAACTGACACAATCGAGATCCAAATGTGGGAGCGGGCTTGCTCGCGAAAGCGGTGTGTCAGTCACAGTTGTTTTAACTGACACACTGCATTCGCGAGCAAGCCCGCTCCCACAGGGTTGACCGCGTTCAAACCTTAAGGGCTGTAATACCCGACCGCCACCATGAAATGCCCGGTCTTGCGCAAGTAGGCGTGCTTGTTTTCGACCTTGTCGGTTACCGGATTTTTCCAGCGGTACTTGTATTCACCCTGATCCTGCTCGGCCATCAGCTTGAGGATCGGCTCGCCTACCGGCCTGCCATCCGGGTCTTTGATCTTGCGAAAGTCAGTATTCACCAGGCGCAAGTTGGTGCCATGGGCCACATACCGCCCGGTATTCAGGTCCACCACAAACACATACAAGTCATCCTGCAGAAACCCGCCCTGCAACGCGTTGATCGCCTTGAGCGTACCGGCTTCATCCTTGATCAGCGCCTTCACCGCCTTGTCGCGCAAACCGCGAGCTTGCTCCGGTGTTGCCCTTGGCAGGTAATAGCCGACTGCCAGAATCCGCTCGCCGACCCGCTGGTAGAACACATGCTTGCGCTCAACCTTGCCGTCGTTCCAGTTCTGCCAGCGGTATTCCGCCTGCTGGATGCCTTGGCCCTCGGGCACTGCCAGCGCTTGTTTGAACGAGGCTTGCAGGTCCGGGCCCAGCTGTTCGGACACATCGCGGCCGATCAACGCGGAGGAGGGGCCGCCGCTGGCCAGCAACACGCCCTGGGTATCGACGACAAACACATAACGGTCGTGGTCGATAAATTCACCCTGGCGACTGAACGCCGCAAAGGCCTTGTCGCCGTTGCTCTGGTAGTAGGCCAGCGCCTTTTCCAGCAGGGCCTTGGCGGCCTGGGCGTCCTCATCCTGAGTGGCCGCGTGCACCTGGCTGAAACACAGCAACAGCAGCCACGTGAGTCGGAGCAGTCCTTTCATTACCCGTCCCTCATTGTTATTGATGTGAGCACAGCGTAGACGCCTGCGGCTCAGGGCGCCGCCAGCCATTGATTGACGATACCGTCGTACACGCCGGTGGCGACGCTCAAGTGCAACCACTGGTCGACATAGCTTTTCCAGGCCACGTCATCGCGGGGCAGCAGGAAGGCTTTTTCGCTGTATTGCATTTGCCGCTCCGGGTTGACCGCGCACAGCCCTGGCTTGAGCTTCTGCTGGTAGCGCGCCTCGCTGGCGTCAGTAATCATCACGTCGGCCTTGCCCGCCAGCAGTTCGTCAAAGATCGTCACGTTATCGTGTAAACGAATCTGCGCCTGGCCCAAGTGGGCGCGGGCAAACACTTCGTTGGTGCCGCCCGCCGGCTCGATCACGCGCACCTGCGGCTGGTTGATCTGTTCGACGGTCTGGTAGCGCTGCACATCGGCGCAGCGTACCAGCGGGATCTTGCCGTCCACGCCCAAAGCCTGGCTGAAGAAGGCTTTTTTCTGCCGCTCCAGCGACACCGAAATACCGCCCACGGCGATGTCGCAACGTTGGGCGAGGAAGTCCGGCATCAGGGTTTTCCAGGTGGTCGGCACCCAAGTGATTTTCGCGTTCAGGCTCTTGGCCAGCGACTCGGCCATGGCAATGTCGATGCCTTCATAGCTGCCGTCGGCGCGCAGCGAGGTGTAGGGCTTGTAGTCGCCGGTGGTGCACACGGTGAGCGTGCCGCGCTGCAGCACCGCGTCGAGGCGCGATTCGGCCACGGCGTGGGTGGCCAGGCCTGCCAACAGGCAGAAGGTGAGGGGAGCTTTCATGCAGTCGAATCCTTTGGGGGCATGATCGGGGGCAGTCATTATTTCCAGCGGGGCGGCCCGGTAGCAAGGCCCATGCAATGTTTAGCCAACGCGCAACCAAACTCCATCAACCCTGAATTTAACCCCCTATGCAGGCGTGTGACGCTGCCGGGCATCTACTTCACTGTGAATCCCGCATGGACGGTTCCCCCGACACTCACCCCGCGACACCGCCTGGCACCCTGGTGCCGAGCTGTCCGTCGATTGTCGAGGCACTGCCCTCCGAGCTGGCCTTCTGGGCCCTGTTCCACTGCCGGCACGCCCGCCCACCAGATACCTCTCTCCTACGTTGATTTGCCCCATGGATGACGCGCACCTGTGCGCATCTGCCCGGCGGCGCCTGTGCGCCTGCCTGACGCAAACGTATGAGAATTGCCATGAGTGTTTTTGCCAGCCTGCACGAAGCCCAATCCTTCCTTGAGCAGCACCCGGACATCGAGATGTTCGAGCTGTTTATCCTCGACAACAACGGCGTGCCGCGTGGCAAGTTGCTGCACCGCGACGAGCTGCTGGCGGTGTACGAAAGTGGCCGGCCATTGCCCAGCACCATCCTCGGCCTGACGATAAATGGCGATGACGTGGAAAACTCCGGGCTGGTGTGGGAAGTCGGCGATATCGACTGCCGCGCCTATCCGGTCAGCGGCAGTTTGCAGCGCATGCCGTGGCGGCTGATCCCGACGGCGGCGGTGCAAGTCAGCATGCACCCCACCGAAGGGCTGCCCGCCATCGTGGCCGACCCTCGGCACTTGCTGGCCAAGGTGATCGACGGGCTGAAAGCCGACGGTTACTACCCGGTGATGGCGGCGGAGCTGGAGTTTTACCTGCTCGACCAGAAACCCGACAGCCGCGGCCGACCGCAACCGGCGCGGGATGTGGATGGCAATCGCCCGCGCTCGACCCAGGTCTATGGCCTGCGCGAGTTGGAGCAGATCGAGCCGTTCCTGGCGGACCTCTACAGCGCCTGCAAACTGCAAGGTATTCCGGCGCGCACGGCGATCTCCGAATACGCCCCGGGCCAGGTGGAAATCACCCTGGAACATCGCGCTGACGCGCTGCAAGCCATGGACGAGGCGGTGCGTTACAAACGCCTGGTCAAGGGCGTGGCGCACAAACACGGGATGACCGCGTGTTTCATGGCCAAGCCGTTCGATGACCTGGCGGGCACCGGCATGCACTTGCACGTCAGCCTCGCCGATGCCCACGGCAATAACCTGTTCGCCAGCGAAGCCGCTGATGGCACGCCTTTATTGCGCCACGCGGTGGGCGGCATGCTCAGCACCTTGCTGGATTCGTTACTGCTGTTTTGTCCCAATGCCAACTCCTACCGCCGCTTCCAGACCAACAGTTATGCTCCGCTGGCGGCCACCTGGGGCGTCGACAACCGTACCGTCAGCCTGCGCGTACCCGGCGGGCCGGCCAACTCCCGGCACATCGAGCACCGTATCTGCGGCGCCGACGCCAACCCTTACCTGGCCGCTGCGGCGATCCTCGCTGGCATCCATCGCGGTATCCGCGAGCAACTCGACCCCGGCGCCCCGGTGGAGGGCAATGGCTACGCGCAAGCCAAGGAATTGCTGCCCACCGACTGGCTCACCACCTTGCGTGCCCTGGAAGGTTCCAGCTGGGCGCGGGATGCGTTCGGCAGTGAGTTTCTCGGGGTGTACCTGGCGGTGAAGCGTGCCGAATATCGCCAGTTCATGGGCGAGGTCGGTGAGCAGGACTGGCGCTGGTATCTGCACCAGGCGTAATCCACTGTGGGAGCCGGGCTTGCCCGCGATAACGGTGTGTCGGCCAACCCACCGCTATCGTAGCCTCGCTGAAGCTCGACAACTCCCACAATGGATCTTGGGTGTTTGGTGGCTGTGGCGGTTTCGACCTTTTTTTCACGTTGCAGTGGTTAAGCTGCGGTTCAAGGTCGTTCACTACCGTTCTACACACATGAGCCCGTGATGTCGTCACAACCACCTTCCTCTATCGAGATTGAATTCACCGAGCGCTGCGACCGTGAGCACGCCAGGGTCTGTGGCGACACGCGCCCGCCACGGCTGCGCCAGCGCATGGCGGCGTGGCGCGATGAGCGGTTGGTGCGCCAGGCGTTGAAAGTCGCCGGCGAACCGGGGCTGATCCTCGACCTGGCCTGTGGCTCCGGTCGGTTCTGGCCGGTGTTGGCCGAACACATCAACCGCGTGATCCTGGCCTCGGACAACTCCCAGGCCATGCTCGACCATGCGCGCACTCATCACCCGGCGGCGTTGCTCAAACGGGTCAAAACGTTCCAGGGTTCAGCATTTTCCATCGGCCTGTCGGCAAATGCGGTGGATTGCATTTTCTGCCTGGAATTGTTTCGCCATGTACCGAGCAGCGAAGGGCGTTTGGCGTTGCTCGGCGAGTTTCATCGGGTCAGTCGCGACACGGTGATCGTCTCTGTGAATGCGCAGACGGCTGCCGAAGGCGAATTCCGCCAAGCCGGTTTCAAAGTCTTGAACCAGCAAGAGTTCCTGCCGGGCTCCAAGCGTTGGCGGGTGTACGTCCTGCGTAAGAGAGGCTAATTGCCGCCTGTCGGACTATTCTTTGTCTCTTGTCGGAGTTTTCATGATGGTGTGTGCACTGCGGATGCTCGCAAGGGTCTTTCGCGATATATACTGCGCGCCATTCTTCAAGGGAGAGCCGTGTGGCCATCGATATTCACTGGATCTGCGACAACGATAGCCTCGGCAAGCATTGCGCCGAATGGCAGCAGTTGCCATTCGTCGCCCTCGACACCGAATTCATGCGGGTCGACACCTTTTATCCCATTGCCGGGCTGATCCAGATCGGCGATGGCGTGCGCGCTTACCTGATCGACCCCCTGACCATCGACAACTGGCAACCCTTGGCCGCCTTGCTGGAGAACCCGGCGGTGATCAAGGTGGTGCACGCCTGCAGTGAAGACCTGGAAGTCTTGCTGCGCCTGACCGGCAGCCTGCCGGTGCCGTTGTTCGACACCCAATTGGCGGCGGCTTACCTGAACCTCGGTTTCTCCATGGGCTACTCGCGCCTGGTGCAAGCCGTACTCGATATCGAGCTGCCCAAGGGTGAAACCCGCTCGGACTGGCTGCAGCGGCCATTGTCCGAGACCCAAGTGAGCTACGCCGCCGAAGACGCGGTGCACCTGGCCGAGGTCTACATTCGCCTGCGCCCGCAACTGTCTGACGACAAATACGCGTGGGTGCTGGAAGACGGCGCCGAATTGGTGGCCAACCTGCGCCGCGAAGTCGACCCGTACGAGGTGTACCGCGACGCCAAGCTGGCGTGGAAACTGTCCCGCGCCCAGCTCGCCGTGCTGCGTGAGCTGTGCGCCTGGCGTGAGCAGCAAGCCCGCGCCCGTGACCTGCCGCGCAACCGCATTATCCGCGAGCACTCGTTGTGGCCCCTGGCCAAATCCCAGCCGGATAACCTCGCGGCATTGGGCAAAATTGAAGACATGCACCCGCGCACCGTGCGCCAGGACGGCCAGTTCCTGCTGGACCTGATCAAACGTGCCGGCAGTGTGCCGATGGACCAATGGCCGCCAGCCGTGGCTGAACCGCTGCCGGTGGACGCCGCCACGCTGATCAAGCAATTGCGCGCGCTGGGCCAGGCCGAAGCCGAACGCCTGGACATGGCGCCGGAACTGATGCTGCGCAAGAAAACCCTCGAAGCCCTGGTTAAAAGTGGCTACCCCGATGGGCCTTATACATTGCCAGACTCGCTGCGTGGCTGGCGCCGCGAGTTGATGGGCCAGGCGCTGCTCGACAGCCTGGCCACTGCCGGAGAACAGCCTTGAAACGTATTTGCTCCATCTATCGCAGTTTGAAAAAAGACGGGATGTACCTCTACGTGCTCAAAAGCGATGCGCTGGAGCGTGTGCCGGAGCCGTTGATGCAAGCCTTCGGCAAGGCCCATCTGGCCTTCGAAATGATCCTGACGCCCGAGCGCAAGCTGTCCCGCGAGGACATCAGCGTGGTCCTGGAAAACCTCGACAAGCAGGGCTATCACCTGCAAATGCCGCCGGCCGAAGATGAGTACATCGAGCACTTGCCCGAAGAGCTGCTGCGCCGCAACGACCCGATGTGATCAGTCAGTGCCCGGATGCGGGCACATTCTTCAATGCAAACGTATTCGTTGGCGGTGGCCGTAAGGATGCGGGCGGCCGTCTGCAGTGTTTTTGAAAGGTTTGAACCATGCGTGTTCTGATTGCTGAACAGGATTACCCGCTCTACGCCCAATTGCTCAGTGAGGCGGCGCCCGACGTCGAGGTGCTGACCAGCGGCGACTCCGCCGAACTCTCGCGCCTGGCCGCCGATTGCCCGGTATGGCTGGGCCAGCCGGACCTGTTGGCGACCTTGTTGCGCCAGGGTCACCAACCGCAATGGCTGCAATCGACCTGGGCCGGTATTACGCCGCTGCTGGCCGACGGTTTGCCCCGCGACTACCGCCTGACCCGCGCGGTCGGCATCTTTGGCCAGGTAATGGCCGAGTTTGTGCTTACCTACATGTTGGGCCATGAGCGTGAAGTGCTTGCGCGGCTGGTCAGCCAGGTCGAGCGCAAGTGGGACAACCGCATGGGCCAGAGCCTGGCCGGGCGCAAGGCGCTGATCGTCGGCACCGGCGATATCGGCCAGAGTGTGGCCGACTTCCTGCTGCCGTTTGGCGTCAAGTTGTATGGCATCGCCAGCTCCGCGCGGGAGCAGGCACCGTTTATCGAAGTGGCCGGGCTGGATCAATTGGGCCGCCTGGTGGGCGAGGTGGATTACGTGATCAACCTGCTGCCCAATACGCCCAATACCCATGACCTGTACAACGCGGCGCTGTTCAAGCAATTCAAGCCGACCGGGTTGTTTATCAACGTCGGGCGTGGCGTGGCCGTGGTCGATGCTGACCTGGTTGAGGCGCTGAAGGAAGGGCATCTGGCGGGTGCGGTGATCGACGTGTGCCGCCAGGAACCGCTGCCGCAACGGCACCCGTTCTGGACCGCCTGGGGCTTGCTGTTGACCGGGCACAGCTCGGCGCCGACGTCGCCGGGGATGATGGTGGACTTGTTTGTGCAGAACCTGCGGGCGTATGACGCCAAGGAAGCGTTGCGCGGGGAAGTCAGCTTCGAGCGCGGTTACTGAAATCACCGCAAATCAAAATGTGGGAGCGGGCTTGCTCGCGAATACGGTGTATCAGTCAGCACATTTGGCGACTGACACACTGTATTCGCGAGCAAGCCCGCTCCCACATTGAGTTTTGTGTAAGGCTTACAGGCTGAAGTCGCCTTCGGACACCAGCTCGCTCAGCGGTTTACGCGGGCTTGGCGCTTCACGACCCTGCAAATATTCAGGCAGGCTCGACTTGTCACCCAGCTTGCCCACGGCCACGGCCGCGTGCAGTGCATAGCCTGCTGGAATCTTCAGCTCCTTGCGGGTCAGTTCCTGATCGAAACCGGCCATGCCGTGGGTGTGCCAGCCGCTGAGGCTGGCTTGCAGCGCCAGGTGGCCCCAGGCTGAACCGGTGTCGAAGGTGTGCCACAGCGCCGGGGTTTCTTCGCTGGCGCCGGGGGCAGTGAAGTCGGTTTTCGAAGCGATGATCACCAGGGCCGACGCATGCTGCGCCCAGTTGCGGTTGAATTCATTCAGCAGGCCCAGGAAACGTTCCCAGTTCGGCGTGTCACGGCGCGCGTAGAGAAACCGCCAAGGCTGTGAGTTGTAGGCCGACGGTGCCCAGCGTGCCGCTTCGAAGAAGCTCAACAGCGTGTCCTGCGGGATGCTCTCGCCGGTGAAGGCGCGGGGCGACCAGCGTTCGGTGAACTGGGAGTGGATCGGGTAATCGGCAACGCGTGTCATGGGCAATTCCTGAGGGTCAATTCGGCGTTCAAAGCTACTGCGCGCCCACTAGACTGACAAGTGTTGTTACACCGCCAGTCGTAAGCGCTTGGCCCCAAGGGCCTTGGGCACTAGACTGGCGGCCTTTTCACCTACCGATACTGATGTAGAGCCATGGCCGCCAAAGTCGAACCTTTCTGGATACGCAAAACCCTTGAACACCTCGACCAGGAGGAATGGGAGTCGTTGTGCGACGGCTGTGGCCTGTGCTGCCTGCAAAAGCTTGAGGATGAGGAAGACAACAGCGTCTATTACACGCGTATCGCCTGCAAACTCCTCGACCTGAAAACCTGCCAGTGCACTGACTACCCCAACCGCCGCGCCTCGGTGCCTGACTGCATCCAGCTCACGCCGGGCCAGGCCGACCAGTTCAAGTGGCTGCCGCCGACCTGCGGCTATCGCCTGGTCAGCGAGCGCAAGGACTTGCCGCTGTGGCATCACCTGGTCTGCGGCGACCGCGACGCCGTGCACCATGAACGCATTTCCCAGTCCGGGCGCATGCTCGCCGAAGGCAGCGTGCCCGAAGACGACTGGGAGGATTACCTGATCTTCCGCGCGGGCTGAAAAAAGGAGTGTGTATGACGGTGGCAACCAAGCTGGCGGCATCGTTCGTGCTGTTGGCGCTGAGCCTGCCCGCGTGGTGCGCAAAGAAAGTCGACCTCGACTATCACGTCAAACTGTTGCCCCAGAGCGATCAGGCCGAGGTGCGTGTGAGCCTGTCCCAAGGCTCGGCAGTACGCAGCCTGAACTTCGACCTGGGCCGCGACGGTGACTACAGCGACTTCAAGGCCGACGGCCAGTGGAAGGTCAGCGGCACCCATGGCCTGTGGCAGCCGTCTGCCGACAAGGCCAGCCTGACCTACCGCGTACGCCTCAGCCATGCGCGTAAAGCGGGCGTCTATGAGGCGCGGATGACCCCGAGCTGGGCGCTGTTTCGCGGTGAAGACCTGGTGCCGGCTGCCCGGCTCGACCAGCAGGACGGTGTCGAACTGGTCTCGCGCCTGATGTTCGAGTTGCCCAGCGGCTGGAAAAGCATCGAAACCGCCTGGCCGCGTATCGGCAAAAACAAATTCCGCATCGACAACGTTTCCCGGCTGTTCGACCGGCCGACCGGCTGGATGCTCGCCGGCACCCTCGGCAGCCGCCGCGTGCGTCTGGGCGAAACCGAAGTCACCGTGGCCTCGCCCAAAGGCCAGGCGATGCGCCGTATGGATGTGCTGACGCTGCTGACGTTCGTCTGGCCGCAGGTCGAGGCGGCGTTTCCGCGTCACCCGGCCAAGCTGTTGGTAGTGGGCGCCAGTGACCCGCTGCGCCGTGGCGTGTTCGCGGCGCGCGACTCGATCTACCTCAACAGCCGCACGCCGTTGGTCAGCGAGAACGGCAGCAGCCCGTTGATCCGCGAAGTGGTGCAGGCGATTGGGCGCTTCAACGATCACGACACCAGTGATTGGATCAGCGAAGGCCTGGGCGAGTATTACGCCATCGAACTGCTGCGCCGCGCGGGAGGCATCACCGATGAGCGGTATGCCGCGATTCAGGCGCGCTTGAGCAAAGAGGGCAAGGACGTGACCACGCTGCGTGGCGATCACGTCAACGGTGCGACGGTCGCGCGGGCGGTGGTGGTGTTGCAGGAACTGGACCGCGAGATTCGCGTGAAGACCCATAACAAGCGTTCGCTGGATGACCTCGCGCAGGCGGTGATGCGCGCGAACAGCATTACCACGGCGGAGTTTGTGCAGCTGGCCGAAAGCGTGATCGGCGAGTCGTCGGTGGTGTTGGATAGCAAATTATTGCGCTGAGCTTAAGCCATACACAAAGCAAAAATGTGGGAGCGGGCTTGCTCGCGAATACGGTGTGTCAGCCAAATAGTTGGCGACTGATTCACCGCTTTCGCGAGCAAGCCCGCTCCCACATTTGACCGCGTTCAGTTTGACTACTTAGTGGCCTTCTCCGCCGCCACTTCGGCCTTGGTCTTCAAGTTCTTCAACTCTTCGCCCGCGCGCTCGATTTTGGTACGCACGCTGTTCATTTCCTGGCGGCCCTGTTCCAGCTTGTCTTTGAGCGAGCTGTGCCCGGTCACGCCGCGCACCAGCGCCACACCGCCAATCGCCACCTGGATCAACCCGAAGATCCCGCCGCGGCGCAGGCCTTTGCCGACCATCATCACGCCACCGGCCACCGAGCCGATGCGTTCCCAGCCGTGCACGTTCTGGGTGGGCTGGGTTTCAAACGGGGTGTGTTCAATGATAGGTCGCAGGATTTTGCTGTCGCTCATGATCTGTCTCCAACAAGGGCAAGTGTAAGTAGCTGACTGTTTGCGGGCGCCGGATGTTCCCGAAAAATCAGTACTTGGGGCCCGAACGGGTGTTGTTGCCCTTGGCCAGGCGGTCGTAGAGCACGACGTTGACGGTGGCGGCGAGGTTCATGCAGCCGGTGGTCGGGATGTACACCACGTCTTCACACCAGTCGCGGATCTCTTTGTCCAGCGAGCCGTCTTCGGGGCCGAAGATGTACAGCGCGCGGTCCGGGTGAGTGTATTCGGGCAGCGGGCGGGCGCCTTCGACCAGTTCCACGGCGACCGGGATACAGCCCAGCGGCAGGATCTTTTTCAGGTCGTCGATGCCGATCAGCGGAATGTCGTGGTGGACTTTCTTGGTGTCGGTGATGAAGTCCCGGGCGCGCTCGTAGCGCACGCCGGTGTAGAACACCGAGGCCACGCCGTAGCAGCCGGCGGCACGCATCACCGAACCAACGTTTTCGGGGGATTTGGGGTTATACAGACCGATGCAGCTGTAGCGTTTATTGCCCACGGGGAAGGGTGCCTTGGAGAAAAGCGGCGATTATACGGCCTTGGAGGCATGTGTTGCTTGGGCGATCGCTATCGCGGGCAAGCCCGGCTCCCACACTTGGAATGCATTCCCCTGTGGGAGCTGGCTTGCCTGCGATGAGGCCCGCACAGACAAAGAAGGGCTTCAGTCGTCCTTCTTCATCAACCCCGCCAACGCCGCAAACGGGTTGTGCGTGGCCTTGGCAATCGTCGGGCTGCTGGTGGAGCCTTCGCCGAAATACTGCTGGTCGGTGTAGCGCGAGTGTTCGTTGTCGTGGCAGTACAGGCAGAGCAACTCCCAGTTGGAGCCGTCCTGGGGGTTGTCATCATGGTTGTGGTTGCGATGGTGTACGGTCAGCTCGCTCAAGCGTTTGCCGGCAAATTCACGGGCGCAGCGGCCACACACGTGCGGGTACATCTTCAAGGCTTTGTCGCGGTAGCCCATTTCCCGGTCGCGCTGGGCATCGGCGAGGATGCGGTCCAGCTTGGCGGTGTGGGAGGGCGGGTTGGTCGAGCTCATCATGGCTCCTGGCTATTTGGGGGTTCACGGATAGGGTTGATTCTAGCCGCTTGCGGGCGAAATGACTGCTGGCTTTTTCAGCTACGGTACAGCCTGACGGTGGCATTCGTTTGTAGTATCGGCTCACTCCATTCACAAGGATCTGAAACCCATGCGTTTATACACCTGGACCGTAGCGCTGCTCTTCAGCGTCCTGGCGGCTCACGCTCAAGCGTTCTCCACCCCCAAACCCGGCCAGGTCATCGAGGTTGCCCTCGAACAACTGCACCCGACCCAGGCCGTGGTGGGCTTCGACCAGATTTATTACAGCCTGGGGCTGTTCGCCGACAAACCCGCCAAGGTCTTCGACGAGTACTGCGAAACCAACGGCCAGGGCGACGCCGACAAGGTGCCCAAAGACGCTGACCTGCTCCGCCCCGCCAGTTTCAGCTGCCAAAGCCCGGTGGGCACCCACCCCGACGAGATGAAAACCGTGGTGGTCGGCCCCGGCGGCCAGTTGTACCTGACCGACGGTCACCACAGCTTCACCACCTTGTGGGAAGTGCCCGGCGGCGGCCCACAGTTGAAAATGTGGGTCAAAGTGACCGATGACTTCAGCAATAGCCCGGACATGGCCACCTTCTGGCAGCGCATGGAGACCGCGCGCAAGGTCTGGCTCAAGGACAATCACGGCAAAACCCTGGCACCGCAGCAACTGCCGGCGCACCTGGGCTTCAAGAACCTGCAGGACGACACCTTCCGCAGCCTAGTGTATTTCACTCGAAAAGCCGCCTACGGCAAACCGGATGACGGCGCCGTTGCGCCGGAGTTTCTGGAGTTTTACTGGGGTAACTGGCTGCGCTCGCAGATTGACCTGAGCGCCTTCAACCTGAACAAGAAGGGCGGCTACAAGGACGCTATCCAAGCCGTTGCCCAGCGCATGGTCAGCCTGGCGCCGGGCTCGCAGGTGGGTGACAGCGGTTTCAGCGCCCATCAGTTGGGCGGCATGAGCCAGTTGGATCAAGCTGAGTTGAAGAAGACCTTCGAGAAAAAAGTGCCGTATGCGATTGATTACCGCAAATCCCGAAGCTGACACAGGACAAAAATGTGGGAGCGGCGGTGCGACGATTCGACTTGCTCGCGAATGCGGTGGTTCAGTGACAGATACAGTGACTGACACTCCGCATTCGCGAGCAAGCCCGCTCCCACAGGGGATTTTCTGTGTTTGGGGGAGTGTGCTCAGCCCTTGAGCTTTTCGGCAATCCAAATGGTGTGCCGGGTGCCTTTATTGCCATGGGCAAACACCTGCACTTCCTCAGCCTTGAAACCGGCCTTGCGCAGTTTGTCGCTGAACAGTTTGTCGGCACTCGCCGACCATACCGCCAACACACCCTTGGGCCGCAGGGCCTTGGCGCAGGCGGCCAGGCCGCCGGCGGAGTAGAGCCAGCTGTTGGCTTTTTGCGTCAGGCCTTCGGGGCCGTTGTCCACGTCGAGCATGATCGCGTCAAAGCCCTGAGGCTCTGCCTGCAGCACTTTCGCCACGTCTTCCAGGCGAATCACCGTGCGCGGGTCGAGCAGCGGGCGGCCGGACTTTTCGCCCAGTGGCCCACGGTTCCATTCCACTACGCCAGGCACCAATTCGGCGACCACCACTTCGGCGGTCTTGCCCAGATGCTTGAGCGCCGAGGCCAGCGTGAAGCCCATGCCCAACCCGCCGATCAGCACCCGCGAACCCGGGCGGCCGGCGACTTTGCGGCAGGGAATTTCCGCCAGCGCGTCTTCGGAACCGTGCATGCGCGTGTTCATCAACTGGCCGCCGTCACCGCCCTGGATCTTGATGACAAAATCCTCGCCGTATTCGAACAGGCACAAGGCACCGCCGTTATCGGGGATCGGAGTAGTGTCGAGCAGAACGAAACGTTTCATGGAAATCTCATTGGGAAGGGCATTCTTGCGCGGTTGGGAGTAGCCTTACGACATTCCGGTCAGGCCATGGAGCCATCGATGAAGTGCAGTATTCTAACGGTCATTGTGCTTGGCGCGCTCACATTGGGTGCGGCTCAGGCTCAGGAGTTGCAAACCGTGCCGGTCGCCCCCGCGCCAACCCCCGGTGCGCCGGGCACGCCGACGCCCACGCCGTACCCGCAAGTCACCCCGCCCGTCGCGCCTAAAGCCACGGCGAACGGCTCACCGGCGCTGGTGCCGATTGTGTTGCCGACGCCGCCGAAGGATCAAAGCGTGCCCGGCCTGCTGCAAAACGACAGCAAACCGAAAACCCCCGGCGGTTAAAACTGTTGCGACAGCAATTGCCCGTCGGCCATGCGCAGGCGCTTGGACAAGGCAATCGCGATAGCGCGGATGATCTTGGCGGCAACCCTGGGCGCTTCATTGAGCATTTTTTCCAGGGAATCCTTGCCCAGGTTCAACAGCACGCAATCACTGGCGGCGATGCAGCTGGCCGAACGCCGTTCGCCATCGAGCACCGCCATTTCGCCGAAGGCCCGGCCACTGCGCAGGGTGGCGATGGTCAGGCGCTGGCCGTCGTGGTTGGTTTTCTGCACGGCCACCTGGCCGCTGTGGATGATGCACATGAAGGTGCCGGCATCGCCCTCGAGGAAAATCACCTCATCGCGGGCAATGCTGCTGATATTGAAGAAACCGGCGGCGACGTGAAAGTCTTCCGGCAACAAGGGATCGAACAGGCCGCAGTCCATGAGCATGTCGCGGATTTCATTATTCATTAACGTCGGTAATGGCATGGCTGCAATCTTGGTCCATCAATCAAGTAGGCGGTCTGTGTGTTCAGACAGGACCGCCGTCCTAAGTTCCTTAAACCAGCCCCAGCGCCTTGAACACAAATGCATATTCGAGCGCTACGTCACGTAATCCCTGGTAACGACCGCTCATCCCGCCATGGCCGGCGCCCAATTCGGTCTTGAGCAGCAGCAGGTTGTCGTCCGTCTTGGTGTCACGCAGCTTGGCCACCCACTTGGCCGCTTCCCAGTACTGCACGCGGCTGTCGTTGTAGCCGGCGATGACCAGCGTGGCCGGGTAGGCCTGGGCGCTGACATTCTCGTACGGCGCGTAGGCCTTGATGCGTTCGTACACCTGGGGCTCTTCAGGGTTACCCCACTCGTCATACTCGGTGATGGTCAGCGGCAGCTCGGGGTCGAGCATGGTGTTGAGCACGTCGACGAACGGCACTTCGGCAATCGCGGCCTGGAACAGGTCCGGGCGCTGATTAAGCACCGCACCGATCAACAAACCACCGGCGCTGCCACCGCTGATCGCCAGCTGCCTGGAGGTGGTCAGGCCTGCGGCGATCAAGTGCTCGGCGCAGGCGATGAAGTCGCTGAAGGTGTTCTGTTTGTGTTCCTGCTTGCCGTTGCGATACCAGGCTTCACCCAGTTCACCGCCGCCGCGTACATGCGCGATGGCAAACGCCACGCCACGGTCCAGCAGGCTCAAGCGTGCATGCGAGAACCACGGGTCGAGGCTATGGCCGTAGGCGCCATAACCGTAGAGGTACAGCGGCGTCGGCTTGCCGAGCTGGTCGCGTTTGACCACCAGGCTGATCGGCACCTGGGTGCCGTCGGCGGAGGTGGCCCACAGGCGTTGGCTGACGTAGTCGTCGGCGTTGAACACGCCCAGTACCGGGGTTTCCTTGAGCACCACTTGCGCGCCGCTGGCCAAGTCCAGTTGGCGCACCTGGGCCGGGCGGTTCAGGGCTTCGTAGCGCAGGCGAATCTTGTCGCTGGAAAATTCCAGGCTGTTCTGTACGTAAAGGCTGTAGGCGGCGTCAGGCAGTTCCACGCGATAGGCTTGTACGTCCTGCGGGTGCACTTCGATCACCGGCAGGCCGCCGATGCGCAGGCTCAAGGTCATCGCGCTGGCGTTGAGGCTCACGCCATCGAGCATCACCTCGTCGCTGTGCGGGATCAGGTTGTGCCATTGATCTTCGGTGGGCACGCTGCCGGTGTCGGCGGCGACGAACAGCGCGTAGTTGATGCCGTCGCGGTTACTGCGGATAAACCAGGTCCACTCGCCGTCAAGCTGGCCGTGGTCCACGTCGTATTCGTGGTTTTCGACCCGTGGCGCCAGGCAGGCGAAGTCGAGGTGTGGCTGGTCGGCGTCGAGTGCCCAGATTTCGCTGGTGGTCTTGCTGCCCAGGGCCAGCAGCAACTGGCGCTCGGAACTGGAACGGTAGCAATGCAGGAAGAAACGTCCGTCAGGCTCGTGGAACACTTCCTGCGCCGCCGTGCCATCCAGGCGGTAGCGATAGAGCTTGTGCGGACGATGGGTGTCGTCCAGCTCAGTGAAAAACAGGGTCAGGCTGTCATTCGCCCAGGTCATGCTGCCGTCGCAGTCCTCGAACTCCAGTTCGCTGACTTTGCCGGTGGCCAATTCCTTCACGAACAGGGTGTAAATCTCTTCCCCGTTGGTGTCCAGGCTGTAGGCCAGGCGCTGGTGGTCGGGGCTGATGCTGAACGCGCCGAGGGAGAAAAAGCCGCCATTGGCCAGTACGTTAGGGTCGAGCAGCAGTTCTTCGCTGCTGTCGTCCACCGCGTTGCTGTCATCCGCCGGGCGGCGGCAGCGGTAGTGGCGGGCGTATTCGTCACCGGCGGTGGTGCGTGTGTAATACAGGTACGGGCCCCACGGCGAGGGCAGGGACAAGTCGGTTTCGAGAATGCGGCCCTTGATCTCTTCGAACAGGGTTTCCCGCAGCGCCTGCTGGTCGGCGAGTTGCGCTTCCTGCCAGGCGTTTTCGGCTTTGAGGTAATCGAGGACTTCAGGCGTGTCACGCTGTTGCAGCCAGGCGTACGGGTCCTGGCCTTCGGCCTTGCGGGCAATCGGGGCGGCAGTGATGTGGGTCGATGAAGGCATGGATCACTCTCTGTCTGGCGGATGGTGGCAGGCATTGCAGCCGAGACACGCAAAAGCCGTTATCATAGCCGCCTGTTTGCCTACCTTGCCATGGACACCATGACCGAGAACGACTATCTGACCGCTTGGGGCCTTTACGCCTTCGCCGCTTTGGGCTGCCTGTTGGTGTGGTGGCGCATGACCCGCTGGATCTGGCGCTGGCTGCGCGAGCCGCTGCAGTTGCTGATGGCGGTGCTGCTGTTCAGCCCGACCATCGTCGACCCGGTCAAGACCCAGTTTGCGCCGGCCGTGGCGATCACCGCGTTGGATCTGGTGCTGCATGTCGGCAACAACGCCTGGCGGGCCATCTCCGATCTGTTCATGTACACGATGATCGCCTTTGGCGTGTACATCGTGTTTGTGTTGATCCGCTGGCCCATCGAGCGCGCCGCCACTGCCCGCCGTGAGCGCAAGGCCGCTGCCGATGCGGCCCTGGCCGCCGAGCCGGTGGACGAAGACGACGAGCCATTCCGTCGCCCGGCGCCCACCAGCGGTATGCGGGTCGAACCGCGCCTTTAACGTTGTCCGCCCTGCAGCGAGAGCCCTGGCATGTGTGAATTATTGGGCATGAGTGCCAACGTCCCCACCGATATCGTGTTCAGCTTTACTGGGCTGATGCAGCGTGGCGGGCGTACCGGCCCCCACCGCGACGGTTGGGGCATTGCCTTCTACGAGGGCCGTGGCCTGCGTCTGTTCCAGGACCCGGCCGCCAGCTGCGAGTCGGAAGTCGCGCTGCTGGTGCAGCGTTATCCGATCAAAAGTGAAGTGGTGATTGGCCATATCCGCCAGGCCAACGTGGGCAAGGTCAGCCTGGCCAACACCCACCCGTTCGTGCGCGAACTGTGGGGCCGCAACTGGTGTTTTGCCCACAACGGCCAACTGGCGGACTTCAATCCGCGCGCCACGTTCTACCGGCCGGTGGGCGATACCGACAGCGAAGCGGCGTTCTGCGACCTGCTCAACCGGGTGCGCGAAGCCTTCCCGGAGCCGGTCGAGATCGAGCAGGTGCTATCGGACCTGATCGCCGCCTGCGCCGAATACCGCAGCAAAGGTGTATTCAACTGCCTGCTCAGCGACGGCGACTGGCTGTTTTGCTACTGCTCGACCAAACTCGCGCAGATTACCCGGCGCGCACCGTTTGGCCCGGCGCGCTTGAAAGATGTCGACGTGATCGTCGATTTTCAGGCTGAAACCACGCCAAATGATGTGGTCACGGTGATCGCCACCGAGCCGCTGACCGACAACGAAAACTGGACCCGCTACGAACCGGGCCAATGGAGCCTGTGGCGACGCGGTGAATGCGTCAGCCAGGGCATTACCGAGTAAGGATATCGACCATGCTGCTCAGTTATCTGCGGTTGGTGCTGTTTGCGATTGGCTTGTTGGTCGGTGTGCAAGTGCCGGGGTTTATCAACGACTACGCCAAGCGCGTCGAAGCCCACCTGATCGAGGCCCAGACCGGCCTCAGCGGGTTTGAAACCACCGCGCGGCAGTTCTTCAATGGTGATTTGAAGGCGCTGGTGGCGCATTACCGCGCCAGCGATGACCCGGTGTTCCAGAGCGACGCCAACAGCCTGGGCAGCATGCTTGATCGCCAGGTCGCGTTGGACAAGCAGTTCCAGGCCATGCAAGGCCCGTGGTACATCCGCGCGTTGCAAGTGGCGGTGGCCGCCGACCCGGCGATTCGCCTGGAAACCTGGAATGGCTACAGCTACCAGATTCTGCTGACGCCTGAGGCCATGGGCTGGGGCTTGGGCGGGGCGATGCTGTTGTCGTTCGGCATTGAATGCCTGTTCCGCTTGATCGACTGGGTGGTGTTGGGCGGCAAGCGCCTGCGTCAGAGCCGGCCGATTGAAGAGCGAGACCTCAAAGGCCTTTGATGATGATCGTTCCCACGCTCCGCGTGGGGATGCCTCTTGTGACGCTCCGCGTCACGTTTTGGGACGCGGAGCGTCCTGGGCCGCATTCCCACGCAGAGCGTGGGAACGATCAATCCGGTTTCGTCAGTAGCATGTGCTCTTCGCCGACCTCTTCGGCATACCTTGCCACCACCTTCTGGCACAGCCCGACAATCTCCTCCACCAACTCCACGCCCACACGCCATGACACCACCACCTGCAAATTCGGCAGTTTCTGCGCCATCGGCAACATCACCAATTCCCCGCGCGCCAATTCCTCCATCACCAGCACCGGCGGCAGGGCGCCGATGCCGAAGCCATCACGCAGCAAGCGCGTAATCGCCGACACCGAATTCACACAGTTCATGCGCGGCGCGGCAACGCCGTTGGCCTGCATCAGGCTCAGCACGTCCTGGTGCGGGTGGGAGTTTTTCGAATAGGTGATGATGCGCTCACGGGCCACTTCGGCGAGGGAGGCGTAGTCGCGGTTGTAGATCGAATGGCTGGCGACGATCCAGGCCATCGGGTGGCTGGCCAGCTCCAGGCTGCGCACGGTTTCGAGGCGCAGCAGGTCGGTTTGCAGGATCAGGTCGAGGAAGCCTTTTTGCAGTTGATCGCTCAAGTTCAGCGCGGTATCGGCGACCAACTCGATTTCTACCAGTGGGAAGTGGTCCATCAATTCGGCGACCAGCGGGCTGAGCCAGGTGTGAATCACGGTGTCCATCGCCCCGATGCGGATCCGCCCGACCTTGCTGCTGGTGGTCTCCAGGGACTGCTTCAAACCCTGCATAGTCACCATCATCTGCTCGGCATAATCGAGCACCTTCAAGCCTTCCGGGGTCAGGCTCACCCCACGTGAGTCGCGCAGAAACAGCTTCACACCCAACTCGCTTTCCAGCACCGCAATGCGGCTGGAAATCGAGGCCTGGGTGGTGAACAGCTTCTCGGCGGTCAGGCGAAAGCTCTTGAGCTTGGCCACCCAGACGAAGGTTTCGAGGAACTTCAAATTCATGGGATCAACTTTTCTTATGCATGGATCGGTTTTTATTAGTTGGACGCCGCACCGGGCAAACGCCAAAAATCGAGGCATTCCACGATAAGCGTCGTTGGGGTGTCAGGACAAGTTGCCAGTTCTGTGCGAAAAATCCCACACTACAAAAAAATACAACGCCTGGAGGTACACCGACCGTGAACCGTCTTCTATTGAATTGCGACATTGGCGAAAGTTTTGGCAATTGGACCATGGGTCTGGACGCCGAGGTTATGCCGTTCATTGATTGCGCCAACGTCGCCTGCGGCTTTCATGCCGGTGACCCGAGCATCATGCGCAAGACCGTCACCCTGGCCTTGAAGCACGGCGTGCAAGTGGGCGCACACCCGGCGTACCAGGACCTGCAAGGGTTCGGCCGCCGCTCCATGGCCTACACGCCGCAGGAAATCCAGGACCTGTTGCACTATCAGATCGGCGCCCTCGACGGCATCTGCCGCGCGCAAGGCGCGCGGGTCAGCTACGTCAAACCCCATGGCGCGATGTACAACGACATGATGGCCAACCCCACGCAATTGCGCGCGGTGATCCAGGCCGTCGCCGCTTATGGCGACCTGCCGTTGATGCTGCTGGCCACCCGCGACAACAGCGCGGCCCAGGCCTTGGGCGATGAATACGGGGTGACGCTGTGGTTCGAGGCCTTCGCCGACCGCGCCTACGACCACAAAGGGCACCTGGTGTCGCGCCAGTTGCCGGGTGCCGTGCACCATGACTCCGAAACCATCGTGCAACAGGCCCTGACTATTTCCCGTGGTGAAGCCCTGACCGCCAGCGACGGCAGCGCCTTGGTGTTGCAGGCCAACACCCTGTGTGTGCATGGCGACAACGCCAGTTCGATTGCCGCCGTGCAGCGTATCCGCGAGGCGTTGAAGCCAGCATGAAGCCACGCATTGAAGTGGTAGCGATCGACTGCCTGATGGTGCGTCTGTTTGATCTGATTGCCGAAGCCAACATGCCGTGGATGCTCGCCGCCACTCAACGCCTGCGCGAAGGCTTTGGCTCGGCACTGGTGGATTTGGTGCCGTCCTACACCACGCTGATGGTGCATTACGACCTCACCGTGTTGAGCCCGGCCCAGGCCAGGGAGTTGATCGGCCAGGTGCTGGCCGACCTGCAGCCTCAGGCCCAGGGCAGCGGCCAGTGTCACGTGTTGCCGGTGTGGTACGACCTGAGTGTCGGCCCGGAGCTGACATTGCTCAGCCAGCGCAGCGGCCTGTCGGTAGACGAAGTGATCCGCCGCCACAGCGCCCACGAATACCAAGTGTTCGCCCTGGGTTTCGCCCCCGGCTTTGCCTTTATGGGGCTGGTGGATGAAGCCCTCGCCACGCCACGCCTGAATACCCCGCGCAAACGCGTGGCGGCCGGCAGCGTCGGCATCGCCGAACGGCAAACCGCCGCGTACCCGGTGGTCTCGCCGGGCGGCTGGAACCTGATCGGTCGCACCCCGGCCAAACCGTTCGACCGTCAACGCGACGGCTACAGCCTGATGCAGCCCGGCGATACGGTGCGGTTCGAAGCCGTTGATCACGCTGAATTTATTCACTTGGGTGGCGATGACACGCCGTTGGAGGCGCACGCATGAGCCGCTTGTTGATCGAGGCCAGCACGCCGCTGTGCCTGTTGCAGGACGCCGGTCGCTTTGGCGTGCGGCACCTGGGCGTGACTCAGGGCGGCGCGCTGGATTGGGTGTCGATGTCGTGGGCCAACTGGCTGCTGGACAATGCGCTGGACGCGCCGGTGGTGGAAATCACCTTGGGCGGGTTTACCGTCCAGGCTGAAGATTATTGCTTGCTGGCGCTGGCCGGTGCGGATTTGGGCGCCTACATCGATGAGCGCGCGATCAGCCCGGGGCGCAGTTTTATCCTGCAAAAGGGCCAGCGGCTGCGCTTTACCCAGCCGTTCAGTGGTGCGCGGGCTTACCTGGCGGCGCCGGGCGGCTTTGATGCGCCGGCGGTGCTGGGCAGTTGTGCCACGGTGGTGCGTGAAGCGTTGGGTGGGCTGGACGGTTTCGGCAAAGCCTTGGTCGAAGGCGGGCGCCTGGCGTATTCCGGGGTGGGCGGTGCGATGAAGGTGCTGAGCGCGCCACACTTGCCTGCCAAGGCTCCCTTGGACGTGATTGTCGGTGCACAGATCGGCCAGTTCAGCGGGCAGAGTTTGTTTGATGCGTTCAACACCGAATGGGCGCTGGACAGCCGCGCCGACCGCATGGGCATGCGCCTGCTGGGCACGCCGTTGCAATACCAGGGGCCATCGTTGATCTCCGAAGGCATTCCGCTGGGAGCGATCCAGGTGCCGCCGGATGGGCAGCCGATTGTATTGCTCAATGATCGGCAGACCATCGGCGGTTACCCACGCTTGGGCGCGTTGACGCCCTTGGCGCTGGCGCGGCTGGCGCAGTGTTTGCCGGGAGAGAAGGTCAGGTTGGCGCCGGTGGTGCAGGAGACGGCGCATCGGCAGCATTTCGACTTTTTGCAGCGGTTCTGATCGTTCCCACGCTCTGCGTGGGAACGCCTCTTGTGACGCTCTGCGTCACGCTTTGGGACGCAGAGCGTCCTGGGCTGCATTCCCACGCGAAGCGTGGGAACGATCTATTTACTTGGAGAGAAAGCGCATCCCTTCTTCCAACCCACGCAGCGTCAGCGGATACATCTGGTCTTCCACCAACTCGCGCACTATCCCCGTCGACGCCGTGTAGCCCCAGGTGTCCTTCGGGTACGGGTTAATCCAGATCAGCTTTTTGTACTTGGCCATGAAGCGCTGCATCCACACATACCCAGGCTCTTCATTCCAGTGCTCAACACTGCCGCCGGCCTGGGTGATCTCGTACGGCGCCATTGACGCATCGCCGATAAAGATCACTTTGTAGTCGGCGCCGTACTTGTGCAGTAAATCCTGGGTGGAGGTGCGTTCCGAGGTGCGGCGTTGGTTGTTCTTCCATACCGACTCGTACACAAAGTTGTGGAAGTAGAAATACTCCAGGTGCTTGAACTCGGTCTTGCACGCAGAAAACAGCTCTTCGCAGATCTTCACATGGGCGTCCATCGAGCCGCCAATGTCGAACAGCAGCAACAGCTTGATGGTGTTACGCCGCTCCGGACGCATCTGGATGTTCAGCAGCCCGGCATCCCGTGCCGTGTGGTCGATGGTGCCGTCGATGTCCAGCTCTTCCGCCGCACCCTGGCGCACGAACTTGCGCAGGCGGCGCAGGGCGATTTTGATGTTGCGCGTGCCCAACTCGACCTGATCGTCGAGGTTTTTGTACTCGCGCTGGTCCCACACTTTCACCGCCTTGCCCTGGCGCTTGCCGGCATCGCCCACGCGAATGCCTTCCGGGTTATAGCCGCCCGAGCCGAACGGGCTGGTGCCGCCGGTGCCAATCCACTTGTTGCCGCCAGCGTGGCGTTCCTTTTGTTCTTCCAGGCGTTTCTTGAATTCTTCGATCAGCTTGTCCAGGCCGCCGAGGGACTGGATCTGCGCACGCTCTTCATCGCTCAGCGAGCGTTCGAATTCCTTGCGCAGCCAGTCTTCGGGGATCAGCGCCTGCAGGTGATCGTCGAGTTTTTCCAGGCCGTTGAAATAGGCACCGAACGCACGGTCGAACTTGTCGAAATGCCGTTCATCCTTGACCAGGATCGCGCGGGCCAAGTAGTAAAACTCGTCCATGTCGGCGAAGACCACGCGCTGTTTCAGCGCGTTGATCAGGTCGAGCAGTTCACGCACCGACACCGGCACCTTGGCGGCGCGCATCTCGTTGAACAGGTTGAGCAACATTATCGATTACCGCGACGGCTCATGAATGCCAGGCGTTCCAGCAACTGAACGTCTTGTTCATTCTTCACCAGAGCGCCAGCCAGCGGCGGGATGGCCTTGGTCGGGTCGCGTTCGCGCAGCACGGCTTCGCCGATGTTGTCGGCCATCAGCAATTTGAGCCAGTCGACCAGCTCGGACGTGGAGGGCTTTTTCTTCAGGCCCGGCACTTTGCGCACGTCGAAGAACACGTCCAGCGCTTCGCTGACCAAGTCTTTCTTGATGTCGGGGTAGTGCACATCGACGATCTTTTGCAGGGTGGTGCGGTCGGGGAAGGCGATGTAGTGGAAGAAGCAGCGGCGCAGGAACGCGTCCGGCAGCTCTTTTTCGTTGTTGGAGGTAATGATGATGATCGGGCGCTTCTTGGCCTTGATGGTCTCGTCGATTTCGTAGACGTAGAACTCCATCTTGTCGAGTTCTTGCAGCAAGTCGTTGGGGAACTCGATGTCGGCCTTGTCGATTTCATCGATCAGCAGAATCACCCGTTCCTCGGACTCGAAAGCCTCCCAGAGCTTGCCCTTCTTCAGGTAATTGCGCACGTCGTGGACCTTGTCCACGCCCAGCTGCGAGTCGCGCAGGCGGCTGACGGCGTCGTACTCGTAAAGGCCTTGATGCGCCTTGGTGGTGGACTTGATGTGCCAGGTGATCAACTTGGCGCCAAAGGATTCGGCCAGTTGCTCGGCGAGCATGGTCTTGCCGGTGCCGGGCTCGCCCTTGACCAGCAGCGGCCGCTCCAGGGTGATGGCGGCGTTGACGGCCAGTTTCAGGTCATCGGTAGCCACATAGGCCTGGGTGCCTTCGAACTTCATCGGTCATTCCTCGAATTCATCAATGCCCGGACTATACCGCGCAGCCCCGGCGACTGTGAACGCAGACGGGTTATTCAGTCTCTGAATGGCCGGTCACATCGCCGTCCAGCTGCGGGGGCATACTTATGCTTATGTGGGAGCTGGCTCCCACACTAATCTGCGGAAGGCTTGGGCTGCTCATACCGTGCATTGAACGCCTGGATAAACCCATTACGCAAAATCGACAAAAACGCCGAAAACGCGCTGACATTTTGCTGATGCACGCTGCCGCTGAGTTCGACGCGGGTGGCAAACTGGTTTTTGTTCTGGTTCTTCAGCACGGTCTCGCTGGTACCGACCACGGCTTCCCAGATCGAGCGGAAGATGTTTTTGTCTTTGTTCTCAACGTCTTGCTTCCAATCAAAGACTTCCACGTCGCGCAGCAGCGGCTTGATGTAGCCGCTCAACTGGCCTTTTTCGGCCTGGGCTTCGATCACCACGGCGCCAGTGCCGGCCTTGAAGTCGAATTTGCCGTAGGCCGAGGCGAAGTCGTTCAGGCGCTTGAGTTGAATATCCTTGGCGCGAAAGCGGAATTCGAAATCTTCAAAGTTGCTCAGCGGGTCGAACGCCGCCGTGGCTTCCAGTGGCGCCTGGCCGAGTAACTGCGCCTTGCCTTCAAAGGTGGCGTCGCGCTTGCCTTTGATGTCCACCACGTTGGTCAGGTTATAGAAGCTGGCGTTGACCTGGGTGGCGTAGATATTCACCGGTGGCTTGGAATTGAAGTTGTGGAAGGCGATCTTGCCGTCCTGAATTCGCACTTCGTTGAGGGTGATCGGCAGTAATTTGCTCAGTTGTTCGCGCCAGTCGGTGCCCTTACCGGTCTGGGATGCCTGCTGGTTGCCGCCGTCGACGAAGTTCAGCTCCGGCTGAAAGAACTGTGCCTCGGCGACCACCGCGTGGTCGTACCACAGCGAATGCCAGCTCACCGACAGGTCGATCACCGGCACTTTGACGAACGGCACCGGCACCTTGCCGTCGACCTTGACGATCTGCAGGCCGTTGATCTTATAGGCGCCACGCCAAAGGGCCACGTCTACATCGGTGATTTGGCCACGGTAGTCGCCCATGTCGGCGAGCTTGTCGTTCAGGTAGTTGCGCACCAGATAGGGCAGGGCGAGGTCCAGGGCAATCAGTACTACCACCAGTACGGCGACGATCCATAGCAGCCCACTGTAGCGACGTTTCATGTTCAGGTTCTCCAACGGTATAGGCGATGGACCGCGCGCGCAGGCGCAACGTTCCTCTGACTGGACGCCCAAAGGCCTGAGGCATACCCTTGGGGCCTTGTTGAAATTGCCTTAAGGACCCGTCATGAGCCGTATCTTTGCAGACAACGCGCACTCCATCGGCAACACGCCCCTGGTGCAGATCAACCGCATCGCACCGCGTGGCGTGACCATCCTGGCCAAGATCGAGGGGCGAAACCCAGGCTATTCGGTGAAGTGCCGCATTGGCGCGAACATGATCTGGGACGCTGAAAGCAGCGGCAAACTCAAACCGGGCATGACCATTGTAGAACCGACCTCCGGCAACACCGGCATCGGCCTTGCTTTTGTTGCCGCCGCCCGTGGCTACAAGCTGCTGCTGACCATGCCGGCGTCGATGAGCATCGAACGGCGTAAAGTGCTCAAGGCCCTGGGCGCCGAGCTGGTGCTGACCGAGCCGGCCAAGGGCATGCCAGGCGCCATCGCCAAAGCTGCTGAGATCGTCGCCAGCGACTCGGCCACCTACTTTATGCCAGGCCAGTTCGAAAACCCGGCCAACCCGGCGATTCACGAAAAAACCACTGGCCCGGAAATCTGGAACGACACCGCCGGCGCCGTGGATGTGCTGGTCGCAGGCGTGGGCACCGGCGGCACCATTACCGGCGTGTCGCGCTATATCAAGAACATTGCCGGCAAGCCGATTCTGTCGGTGGCGGTGGAGCCGATGGTGTCGCCGGTGATCACCCAGGCACTGGCGGGTGAAGAGATCAAGCCGAGCTCGCACAAGATCCAGGGGATTGGCGCCGGGTTTGTGCCGAAAAACCTCGATTTGTCGATGGTTGACCGCGTAGAGCTGGTGACCGATGAAGAATCCAAGGCCATGGCCCTGCGCCTGATGCAGGAAGAAGGCATTTTGTGCGGTATTTCCTGCGGTGCGGCCATGGCCGTGGCCGTGCGTCTGGCCGAGAAGCCGGAAATGCAGGGCAAGACCATCGTGGTGATCCTGCCGGACTCCGGTGAGCGCTACCTGTCGAGCATGCTGTTCAGTGATTTGTTTACCGAGCAGGAAAACCAGGCTTGATTGTTCGCCACAGGCTTTGATGCAGGTCAGCCGGTCGGCCTGGGCCTTCTGCATAATGGCTCAAGTGTTTATCATGGCCGGCTGTTACGTCTGGTTTCCCGTTGATGGGAGGCTGTTGGCCAGGCGCTTATTTCCAGGAGTTGCTGCATGACCTTTTCTTTGGCCGCCAAACTGTCGGTGTTGCTGCTGTTTATCGGCAGCACGCTGTATGTGCACCTGCGTGGCAAGGCCCGTTTGCCGATGCTGCGCCAGTTCGTCAACCATTCGGCGCTGTTCGCCCCGTATAACGCCCTGATGTACCTGTTTTCGGCTGTGCCGTCCAAGCCGTACCTGGACCGCAGCAAGTTCCCGGAACTGGATGTGCTCAAGGACAACTGGGAAGTGATCCGCGAAGAGGCCATGCACCTGTTCGACGAGGGTTACATCCGCGCCGCCGAAAAGAACAACGACGCCGGTTTCGGTTCGTTCTTCAAGAAAGGCTGGAAGCGTTTCTACCTCAAGTGGTACGACAAACCGCTGCCGTCGGCCGAGGCGCTGTGCCCGAAAACCGTGGCCTTGGTCAGCAGCATTCCGAACGTCAAGGGCGCGATGTTCGCGCTGTTGCCGGGTGGCAGCCACCTCAACCCGCACCGTGACCCGTTTGCCGGTTCCCTGCGCTATCACCTGGGCCTGTCCACGCCGAATTCCGACGACTGCCGCATCTTCGTCGACGGCCAGGTCTACGCCTGGCGCGACGGTGAAGACGTGATGTTCGACGAAACCTACGTGCACTGGGTGAAGAATGAAACCGACCAGACCCGCGTGATCCTGTTCTGTGACATCGAACGCCCGTTGAGCAACCGCATCATGACCCGCGTCAACCGCTGGGTCAGCAAGCAACTGGGCCGCGCAACGGCGCCGCAGAACCTGGATGACGAGCGTGTGGGTGGGATTAACCAGGCGTATGCCTGGAGCAAAACCTTCAGCGACAAGTTCAGCGGTGTGGTCAAGCAATGGAAGCGCAAGCATCCCAAGGCCTACCGCATTGCACGGCCGGTGCTGGCTGTAGTCGTGCTGGTGTTGTTGTGGAAGTGGTTGTTCGCCTGATTTGAAATGCAGTCAAAACTGTGGGAGCGGGCTTGCTCGCGAAGGCGAAGTGTCAGTCGATGCATTCTTGACTGATCCACCGCATTCGCGAGCAAGCCCGCTCCCACATTGGTTTTGCAGTGTTGCTTAGGACGCGATCAACTGGCGCAGTACATAGTGCAAGATGCCGCCCGCCTTGAAGTATTCCACTTCATTGAGCGTATCAATCCGGCACAGCACCTCGACCTTCTCGCTGCTGCCATCCTCGCGCGTAATCACCAGCGTCAGGTTCATCCGCGGTTCGATCTCGGCGTGGGTCAGCCCAAGGATGTCGATTTTCTCTTTGCCGGTGAGTTTGAGCGCCTTGCGGTTCTGGTCCAGCTTGAACTGCAACGGCAGCACGCCCATGCCCACCAGGTTGGAACGGTGGATGCGCTCGAAGCTCTCGGCGATCACCGCCTTGACCCCCAGCAGGTTAGTGCCCTTGGCCGCCCAGTCGCGGCTTGAGCCGGTGCCGTATTCCTGGCCTGCAATCACCACCAGCGGCGTGCCCGACGCCTGGTATTTCATGGCGGCGTCGTAGATCGGCATTTTCTCGCCGGTGGGAATGTACAGCGTGTTGCCGCCTTCTTCGCCGCCGAGCATTTCATTGCGGATACGGATATTGGCAAAGGTGCCGCGCATCATCACTTCATGGTTGCCCCGGCGTGAGCCGTAGGAGTTGAAGTCACGCGGTTCCACGCCTTGCTCGCGCAGGTAACGGCCGGCGGGGCTGTCGGCCTTGATGTTGCCGGCCGGGGAGATGTGGTCGGTAGTCACCGAGTCGCCCAGCAAGGCCAGCACGTTGGCGCCCTGGACGTCTTTGATCACCGGCAATGGCCCGGCAATGTCATCGAAGAACGGTGGGTGCTGGATGTAAGTGGAATCCTTCTGCCACACATAAGTCGCCGCCTGCGGCACTTCAATTGCTTGCCACTGCTCGTCACCGGCAAATACCTCGGCGTATTCCTTGTGGAACATGCCGGTGCTGACCTGCGCCACGGCGTCGGCGATTTCCTGGCTGCTTGGCCAGATGTCTTTCAGGTACACCGGCTTGCCGTCTTTGCCTTCGCCCAGCGGCTCGCTGCTGATATCGATGCGCACGGTGCCGGCCAGCGCATAGGCGACCACCAGTGGTGGCGAGGCCAGCCAGTTGGTTTTCACCAGCGGGTGCACGCGGCCTTCAAAGTTGCGGTTGCCGGACAGCACCGAGGCCACGGCGAGGTCGGCTTTCTGGATGGCTTTTTCGATGGGCTCCGGCAGTGGGCCGGAGTTGCCGATGCACGTGGTGCAGCCATAGCCGACCAGGTCGAAGCCGAGCTGGTCGAGGTATTGCGTCAGGCCTGCGGCCTTGTAGTAGTCGGTAACCACTTTGGAGCCGGGCGCCAGCGAGGTTTTCACCCAAGGTTTGCTGGTAAGGCCCTTTTCCACGGCTTTTTTCGCCACCAGGCCTGCGGCCATCATCACGCTGGGGTTGGAGGTGTTGGTGCACGAGGTAATCGCGGCGATCACCACCGCGCCGTTTTTCAGGCGATAGGTGTGGCCGTCGTATTCATAATCGGTTTCGCCGACCAGGTCGGCATTGCCCACGGCCACACCGCCGCCACCTTCGCTTTCCAGGCGGCCTTCTTCTTTGTTGGTCGGTTTGAATTGCAGGTCGAGGAAGTCGCTGAAGGCTTGGCCGACGTTTGGCAGCGAAACACGGTCCTGCGGGCGTTTTGGCCCGGCGAGGCTGGCTTCGACACTGCCCATGTCCAGGGCCAGGGTGTCAGTGAACACCGGTTCCTGGCCGGCGTTACGCCACAAACCCTGCGCCTTGGTGTAGGCCTCCACCAGCTTGACGGTTTCTGCCGGGCGACCGGACAGGCGCAGGTAGTCCAGCGTCACCTCATCCACCGGGAAGAACCCGCAGGTGGCGCCGTATTCCGGGGCCATGTTGGCGATGGTGGCTCGGTCGGCCAACGGCAAGTCGGCCAGGCCGTCGCCGTAGAACTCGACGAATTTGCCCACCACGCCTTTCTTACGCAGCATCTGCGTGACGGTCAGCACCAGGTCGGTGGCGGTAATCCCTTCTTTCAATTTGCCGGTGAGCTTGAAGCCGATCACTTCCGGGATCAGCATCGACACCGGCTGGCCGAGCATCGCCGCTTCCGCTTCGATCCCGCCCACGCCCCAGCCGAGTACGCCGAGGCCGTTGATCATGGTGGTGTGCGAGTCGGTGCCGACCAAGGTGTCGGGGAAGGCGTAAGTGCGGCCGTCTTCGTCCTTGGTCCAGACGGTGCGGCCGAGGTATTCGAGGTTGACCTGGTGGCAGATGCCGGTGCCCGGTGGCACCACGCTGAAGTTGTCGAAGGCGCTCTGGCCCCAACGCAGGAAGGCGTAGCGCTCGCCGTTGCGCTGCATTTCGATGTCGACGTTCTGCTCGAAGGCGCTGGTGGTGCCGAACTTGTCGACCATCACCGAGTGGTCGATCACCAAGTCCACGGGGGAGAGTGGGTTGATGCGCTGCGGGTCGCCACCGGCCTTGGCCACGGCGGCGCGCATGGCGGCCAGGTCGACCACGGCGGGTACGCCGGTAAAGTCTTGCATCAGCACGCGGGCCGGGCGGTATTGGATCTCACGGTCAGACTGGCGTTCTTTGAGCCAGGCGGCGATGGCCTTGAGGTCGGTGCCGGTGACGGTCTTGTTGTCTTCCCAGCGCAGCAGGTTTTCCAGCAGCACCTTGAGGGACATCGGCAGCTTGTCCAGGTCACCGAGGCTCTTGGCGGCTTCGGGCAAGCTGAAGTAATGGTAGGTTTTGGCGTCGATTTGCAGGGTTTTAAGGGTTCTCAGGCTATCAAGGGATGACATTACATGACTCCTTATGGTCCGCACGGCTACGGACCTGACGGGACGAACAGAGCTTTCAACTTAGCCCTGTTTTCATTAGCAGGCTAATAACTGGACTCTATCGTTAAGTCCAAGGTTCCGAACTCGGCTATCATGCGCGCGTTTTCATGACAGGCATTGCGCTACAGCAAGCCAGTTGCCAGGAGATTCAATGAACACCCTTTTTATGCACTGCCGCCCGGGTTTTGAAGGCGAAGTCTGTTCCGAGATCGCGGAACACGCCGCGCGCCTGAACGTTTCCGGCTATGCCAAGACCAAGACCGGCAGCGCCTGCGCCGAATTTGTCTGCACCGAAGAAGACGGCGCCCAGCGCCTGATGCACGGCCAGCGCTTTGCCGAGCTTATCTTCCCGCGGCAGTGGGCGCGCGGGGTGTTTATCGACCTGCCGGAAACCGACCGTATCAGCGTGATCCTTGCGCACCTGCAAGGCTTCCCGGTGTGCGGCAGCCTGTGGCTGGAAATGGTCGACACCAACGACGGCAAGGAGCTGTCGAACTTCTGCAAAAAATTCGAAGTGCACCTGCGCAAAGCCTTGTTGAACGCCGGCAAGCTGGTCGACGACCCAAGCAAGCCGCGCCTGCTGCTGACCTTCAAGAGCGGCCGCGAGGTGTTCATGGGCCTTGCCGAGTCGAACAACTCGGCGATGTGGCCGATGGGCATCCCGCGTCTCAAGTTTCCGCGTGAAGCGCCCAGCCGTTCGACCCTGAAGCTGGAAGAAGCCTGGCATCACTTTATCCCCCGCGACCAGTGGGACGAGCGCCTGCACAGCGACATGACCGGCGTCGATCTCGGCGCAGCGCCGGGCGGCTGGACCTGGCAGCTGGTCAACCGTGGCATGCTGGTGACCGCCATCGACAACGGCCCGATGGCTGAAAGCCTGATGGACACCGGCCTGGTGCAGCACTTGATGGCCGATGGTTTTACCTTCGTGCCCAAGCAGCCGGTGGACTGGATGGTCTGCGATATCGTGGAGAAACCCGCGCGCAACGCGGCGCTGCTGGAAACCTGGATCGGCGAAGGTTATTGCCGTGAAGCGGTGGTGAACCTGAAGTTGCCGATGAAACAGCGTTACGCCGAAGTGAAGCGTTTGCTGGAGCGCATCGAAGACGGCTTCAAGGCGCGCGGTATTCGTGTTGAGATCGGCTGCAAGCAGCTGTACCACGACCGTGAGGAAGTGACCTGCCATTTGCGCCGGTTGGTGGATGTGAAGAAATCGAAATCACGCTGACACCTTGAGGTATCCACAGGACCAATGTGGGAGCGGGCTTGCTCGCGAAAGCGGTATAACAGTCAAAATTTATGTTGAATGTGCTTGCGTCTTCGCGAGCAAGTCGAACCGCCGCTCCCACATTTTGAGCGGTGCACGTTTCAGGAGTCATGTATGAATCAGCCCCTCGATTTGCCTACAGACGCGGTGCTCGACGCCACCGGCCTCAATTGCCCCGAGCCCGTGATGATGCTGCACCAGCACATCCGTGACCTGCCGCCCGGCGGCTTGCTCAAGGTGATTGCGACCGACCCGTCGACCCGCCGCGATATCCCCAAGTTCTGCGTGTTTCTTGACCACGAACTGGTGGATCAGCAGGAGCAGGCCGGTACGTACCTGTACTGGATTCGCAAGAAGGCCGTTTAAACCAGGCGAATCCGCCGGCGCGCGCTGCGTGTCAGGCGGATCACCAGCATCGCGGCGGCGCAGCTCAGGCCCACGATCAGCCCCTGCCACAGGCCGCTCGGCCCGCTGGCTGCGCCCAGCCAGTCGGTCAGCCCCAGGGCGTAACCCACCGGCAAGCCCACGCCCCAGTAAGCAAACAAGGTCAGCACCATGGTCACCCGCGTGTCCTGGTAGCCGCGCAATGCGCCGGCGGCCGTGACCTGGATCGCGTCGGAGAACTGGAACAACGCCGCAAACACAATCAGCATCGACGCCACGTGGATCACTGACGGGTCAGGCGTATAGATCGTGGCAATCTGTTCGCGAAACAGCAGCATCAGGCTGCAGGACAGGCAGGCGTACGTCAGCGCCGTGCCCATGCCGACCCCGGCGGCAAAGCGTGCTTCACGCGGTTCGCCACGGCCCAGGGCCTGGCCGACACGTACGGTGACGGCCATGCTCAGCGAGTAAGGGATCATGAACACCAGCGAGCTGAAGTTCAGCGCAATCTGGTGCCCGGCCACCACGTTGGCGCCCAGGCTGCCGATCAGCAGCGCGATCACCGCAAAAATGCTCGATTCGGCAAATACCGCGATGCCAATCGGCAGGCCGATGCCCAACACGCGCTTGATCACCGACCATTTTGGCCAGTCGAATCGCTTGAACAACTCGCTGCTCTGGTAGGCCGGTGCCCAGCGGGTCCAGGCGGCCAGGCCGAGCATCATCACCCACATCACAATGGCCGTGGCCCAGCCACAGCCCACACCGCCCATGGCCGGCACGCCGAAATGGCCATAAATGAACACGTAGTTCAGCGGAATGTTCAACGCCAGGCCGCACAGGCCCATGACCATGCTCGGCCGCGTACGGCCCAGGCCATCGCTGAAGCAGCGCAGCACGTAATACAGGGCGATGGCCGGCATGCCCGAGGCGATGCCGTGCAGGTAGGCCATGCACGGCTTGATCAGCTCGGGGTCGACCTTCATCGCATGCAGGATCGGCTCGGCGCTGACCAGCATCAGCAGCGCGGTGAGCCCCACCACCACGGCCAGCCACAAGGATTGGCGCACCAGCGGGCCGATCTCGGTGTGGTTGCCGGCGCCGAAGCGCTGGGCGACTTTAGGTGTGGTGGCCAGCAAGGTGCCGGTCATCAGCAGGTACACCGGAATCCAGATCGAGTTGCCCAGCGCCACCGCCGCCAGGTCTCGCGGGCTCACACGCCCGGCCATCACCGCATCGACGAAGCCCATGGCCGTGGTCGCCAATTGGCCGATCATGATCGGCAGGGCCAGGGTCAGCAGGCTGCGCACCTCACGGCTGACGCGGGCGGGGCGGGAGAGGGCGGTGGTGGCGGTGTTCACGTGCGGGTGTCCATTTAAAAGCATCACAAAGGACGGCGCAGTCTACGCGCTGACGCAACGGTCAGGAAAAAACCTGTGTTGCTGATTTGTAATGCAATCGCCACTGGCGACCGATGTCCCCTGTGGGAGCTGGAACCCAGATCGCATCCCTGTACACTGCTGGTCCGCGAAAGGAGCCTGCCATGCTGATTGTTGCCGACGAAAATATCCCGCTGCTCGATGCATTCTTCGAAGGGTTTGGCGAGATTCGCCGGGTGCCCGGCCGTTCCATCGATCGCGCCACGGTCGAGCAGGCCGATGTGCTGCTGGTGCGCTCGGTGACCAACGTCAACCGCGCCTTGCTGGAAGGCACACAGGTACGTTTTGTCGGCACCTGCACCATCGGCACCGATCACCTGGACCTCGACTATTTCAAGCAGGCCGGGATCAGCTGGTCCAGCGCACCCGGCTGCAATGCGCGCGGCGTGGTCGACTATGTGCTGGGCAGCCTGCAGACCCTGGCCGAAATCGAAGGCGCCGACCTCAATCAGCGCACCTACGGCGTCGTCGGTGCCGGTGAAGTCGGTGGGCGGCTGGTCAAGGTGCTCAAGGGCCTGGGCTGGAACGTGCTGGTCTGCGACCCGCCACGCCAGATCGTCGAAGACGGTGACTACGTCAGCCTGGAGCAGATCATCCAGCAATGCGATGTGATCAGCCTGCACACGCCGCTGACCAAATCCGGCAATGGCTCCACCTGGCACCTGTTTGACCGTGAGCGCCTCAATCGCCTCAAGCCCGGCACTTGGCTGATCAATGCCAGCCGTGGCCCGGTGGTGGATAACGCCGCTCTGCGCGAGGTGCTGCTGGAACGCGAGGACCTGCAGGCGGTGTTGGACGTGTGGGAAGGTGAGCCCGAAGTGGACGTCGACCTGGCCGACCTGTGCGTGCTGGCGACCCCGCATATCGCCGGTTACAGCCTTGACGGCAAACAACGCGGCACCGCGCAGATTTACCAGGCGTTCTGCGCCCACCTGGGCCAGGAACCCGGCATCCATTTAAGTGACCTGCTGCCGCAACCGTGGTTGGCCGAGGTGCACTTGAACGCGTCCACCGATCCGGCCTGGGCGCTGGCGACCCTGTGTCGCAGCGTGTACGACCCGCGCCGCGATGACGCGGATTTCCGCCGCAGCCTGGTAGGCACCGTGCAAGAGCAGCGCAAGGCATTCGACCTGCTGCGCAAGCATTACCCGCAGCGCCGTGAGATTGATGGCTTGAAGGTGCGCATCCATGGCGAGTCGGCGGTGTTGTCGACTATTGTCTCGGCATTGGGCGCGGTCACCCTCTAAGCCGGCATAAAAAAACCGGCCATCAAGGCCGGTTTTAAACGAGCTTAGGCGCTTCAGCCTTGCTTGGCAGGCTTGACCAGTCGCTGTTCCAGTTCGCTGCACGCTTGCTGGATCATCTCTTCGGTAATCTGCACTTCGCGGCCCTTTGCATCGAAGTACGAGCAAGGCAACTGCTGCGGCTGGCGGATTACTTCAATCTTGGCTTCGCTGCTATGTTGCAAGGTCATGGCCTGTCTCCTCATCAGGTTGTGTACCT
Source organism: Pseudomonas sp. D2002 (assembly GCF_013385735.1). NCBI lineage: Bacteria > Pseudomonadati > Pseudomonadota > Gammaproteobacteria > Pseudomonadales > Pseudomonadaceae > Pseudomonas > Pseudomonas sp. D2002. The sequence continues at coordinate 244,910 of NZ_JACAPL010000003.1, read as the reverse complement.
ACTATTCTTTCTACTCTAAGCCGCCCGCGTGACCGAGCTATTACAACTCCTTACAAAGTCACCGGTTCGAACACCCAGTCCACCAGAAACCGATACAAATTTCCAGCCGGGGGTTAGACCGATAGCCTCTAGGGGTCAGCATCGGCGGGCATAATTAACCTGACTCATTGTTATTTACCCAAGTTCCCCCAATGTTGGGTGTAGATATCTATCTTCCCCTACCTATCTTCCCCTGTGCAGGTGATGCCCTCCATGTTCTCAGTCCGACAACGCCGTGCGATTCGCCTGGCCAGCCGCTTCATCGCGCCCTACCGTTGGCAGGCGCTGGGCGCCTTGTTGGCGTTGATCGTCACGGCGGGCATCACCTTGTCCATGGGGCAGGGCATTCGCCTGTTGGTGGATCAGGGTTTCATGACCCAGTCGCCGCACCTGCTCAACCAGTCTATCGGCCTGTTCATGATTCTGGTGCTGGGCCTGGCGGTGGGTACATTTGCGCGGTTTTACCTGGTGTCGTGGATCGGCGAGCGGGTCGTAGCGGACATCCGCCGGCAAGTGTTCAACCACCTGATCTACCTGCACCCCGGCTTTTACGAAAACAACCGCAGCTCGGAAATCCAGTCACGCCTGACCACCGACACCACCTTGCTGCAATCGGTGATCGGCTCGTCACTGTCGCTGTTCCTGCGCAACGCCTTGATGGTCATCGGCGGCATCGTGTTGCTGTTTGTCACCAACCCCAAACTCACCAGCATCGTGGTGATTGCGCTGCCGCTGGTGCTGGCGCCGATCCTGATCTTCGGGCGTCGCGTACGCAGCCTGTCGCGCCTGAGCCAGGACCGTATCGCCGACGTCGGCAGTTATGTGTCCGAGACCCTCGGCCAGATCAAGACCGTACAGGCCTACAACCATCAGGTGCAGGACGAACAGCGTTTCGCTGTCACCGTGGAAGAAGCCTTTGCCACCGCGCGCAAACGTATCGTGCAGCGCGCCTGGCTGATTACCCTGGTGATCATGCTGGTGCTCGGCGCTGTCGGCGTGATGCTGTGGGTCGGTGGGATGGACGTGATCGGCGGGCGCATTTCCGGTGGTGAGCTCGCCGCGTTCGTGTTTTACAGCTTGATCGTCGGCAGCGCCGTCGGCACCTTGAGCGAAGTGCTCGGCGAACTGCAGCGCGCTGCCGGCGCCGCCGAACGGATTGGCGAGTTGCTGCAGTCGAGCAACGAAATCCAGGCGCCCGTTGCCGGCACCGTGCAGTTGCCGGCGCGGGTCAGTGGTCGCATGGAACTGCAAGACCTGCGCTTTTCCTACCCGTCGAGGCCGGACAGCTACGCCATCGACGGCCTGAGCCTGACCATCAATCCCGGCGAAACCCTGGCATTGGTCGGCCCGTCCGGCGCGGGTAAATCGACAATCTTTGACCTGCTGCTGCGTTTCTACGACCCCCAGCAAGGCCGCATCCTGCTGGAAGGCCACGCGCTGACCGATCTCGACCCCATGGACCTGCGCCGCCACTTCGCCCTGGTGTCCCAAAGCCCGGCGCTATTTTTTGGCAGCGTTGAAGAGAACATCCGCTACGGCAACCCGTCCGCCACGCGCGAACAGGTGGAAGCCGCCGCGCGTATCGCCCACGCCCACGACTTCATCCTGCAAATGCCCGACGGCTACCAAACCCACCTGGGAGACGGCGGCATGGGCCTTTCCGGCGGCCAGCGCCAACGCCTGGCCATCGCCCGCGCGTTGCTGGTGGACGCGCCGATCCTGCTGCTGGACGAAGCCACCAGCGCCCTCGATGCCCAGAGCGAACACTTGATCCAGCAGGCGTTGCCGCAGTTGATGCAGGGCCGTACCACGCTGGTGATTGCGCACAGGTTGGCGACGGTGAAGAACGCCGACCGCATTGCGGTGATGGACCAGGGCAAGCTGGTGGCGGTGGGCACGCACCAGCAGTTGATTGCGAGCAACCCGCTGTATGCGCGGTTGGCGGCGTTGCAGTTCAGTGATGGAGTGGACATTGAATGAAGCTGCGGTAGGCCTGCTCCTTAAGGCATTATGTGATCTTTCGTTATTGATCTGGATGAGGACATGAGCCGTTATCAACCCCCGTTGACGCTGACTACAAAAATGCTGGCCTTGGTCGCTGACATTAGTGAGCAGATCGGTCAGCTTTCAGTCGGTGGCGATAATCGGCAAACGCCCCAGCTAAGGCGCGGCAATCGTATCCGTACAATCCAGGCTTCGCTGGCTATCGAGAACAATACCCTCAGCGTCGAGCAAGTGACCGCCGTTCTAGAGGGTAAGCGAGTGTTAGGCTTGCCTCGGGAAATCCAGGAAGTGCGTAATGCATTTACGGCTTACGAGGCGATGCCGCAATGGGCGCCGGGTGATCGGGCGGACTTGCTGAAAGCACACGACCTCCTGATGTTCGGTTTGATTGATGATGCAGGACGGTTTCGCCAGGCGGGCGTCGGAATTTATCGTGGGGAGCAGTTGGTCCATATGGCTCCTCCTGCAAGTCGCGTGACGCATCTGGTGGATGACTTGCTGCAATGGCTGTCGGTTTCTGATTGGCACCCGCTGATCGCCAGCTGTGTATTCCATTACGAATTTGAATTTATCCACCCCTTCGCAGACGGCAATGGGCGGATGGGGCGCCTTTGGCAAACCTTGATCCTTAGCCAATGGCGCCCTGTGTTGGCTTATCTACCGGTAGAAGCGGTGATACGCGAACAACAGGATGCCTATTACGCGGCGCTGTCGGCTGCTGACAAGCAGGCGGAGGCGACGCCCTTCGTCGAGTTCATGTTGCAAGCCTTGAGTCTGGCCTTGGCTGAGGCTGTGCAAAGCGAGCGCCCGAGCGCCCCATAAAAAATGCCCGCATCTCTCAATGCGGGCATTTTCATCTCTGCTTCAAACCTTACTGATCATCAAAATACCGCTCATGCCAATCCACCAGCGGCTGCGGTGAGTTGAGCTTCTGTCCATAGATCACCGAATAAGACAGCACGTTCTGCACGTACTGACGGGTTTCGTCGAACGGGATGCTTTCCACCCACACGTCGAAACTCAGGTGGTCGGCACCGCGCAGCCACTGGCGTACGCGGCCGGGGCCGGCGTTGTAGGCGGCCGAGGCGAGTACGCGGTTGCCGTTGAACTGGCTGTGCACCTGGCTCAGGTAGGCGGCGCCGAGTTGGATGTTTTTGTCCGGGTCCAGCACCTGGGCCGGGGAGGCCAGCGGGATGCTGAATTTGCGCGCGGTTTCCTTGGCGGTGCCGGGCATCAATTGCATCAGGCCACTGGCGCCAACGCCGGAGCGGGCGTCGTCCATGAACGCACTTTCCTGGCGGGTGATGGCGAATACCCAGCTCGAATGCAGGCCACGCACCTTGGCTTCGCGCACCAGAGTGTCGCGGTGCGCCATCGGGAAGCGGATATCCAAGTCATCCCAATACTGCGCCTGGCTGATGGTACGGATCGCCGGGAAGTACCACTTCATGTCATAGGCCAGTTTGGCCTGGGCGACCATTTCATCACGGTTGAAGTGGCGGCTGACGTGATACCACTCGCGCCGGCCATCGACGATCTGGCCACGTGCATAGAACTCCAGCGCACGGCGTACACCGGGGGTGTTGCGGACCTTGTTGACCAGCGCCTGGCTCATCACCAGCGGTTTGTTTTTCAGCTGATACGGCGCTTTGGAGCGATCCGCCGCCAGGAAACCGTAGAAATCACGTTCCTGGGCGAGGTTTTTGTACAGCGCCAGCGGTTGCGGGTTCTTCGGCTCAGCCAGTTCCAGGCTGCGCGCCTGCCAGTAACGCCAGCGGTTGGTGGTCGCCAGGTCTTGTGGGAGTTTGCGGGTCAACTGGTAGGCATCTTCCCAGCGCGCCAGGCGCAACAGCAGGCGCAGGCGCCATTCAGAAACGGTGTTGTCACGCAGCTCGGGATCGTATTGGGTCATTACGTCCAATGCGCGCGGGTCATAGCGGCGAGCCAGGGTCAGGCCGATTTCGCGGGCGATCGACACTTTTTCGTCACGGGAGAAGTGCATGCTGCTGGCGTAACCGTCGAGCAGGGCCATGGCCTTGTCCGGGTCCTGGCGTGCCAGGCGGCGCAGACCCAGGCCGACGGCGTCGGACATGGCCTCGTTGGCCGGCAGGAAGCGCGACGGGTCGCTGAGCATGTCGGGCTTTTGCGCCACGTCAACCATCAGGCGGCCTTGGGCGCCGAGGGTTGGCAGGGTTTTTACCAGGCTGTTGGCCAGCGCGTAGTTGCGCGCTTCGGCGGCGAGTTTGGCGCGGTCCCAGATTTTCTGTTCGGTGAGTTGGCCATCGGCGGCCCACTGGCCGAAGGTGGCGTCGCACGCGGCAGGCTGGGATTTACCGGTCAGCCAGAGTTTTTCGGTGGTCTTGTAGCCTTCGGCTTTGAGGTTGTGGGTGAGCTGGTATTGACCATGCAGGCAGTCCAGTTCGACGAAATTGAGTTTGGCATCGTAGTACTTTTCAAATGTCTGCCAGTCGCCACGGTCGGCCAGCCAGCGCAGCCAACGCAGTTTCATCCAGTTGGCCTGGGGCAGGTCGCCGTTTTTGGCGAGGAACTGTTCGATTTCCTCGTTGCTTGCGGTTTTCAGGCGCGCGGTCAGTTCGTCATAGGCCAGGTAGGGCGTCAGCGGGTAGTCGGCCAGGGCCTGGCTGTATTGCATGTACGGGCCGCTGTCGCCCTTGGCGAGGGCGCGTTTGGCTTCATCGTAATATTGACGTTGGGTGGTGAGGTCCACGGCCTGGGCGGATTGAACGGCGGTGGCGGAAAGAAGCAGGCAAGATAAAAAGTTGAAAAGGCGACTGCGCATGAGACGTCCGTGCAGAGAAATCACGACTAGCACCGGCTCTGCCGACACTGATTGCCCCTAGCTTAGCCTTTTGCCAGCGACTGGTGAAAGGTTTGCCGGCCGGTTGGCAGAAGTTCATTGGAAATGTCCTTCAGAACGTGTCCATGGCGAAAATGCCGACCGCATCCCACCCTCAAGTCAGGTAGAATGCGCGCCCAGTTTTTGGAGAAGCGTATGACCCTGCTCAAATTCAGCGATGTGTCCCTTGCTTTCGGCGCTATGCCGTTGTTGGACAAGGTGTCCTGGCAGATCGCCCGTGGTGAGCGGGTGTGCATCATCGGCCGCAACGGCACCGGCAAGTCCAGCATGATGAAGCTGGTCAAAGGCGACCAGAAGCCCGATGACGGCTCTGTTTGGCGCGCCCCGGGCCTGAAGATCGGCGAATTGCCGCAAGAATTGCCGGTGGCCGACGGACGGACAGTGTTCGACGTGGTCGCCGAAGGCCTCGACGGCGTTGGCGAGTTGCTCGCGCAATACCATCACCTGGCGCAGAACTGCGTTACCGAGGAAGACCTGGACAAGCTGATGCACGTCCAGCAAGACCTCGAAGCCCGTGATGGCTGGCGCTTGCAGCAACTGGTCGACAGCACCCTGAGCCGCCTGCAACTGCCGGCCGACAAGACCCTCGCCGAGTTGTCCGGCGGCTGGCGTCGTCGCGTGCTGCTGGCCCAGGCGCTGGTGTCCGAGCCGGACCTGCTGCTGCTCGACGAACCAACCAACCACCTGGACATCGGCGCAATCGCCTGGCTTGAAGAAGCCCTCAAGGATTTCCAGGGCGCCGTGCTGTTCATCACGCACGACCGTTCCTTCCTGCAGAACCTGGCCACGCGCATCCTCGAACTGGACCGTGGCGGCCTGATCGACTGGAACGGCGACTACGCCAGCTTCCTGGTGCACAAAGAGGCCACGCTGGCCGCTGAAGAAACCGCCAACGCGCTGTTCGACAAAAAGCTGGCCCAGGAAGAAGTCTGGATCCGCCAGGGCATCAAGGCCCGTCGCACCCGTAACGAAGGCCGTGTACGCGCGCTGAAAGCCCTTCGGGTTGAGCGCAGCGAACGTCGCGAGCGCACCGGCAAGGCCAATATCCAGCTGGATACCGCCGATAAGTCGGGCAAGCAGGTGATGGTGCTGGAGAACGTCAGCTTCCATCACCCGGACGGTCCGTTCCTGATCAAGGACTTCTCGATGGTCCTGCAGCGCGGCGACCGGATCGGCCTGCTGGGCGCCAACGGCACCGGCAAGACCACCTTGCTCAAGCTGATGCTCAATGGTCTGCAACCGACCAGCGGCACTGTGGAAGAGGGCACGCGCATCGACGTGGCGTACTTCGACCAGTTGCGCCACCAGCTGGACCTGGAAAAAACCGTGATCGACAACGTCGCCGAAGGTCGCGACTTTATCGACATCGACGGCCAGAGCCGCCACGTGCTGAGCTACCTGGGCGACTTCCTGTTCAGCCCGCAGCGTGCGCGGACGCCGGTCAAAGCCTTGTCTGGTGGTGAGCGTGCGCGCCTGCTGCTGGCCAAGCTGTTCAGCAAACCAGCCAACCTGCTGGTACTCGACGAACCGACCAACGACCTCGACGTGGAAACCCTCGAGCTGCTGGAAGAGGTCTTGCTGACCTTCAACGGCACCGTGCTGATGGTCAGCCACGACCGGGCATTCCTCGACAACGTGGTCACCAGCACCCTGGTCTTCGAAGGCGAAGGCAAGGTGCGTGAATACGTCGGTGGTTATCAGGACTGGCTGCGCCAGGGCGGCTCGCCGCGCCTGCTGGGCGTGACCGAGAGCAAGTCCGGCAAGGCCGACCTGACCTCGGCAGTGGTGGCGCCGGTTGCCGCTGCCGCGGCACCGGTCCAGGAAGCTGCGCCGTCTGCGAAGAAGAAGCTCAGCTACAAACTGCAGCGTGAACTGGAAGCCTTGCCGGGTGATATCGACGCCAAGGAACAGCAGATCGCGGCCGTAGAAGCAGAAATGGCTGACGCGGGTTTCTACCTGCGTCCGGCGGCGGAAACCGCCAAGGTCATCGCTTCCCTGGAAACGTTGAACCAGGAGCTGGAAGTGTTGGTTGAGCGTTGGGCTGAGCTGGATGCCTGAGTGATTCAAGCGCATTAAAAAACCCGGTGTTCATCTGATGAATACCGGGTTTTTTATATGAAATGCGATTCAAAATGTGCTTAAGAGGATTTGACCAGCTTCACCGCCAGCACATCACACGGCGCGCCGTGCAGCACATCATTGGCGGTAGAACCCAGCAGCAGCGCCAGGCCGTGTCGGCCATGGCTGCCAACCACGATCAGGTCGCAAGCCTTTTCCTTGGCAAGATGGTGGATCTCCTGGCGCGGTTGGCCGTACGTGAGGTGGCAGTCGTCTTTTTGCAGATGCGGGTACTTGAGGATCAAGCGATCCAGGCGCTCTTTGGCCTGATCAAATTGTTGTTGCTGCAACTGGGAAAGGTCCATGGGCACGTCGCCACCAAAGGCCATCGCCATAGGCTCGACGATATGCACGAGTGACAGCTTGGCGCCGTTAGCGATTGCTGAAGCCTGCGCGCGCTTGATCACTGGGTCGCACTCTTCGGTCAGATCGACAGCGACCAGGATATGTTTGTAGGAATGTTCGTTGGGCATGGCGCGTTCCTCCAGGGGACTGCAATAGGTTCAGTATGGCTGGTTTCAAGCGGATGGGGTTGCGTCAGCTCAAACCCGCTCATCTAGAAATTCGGGAGTACACATATGACGGTCTGGATAGTGGTGTCAATCCTTCTGGTGGTTCTGAGCCCTCTGGCCTGGCTGCGCCCGTCGCGCCATCAGAGCGGGCGCATGGCCCTGCGGATGGAGGCACGCCGCATCGGCCTGGCCATGCAACTGGCGCCGCAGGAGTGGCCGCACTGGCTCAAGCAGGAGCCGCCAAGCCCGTGCGCGCAGTATTGCCGGCCGCGACGCGGGAGTACGCCGGCCCTCTGGTGTTACTGGCAGTCGGAACCGGGGGTTTGGCTCAATCAGTGGCGCGAAGTGTGCGTCGATGAAAAGTTGTTGCCGCATTTTGCGACGCTGCCGGACAACGTCTACAAGGTCGAGGCCGACAAGCAAATGATCGCCCTGTACTGGGGCGAGAAGGGCGAGGCGAGCGTCTTGCAAGCCATCGATAAATTACTCAAAGCCCTAGCCTGACGCCGGGTGGTAAAAGCCAGGCAATAAAAAGCCCGATATCATCATCGGGCTGGAGTTGGCCAGGCAGGCCGGTAATTCTGTGATTCACGCGTCGGATGTTCATCCAGGCGCATCAAGCTTGTCGCTAGCCTAGCGGCATATCCCGTTCTGTACAGCCTTTTCCCACAAATTTTCCATTATTGATTTCGTGAATAATTCAATATTGATGAATCACGGGCAATGGGTGGGGGTTCTGAAATGACTGGAAAGTCGCGTTTTCCCTAGCCTTTCGAGCGATTGACAATTGCCCGGAATTGGATGAAGGTGGCGTACCCAAATCAAACGGGCGTATGAATTGAGCGTTTGTCTGTCAGACCGCTCATACAGAACCCCGACTAGCGCATTGGCGGGTGTGCCTGGCGGATTGGCGTGAACATTGAGCAAATCTTCAATGTCCAACCAGAGGCCAGCGTCCAGTGTGTACTGTTCAGCTTCCATATCGTGGAGATCAGTTGATGATTTACGAAGGTAAAGCCATCACGGTTAAGGCTCTTGAAAGTGGCATCGTCGAATTGAAATTCGACCTCAAGGGTGAGTCCGTCAACAAGTTCAACCGTCTAACCCTGAACGAACTGCGTCAGGCCGTAGACACCATCAAAGCAGATGCATCGGTCAAGGGCGTGATCGTCTCCAGCGGCAAGGACGTGTTTATCGTCGGCGCTGACATCACCGAATTCGTCGACAACTTCAAGCTGCCCGATGCCGAGCTGGTGGCTGGCAACCTCGAAGCCAACAAGATCTTCAGCGATTTCGAAGACCTCAACGTGCCGACCGTTGCCGCAATCAACGGTATCGCGTTGGGCGGCGGCCTGGAAATGTGCCTGGCCGCAGACTTCCGTGTGATGTCTGCCACCGCCAAAATCGGCCTGCCTGAAGTCAAGCTGGGCATCTACCCAGGTTTCGGCGGCACTGTTCGCCTGCCGCGCATCATCGGGGCCGACAACGCCATCGAGTGGATTGCCGCCGGCAAGGAAAACAAAGCGGAAGACGCGCTGAAAGTCGGCGCCGTCGATGCTGTGGTTGCCCCGGACAAACTCGCCGAAGCTGCACTGAACCTGATCAAGGGCGCCATCAGCGGCGAATTTGACTACAAGGCCAAGCGTCAGCCGAAGCTGGAAAAACTCAAGCTCAACGCCATCGAACAAATGATGTCGTTCGAAACCGCCAAAGGTTTCGTGGCTGGCCAAGCCGGCCCGAACTACCCGGCGCCGGTTGAAGCGATCAAGACTATCCAGAAGGCCGCGAACTTCGGTCGCGACAAAGCCCTGGAAGTGGAAGCTGCAGGCTTCGTCAAACTGGCGAAAACCTCGGCAGCCCAAAGCCTGATCGGCCTGTTCCTGAACGATCAGGAACTGAAGAAAAAGGCCAAGGCCTACGACGAAATCGCCAAAGACGTGAAACAGGCTGCCGTACTCGGCGCCGGTATCATGGGCGGCGGTATCGCCTATCAGTCGGCGTCCAAAGGCACGCCGATCCTGATGAAAGACATCAACGAGCACGGCATCGAGCAAGGCCTGGCGGAAGCCGCCAAGCTGCTGGTGGGCCGCGTTGATAAAGGTCGCATGACCGCTGCGAAAATGGCTGAAGTGCTTAACGGCATTCGTCCTACGCTGTCCTACGGCGATTTCGGCCACGTCGACCTGGTGGTCGAAGCCGTTGTCGAGAACCCGAAGGTCAAGCAAGCCGTACTGGCTGAAGTGGAAGCCCAGGTTAAAGAAGACACCATCCTGGCCTCGAACACCTCGACCATTTCCATCAGCTTGCTGGCCAAAGCCCTCAAGCGTCCGGAAAACTTCGTCGGCATGCACTTCTTCAACCCGGTGCACATGATGCCGCTGGTGGAAGTGATCCGTGGCGAGAAGTCCAGCGAGCTGGCCATTGCCACCACCGTTGCCTACGCCAAGAAAATGGGCAAGAACCCGATTGTCGTTAACGACTGCCCGGGCTTCCTGGTCAACCGCGTGCTGTTCCCGTACTTCGGCGGTTTCGCCAAGTTGGTCAGCGCCGGTGTGGATTTTGTGCGTATCGACAAGGTCATGGAAAAATTCGGCTGGCCAATGGGCCCGGCGTACCTGATGGACGTGGTCGGCATCGACACCGGTCACCACGGTCGCGACGTGATGGCTGAAGGCTTCCCGGACCGCATGAAAGACGACCGCCGTTCGGCGATCGATGCGCTGTACGAGGCCAAGCGTCTGGGCCAGAAGAATGGCAAAGGCTTCTACGCCTACGAGGCCGACAAGAAGGGCAAGCAGAAGAAAGTGGCCGACCCGTCGGTTCACGAAGTACTCGCGCCGGTCATCTACGAACAGCGTGAGGTGTCCGACGAGGACATCATCAACTGGATGATGATCGCCCTGTGCCTGGAAACCGTACGTTGCCTGGAAGACGGCATCGTTGAAACCGCCGCCGAAGCCGATATGGGCCTGGTGTACGGTATTGGTTTCCCTCCATTCCGTGGTGGTGCGCTGCGTTACATCGACTCGATCGGTGTGGCCGAGTTCGTTGCCCTGGCTGACAAATACGCTGATCTGGGCCCGCTGTACCACCCGACCGCGAAGCTGCGTGAGATGGCCAAAAACGGCCAGAGCTTCTTCGGTTAAGCGCCCCTGACACTTGAGCGAGAATATTTATGAGCTTGAATCCAAGAGACGTGGTGATTGTCGACTTCGGTCGCACACCAATGGGCCGCTCCAAGGGCGGCATGCACCGCAACACCCGTGCCGAAGACATGTCCGCGCACCTGATCAGCAAGCTGCTGGAGCGCAACGTCAAGGTCGACCCGAACGAAGTCGAAGACGTGATCTGGGGCTGCGTCAACCAGACCCTGGAGCAGGGCTGGAACATCGCGCGCATGGCGTCGTTGATGACCCAGATCCCGCACACGGCTGCTGGCCAGACCGTCAGCCGCCTGTGTGGCTCGTCGATGAGCGCACTGCACACCGCTGCGCAAGCGATCATGACCGGTAACGGTGATGTATTCGTAGTCGGCGGCGTGGAGCACATGGGCCACGTCAGCATGATGCACGGCGTGGACCCTAACCCGCACATGTCGCTGTACGCGGCTAAAGCCTCGGGCATGATGGGCCTCACCGCAGAAATGCTTGGCAAAATGCACGGCATTACCCGCGAAGCTCAGGACGCGTTCGGCCTGCGTTCCCACCAGTTGGCCCACAAGGCGACCGTGGAAGGCAAGTTCAAGGATGAAATCATCCCGATGAACGGCTACGACGAGAACGGTTTCCTGAAACTGTTCGACTACGACGAAACCATTCGTCCGGACACCACCCTGGAAAGCCTGGCGGCCCTCAAGCCTGCCTTCAATCCAAAGGGCGGCACCGTGACAGCCGGTACTTCGTCGCAAATCACCGACGGTGCCTCGTGCATGATCGTGATGTCGGCGCAGCGTGCCCAGGACCTGGGTATCCAGCCACTGGCCGTGATCCGTTCGATGGCCGTGGCGGGTGTGGACCCGGCAATCATGGGCTATGGTCCAGTACCGGCCACACAAAAAGCCTTGAAGCGCGCAGGCCTGACCATCTCTGATATCGACTTCTTCGAGCTCAACGAAGCTTTCGCCGCACAGGCCCTGCCCGTGCTGAAAGATTTGAAAGTACTCGACAAGATGAACGAGAAGGTTAACCTGCACGGCGGTGCGATTGCCCTGGGCCACCCATTTGGTTGCTCCGGTGCACGTATTTCCGGCACTTTGCTTAACGTGATGAAGCAAAATGGCGGTAACCTTGGGGTTGCAACCATGTGCATTGGTCTCGGCCAAGGCATTTCCACCGTCTTCGAACGCGTCTAAGCGTTGAGTTGACGGAAGCCGGGGCCCAGTGCCCCGGTTTTTGTTTTTTGGAATTTTTAATATTTTTTTTTAACAAATTTTGTAAGAGGGCCAGAGCATGAAAGTCGAACCAGGGCTCTACCAACATTATAAGGGGCCGCAGTACCGCGTTTTTAACGTGGCACGGCACTCTGAAACGGAAGAAGAAGTGGTGTTTTACCAAGCACTGTATGGCGATTACGGCTTTTGGGTGCGCCCTTTGAGCATGTTCCTGGAGACCGTCGAAGTTGACGGCGAGCAGGTCCCGCGCTTTGCTTTGGTCCAGGTCGAACCCAGTCTTTTTTCAGGGCAATAACGGCGGGCCGCGCAGAATGCTGCGCTTGACCTCACCTTGTTGCCACTATATATAGCGTTGCCGCGACAGGCGCCAACTGCCTTTCACTTCTCGAATTCAGGAATTTTCCGATCCATGGGCAAATCGCTGGTCATTGTGGAATCCCCGGCTAAGGCCAAGACCATCAACAAGTACTTGGGTAATGAGTACGTGGTGAAGTCGAGTATCGGCCATATCCGAGACCTGCCCACCAGCGGTTCGGCTAGCGCCAGCAAGGAGCCTGCCGCCAAGCGCGGCAAGGCGGCTGCGGGCGAAGGTCCGGTGCTCACCCCTAAAGAGAAAGCGCGCAAGCAGCTGGTCTCGCGTATGGGTGTGGACCCGGAACATGGCTGGAAGGCCAAGTACGAAATCCTTCCCGGCAAGGAAAAGGTCATCGAAGAGCTGCGTCGGCTCGCCAAAGATGCTGACACCATCTATCTCGCGACGGACTTGGACCGCGAAGGGGAAGCCATTGCCTGGCACCTGCGGGAAGCCATCGGCGGTGATGACAGCCGCTACAAGCGCGTGGTGTTCAACGAAATCACCAAGAAAGCCATCCAGGAAGCCTTCTCCAAGCCGGGCGAGCTGGACATTGACCGTGTAAACGCCCAACAGGCCCGTCGTTTCCTCGACCGCGTCGTGGGCTACATGGTTTCGCCACTGCTGTGGGCGAAGATCGCCCGTGGCTTGTCCGCCGGCCGTGTGCAATCGGTTGCGGTAAAACTGGTGGTGGAGCGCGAGCGCGAGATTCGTGCGTTCAACCCCGAAGAATATTGGGAAGTCCACGCTGACCTCGGCACTGCCAAGGGCGCCAACGTGCGCTTTGAAGTGGCCCGCGAAAAAGGCGAGGCCTTCAAGCCGCTGAACGAAGCCCAGGCCATGGCCGCGCTGGAAAAGCTCAAGGCTTCCAGCTACAGCATCGTCAAGCGCGAAGACAAACCGACCAGCAGCAAGCCGTCGGCACCGTTCATCACCTCCACCCTGCAGCAGGCCGCGAGCAACCGCCTGGGCTTCGGGGTGAAGAAAACCATGATGATGGCCCAGCGTCTGTACGAAGCCGGCTACATCACTTATATGCGTACCGACTCCACCAACCTGTCGCAAGACGCGGTGGCGATGGCGCGTACGTATATTGAAAGCGAATTCGGCAAGAAGTACCTGCCGGAGAAGCCGAACGTCTACAGCAGCAAAGAAGGCGCGCAGGAGGCTCACGAAGCGATTCGTCCTTCCGACGCCAACACCGAGCCAAGCAAGCTGAGCGGCATGGAGCGCGACGCTGAGCGCCTCTATGAGCTGATCTGGCGCCAATTCCTGGCCTGCCAGATGCTGCCGGCGCAATACCTGTCTACCACCGTCAGCGTGGGCGCTGGCGACTTCGAGCTGCGTGCCAAGGGCCGTATCCTCAAGTTCGACGGCTACACCCGCGTGATGCCGCAAATCGCCAGGCCTGGCGATGACGATGTGCTGCCGGACATGGCCCAGGGCGACACGCTGAAGCTGATCAAGCTCGACCCGTCCCAGCACTTCACCAAGCCTCCGGCGCGTTATTCGGAAGCGAGCCTGGTGAAAGAGATGGAAAAACGCGGTATCGGTCGTCCTTCGACCTACGCGGCGATCATTTCCACCATCCAGGACCGCGGCTACGTTGCGCTGCACAACCGTCGTTTCTACTCGGAAAAGATGGGCGACATCGTCACCGAGCGCCTGTCCGAGAGCTTCTCCAACCTGATGGACTACGGCTTCACCGCCGGCATGGAAGAGAACCTCGATGACGTAGCCCAGGGCGAGCGCGACTGGAAAAACGTGCTGGATGAGTTCTACGGCGACTTCAAAAAGAAACTCGAAGTGGCCGAAAGCCCTGAGAGCGGCATGCGTGCCAACCAGCCGGTGATGACTGACATCCCGTGCCTGACCTGCGGCCGCCCGATGCAGATTCGTACCGCGTCCACCGGCGTGTTCCTGGGTTGCTCGGGCTACAGCCTGCCGCCGAAAGAGCGCTGCAAGGCCACCGTCAACCTGGTGCCGGGCGACGAAATCGCTGCTGACGACGAGGGTGAATCCGAGTCGCTGGTACTGCGTGGCAAGCACCGTTGCCCGATCTGCAGCACGGCGATGGACGCCTACTTGCTCGACGAGAAGCACAAGTTGCACATCTGCGGTAACAACCCGGATTGCGACGGCTACGAGATCGAAGAGGGCAGCTACCGCATCAAGGGCTATGAAGGCCCGAGCCTGGAATGCGACAAGTGCGGCAGTGAGATGCAGCTCAAGACCGGCCGCTTCGGCAAGTTCTTCGGTTGCACCAACCCGACGTGCAAGAACACCCGCAAACTGCTCAAAAGCGGTGACGCGGCGCCGCCGAAGATGGACCCGGTGAAGATGCCTGAGCTCAAGTGCGAGAAGGTCAACGACACCTACATCCTGCGTGACGGCGCTTCGGGCTTGTTCCTGGCAGCCAGCCAGTTCCCGAAAAACCGCGAGACCCGTGCGCCGTTGGTGCTGGAAATCGTGCCGCACAAGGACGAGATCGATCCGAAGTACCACTTCCTGTGTGAAGCGCCGAAGAAGGATCCTGACGGTCGCCCGGCCGTGATCCGCTACAGCCGCAAAACCAAGGAGCAGTACGTGCAAACCGAAGTGGACGGCAAGCCTACGGGCTGGAAAGCCTTCTACGACGGCGGCAAGTGGAAGGTCGAGGACAAGCGCCAGGGCGCTTGATTGGCTAATCTTTCCGAGGTCTAGGGGCGGGCTTGCTGTGGCGAGGGAGCTTGCTCCCGCTGGACTGCGCAGCAGGCCCCTGCTTTTGGGGGCGCTGCGCACTGGAGCGCCAGCCCGGCCCAGCGGGAGCAAGCTCCCTCGCCACAATGTTCAGCCAGCATCACGCTTATTTCGTTGTGGAGACTGCCGTTATGGCCAACGAACTCTATACCCGTACCAACCAGAAAATTTACTTCGCGGGTTTGTCCCTGGAAGCCCTTGGCCGCGCCGAGGAAGGGAAAGAGATGAATGCCATCGCGCTGGTGCAGGCGGGACGTGAGGCTGCATTGTTCCATCTCTATGGCGCCCTGTTGGGGCTGTGCCATGAAATCGCCGGGTTCTACCGTTTACCCCAGGCTGGCTCGCCGCGTGCGGAAATGATCATGAACCGCGAAGTGCTCGACAGCATGGCGATTCCCGAGTTGGCTGAGCTGGTGGAAATGGCCCAGAGCCCCGACAGCTGGGTCGCCCGCTTGCTCAAGGCGCATGCCGACATGTTCCAGCCGCCACGCGTGCCGCATGTGCCCAAGGGTGATGTGACACAGCCGCTGATCGTCGCTGTTGCACTGGAAGAGGATGAGCCCAAGCCCTTGAGCCGTGAAGAGCTGGAGAGCTGGCGCCAGGAGCTGAAGAAGATGGCGTTGCGGTTTCGTGAAGGCTTGAACGAGTGTTGAGGCGGTGTCGCTGACTGAACACGGTCAAAAATGTGGGAGCGGGCTTGCTCGCGAAAGCGGAGTGTCAGTCGACGGATTCATTGCTGATCTACCGCATTCGCGAGCAAGCCCGCTCCCACATTTGAACGAGTTAGATCGAAAGTCCGGTGCGGGGCTCAAAAGGCACCATTCATCAAGCCGTAAAGAAACCCGTGCAGATCCTCAACGAGGCTGGGTGGATGACTGATATAATCCCGGCCTTTCGTGGAGAACAGACTTTTATGCCAACGTCCTTTCTGGAAATTGTTGAACTGCCTGACGGCCGAATCGAGCTACGCCGGGCTGAGGACGAGGGTTCTCTGGTTATCCTGGATTTTTCCGAAGACGCAAAAGCGTTCCTGCAAGGCCAGCACGTGGAAGTGGCAAAAGCCATGTTGAGCGTCGGTGTGCAGATGGCGGGTCGCCTGGCAGAAGGCGAGCCGGAGAAGGACGAGGGGCCGCGGGTTCTTCACTGAGTATCAGCAAACCCGCCGCATCCCATTACCCCAAACGAATATTCAAACTCTGCGCATCGCCCGTACGCGCCGCGCTGATCAACTGTTGCTTGGCCGTAGCATTCAACGGATTCAACCAGCTCACCACCGTATGGCTACGCCCCAGGCGCAGCGCTTCGCAGGTCAACTGCTGGGCGCTTTGGGTGCCGCGTGGTTGCAGCAGCAGAATACGCTCGCGGTTGAGGCCGGCATCCCGCAACCAGGCCTGGGTCAGGCTGGCGGGCGGGGCGATCAGCGTCAGCCAGCGCGCGTCCTGTTCTTCGCTCAATTCGCGAAGGATCGGCGCCAGCAGGCTCAGGCAGCTCCCAGCTGCACCGCGCAACGACAGTTCACTGAACGCCTCAGGTTCGGAGCCCCAAGGGGCCTCGACCGTTTCCTTGAGGATGGGCGCGAGGGGTTGGGCCATAAAGGCCTCGAACAGCGACAGTTGTGTGTGTTGTGGGGTGTGCACGAGCTGCATGGTGCCTCCTTTAGCGGCGAATGACGCCGACGCTCAAGCCTTCGATCACCAAGTCCTGATCTTTCAGGTTCACTTCAATCGGGGCGAACTCAGGGTTTTCGGCCATCAGCCAAACCTTGCTGCCTTCACGCTTGAAGCGTTTTACGGTGACTTCATCGCCGATACGGGCGACGACGATCTGGCCATTACGGGCTTCACGAGTGGTATGGACGGCCAGCAGGTCGCCATCGAAGATGCCCACGTCCTTCATGCTCATGCCGTGTACGCGCAACAGGTAGTCGGCACGCGGATGGAAGAAGGTCGGGTTGATGTTGCAGGACTCTTCGACGTGCTGCTGCGCCAGGATCGGCGCACCGGCGGCGACGCGGCCGATGATCGGCAGGGTCGATTCGTCGGCCTTGGCTTCGAAACCAGGGATGCGAATACCGCGTGAAGCACCGGGGGTCATCTCGATCGCGCCTTTGCGAGCGAGGGCCTTGAGGTGTTCTTCGGCGGCGTTGGGGGATTTGAACCCCAGCTCCAGCGCAATTTCCGCTCGCGTCGGCGGGTAGCCGTTGTCATCGAGGCAGCGCTTGATAAAAGCCAGAATCTCAGCTTGGCGTGGCGTCAGTTTTAGCATGTTGATCGCTCTGTCTTTTTATACAGTGACTGGGATTATATACAGTGAACTGCGCTTGGCAATCATCCTTTTCCGGCACTCCGCTGGACGGTCATTCGTCACCCGTCCCACGAGGCAGAGACAGCGCTGCCTACAGACCCTTAAGGATGTGATTAAATAGCGATGAAATAGATGACTGCCCGGCCGGAAAACGGACTCGCAGGCTTGACAAGACACACCCTGAAACGTATGTTTCAAACAAGTGTTTGTCAGGCGGAGTAGCCATGGCCCAGTCGGAAACCGTTGAACGCATTCTCGATGCTGCCGAGCAATTGTTCGCGGAAAAAGGATTTGCTGAAACTTCATTGCGGCTGATCACCAGCAAGGCTGGGGTCAACCTCGCTGCCGTGAACTACCATTTCGGCTCGAAAAAAGCCCTGATCCAGGCGGTATTCTCGCGCTTCCTGGGGCCGTTCTGCGCCAGCCTCGACCGTGAGCTGGAGCGTCGCCAGACCAAGCCGGAAAACAAGCCAAGCCTGGAAGAACTGCTGGAAATCCTGGTTGAGCAAGCCCTGGTGGTTCAACCACGCAGCGGCAACGACCTGTCGATTTTCATGCGTTTGCTGGGCTTGGCCTTCAGCCAGAGCCAGGGCCACCTGCGACGTTACCTGGAAGACATGTACGGCAAGGTTTTCCGTCGCTACATGTTGCTGGTCAACGAAGCTGCCCCGCGTATTCCGCCGATCGAACTGTTCTGGCGCGTGCACTTCATGCTCGGCGCTGCGGCATTCAGCATGTCCGGCATCAAGGCATTGCGTGCGATTGCCGAGACCGATTTCGGCGTCAACACCTCGATCGAACAGGTCATGCGCCTGATGGTGCCGTTCCTCGCCGCCGGCATGCGTGCCGAAACCGGCGTGACCGACCCTGCCATGGCGGCCGCGCAATTGCGCCCACGCAGCAAATCCACGCCGGCCGTCGCCAAGGCGTGACCGCCCTGGGTGTGCGCGGCCGCTTGCATCCGCTAAGCTAGCCGCCATGCCGATTTCAGCTATTTACTCGCAACCCGTTGTGCTCACTGCGCTTATTGCGCCAGGTGAGGGCAACGGGTTGTGTGCGTTATTTAAGGAAGGTTTATGACTGCTGCCCTGCAAGGTTCGTTAATGGTCGATGTGGCCGGTACTTGGCTGACGGCCGAGGATCGCCACCTGTTGCGCCAGCCTGAAGTGGGCGGCCTGATCATTTTTGCGCGCAATATCGAGCATCCACGCCAAGTGCGTGAATTGAGCGCGGCGATCCGCGCCGTGCGCCCGGACTTGCTGTTGGCCGTCGACCAGGAAGGCGGGCGTGTGCAGCGTTTGCGCCAGGGTTTTGTACGTCTGCCCGCCATGCGCTTGTTGGCGGATAAGCCGAACGCCGAATACCTTGCCGAACAGTGCGGCTGGATCATGGCCACTGAAGTGCTGGCGGTCGGCCTGGACCTGAGCTTCGCCCCGGTGCTGGACTTGGATTACCAGCGCAGTGCCGTGGTCGGCACCCGCTCGTTCGAAGGCGACCCCGAGCGCGCCGCTGTGCTCGCCGGTGCCTTCATTCGCGGCATGAACAGCGCCGGCATGGCCGCTACGGGTAAACACTTCCCAGGCCACGGTTGGGCCGAGGCGGATTCCCACGTGGCGATTCCCAATGACGAGCGCAGCCTGGAACAGATTCGCGCCAATGACCTGGTGCCTTTCGCACGCCTGAGCAAGCAGTTGGCGGCGGTAATGCCTGCACACGTCATTTACCCGCAGGTGGACGCCCAGCCGGCTGGCTTCTCGCGCCGCTGGTTGCAGGAGATTTTGCGTGGCGAGTTGCAGTTTGATGGGGTGATTTTCAGTGATGACCTGTCCATGGCCGGGGCGCATGTGGTCGGTGATGCGGCCAGCCGGATTGAAGCGGCGCTGACGGCCGGTTGCGATATGGGGCTGGTGTGTAACGATCGTGCGGCTGCTGAGCTGGCACTGACTGCGGCGCAGCGCATGAAAGTTACGCCGTCGGCGCGGATTGCACGGATGCGTGGGCAGGCGATTGCGTCTACGGACTACAAGCAGGATCCGCGCTGGCTGACGGCACTTACCGCGTTGCGGGATGCTCAGTTGATCGGCTGATAACCGTGGCGCGCCCTTCGCGAGCAAGCCCGCTCCCACATTCGACCGCATTCCAAAGGGATGTACGCGATTAAATGTGGGAGCGGGCTTGCTCGCGAAGGCAGTCTGTCAGTCAGCGCTTCTCTTGCTTGTGGGGCAACGGCGCAAACAACGCCTCGATATCCTCATTGCCCAACTGCCAATCCCCGGTCGTACGCCCGTCCAGCACGCCTGCCGCCAGGTCGGATTTTTCCTTTTGCAGGTGCTGGATTTTCTCCTCCACTGTGCCCCGCGCAATCATCTTGTACACGAACACCGGCTTCTCCTGCCCGATGCGATACGCGCGGTCGGTGGCTTGGTTCTCCGTGGCCGGGTTCCACCACGGGTCATAGTGAATCACCGTGTCGGCTTCGGTCAGGTTCAAGCCCACGCCGCCCGCCTTCAGGCTGATCAGAAAAATCTGCAGCTTGCCGCTCTGGAAGTCCTTCACCGGCGTGCGCCGGTCGCGGGTCTGGCCGGTCAGCAGCGCGTAAGCGACCCCACGCTTCTTCAGTTCGGCTTCAATCAGGCTCAGCATCGAGGTGAACTGCGAGAACAGCAAAATCCGCCGCCCTTCGGCAAACAGCTCTTCGAGCATTTCCATCAGGCTGTCGAGTTTGCCCGAGCTGCTGCCGCGCGCGGGCAGGGTGGCGTCGTTGACCAGGCGCAGGTCGCAGCACACCTGGCGTAGCTTGAGCAGCGCTTCAAGAATAATGATCTGGCTGCGCGCCACGCCTTTGCGGGTGATTTCGTCGCGGACTTTTTTGTCCATGGCCAGGCGCATGGTTTCGTACACATCACGCTGGGCCTCGTTGAGGTCGACCCAATGGATGATCTCGGTCTTGGGCGGTAGCTCCGTCGCCACCTGCTCTTTGGTGCGGCGCAGCAGGAAGGGTTTGATCCGACCGTTGAGGTGCTGCAATCGCACATCACTGGCGCGCTTTTCGATGGGCACGCGGTAATCGCGGTTGAAGCTTTTCACGTCGCCCAGCCATCCCGGCAGCAGGAAGTGGAACAGCGACCACAACTCGCCCAGGTGGTTTTCCAGCGGTGTGCCACTCAGGCACAGGCGCTGGCGCGCATTCAGCTCGCGCGCGGCCTGGGCTGCCTTGCTGTTGGGGTTCTTGATGTACTGGGCTTCATCGAGGATCAGCACATGCAAGGGCAGGGCGGCGAGTTGCTCGATGTCTTTGGGCAGTAGCGCATACGTCGTCAGCAGCAGGTCGTAGTCCTGCAAATTGGCGAAGTGCTTTTTGCGTGTCGCACCATACAGCGCCAGCACCTTGAGCTGCGGGGTGAAGTGCGCCGCTTCGTCGAGCCAATTGGGAATCAGGCTGGTGGGCATCACCACCATGCACGGCCGATCCAGGCGCCCGGCGATTTTTTCGCTGAGAATATGCGCCAGGGTCTGCAGGGTTTTGCCCAGGCCCATGTCATCCGCAAGAATCCCGCCGACGTCGAGTTGGCGCAGCGACTGCATCCAGCTCAAGCCTTCCAGTTGGTACGGGCGCAAGGTCGCGTTCAAGCCCTCGGGCGCCACACAGGTGAAGTCCTTGATGTCGCGCAGGCGCTGGGCGAAGTTGCGGATCTTCTCGCCGCCTTCCCATTGCAGCGGCAGGTCTTCCAACGGATTGAGGCGAATCGCGTCGGCCTTGGCCAGGCGCAACGTGGTGGTGCCGGATTCCTGCAGGTAAAACTCGCCGAGGGTGGCCAGCACCGGTTTCAATCGCCCATAAGGCAGCGCCACTTGCAGCGGGCCGTGGCCGTTGGGCAGGCCGGGGATGTTCACCAGGATCAGCTCTTCATCGCGGCGCCGGGCGAGTTTTTCCGGGTTGAGGATTTCGGTGTGGGAACGCATCAGGTTAAGCAGGATCGGTAACAGGCTCAGCCGCTCACCGTTGACGATGATCCCCAGTTCCAAGTCAAACCAATCGCGTTCCGGCCCTTCATCGACGGTGGCGTACCAGTCATCGACGGCGCTCAGGTCAAAGCCGAAATCCTCATCGATCTGCAGCTCCCAACCCTCGGCGCGCAAGGTGGGCGAGGCGTTGAGCGTGAAGTTCAGCCAGGCGCTGTCATTGACCATCTCGAACAATTCACCGGCACTCTCCGGCAGCGCCTTGCTCTGGCGCGTGGCGATCTTGAAGCCGAGCAGGCGCAGTTGCTCGCGGTACGGCTGCTCCAGCTCCGGGTGACGCTTGATGCGCAGGCTCTGGGTTTCCTGGCGCACGATGATGTCGGCGTTCTTTTGCCCGCTGACATAGTTGCCCAGGTAATTAAACGACAGTGCGGCGCGGTGCTGGATATAGCGCTGCATCTTGCCATTGCGCGGTTCAAACGCACTGAACTCGACACTCGCCAGCCACAGGCGCGGCACTGGCCGCACATCCTCCATCACCACTTGTGGCAACACCACGCGGTTATCCAGCACGGCCTGGAGCTTCTCCAGCAGCTCGGCATCCTGCGCGGCTGCCGGGTAGGCCAGGGTTTCCTGGACCTTGAGCAGCACTGCCGCGATGTGTTTGCAGTTGGTGTGCACCGGGCAGGTACAGCGGCTGTCCACCAGGATCAGCGTGCCCTTGGCCGATTCGCGCAGCGAAATGGTCTGGCGGTAAACGTTGCCGCCCGAGCCTTCGCAGCTGGCAACAATGGTGCTGTCGCCGGACTCGACGATGCGCACACGGTTTTCCAGGGCATAGCGCCGCCCGCGCTCAAGGCTTTGCTCTTTAAAGCGATTGGCCCACGAAGGGGCCAGGGGTTTGGTCAACGACGACGTCAGGGGCATGGCGCTGGATCAGTCCTGAATGTCGGGCGGTGGTGCGCTGGGAGGTTTGGCGGTCAGCGAAGTGATCTTGATCAGCAGCGCCAAGTGGCCGCCGTCCAGGTAGTTGAGCTGGTTGTTCTTGGTGCGTACATCCTGCTGGCTCAGGTGTTCGCTGGCAACGACGCTGCCGTTGGCGTCGAACTGGTTGATGTAGAAGTCCGCGTCGATATCGGTAAAGCGCCCCAGTTGCAGGTTCAGCGTGCCTTCGATGGGGAACTGGCCAAATTGCTCCTGGCCATCGCTGATGGCCAATTTCACCGGCTGGTCGCCCAGGTTCTGGTCCCAGGCCCGGTGCAGCAGCACGGTGTAGCTGTTGTCGGCCTTGAGTTTGTCGACGATGTTGCCCAAGCGCGGCGGGCTCATTTTGTCGGTTGGCAGGCGTAAAGCGCCGGCGTCCCAGTTTTCCGGCGCCGCGCGGCTATTGATCACCGGCTCGGCGTTCTGGCGCACCAGGATCATTTCGATCAAGTACGGGCTGTCGGCAAACGCCGAAGGGGCAACCACCACCAACAACAAGCTCAAAATGCGGAACAGGCGCATTGGGGCGTCCTTCAAGCTGATTTCGGGATGAGGCGCTCAAATAGCGCCTCTAATGTATTAAAGCGTTCTTCGGCGCGTTCCATCGGCACCATGAATTTGAACAGCGTAGCCCCTTCGAACTTGTAGCGGTTGGGCTGGCCCTGAATCAGCTTGATCAGCACCAGTGGGTCCACCGGCGTTTGCGCTTCGAACTCGATGCGCCCGCCCTGCGGCCCGGCGTCGACCTTCTTGATGCCCAGCTGCTCGGCCTGCAATTTGAGCAGAGTCAGGCGCACCAGGTTCTTGGTCGGTTCGGGCAACAGACCGAAACGGTCGATCATTTCGACTTGCAGGTCCTTGAGGCCTTCTTCGTCGGTGGCCGAGGCGATGCGCTTGTACAGGATCAACCGCGCGTGCACATCCGGCAGGTAGTCTTCGGGAATCAACGCCGGCAAGCGCAGGTTGATTTCCGGGCCGCCGCCCAAGGGTTGATCAAGGTTTGGTTGTTCGCCTTTGCGGATGGCTTTTACCGCGCGCTCGAGCATCTCCATATACAGGGTGAAACCCACCGCCTGGATCTGCCCGCTCTGGCCGTCGCCGAGCAGTTCGCCGGCGCCACGGATTTCCAGGTCGTTGGTGGCCAGGACAAAACCGGCACCGAGGTCTTGGGTGTTGGCGATGGCTTCCAGGCGCTTTTCAGCGTCGCCGGTAATCTGCTGGCGCGGAGGCGTCAGCAAGTAGGCATAGGCCTGGTGGTGACTGCGCCCGACCCGGCCGCGCAATTGGTGCAGCTGCGCAAGGCCGAACTTGTCGGCGCGCTCGATAATAATGGTGTTGGCGCTCGGCACGTCGATGCCGGTCTCGATGATGGTCGAGGCGATCAGCACGTTGAAGCGCTTGTGGTAGAAATCGCTCATCACCTGTTCGAGTTCGCGCTCGCGCATCTGCCCGTGGCCGATGGCGATACGCGCTTCCGGCACCAGCTCGGCGAGGTCGGCGGCGCATTTCTCGATGGTCTTCACGTCGTTGTGCAGGTAATACACCTGGCCGCCGCGCAGCAGTTCGCGCAGCAGTGCCTCTTTGACCGTGCTTTTGTTTTGCTCCATCACGAAGGTGCGCACCGACAAGCGCCGCGCTGGCGGCGTGGCGATGATCGACAGGTCACGCATGCCCGACACGGCCATGTTCAGCGTACGCGGAATCGGCGTGGCGGTGAGCGTGAGGATATCGACTTCGCTGCGCAGCGCCTTGAGCTGTTCTTTCTGGCGCACGCCAAAGCGGTGTTCTTCGTCGATGATCACCAGGCCCAGGTTCTTGATCTTCACGTCGTCCGACAGCAGCTTGTGCGTGCCGATCACGATATCGATCTTGCCTTCGGCCAGGTCGGCGACGGCGGCATTCACTTCCTTGGCGGACTTGAAGCGGCTCATCACCTCCACGGTCACCGGCCAGTCGGCGAAGCGGTCGCGGAAGCTGTTGTAGTGCTGCTGGGCGAGCAGGGTGGTGGGCACCAGAATCGCCACTTGCTTGCCACCGTGCACGGCAATGAAGGCGGCGCGCATGGCCACTTCGGTTTTGCCGAAGCCCACGTCGCCACACACCAGGCGGTCCATCGGCTTGGGCGCGAGCATGTCGGCGCGCACGGCTTCGATGGTGGTTTGCTGGTCCGGGGTTTCTTCGAAGGCAAAACCGGCGCTGAAGGTGGCGTAGTCGGCTTTCGGGTCGGCGAAGGCATAACCCTCGCGGGCCGCGCGACGGGCATAGATGTCGAGCAATTCGGCGGCCACATCGCGCACCTGTTCGGCGGCTTTGCGCTTGGCCTTCTGCCAGGTCTCGGAGCCCAGGCGGTGCAACGGCGCCAGGGCGTCGTCGCTGCCGGTGTAGCGCGCGATCAGGTGCAGGCTGGCCACGGGCACGTAAAGCTTGGCGCCCTCGGCGTATTCCATGGTGAGGAATTCGGCGGCCTGGTTGTCGATTTCCAGGGTTTGCAGGCCCAGGTAGCGGCCCACACCGTGGTCGATATGCACCACCGGCGCGCCTTCGCGCAGCTCGGTGAGGTTTTTGATCACCGCGTCGTTATTGGCGTCGGCGCGTTTTTCACGGCGACGGCGCTGCATCACACGCTGGCCGAACAGCGGGCTCTCGGCGATCAGCGCCAAGGCCGGGTCATCCAGCAGCAAACCTTCGTCGAGCGGCGCGATGGTGATCGCCAGGCGCTCTTTGCTTTTTACGAAATCCGGCCAGCTGTCGACGGTTTTCGGGCGCAGCTTCAGGCGTTCCAGCAACTCCAGCAGCACTTCGCGACGGCCGGCGGATTCGGCGGTAAACAGCACGCGGCCGGGGAAGTCGCCGAGGAAGTTGGACAACGCTTCCAGCGGCTGCGTGGCCTTGGCCTGGATCGCCAGGTCCGGCAGCGTGCCGGCCGGGAAGCGCTCGCGGCCGCTGCCGGCGTCCACGTCCTGTTGGCTGGCGACCACGCGCGGCCAGTTTTTCAAGCGGGCGAAGCAGTCTTCCACCGGCAGGAACAGCTCGGCAGGCGGCAATAAAGGCCGCGATGGATCGACGCGGCGCTCTTCATAGCGGTTGCGCACGTCGTTCCAGAAGTTTTCCGCCGCTTGCTCGATGCCTGGCAGCGAGAACACTTGGGTGTCTTGCGGCAGGTAGTCGAACAGCGTGGAGGTTTCGTCGAAGAACAGCGGCAGGTAGTACTCGATACCCGCCGGTGTAATCCCGCTGCTCAAATCCTGAAAGATCGGGCAGCGGCGGAAGTCGACGTCGAAGCGTTCGCGAAAGCGTGCCTTGAAGCGCGTGACCGCGTCTTTTTGCAGCGGGAATTCCCGCGCCGGCAGCAGCTTGATCGACTCGACTTTATCAATCGAGCGCTGGTTCTCCGGGTCGAAGGTGCGCAGGGTTTCGATTTCGTCGTCGAACAGGTCGATGCGGTACGGCAACTTGCTGCCCATCGGGAACAGGTCGATCAACGCCCCGCGCACGGCGAACTCGCCGTGTTCGTACACCGTGTCGACGCAGCGGTAGCCACTGGCTTCCAGGCGCGTGCGCATCTGTTCCACATCGAGCTTCTGGCCGATATCCAGCACCAGGCTGCTGCCCAGCAGGAACTTGGTCGGCGCCAGGCGATGCAAGGCCGTGGTGATCGGCACCACCAGCACGCCATGAGCCAGTTCCGGCAAGCGGTAGAGGCTGGCGATGCGCTGGGAAATGATGTCCTGGTGCGGCGAGAACAGGTCGTAGGGCAGGGTTTCCCAGTCGGGAAAATGCAGCACCGGCAAATCGGGGGCGAAGAAGCTCAGCTCCTGCTCCAGCCGCTCGGCGCTTTGGCTGTCGGCGGTGAGCAGCAGGGTAAAGCGCTTGGCTGCGCTGGCAGCCTCGGCAATCGCCAGGCTGAGGGCGGCACCGGGCAGGTTGCCCCAGTGCTGTTTACCTGCCGCGGCAGGGAGAAGCGGTAGACGCAGAACGGGCACGGAAGGTTGAGCTCCAAGCGTTGCGACAAAGTCGGTAATTGTAACGGCCCGAGGTGCCGCCTGTCAGTTGCTGACTGAGCCTATTACGGTTTGTAGGAAATGTAGTGGCTAAGACAAACAATGGCGTGTTTTGACTCAATATGTAGTGCCATTTTGTGCGGATGTTTCGGAGGGTTACGGACAAGTCGGCGTCGTCGCTCAACTAGTGGCCTTCTGGAACCCGCGTGTTTCCTGGCTTGTAGCGGGGTGGTATTTTTTTGCAAGTGCTTTTTGTTGGGGTTGGCGCATTGCTCAACGTGCGGTCGGACGACATAATGTAGCCCCTTTTTTCTGCCCCTACATGTGGAAGGTTCCCGTGACTCAGAAGCCCGACCAGTGTCTTGGTGAATGGATCGACCGTGAAGCACTCGCTGAAGCGATGATTCCGCTTATCGGTCAGCTGTACCGCAATAACAATGTGGTGAGCTCGATCTATGGCCGCAGCCTGATCAACCAATCAGTCATCGCGATTCTCAAAGCCCACCGCTTTGCTCGCCATCGCTCCGCCGACGACAGCGAACTCTCCGTCCACGAAACATTCCCTCTGCTTAAAGCCATGAGCGAGCTCAAGCTCGGCGCGGCCTCGGTAGACCTGGGCAAGCTGGCTTACAAATTCCGCAAAGAAGGTGCCGGCCGCAGCGCCGAGCAGTTCGTGCGTGAAGAGATGGCCGATGTGGTGGGCCAGCAAAACGCCGCTGCCCGCAAAGGCACCGACGTTGTGCTCTACGGCTTCGGTCGTATCGGCCGCCTGCTGGCGCGCATCCTGATCGAAAAAACCGGTGGCGGCGACGGCCTGCGCCTGCGTGCCATCGTGGTGCGCAAAGGCGCCGAGAACGACCTGACCAAACGCGCCAGCCTGCTGCGCCGCGACTCGGTACACGGCCCGTTCAACGGCACCATCGTCATCGACGAAGAAAACAACACCATCACCGCCAACGGTAACCTGATCCAGGTGATCTACGCGAAGAACCCGACTGAGGTGGATTACACCCAGTACGGCATCAAGGACGCCCTGCTGGTGGACAACACCGGCGTATGGCGTGATGCCGAGGGCCTGGGCCAGCACCTGGCCTGCCCGGGTATCGACCGTGTTGTGCTGACTGCGCCTGGCAAGGGCAAGCTGAAGAACATCGTTCACGGCATCAACCACGGCGAAATCACCGCTGACGACAAGATCGTGTCCGCCGCGTCCTGCACCACCAACGCCATCGTGCCGGTGCTGAAGGCTGTGAATGACAAGTTCGGCATCGTTAACGGTCACGTTGAAACGGTTCACTCGTACACCAACGACCAGAACCTGATCGACAACTTCCACAAGGGCGATCGCCGTGGCCGTAGCGCCGCGTTGAACATGGTCATCACCGAGACCGGTGCTGCTACCGCTGCTGCCAAGGCCCTGCCTGAGCTGGCCGGCAAGCTGACCGGTAACGCGATCCGTGTGCCGACGCCAAACGTGTCGATGGCTATTCTCAACCTGAACCTTGAGAAAGCCGCCACCCGCGAAGAAATGAACGAGTACCTGCGCTACATGGCGCTGCACTCCGACCTGCATAAGCAGATCGACTTCGTTAACTCGCAGGAAGTGGTGTCCACCGACTTCGTGGGCTCGCGCCACGCCGGTGTGGTGGACGCCGAGGCGACCATTACCCAGGACAACCGCGTTGTACTGTACGTTTGGTACGACAACGAGTTCGGTTACAGCTGCCAGGTGGTTCGTGTGATGGAAGACATGGCCGGGGTTAACCCGCCTGCGTTCCCGCGCTAAGCCTTAGCGGTAAATAAAAAGCCCCGACTGGTTCGGGGCTTTTTTATGGCTGCTGTTTTTGGGGTGAGTGTTAGGGCCTCTTCGCGAGCAAGCCCGCTCCCACATTCGACCGCATTTCTTCAGGCTGTACGCGGTTAAATGTGGGAGCTGGCTTAGCTGCGATAGCGATCTATCGGGCACCACCAACCACTGAGGCCTGCGCAGTGCGCAGTTCATGCCGATTGCCCTTGAACAGCACCAAAGTAGCAATCAACCCCAGAATCGCCGCCCCGCTGAGCCAAATCCCCGGCGCCGCCTTGTTATCCAGCACATGAATCAGATAGGTACAGGCCGCCGGCGTAAACCCGCCAAACGTCGCCGTCGCCAGGCTGTAGGCCAGTGAGAAACCGGTAGTACGCACTTCCACCGGCATGATCTCGGTGAGCGCCACCACCATCGCGCCGTTGTACGAGCCGTACAGGAGCGACAGC
Source organism: Pseudomonas sp. D2002 (assembly GCF_013385735.1). Taxonomy (NCBI): domain Bacteria; kingdom Pseudomonadati; phylum Pseudomonadota; class Gammaproteobacteria; order Pseudomonadales; family Pseudomonadaceae; genus Pseudomonas; species Pseudomonas sp. D2002. The sequence continues at coordinate 216,370 of NZ_JACAPL010000003.1, read as the reverse complement.
CACAACAGCACCATCAGCAAATGGCTGAAGCTCGGGTTCGCCACCAGCCACGACAACGCCGGATACGCGGTGAGAATCGCCAGAATCGTCGCACCGAGCAGTAGCGGTTTACGCCCGATCTTGTCGGACACCGCGCCCATCACCGGCAGCCAGATGAAGTTGGAGATGCCCACGCACACGGTCACCAGCAACGCGTCGAAATCGGACAGGTGCAGTTCGGCTTTACCGAAGGTCGGGGTGTAGGCGGTGATCAGGTAGAAGGACACGGTGGTCATCACCACCAGTGCCATGCCGGCGATGACGATGCCGAAGTTCTGACCGATCGAGCGTACGATTTCCTGCAGGGTAGGGCGATGTTTACGCGCCTGGAACTCAGGGGTTTCTTCGAGCGAGCGGCGAATCACGAAGATCACCGGCACGATCAGGCAACCGATCAGGAACGGCACGCGCCAGCCCCAGTCACCCATTTCTTCCGGGCTGAGCCAGTGGTTCAGGCCCACGCCAAGCAAACCGGCGAACACCACGGCGGCCTGTTGGCTGGCGGACTGCCAACTGACGAAGAAGCCCTTGCGGCCCGGTGTGGCGATTTCCGCCAGGTACACCGACACACCGCCAAGCTCGACGCCGGCAGAGAAACCTTGCAACAGACGACCCAACAGCACCAGCAGCGGCGCCGCGACGCCCAGGGTCGCGTAACCGGGCACGCAGGCGATCAAGACCGTGCCGGCAGCCATCAAGGCCAGGGTGATGACCAGGCCTTTCTTACGACCATGACGGTCGATGTAGGCACCGAGGAAAATCGCGCCTAGAGGACGCATCAGGAAGCCGGCGCCGAAGGTCGCCAGGGACAGCATCAAGGAAGCAAAGGCGCTGTCGGTGGGAAAGAAGGTTTTGGCGATGGCCGTGGCGTAGAAGCCATAGACCATGAAGTCGAACATCTCGAGGAAGTTACCGCTGACAACGCGAAAAATCGCCCTGCCTTTGCCCGTAGAAGTGGACATGTCATTCACTCATTTTGGCTATCTTATTAGTGATCCCTGGTCATCACTCGTCCTTGCTGCGCTTTTGTAACCATATGTGTATTGGCCACTACCCGCAATAGAAACTGATAGCTAGCTGACTAAATGCGCAGGCGCTGAGAACAATGAAAGATTCAATGTGGGAGCGGGCTTGCTCGCGAAGACGGTGTGTCAGCTACTCATATGTTGACTGATACACCGCATTCGCGAGCAAGCCCGCTCCCACAGGGGATTTGGGTTTAATTCAAGAGGGAGTTGCGCAAGCTATCCGACAAGCCCTTCGGCGCCAGCCAGATACCGAGATAGGCTTTCGCTAATTCCTCATCGCGGCTGCTGAACACCACCTTGTCGTTGATCTCCAAGTTCAAGCCGCGCCCAGGGCGAAAGTCCAGAGCGTAACGATCGCCGCTGCGGATATCGCGGAAACTGGCATGCAGTCGATCCAGTTCCGGGTTCAAACGGGCCAGGGCGGCGCTGGTTTGCTGGCGTTCCAGGGCGGTGGTGGCGGCCTTGATCACATCGCTACGGTCGATGTCGCGAAAGTAATACAGCGTCAGGCGCAAATCCTTCTGCTGGTCCCACGCCTGTTTCGCGCGCATGTCAGCCGGTGCGTACAGCGCGGCGGCATACACATCGGCCCAGAGATAGACCAGCACCGCCTGGTTTTTCAGCGCCAGTTCATGGGACTGCGCGGGGAAATCGGCCTGCTTGAGCCGATCAGCCTCACTGGCCAGCACTGCAACCGAAAAAATCATCATTAAACAGAAAACCACATGCCGCATAATGGCTCGTCCTGCAAAGGTGCGTGTCAGTAGTGTAATGCCAGTTTCCTGCTTCTGTAGTAAAGGCAAGACTGGCCTACGACGCGACCAAGGGTTAATGTTCGCGGCGTTGAGCCTTATATAGACTGTGCCCCGGCTCACACACTTGAGCCAAATTGTCCTTCATGCCCGCTGGCCGCGGCATGATTTAGCCAGGCGTCCAACCGTACGCCTGGCCTGTTCTGAGGAGTACGCATGGCTGTCTACAACTACGACGTGGTGGTACTGGGTTCCGGCCCGGCTGGAGAAGGTGCGGCGATGAACGCCGCCAAAGCGGGGCGCAAGGTGGCGATGGTCGATAGCCGTCGCCAAGTCGGCGGTAACTGCACCCACCTGGGGACCATCCCGTCCAAGGCCTTGCGTCACTCGGTGCGCCAGATCATGCAGTTCAACACCAACCCGATGTTCCGGGCCATTGGTGAGCCGCGCTGGTTCTCGTTCCCGGACGTGTTGAAAAGCGCCGAAAAAGTTATCTCCAAGCAAGTCGCCTCGCGTACCGGCTACTACGCCCGCAACCGCGTCGACCTGTTCTTCGGCACCGGCAGCTTTGCCGACGAGCAAACCGTCGAAGTGGTCTGCGCCAACGGCGTGGTCGAGAAGCTGGTGGCCAAGCACATCATCATCGCCACCGGTTCGCGCCCGTATCGCCCGGCCGATATCGATTTCCACCACCCGCGCATCTACGATAGCGACACCATCCTGAGCCTGGGTCACACCCCGCGCAAACTGATCATCTACGGCGCCGGCGTAATCGGCTGTGAATACGCCTCGATCTTCAGCGGCCTGGGTGTATTGGTTGAGCTGGTGGATAACCGTGACCAGTTGCTGAGCTTCCTCGACTCGGAAATTTCCCAGGCGTTGAGCTACCACTTCAGCAACAACAACATCACCGTGCGTCACAACGAAGAGTACGAGCGCGTCGAAGGCCTGGACAACGGTGTGATCCTGCACCTCAAGTCCGGCAAGAAGATCAAGGCCGACGCCTTGCTGTGGTGCAACGGCCGTACCGGCAACACCGACAAACTGGGCATGGAAAACATCGGCGTCAAGGTCAACAGCCGTGGCCAGATCGAAGTCGACGAAAACTACCGCACCTGCGTGACCAACATCTACGGCGCCGGTGACGTGATCGGCTGGCCAAGCCTGGCGAGTGCCGCGCATGACCAGGGCCGTTCGGCGGCGGGCAGCATTGTTGACAACGGCAGCTGGCGTTATGTGAACGACGTGCCGACCGGCATCTACACGATTCCGGAGATCAGCTCGATCGGCAAGAACGAGCACGAACTGACCAAGGCCAAGGTGCCTTACGAAGTCGGCAAGGCGTTCTTCAAGAGCATGGCGCGTGCGCAGATCGCCGGTGAGCCGCAAGGCATGCTGAAGATTCTGTTCCACCGCGAGACTCTGGAAGTCCTCGGCGTGCATTGCTTCGGCTACCAGGCCTCGGAGATCGTGCACATCGGCCAGGCCATCATGAACCAGCCGGGCGAGCAAAATACCCTGAAGTATTTTGTGAACACCACGTTCAACTACCCGACCATGGCCGAAGCCTATCGGGTCGCGGCCTACGACGGCCTCAACCGGCTTTTTTGAGCGGCTCCGGCCGGTGGCCTGAGCCGGCCGGGGAGACCGATTTCAGTAATTCTCGAGGGTGGCAGTGGCCAAACCGGGAAAGTCTGTAATCAGGCTATCTACGCCGAAGTCGGCGAGCCTGCGCATCAGCGCGGGTTCGTTGACCGTCCACACGGACACGTGCAAACCCTGGCGCTGGGCTTTTTCCAGACGCTCGGGGGTGCACAGCGTCCAGTTCAATGCCAGGTATTCACAGCCGTAGTTCTGCGCGACCTTCAGCGGGTCGAGCCAGGCGTATTCGGCGACCAGGCCGCGTGACAGGTCCGGGGTGAGTTCCACCGCCGCTTTCAACACCTCCCGCGAACTTGAGGTCACTGTGACCTTGTCCATCAGGCCATGACGCACAGCCATCTCACGGATTGCCAGCACGGTCGTTGCGGCGCGGGTGCGCGAAGCGCTTTTGACTTCCAGTTGCCAGTGGTCGAAGTCGCATTTTTCGAACAGCTCTTCCAGGCGTGGGATCGGGCACGGCTGTACCCAACCCGGGCCGCCTTTGCGCGCGTCCATCTTCACCAGGTCGGCCGCCGAGTACTCGACGACTTTGCCGCGCCGGTCGGTGGTGCGTTTCAGGGTCGGGTCGTGGATCACCATCAACTCGCCGTCCATGGACAGGTGCAAATCCAGTTCGCAGCGGCGTACACCGTGCTTGAGGCATTCCTGGAAGCTGGTCAGGGTGTTTTCCGGTGCTTCGCCTTTGGCACCGCGGTGGCCGTAAATCAGGGTCACAGTTGCTCCTTTGCGCCAGATAGCCCGGCGGGGTCATACGAAATTCAGGTGTCTTGGGCGTCGCTCTGTTCCCGCGCCAGGCGTCGTTCCTGGGCTTGTTTCTGCAGGATGTAGCGCGCCAGCAATTGGCGTTGGGCGTCGGTCATGGACTCGAATTCCGTGCCCACATCAAAACCGTCGCCCTTGGCATCGCAATGCGTCACGCGGGCACGCAGCAGCAAGCCGAGCGCCTGGGGCATCAATACCAGCTTGACTGCCAGGTGTGTGTCGGGCGCCAGCGGCGTTGGGTGCTGGAAGTCGATACCGCCTTCGGACAGGATTACCGGCTGCGGCGCACCGACCTCATCGAGCAGGCCGCGCGCCATGATCTGGCTGAGCAGGTCCATGCGTTTGTTCTGGACTTTGAGGAAGGCGGCGAGGCTGCGATCCTTCTCGTTGATCTGGCGCAGCAGGTGCTGGGCTTCGAATTCGCTGAGGTGCAATTCGCTGAGCAGATTGAATAGCGGCGAATCATCCAGCAACACTTCCTTGCTCGCCGCTTCGGGGGCGGAGAGGGTGCTGATTTGAAGTGCGATCATGTCGTCGATACGGTAGTATTCGCGGCGTTCTTCTTCATCTAATGTCGACATGGCGAACCCAAAGTAGCGGTAATGGTCTGAGTGTAAAGCTGCTTACCTGACCCCGCCACCGGGACGTCTTCTTTTCCTCCGAACAAGCCCCGACATGTTCAGACCTCTCTTCGTATTTATCGGCACGCGTTATACCCGTGCAAAGCGTCGCAATCATTTTGTGTCGTTCATTTCCTTGACCTCGATTATCGGGCTCGCCTTGGGCGTGGTCGTGATGATCGTGGTGCTGTCGGTGATGAACGGCTTCGATCATGAGATGCGCACCCGCGTGCTGGGCATGGTGCCCCACGCGACCATCGAGGGCGATTCGCCTATCAGCGACTGGCCGAGCCTGGCCGACAAGGTCAAGCAGAACCCCAAGGTGGTGGCCGTTGCGCCGTTTACCCAGATGCAGGGGCTGCTGACCAACGACGGCAAGGTGCAGAAAATCCTGCTCAATGGCATCGATCCGGCCCAGGAACGCAACGTCTCGATCATCGACAAGTTCATGCTGCAGGGCAAACTCGACGATCTGGCGCCCGGCAGTTTCGGCATCGTGATCGGTGACAAGGCCGCGGCCAAGCTCGGCGTGGGCGTCGGCGACAGGCTGACCTTCGTCGCGCCGGAAGTCACCGTGACCCCGGCCGGCATGTTCCCGCGCATGAAGCGCTTTACCGTGGTCGGCACCTTCCACGTCGGCGCCGGCGAGATCGACGGCTACCTTGGCCTGACCAACCTCACCGACCTGGCCCGCCTGCATCGCTGGAAGCCGGATCAGGTGCAGGGCCTGCGCCTCAAGTTCAGCGACCTGTTCGACGCGCCGCGTACCGCGTGGGAAATCGCCCAGCACCTGGGTGAATCCCAGTACTACGCCCGCGACTGGACCCGCACCCACGGCAACCTCTACCAGGCCATCCGCATGGAAAAAGCCATGATCGGCCTGCTGTTGCTGCTGATTGTCGCCGTCGCCGCCTTCAACATCATTTCTACGCTGGTGATGGTGGTGAACGACAAGAAGGGCGATATCGCCATCCTGCGTACCCTGGGCGCCACGCCGGGGCAGATCATGGCGATCTTCATGGTGCAGGGCACCGTGATCGGCGTTGTCGGCACCTTGATCGGTACCGCCGTCGGCATCCTCGCCGCGCTGAATGTAAGCGCCGCCATCGCCGCGCTGGAAAAAGTCATCGGCCACAAGTTTCTCAACGCCGACGTCTACTTCATCGACTACTTGCCGTCCCAGGTTCAGGCCCAGGACGTGTTGATGGTGGGCGGCGCTGCGTTGCTCCTGAGTTTCCTTGCCACCCTGTATCCAGCCTGGCGCGCGGCACGTACCCAGCCAGCACAGGCCTTACGTTATGAGTGAATCGGGCATGAGTGAAAAAGCAATCTTGAGCTGCCGCAACCTGGGCAAATCCTACGAGGAAGGCCCGGAGTCCGTGGTGGTGCTGTCCAACCTGCAGCTTGAACTTCATCCTGGCGAGCGCGTGGCGATCGTCGGCAGTTCCGGTTCCGGCAAAAGTACCTTGCTCAACCTGTTGGGCGGCCTGGATACGCCGTCCCAGGGCAGCGTGTGGCTGGCGGGTGAAGAACTTTCGGCCCTCGGTGAGAAGGCGCGTGGCCAACTGCGTAACCGCTCGTTGGGCTTTGTGTACCAGTTCCACCACTTGCTGCCGGAATTCACCGCGCTGGAAAACGTGTGCATGCCGCTGCTGATCGGCAAAACCGCGATCCCGCAAGCGCGCCAGCGTGCCAAGGCGTTGCTGGAACGCGTCGGCCTCGGCCATCGCCTGGAGCACAAACCGGCCGAACTGTCCGGTGGCGAGCGCCAGCGTGTGGCCATCGCCCGTGCCCTGGTCAACAACCCAGGCCTGGTGATGCTCGACGAGCCCACCGGCAACCTCGACTCCCACACCGCCCAGGGCATCAAGGACTTGATGCTGGAACTGAGCACCCAGATGCGCACCGCGTTCCTGGTGGTCACCCATGACATGAGCATGGCCCGCCAGATGGACCGTGTGCTGCACCTGCAGGAAGGTCACTTGGTCGCCATCTGACCCGTTTCAAGCCCGGCGCCTGGTGCTGGGCTTTTTCATTTTTTTAAACGGTGCCCGCGAATGTTCAGACCGTTATCGATTTTCATCGGCACGCGCTATACCCGCGCCAAGCGCCGCAACCGTTTTGTTTCGTTTATCTCGATGACCTCGATGATCGGCCTCGCCCTGGGCGTGCTGGCGATGATCGTGGTGCTGTCGGTGATGAACGGCTTTCAGCGTGAGATGAGCTCGCGCATCCTCGGCATGGTGCCTCACGCCACCATCGTCGGCGTGAACCCGATTGACGACTGGCAGCCCGTGGCCGCTGCGGCGATGAAGAACCCGCAAGTCACCGCTGCGGTGCCGTTCACGCAGATGGACGGCATGTTCTCCTACAAGGGCGCGATGCAGCCGATCGAAATCAGCGGTGTCGACCCGGCCCAGGAAGGCAAGGTCTCGATCGTGGCCCAGCACATCGTGCGTGGCAAACTGGAAGACCTGAAAGCCGGCGAATTCGGCGTGGTCATCGGCGACATCACCGCACGGCGTTTCCGCCTGAACGTGGGCGACAAGCTGACCCTGATCGTGCCGGAAATCAGCAGCGCACCGGGCGGCATCACCCCACGCATGCAGCGTTTGAACGTGGTCGGTATCTTCAAGGTTGGCGCCGAACTGGATGGCTCGATGGCCCTGATCAACATGGCCGACGCCGCCGAGATACAGCATTGGCAGCCCAACCAGGTGCAAAGCGTGCGCCTGGCGGTGAAAGACCTGTACGCAGCGCCCAAGGTATCGGCGGATATCGCCGCCAGCCTGGGCACGGCCTACAAGCCGGACGACTGGACCCACACCCAGGGCAGCCTGTTCAGCGCGATGAAGATGGAAAAGACCATGATCGGCCTGCTGTTGCTGATGATCGTCGCCGTCGCCGCGTTCAACATCATCGCCACCTTGATCATGGTGGTGAACGACAAGGGCGCTGACATCGCGATCCTGCGCACTATCGGCGCCACGCCACGGCAGATCATGGCGATCTTTATGGTGCAAGGCACGGTGATCGGCGTTGTCGGCACCCTGATCGGCGGCGTGCTGGGCGTGATCGCGGCGCTGAACGTGAGTGAGCTGGTGGGCTGGCTGGAGCGCGTGAGCGGGCAGCATATCTTCAGTTCGGACGTGTATTTCGTCAGTAACCTGCCTTCGGAACTGCAGGGCGGCGATGTGCTGCTGATTTGCACGGCCGGGTTTGTGTTGAGCTTTTTGGCGACGATCTACCCGGCGTATCGGGCGGCGAAGATTGAGCCGGCGCATGCCCTCAGGTATTCCTGACTTGATCGTTCCCACGCTCTGCGTGGGAACGCCTCACTGGGCGCTCTGCGTCCGCTCTTGGTGACGCGGAGCGTCACGGGCTGCATTCCCACGCGGAGCGTGGGGACGATCAGCGATCAGGCAGGCAACTCAATCACAAACCGCGTCCACCCCGCCCCAGACTCACAATAAATCCTCCCCCCATGCGCCCGCACAATCGACTGGGTAATCGCCAACCCCAGCCCCGCATGCTCGCTGCTGCCTTCACGGCGCGCCGGGTCGGCCCGGTAGAACCGATCAAACAGCCTGGGTAGCAACGCCGCCGGGATACCTTCCCCGGTGTTTTCCACTGAAAGTTTCACGCCGTCTTCCAGTCGCACCCGCACTTCACCTCCTGGCGGGGTAAACCTCAGCGCATTATCGAGCAAATTCGACAGCGCCCGGCGCAACATGCCGCGATCGCCCGACGTATGCGCCGTGCCCTCGCGCACCAGGCTGACCTGGGCGTCTTCCGCCAGCAACGTGAAGAACTCCAGCAGCGCGTCCACATCATTTTCCAGCGCCAAGGCTTCGCGCTTGGGCATCAGCAAACCGTGGTCGGCCTTGGCCAGGTACAACATGTCGTTCACCAACTGCGCCATCCATTGCAGCTCTTCGAGGTTGCTGTGCAGCGCCTCGCGGTAATCCTCCAGCGGGCGCGGCTGGGTGAGGATCACTTGGGTGTGGGTCAGCAGGTTCGACAGCGGCGTGCGCAGTTCGTGGGCAATGTCGGCGGAGAAGGCCGAGAGACGCTGGAATGCGTCGTCCAGGCGCCCGAGCATGGCGTTGAAGGCCTGGGCCAGTTCGGCCAGCTCCACCGGCATGTGCTGCTGGGGTAGACGTTGAGTGAGCGAATGCGCCGACACGCTGGCGGCCACTTCGCCCATGCGCCGCAACGGTCGCAAGCCACTGCGCGCAGCCCAGGCGCCGAGCAGTGCGGTGGCCAGGGCCGAGAGGCCGACGGTCAGCCAGATCAAATGCTGCATGCGTTGCAGGAAATGTTGGTGATGGGTGATGTCGAGCATCAGCGTCAGATGGGGCGAGCCGGGTTGGCCTTCGACCAACGGCGCGTTGTACACGCGGTAGTCGGTGCCCGCGTTTTGCAGGCTGTGCAGGCCCGGCGCTTCGGGCAGATTGACGCCCGGCGCAGCGTCAAACCAGCGCTGGCCGTGCGCGGTGATGCGTAACGCCAATTCGGGTTGGCGATTGAGCTCGGCGCGCAGTTGCGCTTCACGTTGCGCGAACAGTTGCGGCGAGTCGACACCCTGCAGCGTGCTGCGCAGCGCCACCAGTTGGCCGTCGAGTTGCTGCTGATCCAACTCGATAAAGTGCGCCTCGCTGGCATGGTTGAACAGCACACCGGCAAGCAGCGAAACCACCGCCGTACACGCGGCAAACAATAGCGCCAGACGGCTGGCCAGAGACAGGCGCTTGATCAATTGAGGCGTTCCTCCAGCACATACCCCATGCCGCGCACGGTGTGGATCAGTTTGTTGGGGAAGTTGTCGTCGACTTTGAGGCGCAAACGGCGGATCGCCACTTCGATGATGTTGGTGTCACTGTCGAAGTTCATGTCCCACACCTGTGAGGCGATCAGCGACTTGGGCAGCACCTCGCCCTGACGGCGCAGCAGCAGTTCGAGCAGGGAAAACTCCTTGGCGGTGAGGTCGATGCGCTGGCCGTCGCGTTCGACGCGGCGGCGGATCAGGTCCAGGCGCAGGTCGGCCAATTGCAGCGCGGTTTCTTGCGGTGCGCTGCTGCCACGGCGCAACAGGCTGCGCACCCGGGCCAATAGTTCGGAAAAGGCGAAGGGCTTGACCAGGTAATCGTCGGCGCCCAGTTCCAGGCCGTGTACGCGATCTTCCACTGCATCACGGGCCGTCAGGAACAGCACCGGGATGTCCAGGCCGGCGCTGCGCACGGCTTGCAGGATCTGCCAGCCGTCGCGGCCGGGGAGCATCACGTCGAGGATCAGCAGGTCGTAATCACCGGTCAACGCCAAGTGCTGCCCGGTAGTGCCGTCGGCCACTAATTCGGTGGTAAAGCCAGCCTCAGTCAGGCCCTGGCGCAGGTAATGGCCGGTTTTCGGTTGGTCTTCGACGATCAGCAGTTTCATGGGCGACTCTTGGCAGCGGGGAGCAACGGGCTTTATACCGTGGGTGCCAGGGCAGGGGCGCAACCTGACAAAGTTGTAATCTAGCAGTCAGCTGGCTGGCAGCGGCGCCATCTTAGAGTGCTGGCCAAGCTGTTCACAGACTTTTGGAGAATCGACATGGCGTTGCGTACACCTCTGATATTGGCGGGTTGCCTGTTGGCGCTGAGCTTTGATGCGCTGGCTGACGCGGCCCACACGTTCGCCTTCGGCCAGCCGGCAGCGGCCGATAAAGCCACGCGCACCGTGGAAGTGGTGCTGCAGGACATTTCCTTTTCGCCCAAGTCGTTGGACGTAAAAGCCGGTGAGACTGTGCGCTTTGTGTTGGTCAACAAAGGCCAGTTGCTCCACGAGTTCAACCTGGGCGATGCGGCGATGCACGCCGAACACCAGAAAGAAATGCTTAAGATGCAGGCCAGCGGCATGCTCACCGCAACCGGCATGGGCAACATGGACCACAGCGCCATGGGCCATGGCGCGATGAAGCATGATGACCCCAACAGCGTATTGGTCGAGCCCGGCAAGACTGCCGAGCTGACCTGGACCTTCGCCAAGGCCACGGGCCTTGAGTTTGCCTGCAATATTCCGGGGCATTATCAGGCGGGCATGGTCGGCAAGCTGACCGTTGAGTGAGGCGATTCTTAAGGGCGGGGGCAAAGGCTGGTAGACTGGCGCGGTTTATTTAGCCAGGTTTCCGCCATGCATCCCGCAGCCGAACATTCGCCGCTGGGCAAGTCCAGTGAATACATCTCCACCTACACGCCATCGTTGCTGTTCCCGATCCCTCGCGCCGCCAAGTGGGCCGAACTGGGCCTGAGCGCCGAAACCCTGCCTTACCAGGGTGTGGATTTCTGGAACTGCTTCGAACTGTCCTGGCTGCTGCCGTCGGGCAAGCCAGTGGTGGCCATCGGTGAGTTCAGCATCCCGGCCGACTCGCCGAACATCATCGAGTCCAAGTCCTTCAAGCTGTACCTCAACTCGCTGAACCAGACCGCGTTTGCCGACACGGCCAGCCTGGAAGCGACGTTGCGCACCGACCTCAGCGCCGCTGCCGGCAAGCCGGTGAGCGTGCGCATCCGCAGCCTCGCCGAGGTTGAAGCCGAAGGTGTGCAGGCCCTGCCGGGGGTGTGTATTGACGACCTGGATATCAGCGTCAGCAACTACGAACACCCGCGCCCGGAACTGCTGCGCTGCGATGACTCGCGCATTGTCGAGGAGAGCGTGCACAGCCATCTGCTCAAATCCAACTGCCCGGTCACCAGCCAGCCGGATTGGGGCAGCGTGGCGGTGGAGTACCGGGGTTCGGCGCTGGATCACGCCAGCCTGCTGGAATACCTGGTGAGCTTTCGCCAGCACTCGGACTTCCATGAGCAGTGTGTGGAGCGGATCTTTCTTGACCTGCAACGTTTGCTCAAGCCTGAGAAATTGACGGTGTATGCGCGGTATGTGCGCCGGGGTGGGTTGGATATCAACCCGTATCGCAGCACTGAGGCTGTGCAGTTCCAGAACCTGCGCCTGGCCCGCCAGTAAATCTCACACAAAATAAATGTGGGAGCGGGC
>NZ_JACAPL010000003.1:3322-204430 GCF_013385735.1 Pseudomonas sp. D2002 | reverse complement strand
GGGCTTGGGTTGGGGGTCGGGTTAGATCCCGATATTGCCCAAGGTCACCACAATATTGCGCAAGGTCCCGGCAATGCCTGGGTGGTCCAGTTCGAAGCGTTCAACCGCCAGGTTCACGCCATCGGCAATGCTCGGGTCTTGGATCGCGCCTTCCAAGGGCTCTTGAACCTCAAGTTCGGCAATCAATGACTCCAATTCGTCGCGTTTTTCTGCAGACATCAGCGGGTCGCTGTTCAATTGCTCGCGCAATTCTCTGACTTGGTCTTTCAGCTGTTCGCGGGCAGGCATGACGTTCTTCCTTTTATCGATAGGCACTGGCATAGACCGCGGCACGCCGGGAAAGGTCTACGGGCTGACCTGTAGATTAATCCACCGGCAGCCTCAGTGCATGATCTCTATCAGGGCTTCTCGCCTTTGAGCCGGCGCAGGCTGATGTCCGCCAGGCACGTACCCAGCTCGCCAAGGTGATCGATCACCGAATGCACGCCCAGCCCATACAGCGCCACCGTGGCTTTGCCGCGTTTGTGCTCGCGTTGCTGCTCGGTCAGCGCCTGCCATTGCTCGGGTGCCAGGCCGCACAGTGAACCGCAGGAGGCCAGGCCAATCGTCCACAACCCGGCATTCAGGCCCGCTTGCAGCAAACGCGGCTCGCCGCTGACCAGCACGCAGCCTTCCAGGCGTTCGATATTCAATTCCATCAAGGCTTGCCAGCACGCATGCGGGGCCGGCCAGCGGATGGAGGAGGGCGACGCCGCCTTGACCCAGTCGGGCAGCACGGCGGCCAGCGGGGTGGTCACTGAGGGCGGCAACTCATCCAGCCAGGCGCAAGGCACGCCTTGGTCCTTGAGGCCGCGCAGGATTTTCAGCGCGCCCGGCGTGGCGTGGGAGTCGGGGGAGGGCGAATCGGTGCGCGCCTGGGAACCAAAATCCACCAGGCAGCCACTTAGGCCAAACAGCACGGCAGTTAAAGAGGGGGCGCTGGCGACGGCAATCTCGGCGTGAGGCATTTCGACATCCCTGAAATAACCACGACGCTAACGGGGCGGGATGACAAGCAAATGACATAGACGGTAATTGTAGGAATTTTGTGCATTTTACGTATGTCGATTCCCCATAGCTGCCTAATTCAACACTTCCGTCATATACTGACGATCTTATTCAGGGCATAGCGCCCATGACAGACCATTCAAGGAGCCAAAGCTATGCGCTGGAGCCAGTACTTCGCTCAGCTATCTGTGTGTGCCACAATTCTGTTGGCGCCGTTCGCCGCCCAGGCGGCGTCGGAAGACGACCCATGGGAAAGCGTCAACCGCCCAATCTTCACCTTCAACGACACCGTTGATACCTACGCCCTCAAGCCCATCGCCCAGGGCTATCAGTTTGTCACTCCGCAATTTGTGCAAACGGGCATCCACAACTTCTTCCGCAACATCGGCGATGTCGGCAACCTGGCCAACAACGTGCTGCAGCTCAAGCCGCACGCTGCCGGCGTGGACACCGCCCGTCTGTTGATGAACACCACCTTCGGCGTGCTGGGCTTTGTGGATGTCGGCACCAAAATGGGGCTGCAACGCAGCGATGAAGACTTCGGCCAGACCCTCGGCTACTGGGGCGTCGGCAGTGGTCCTTACGTGATGCTGCCATTGCTCGGCCCAAGCACCCTGCGTGATGCGCCGTCCAAATACGTCGACAGCTACACCCAACCGTACCGCTACATGAACGACATCGGCTGGCGTAACAGCACCTTCGGCCTGAACATCGTCGATACCCGTGCCAGCTTGCTCGACAGCGAGAAGCTGATCACCGGCGACAAGTACACCTTTATCCGTAACGCTTACCTGCAGAACCGCGAGTTCAAGGTCAAGGACGGCAAGGTTGTCGACGACTTTTAAGCCGTGACGTTTTGAAATGAAAAAGGCGACCCCAGTGGTCGCCTTTTTTTGTGCGCGTTTTTCAGTGCATTTTCAGGATCTTGAGGCCCAGGTGCTGATCTTCACCCGTGGCCTTGGTCCATACCACTTCGGTATCTGCCTCCAGTCCCGAAAGGGAGGCATGCTCCGAGTCGATGCGCACGGTCAGCCGGTCGCCCACCTTAAACTGGCGCGGCGCCTGCACTTGCATGCCAGAGCTGGAAAGGTCCACGCAGACCCCGGCAATCTCCTGCCCGGCGTGGATCAACGACACATCGGCATCCACTCGCATGCGGATGAAATCGCGTTTTTCGGCGTAGTCGCGCTCGTGTTCGCTCACGGGTTCCATCCTTACTTTGTGTTGTGGTCGTGGGTGTTCTTATAACTCCCGGTGATTTGCGGTGTAAAGACGCCCGGCGACCATCGGCATGAGCTTGAAACCCCTGACGGATGGGAGTACCGTCTGCGCCTTAGAAGGGCACCTCTGCTTTACCTTTGTGCATGGGCAAAATCCCAGTGCTTTGTAGGACAGAGTGGCTAGAAAGCGAATCCAGTACGTGAGCCCGGCCATTGCCGAGCCGCCTACGCCAACCTAATTCTGGCGCCGTTTGCCCACATGCAAAAAACCAGTGCCACGCTGCTGATAATCGATGACGACGAAGTAGTGCGCGCGAGCCTCGCGGCCTATTTGGAAGACAGTGGCTTCAGCGTCCTGCAGGCCAGCAATGGCCAACAGGGTCTCCAGGTGTTCGAGCGCGACAAGCCCGACCTCGTGATCTGCGACCTGCGCATGCCCCAAATGGGCGGCCTCGAGCTGATTCGCCAGGTGACCGAGCTTGCGCCGCAGACGCCGGTGATTGTCGTGTCCGGTGCCGGCGTGATGAACGACGCCGTCGAGGCCTTGCGCCTGGGCGCCGCCGACTACCTGATCAAGCCCCTGGAAGACCTGGCCGTGCTGGAGCACTCGGTGCGCCGCGCACTCGACCGTGCCCGCCTGCTGCTGGAAAACCAGCGCTACCGCGAAAAGCTCGAAACCGCCAACCGCGAACTCGAAGCCAGTCTCAACCTGCTCCAGGAGGACCAGAACGCCGGTCGCCAGGTGCAGATGAACATGTTGCCGGTGAGCCCCTGGACCATCGATGAGTTCAAGTTCGCGCACCAGATCATCCCGTCGTTGTACCTGTCGGGTGATTTTGTCGACTATTTCCGCGTGGACGAGCGCCGCGTGGCGTTCTACTTGGCCGACGTCTCCGGCCACGGTGCTTCCTCTGCTTTTGTCACCGTGTTGTTGAAGTTCATGACCACACGGCTGTTGTTCGAATCCAAGCGCAATGGCACCTTGCCGGAGTTCACCCCCTCCGAAGTGCTGGGCCACATCAACCGAGGCCTGATCAGCTGTAAGCTGGGCAAGCACGTGACGATGGTCGGCGGCGTGATTGATGAAGAAACAGGTCTGTTGACCTACAGCATCGGCGGTCACCTGCCGATGCCGGTTTTATACACTCCAGACAGTGTGCGTTACCTGGAAGGGCGTGGTTTGCCGGTGGGCTTGTTCAATGAAGCCACCTACGAAGACCACATCCTGGAACTGCCGCCGACCTTCAGCCTGACGCTGATGTCCGACGGCATCCTGGACCTTCTTCCAGAGCCTACACTCAAAGAGAAAGAAGCCGCCTTGCCCCAAAAGGTCAAGTCGGCGGGCGGCAGCCTGGATGGCCTGCGGCAGGTTTTTGGATTGGCCACGCTAGGGGAGATGCCGGATGATATCGCCCTATTGGTGTTGAGCAGGAATCTTTGATGAGTACCGGAAGAATCCAATTCGCCGAGCAAGACGGGACCTTCGTCCTGAAGTTTGTCGGTGAAGTGCGCCTGACCTTGTGTTCGGCGCTGGATGCAACGATTGAGCGGATTTTCACAGCCCTGAATTTCTCGGCGATCGTGATCGATCTGACCGAAACCCGCAGCATCGACAGCACCACCCTGGGCCTGTTGGCCAAGTTGTCCATTCTGTCTCGGCAGAAGGTCGGCCTGTTGCCGACTGTGGTCACCACCCACGAAGACATCACCCGTCTGCTGCAGTCCATGGGCTTCGACCAGGTGTTCAACATCGTTGACCGCCCGATCCCGTGCCCGGAATGCCTGACCGACCTGCCGTCGCAAGACCAGTCCGAAGAAGTGGTACGGGTCAAGGTGCTGGAAGCGCACAAGATCCTGATGGGCTTGAACGAGTCCAACCGCGAAGCCTTCCACGACCTTGTGAACGCCCTGGAACGCCACTAGCCTCCCAGTTGAAACCCAATTCCAATGTGGGAGCGGGCTTGCTCGCGAAAGCGGTGTGTCAGTCAGTACATTCATAACTGACCCACCGCATTCGCGAGCAAGCCCGCTCCCACAGTTTGCACTGAGTTCGGCTTAAGATCAGCGACCACAAAAAAAGGGCGGCACCCTCACAGGTGCCGCCCTTTTTGTCGCCGACTGCCTTACAGCTTGGCAGTCAACAACGCCTCCAGCTTCTCCTGGTCCCGAGCAAACTGACGAATCCCCTCCGCCAGCTTCTCAGTCGCCATCGCATCCTCGTTGGACTCCCAACGGAACTGCGCTTCAGTCAAATGCACCCGCGCTTCACCGGCATGGCCTGGCGCCAACTTGCGCTCCAGCTTGCCTTCATCCGCCGCCAGCTTCTCCAGCAGGTCCGGGCTGATGGTCAGGCGATCACAGCCGGCCAGTTCTTCGATCTGGCTGAGGTTACGGAAGCTCGCACCCATCACCACGGTTTTGTAGCCATTGGCCTTGTAGTAGTTGTAGATGCGCGTCACCGACTGCACGCCCGGATCATCCGAGCCGGTGTAGTCGTTGCCGTTGGCCTTCTTGTACCAGTCGTAGATACGGCCCACGAACGGCGAAATCAGGAACACGCCAGCCTCGGCGCAGGCCACGGCCTGGGCAAACGAGAACAGCAGCGTCAGGTTGGTCTGAATGCCTTCTTTTTCCAGCTTCTCCGCCGCGCGGATGCCTTCCCAGGTGGAGGCGATCTTGATCAGCACGCGGTCACGGCTGACGCCGGCTTTGTCGTACAGGTCGATCAGACGGTGCGCACGCTTGAGAATGGCGGCTTCGTCGAACGACAGACGGGCATCCACCTCAGTGGAAATACGGCCCGGCACTACTTTCAGAATCTCTTGACCTACCGCCACCGCAAAACGGTCGCTGGCCAGGCCTACGTCGCCGTTGCAGTCCTTCACGCACTCATCCAGCAGCTTGGCATAGCCTGGAATCGAAGCGGCCTTGAGCAGCAGGGAAGGGTTGGTAGTGGCGTCTTGCGGCTTGAGCTTGGCGAGGGTAGAAAAATCGCCGGTATCGGCTACGACGGTGGTGAATTGCTTGAGTTGTTCCAGCTTGGAAGTCATGGGCGTGCTCTGTCCTGTGGGTCTGATGACATTACCCGAGCGCCGACAAGCGCTCAAGGGCGCAAATGCGTTCGATCGTTTGCGAGGGCAACAACCTGAAAACAGCCGTTTGAATCACCGGCTGTACTGCTAACTAGGAGACCAAAACCGCCGACAGGTTCAACCCAACTGCCCGATGACCACCCCGGTCAAAATGTGGGAGCTGGCTTGCCTGCGATGGCGGCGGCAAAGACACCACCAGCCTCCAGACATACATCAATCCAACTGTGGGAGCGGGCTTGCTCGCGAAAGCGGCCTATCAGCCAGCAACTAAACCCACTGACACCCAACCCCTCACCGCCCCTCCAACAACTCCCCAGCCTGATCCAACAACGCCAACGGATCACTCGCCTTATGAATATCCACCGACAACAACTGCCGAAACTTACGCGCCCCCGGAAACCCAGTCCCCAACCCCAACACATGCCGGGTAATGTGATGCATCACCCCACCACTGGCCAAATGCTCGGCAATATAAGGCCGCAACTGCGCCAACGCTTGCGCCCGACTAATCACTGGCGCCGCACTGCCAAACAACTGTTGATCCACCTGCGCCAGCAAATACGGATTGTGATAAGCCTCCCGCCCCAACATCACCCCATCAAACACCTGCAAATGCTCCTGGCACTGCTCCAGCGTCTTAATCCCACCGTTCAGCACAATCTCCAACTCAGGGAAATCCTGCTTCAACTGCGCCGCCACGTCATAGCGCAACGGCGGAATGTCGCGATTCTCCTTCGGCGACAACCCCTCCAGAATCGCAATCCGCGCATGCACGGTAAAACTGGTGCACCCCGCATCCCTCACCGTCCCGACGAAATCACACAACTCGGCATAACTGTCACGCCCATTGATCCCGATACGATGCTTCACCGTCACCGGAATCGACACCGCATCACGCATCGCCTTCACGCAATCCGCCACCAGGGCAGGGTGTGCCATCAAGATCGCGCCGATCATATTGTTCTGCACCCGATCACTCGGGCAGCCGACGTTCAAGTTCACCTCATCGTAACCGGCAGCCTCAGCCATACGAGCGCACGCGGCGAGGTCAGCGGGGACACTGCCGCCCAGCTGGAGTGCAAGCGGGTGCTCGGCCTCGTTATGACGCAGGAAGCGGTCGTGGTCGCCATGCAGGATTGCGCCGGTGGTGACCATCTCGGTGTAAAGCAGGGCGTGCTTGGAGAGCAGGCGCAGGAAGTAACGGCAGTGGCGGTCGGTCCAATCCATCATCGGGGCGACGGAGAAGCGGCGGGAGAGGGGAGCGGTTTGTAGGGGCATGGGGGAATCTGAGTTAGCGAGGCGAATGGGGCGCAGTTTATCAGGGATGGGTGTTGGGTGTCGGAGAGGTGTTTTCAGTGCCATTAGCACTTTGTGCGGTATGAAGTGCGTCGGGGATCTAATCGCGATCATCACGTGGGATTTCGTGGTCTGACCCCGGAATCCCTCGACCTTTACGCACTCACACTTTCACCCACACAGCGTCAGATGCTCACAAGTGCAGGAGGCCGCAGCATTGGAGCGGCGGACATCCGCTACAGATTTGGGCTCAGCGGGCATCAACTACAGCGGCTCGCATATGAAAACCTGCAAACTCACGTTACCCGCAAATAGCCAGAGTTCACTTACCAATCCGATTACATTTCAGTGGTAATGGCAAATAGGAATCACTACCACTTGTCGGTTTAAATATGCACAAATGCATTTTTCGTTGCCGTTATAGCTGTATGTACATACAGTGTTTGTGCAGCGTGATGAAGGGCGCTGAAGACGGGTTTTTTTGTTCGTTGAGCTTCTCAGAAACAGAAAACCTGGAGCCGAAGCCGTTCGTCAGAGCCTAGTAAGGTGATGAGATAACCAGTCGTTCATTTTACTGAGATATGAGAATTTTTGTACTGAATATAGCGAAAAGGAAATTCACTATGGCTAATGGTGACACAATTTATCTCCCACCAATTGTAATCAGCGACGTTAATAAATATGAACCTCAGACGTTCGGAGGAGGTGGTGGTGACAGTGATTTTTCACATAGTCACACAGGACAGCTCATTAACGTTGCAACGCGTAATTATGTACTTAACACATATCCCCCTATGATTGCCCGGAATGTTAAGGACCAAGAGGCGACTTTTGCAACGAAACTTCAGTCGATGCCCGAATCTATTGCAAAAAGCATTACTGCAATAGAGCAAAATGAAGGTAGCCCTGCGAGCGAAGTCGATAAAATCGAACAGCATATTCGTTCGGTAGATACGCTAATCGCTCAAAAAACACAGGCGGTCGCCGCCCAAAAAGTGATTGCTGATAAGTACTACTATGGAGACTTCTTTGGTTTCCCGACTATGCAGTTTATTAAAGATGCAATCAGCGGAAGCAAGACAAATTATCCTCCGGATAAAAACTATAAAGAATGGTACGCCTCACTTGAGGCTGCGTATGCTGCAAAATATAGCAACCGCGAGATCAATTATTTGAATGCCCTGAAGCCGCACCTTCAGGCACAGGCTAATCAAGCACGCGCAGACGCCGAGGCCAAACGTATTGCCGATGAGGCGGCAGTTGCGGAAGCGGCGAGAGCCGCAGCAGAAGCTAAACGTATTGCGGATGAGGCGGCAGCGGTAGAGGCTGCTAGGGTAGCAACTGAAGCCGCAGCAGCTGAAGCCGCCAGGCTAGCCGCTGAAGCTGCAGCAGCTCAGGCTGCCAGGCTAGCTGCTGAAGCCGCAGCAGCTCAGGCTGCTAGGCTAGTCGCTGAAGCCGCAGCATTTAAAGCAGCTCACACCTTCAGGCTTACCGCAGCCGGTGCTACGCAACTGAGTACGGCAGCAGGCTCTATTGCCGTCACGGCAGGTTCAGGCATTACGTTGGAGGCGGCGATTCAAGCGGCTAAGGTAGCGCTGGGTACAGTTGTGAGTGCGGCCACGGCAGTCGGTATTGGAGCTTTGACATATTCAGAGTCCCTTGGCAACGGGGAGTTGCCCGCGACGATGCTGGACCTGCCAGCTAAGCAACTTGCGCCTGACCTGCCTGGTAATCTTCTCGAGGTAGCGGCGGCTGGTGGGACGGTTGATGTGCCATATCGGATTTATGGTGATCAATCGAAGTATTCGGTAGTGGCCACCCAGGTCACTGGGGGACTGGCTCCCACTGTTCCGGTAAGGGCGTTGGTGCTTGACCCTTTGGCCAACGCCTATACGTTTTCTACAACCGATACACCGCCGATCACCCTGATATTTCCAATCGCGGCACCAGGTGATAGTTCAACGGCGTCCCCAGCGCAACCAGTGGAAAATCCGGTATATGCCGGCATCACACTGACGCCAATTGAGGTCAAAGCTGAGCCGTTTCCGATTGCCAGGCAGTTGACCATCCGAGATGGTATCTACGTGTACCCCGCAGATTCGGGTTTGCCGCCGATTTATGTGGTATTTAGTAATCCGTACGAAGGCGCTACCACGAAAGGTGAACACAGCGGACGGATGTACAATCCTGATAAAGCCGGAGGGCCAACCCAAGATCTTGATTGGACAACGGCAACGGTGACTCAGGAAGGTATTGATCTGGTTAAGTTGCATACGTCAAGATTCGATACATCAGACGCTAATAAAATTATGCTTGACCGACTTGAGAAAATTTTGAGTGGTCAGATATCTATTACTGATATTGATAAACGTTTTTACACACATGAAATTCGAGAGCTTGAGCGGTATAGGGCATTGGGAATCGCAGATGGTGTGAAACCGAATGATGATGCCATCTGGAATAGTGCCCATACTGCTACCTTAGAGGACTATAGGCTTAAAGATGGATTTGATTTATTTTACACTACGGAAGCGATAGAAGCTGATGATGCGCAAGTAGAGAGAGAAGCAAAATGAGTGTTATTACTAAAATAGTGCAATCAGAAACTCCCGAGGATGTCATTCTTTTCGCAACTCGAAGTGAAAGTGGCATCTCATACCCAAGATTAGATGGGCTGTACAGTCGAAACGGTTGGATCAATATTGGCAACAATCTTGAGCTTATGAAATTGGTTCACAATATGGCGCTAGAGGGGTTGGTTGTTTATAAGGACTTAACCCTGACAAAAGGGCCAAACTGGAGAAGTCCAGCATTCTTGTCTGAGAATAAATACACGTTTGAGTGATATATAGACTTGTAAGAGAAAACCCAGCGTAAGCTGGGTTTTTTTTGCCTGGGCATTGAAAAGTTATTCTTCTCCGAATTTTGGATGCTCTTAATTTCTGTGCTTTTCAGGTACACCCAAATGGACGAAGGTCATGAGGCATTAGTTTTGTATTACAAGGATCTAATTACTTTTTTGAGACGCGTCACGCCAAACTTCTATAACCTAATCAGACAAAACAGGACTGCGGAGTCCATTGACCGATTGTAGTTAATATGTGCCGGAAATGCTGCAGAATGCGAACCCGGATGTTTTCAATTGTATTGAAGACGCTGCGGCAGAGTAATTTGCTCTGCCCTAGTGATTGATGGGGCCGACGATGTCGATTCCGCCCTTGCTAACCAGGCCAGCGCGGTCGTCGTTGGCCGGTATGTGGTCGCTTGGCAAACCGGTAATGACGACGCCGTTGGCGAACTGGCCGGATGGGCTGAGCAGGAGCACCTGTTCGTCGAGGGTTGGCGGATCCCACTCACGGTCAGGCCCGGCGCGCAGGGCCAGCCATGGTAACCAGACGTGGTCAGCTCTGCGGTTTACCTTCACGCCCGGGGGGCACCATCTGCACGCGATCTCACCTTTTCCCGCTTGTGGGTGGAGGGGATGCAAAGAGACGTTTTAAAGGGACGCCTGAAAGTTTGAAGTTTTTGTAATGGCCTCTATCGCTATTTTGTATTAAAAACTGTCAGTTCTCACAGGTTCTTCTTTTTTGGATTGCCCTCACCATGCCGGTGTGTGCAAATTTTATGTCATTTTGATCGTGAGGCTTATTATGAAAAGATGGGCGTTTGTAGGATTGACTGAAGCAGAAGAAGGGTTTGTTTATGTTAATGGTGTTGGCGTTTATGGCATTTATGAGGTTGTAGAATCTGAAAATAAGCCTGGAGGTTATGGTAAGTCATATAGGGAGATGATTGAATTGCGGGAGCGGATAGATGCCATACTGCCTACCATTCCTGCGGGATATGAGCCGCATTGGGAGGAGTGTCCGGCACATGATTTGACGGGTTGGTATTTTGCGGGTGGCCGTTTTTTAAGTGGGAAAGATTTGGAGCGCTATCAGCGAATGGGAAAGCTTGATTTTCCAAAATAACCACGAATTCAGACGTTTAGGGTGTTCAGTTTTTTGGGTATGGGTAATTATCGTATTGGTGATGTAAAGCCCGATATCGATAATCACGCTTTAGATGATCTTAAAAGATTTGCCTCATTACAATGGGCGATTCAATTTAGGGGTTACGCCGGGGGCAAGTGACGAGTGCGGGCCTTTGCGCTGTTATTGATCCATTGCTCATCTGGCTAATAACACTATTTTGTCGTCTTCTAATGTTCTACATCGCTTGTAAATAAAACGGGTGACTGGGATCGCTTTAAAAATCTACTTTACGAGCTTTCATGGCCTTGTACAGCATCTGGTCGGTTTCGATGAAACGGGTGAAGGCCTTGAGCTACTGCTATTCGCCGGCACGCATCCCCGCCACCTGGTCATCGGTGGCGAAGTTGCCCTGGTCGGCTTCTTTTACTGCCAGCTCGATCTGGGCGGTCAGCGCTTGTTCGTGCTCGATGTAGTCGCGAAGAACGTCCATAGCTTCTGGTAGGTTCAGGGATATTCCAGTCATGGTGGCCTCAATGGTGGACGCTAGTGGGGCATCTTAAACCGTGGAACACTCGCTTGAATCGACAGGTCGTCGCGAGGTGTATCCGGAAGTGATTTGTTCGACATCACTGCCGGAGTATCGTGGTCTGACTCCGATATCCCTCGTGTTTGGTTGGGGTCAAAGTAGGGTGTTTGTGGGGGACGTGGCGGGGCTTTAGTGTCGACGACTTCGAGTTGGCGTCATTGGCATGCCAACTGGCGTGTCTTACCAATGCCTCCTTCCTGGCCTGGCGATAACCTTCACTCACATTGAGTCGGGCGGAGGTTTGTTCCATGAAGCAATCAAGTCGAGTAGCACTGGTAACGGGCGCTTCTTCCGGGATGGGGAAGGCTTTCGCGCAGGCGTTGTTGGGGGAGGGCATGGTCGTTTACGCCGTCGCCCGGCGCGTGGATCAGATGACGGAACTGCGCCGGTTGGGGGCGATTACACTCGCGATGGATATCACCAGCGAGCAGGATGTGGAGCGAGTCGTTACCCACATTAAAAGTCAGCACGGTGCGGTAGATGTGCTTCTGAATAATGCCGGCTTTGGATTATACGGGGCGATGGAAGACACCCTGATCGATGACGCCCGCTATCAATTCGAGGTAAACCTGTTCGGGCTTGCACGACTGACGCAGGCCTTGCTGCCGGGTATGCGTAGCCAGGGCAAAGGCCTGATCATCAATATCTCCTCCATGGGGGGCAAGGTCTACACCCCGCTAGGCAGTTGGTATCACGCCACCAAACACGCCCTGGAAGGATGGTCGGATTGTTTGCGCCTGGAGCTTCGACAGTTCGGTATCAACGTGGTCTTGATTGAACCGGGCGCGATCGACACCGAGTTTGGGGCGGTCATGCTGGAACCCATGCTTCGCCGCTCGGAAAACGGTGCTTACCATGCCATGGCCCAAAAGGTCGCCGCTGCCACGCGGCAGTCGTATAAACCCGGTTCGCTGTCCAAGCCCCAGGTCATCGTCGACCTGGTGTTGAAGGCTGTGCGTAGCGCCCATCCCAAAACACGCTATGTTGGGGGTAAATATGCGCGGCCACTGATGTCCATCCGCAAATGGTTGGGTGACCGGATTTACGACAAGATAATGATGGCTATGGTGCGGTGACAGGAGCGAGACCTATGAGGCCTGCTACGCAGTTTTCGGTGCATCCGGGGTGGGCGTTGGTCATTGCTGATCTCGGCGCGAACGTTGCCGATGTGCTGAGGCTTGCCAAGCTTCCCGACGACCTTTTCGCCCGGCCAGAGGCGAGCGTGAACCCGATAGAGTATTGCCAGCTTTGGCTCGCACTGGAGCAGTTGACCCAAGGGCAAGAACTGCCATTGATCATAGGCAAAGCGATTACCGCCGAAGCGTTTGACCCTCCCCTATTTGCAAGCTTGTGCAGCCCGAACCTGGAGGTCGCCCTGCGGCGACTTGCCAGCTACAAGGCGCTGATCGGGCCTCTGGTGTTGCACATTGAGCAGCAAGCGGCCTTCATGGAGGTGAGTGTAGAGTTTCCGAAGGTGGTGCCGTCATGGCCTGCCAGCACCGCAATGACAGAGCTGGTGTTTTTTACTCAACTGGCTCGCCTGGCAACCCGTCATCGAATCTGCCCGATACGTGTGCAATTACCGACGCTACCCGATGATTGCCGCCCTTACGAAGCGTTTTTCGGCTGCGCTGTCACGGTGGGCATCAAGCCTTCAATCAGGTTTAGCGACAGTGATTCAAAGCGGCCTTTCCTGACAGCAAACCAACCCATGTGGGCGTTTTTTCAGCCGCTGCTGGACAAGCGCTTAAGTGAATTGGACGCCACCGCCAGCGTGCGCAAGCGTGTGCAGGGTTTGCTGCTTGAGTTATTGCCAAGCGGCCAGGCGAGCATCGATACGGTCGCGCAACGGCTGGCGATGAGCAAACGCTCCTTGCAGCGCGCACTGGAACTTGAAGGCAGCAGCTATCAAAAGTTGCTGGTGGAGACGCGGCGCAGTCTTGCCGAGCATTACTTGAGCCGTTCGCACATCAGCTTTGCTGAAGTAGCGTATTTGTTGGGTTTTGAGGACGGAAACACCTTCCACCGTGCTTTCAAATCTTGGGCGGGGATTACACCTGGAGTCTATCGTTCTCAATGGGCAGGCAACGTTTTTTACTCTTAGTGACTTTAGAGGATGATTTTTCTTTTATCTGAAAGTAGTCATCCATTTAAAGGTGCGGTTATTGTTGATGCTGTGGTGCACATCGCATTGGATATTGCTTCGTGTGGAATGTGTCGATATCTGAGGCGGGCCAGTACGTCAGATATCGTGGTCTGACCCCGATTTGCACCGATATGCAGGCAGTAAATACAGCGTTGTCGCAATAATGCTAGGTGCGACATCCTAGAGGGCAACAAAACGGCCCTCCGGAGAGTTCCATTAATTTCCGAGGTGAATGTCCAAGCTAGTACGGTAATGATCTATTCTAATGATCAGTATCTTGCCCGCCATAGATATTGGCTCTGCTTCTCGAAGAGCGACCGTCGCTGTAGCGAGTATCGTGCCCGCCATAAATGTTTCCGCTGCTTCGCGCCGAAGTGCCATCGCTGTTGCGGGTATCCTGCCCGTCGTAAATGTTCCTACTGCTTCGCGAGGTAGTGCCATCGCTGTTGCGAGTATCTTGCCCACCGTAAATATTGGCGCTGCTTTGCGATGTGCGGCCATCGCTGTAGCGGGTATTCTCGCCACCATAAATATTAGCGCTGCTGGTAGACGTTGTTCCATCGTCATATCTGCAATCGTAACCGTTATAGATATTCTTACTGCACGTGTCAGCATAGGCTTGATGCAGGGGCGAAAATAGAATAATCGAACCCAGCAGAGCAATCTTAAGGTTCATTAAATCTCCATTCGAGATAACTCGATATCACAGGAAAAAATATTAGGTGTCGCGGCCACGCGCGAAAGTTTTTTTTGAATGGTAAATGGGAATACTTATGAATGTTTGTCTCGAACTCCTTGATCAAGTCTGGGGGGCGGAATGGCTTGGTATGCCTGAGCGAATCAATGGGGCTGGCAACCTGCCACTATTCATACAGACTGATTACCTCAGACTAAGTTTCCGCCATAAAATTATTTTATTAAATGTATGTCGGGGTCAGGCCACAGTGAACCCTAGGAATCGTCCCACGCTTTTCTCAGCTTGCCCGTCAGACCACCCGTCGCTAACCTCCTCCAGCCGCTGCAAACCCAGCGGCCGGAGGTGGAAGTCCGTATTGCTAAGGCGTTTTAACTCCCGAAACTATTTGGAGCTTCGCCCATGCCTAACAAATCACGCAATCCTTATGTCGATCAAGACACTACGCCCGACGATGCCAAGCTACAAACGGCTGCCCAGCGAGCAATTCACCATTATCTGCCATCATCTGGCGACACCGCCCCCGCCGACCACCCACCCGGCAACCTATTCTCAGTCAGCCCCAACATCGACAGCGAAACCCTCCTAGCCAACGCCGCCGAAAACCTCGACTCCGCCAACCAAATGGCCGCCACCCTGGCCTTCGACCTCGAAGACCCGCACCGCGCCATCCTCCTCGGCATCCAACAACTCATCGACCTAAGCGCGCTACTCGTCAGCCGAGCCCAAGAGCAAGTCGCACCTGCCGCCAGCCCAGCCACAGCCTGACCCCAACCCCGCCGCCTTACCCAAGGCGGCAACCTGAACCCCTGCTGTCACCCCGCAAAATTTCATAATCCCCAGTGCCTTTGAGGTCTACGATCCTCTGCAAGAGAGGCCCCCCGCACGTCCAGCCCATAGGGAACTGAAAACATGATCTCGAACCTGGTTAAAGTCGTGATGATTGCTGGCACGCTGCTGTTGGGCGCTTGTTCGACGGGTTCGTCGGGCGGGAGCAGTGACCCTTGTTTTTCAGGCGGATGTCAGGCGTTTGGGGACCATAGCCCGAGCAAGGCGGCCAAGATGAATTTTGGCGGGAGTGGGTTGGGGAGCAGTTATGGGGAGTATGGGTCGGGGTTGTTGCATGATGATTGATGGGGGGTGGGGCAGTCATTTGTTGGTTGACTGACCCACCGCTATCGCGGGCAAGCCCGCTCCCACATTGGAGTTTCCACATTGGGTTGTGGTGGTGTGGGAAATATCAGTGGCCGCCTTTCATGCGGCGGGCGATTAGGTAGATGCCTAGGCCGACGAGCGCTGTGGCGGCGCCGATGTAGCCGGTGCTGGTCCAGCCGTAACCCGCCGTGATCGCCATCCCGCCAAACCACGGCCCCAGTGCGTTCGCCAGGTTGAATGCCGCGTGGTTGGAGGCTGCCGCCAGGCTCGGGGCTTCGTGGGCGATGTCCATCAGGCGGATTTGCAGCGGTGCGGCCAACGCCACCATGGTGCCGACCAGGCCCATGCTCAGCAGCACGCCCCACAGCGACGATGCCGCGAAGGGGAAGAACAGCAACACGGCTATCGACCACACCAATATCAAGCCCACGGCGCGAAATTGCATACGGTCGAACAGTTTGCCGCCGGCGATGTTGCCGATGATGCCGCCGACGCCAAACGCGGCGAGGCCGAAGGGGATCCATTGTGGCGAGACTTTGGTCACTTCGAGCATGGTCGGGGCGAGGTAGCTGAACACGCAGAACATGCCGGCAAAGCCAATCGCGCCGATGGACAGGGCCATCCACACTTGGGGTTTGGTGAAGGCGCGCAGTTCTTTGCGCGGGTCGCTGCGTGGTTCGTCGTGGCGGTCGGGGACGAATTGCCAGACGAGGAAGAGGGTGCACACGGCGATGGCGCTGACCAGGGCGAACGCCGAGCGCCAGCCCAGGTGTTGGCCCAGGAAGGTGGCGATGGGGTTGCCGAGCAGCATGGCGAGGGTGAGGCCCATCATCACACGGGCCACGGCGCCGGCGCGTTTGTCGTTGGGCACCATGCTGGAGGCGACGACGGCGGCGATGCCGAAGTAGGCGCCGTGGGGCAGGCCGCTGATAAAGCGGAAGGCCACCAGCGAGCCGAAGGTCGGGGTGAAGGCGGTGGCGAGGTTGCCCAGGGCGTACAGGCCCATCAGCAATAAGAGCATGTGTTTGCGCAGCAGCTTGGCGCCGAGGATGGCCAGCAATGGCGCGCCGACCATGACGCCGAGGGCATAGGCGCTGATGGCGTGGCCGACTTGCGGTTCACTCAAGTTCAAATTGTGGGCGATGTCGGGCATCAAGCCCATGATGGCGAATTCGCCGGTGCCGATCGCGAAGGCGCCCACGGCCATGGCAGCTTCCATTTTGGCGGCGCTGCGCGCGGGCAGTACGTGCCCGGGTGTTTGCTGGATAGTCATGGGTAACTCTGTTTGGAAGGATTGCACGAAGGACTGCCGCCGATGCTACGCAAGCAACGGCGAAGGTGTCTAGAACAGCCGTTTGCAGCAGAGTTCAGTTTCATCTAAACGCCTGTGACGCCACGTCGCGCCTGTCAGGCTTGACACTGACGGGTTAAAACCGGCGATTTAGAGCTGTCAATTGGCCAAAGGACGCATAAACGCCGTTTAGCGTGATATTCTGCGCGCCGTCTTGGTCTAGTCTTTCCCCGGTGCGTACACCCGTATACGTCCCGGCGGTTGGCTGTCGCCCAGGTAGCTGAAGCCAATAATGATAAAAAGTCAGCGCAGAAGGGACATAAACAGTGAGGTCGATACGTCGGCCTTGTGTGCCCACCCTGCGGTTCTCATGTGAATGTGCAAACCCCGCGGCGCGCTGCCTGGCGCGGCGTGATTGAGGGTTGCCCATGATCAGGGGCGGTGGGGCGGATGGCGTTTTATCATAGGTGCTACTGATGTTTAAAAAAGTAAACACTGCCCTGCTGGGGCTGGCTTTGTCGATGGGGATCACGTCCGTTCAGGCGGAAGAGGCAAAGAAAGTCGATGTGCTGCTGATCGGCGGCGGCATCATGAGTGCGACCCTGGGTGTTTGGCTCAACGAGCTGCAGCCGGACTGGTCGATGGAGATGGTCGAGCGTCTTGATGGCGTGGCCGAAGAAAGCTCCAACGGCTGGAACAACGCCGGTACCGGTCACTCGGCCCTGGCTGAGCTGAACTACACCCCGGAAGACAAGAACGGCAACGTTGAGATCCCGAAAGCGGTCGAGATCAACGAAGCGTTCCAGATCTCCCGTCAGTTCTGGTCCTGGCAGGTCCAGCAGGGCGTGCTGAAGAACCCGCGTTCGTTCATCAACTCCACACCGCACATGAGCTTTGTGTGGGGCGATGACAACATCAAGTTCCTGAAAAAACGCTACGAAGCCCTGCAGGCGAGCCCGCTGTTCGCCGGCATGCAGTACTCCGAAGACCCGGCGCAAATCGCCAAGTGGGTTCCGCTGATGATGGAAGGGCGTGACCCGAACCAGAAAATCGCGGCCACCTGGACCCCGATCGGCACCGACGTGAACTTCGGCGAGATCACCCGCCAGTTCGTTGCCCACCTGCAAACCACGCCGAAGTTTGACTTGAAACTGTCGAGCGAAGTGCAGGACATCACCAAGAACGCCGACGGTTCGTGGCGTGTGAGCTACAAAAACCTCAAAGACGGCACCAAGACTGAAACCGACGCCAAGTTCGTGTTCATCGGCGCCGGCGGCGGTGCCCTGCACCTGCTGCAGAAGTCGGGCATTCCTGAAGCCAAGGAATACGCTGGCTTCCCGGTTGGCGGTTCGTTCCTGGTGACCGATAACCCGGCCATCGCCGAGCAGCACCTGGCCAAGGCCTACGGCAAGGCTTCGGTTGGCGCGCCACCGATGTCGGTTCCGCACCTGGACACCCGCGTGCTGGATGGCAAGCGTGTAATCCTGTTTGGCCCATTCGCGACCTTCTCGACCAAGTTCCTGAAAGAAGGCTCGTACCTGGACCTGCTGACCAGCACCACCACCCACAACATCTGGCCAATGACCAAAGTCGGTATTCGTGAATACCCACTGGTCGAGTACCTTGCCGGCCAACTGATGCTGTCGGATGACGACCGCTACAACGCGCTGAAAGAGTACTTCCCGAACGCCAAGAAAGAAGACTGGCGCCTGTGGCAAGCCGGTCAGCGCGTGCAGATCATCAAGCGTGACGAAGAGCAGGGCGGCGTCCTGAAACTCGGCACCGAAGTGGTCAGCTCCGCCGACAACACCATCGCAGGCCTGTTGGGTGCATCGCCAGGCGCGTCCACCGCGGCTCCGATCATGCTGACCGTGCTGCAAAAAGTGTTCAAGGACAAGGTGGCGACCCCTGAGTGGCAAGCCAAGCTGCACCAGATCGTACCGAGCTACGGCACCAAGCTGAACGACAGCCCTGAAGCTGTTGCCAAGGAATGGGCCTACACCGCCGGTATCCTGCAACTGACGCCGCCGCCTGCGATTCCGCAGTTGAACGCGCCAAAGGCGAACCAGGCCACCGAGGCTGCCAAGCCTGCGGCTGAGCCGAGCAAGCCGGCGTCTGACCTGGCGCTGTAAGCCAAAGGTTAAACCGCTGTAAGAAGCCCGCTGAACCGGTAACGGTCAGCGGGCTTTTTTGTGCCCAGTGTTTACACCTTGAAGTGCCTGACTTGCTCATGCAGGTGCAAGGCCAGTGCATTGCCGGTATCGCACAGCAGGTACAGCCGCCATCATCGCGGCACTGCAGCCCTTGATGACGGCGGCGTTATCGACCGGCAGCAGCGCCGAGCGCAGCGGTGGCTGGCAGTGGGCCGGGCTGATCATCAGCTTTGCTGGGGCCTGTATCGTGATCGCCGGGCAATACAGCAATAGCGGCCAAAGCGTCGGGCTGGTTATGTATTTGCTGCCACTGGCCGCCGCGTTGGGGCTTACGCTGGCCACCCTGTATGAGCGCCGCAGTGGGCAGCGCCAGGACGCAGGCTTGGTGCTGCCGCTGTTCTCCAGTCGCTGCTGACCTTGATCGGCTTCACCTTTGCAGTAACCGACCGTCGCGTGCGCTTCCTGAGGCCTGCCAGTTCAGCAAGCTGACAGACATCACCTGTTACAAAGAACCCAGGCCTAAGCAGGAGCGTGGCTGAAACATGGGGGCATTTTTTACTGGTGCAGGTGTTGGGCGGTAACGCCCGAGGATTTTTGTATGTTGCTACGTTATGCAGCAATGGCGGCAGTGGTCGTCGCGGCATCCGGGTGTGTGCAAGAACGCGTTGTGCATGACCGCAGGCCGGTACAGCGTGAATATGTCGAAGTGGTTGCGCCACAACCGCCACCGGTCCAGGTGATCGAAGTCGAACCCGCGGCGCGTTATGGCTATGTGTGGTCGCGCGGTTACTGGCGCTGGGAAGGCGGGCGATACGTCGCGGTACACGGCCATTGGGAGCAAGTGCGCGAAGGCTATCGTTATGTGCATCCGCACTGGGTGCAGCGCAATGACGGTTACCACTGGCAGGGCGGCGGCTGGGTGCGCTGACTGATCATATTTCGGGCGCGCTGCTGATCAATCAGTGGTGTCCTGCACGTCCGATGGCGTTACTTAGGCTGTTAGGGCGTTTGGCGGCAGTCGCAAGTTTTTCATTGGCGAACGCGCTTCGGCTCGCTGCGTTCAGCGGCGTGCCGTTTGCCTGGCACCAGGCTAGCAGCTCTTCAGGCGTGGAGTAGACTCTGTGGGTGACGAAGCCTCGTCGCTCATACTGCTTTACCGCTTTGGCCGCCTGTTTATGCCACAGCGCGTATGTATCGTGCATTGTGTCGCGATCTTCGTAGATCGACAGAAACCGCGCATATTGTTCTGCATCGCGGTACCAGAAAAAACCAACGTTGGTTACCTGGCTCTTGTGCAAGGCTTTGATCTGTTCAGTCACCGTTTTTTTGGGATACATGATATTCGTTAGCCTCTTTTAGCGAGGAGCGGATGGCATCTCATATAGGTTTTTCAGTTCCGAGCAAGCGCACCTCTCGCAACAACGCAGCACCGAGTTGATCGGTGCCCAGTTCCTTGTAGCCCACTGCCTTGATCTCGCCGTTCTCTTCGGCCTGGATGATGATCACTGGCGTTTCTTTGCCCGTGGCTTCGTCCACATGCACGGCATATTGGGGAATCTCCAGCTTGATCGGCGTACCCGCCGCTTTGCCTTGCACGTTGATCAAGAACGCTGCACAGCCGGTGTCCACATCCGCGCTGGTGGCAGAGCGACCACTGACGAAACAGCTTTTCGGCAGGTCGGGCCAGGCGATGGTGTCGGCGGCGGCCAGGGTGGAGGCCAAGCTCAAAGTAGCGAGTAGCAGGATGCGCACGTGAGTCTGTCTCTTGATCAAGGTTGAACGCGGTTTTACCAAAGCCTGAACAGCGTCGCAATGGTGTGGCTCAGCCCAGCCGTTTCATGCCTGTGGCCTTGGCCGCGTTTTGATCAAAGGTGGCGGTGTATTCACAACCGGCCGCATGGGCGCAGCGCTCTATCAGGTAGTCGGCGAAGTCGGCTTTGCCTGCGGTGAATCGGCGCAGAGCCTGCCAGATGATCTCGGCATGTTCGACGGTCAATTCACGTGTGCGCAACAGCGTTTCCAGCACGGTCACCACCTCACTCTTGGCCGACTCGTAGCAGCTTTGTAACACCCAGACCAGTTCCACCACCGACACCAGGCTGACAAAGCCTGGCGACAGTGTGGTGAGTGATTCGATCAGCTCCGAGGCCGTGGGCGATTGGACCGGGTCATCCTGGGTGACATAACGCACCAGCACATTGGTATCCAGGCCGATCATCGCGCTTTTGCTCCCTGGGTGGCGATGGCGTGGTTCATGGCATCGATCGACACGGCCTGGGCGGGCTTGCGGATCAACCCCTTGAGGTCCTGCACGGTTTTGCTCGCGGCAATGATGGAAAACTTTCCGTCTTCCGTTTCGACAAATTCAACCCGGTCGCCGGTTTCCAGGCCCAATGCGGTGCGCACTTGGATAGGAATGGTGATTTGCCCTTTTGAGGTAAGTGTTGCGGTGGCCATAGCTAATAACTCCATCGTGATATTCCTTACCCTAAGGTAAGGATTGATGAAGGGCAAGATCCGTTGGTCCATAGGTCGCTCTGCTGGTGTGAGTCAATGGGAACAGGTAAAACCCTAGTTCGAACTGTTCGCGCTCACACGCTTTCCTGCACCCCAAAGAGATACAAGCTATGACCGACCGCAAGCTCATCATCCCTCCTGCCATGCAACCCATTGTTGAGCGCGCGGGCTACGTGCCAGCCGTTAAAGTTGGAAACACTTTGTACTGCGCAGGCCAGGTTGGCCGCACGCCGGAACTGGCCGTGATTGAAGACCCCGAGGCGCAATTCATTGCTGCCTGGGGCAACCTGCGGCAGGTCTTGGAGGAGGGCGGTTGCAGTTTTGATAACGTGGTCGACATGACCACGTATCACGTGAACATGAGCCAGCACATGGCGGTTTTTCGCGCGGTGAAAAACCGCCTGTTTCCACGCGGGCATTGCGCCTGGACGACCATCGGCGTGTCAGAACTGGCGCATCCCGGGTTGCTGGTGGAAATCAAATGCGTGGCGGTGCAACGCTAGTTATTGGACCACGCGATAGCACGGCACATACGCCGCGCCGCCCGGCAACTTCATACGGTGCTGGGCAACAAACGCCTGTAGCAGCTCATCCAGCGGCTTCATGATCGCCGGGTCGCCGTGAATCTCATACGGCCCATGCTGCTCGATCAAGCGAATGCCTTTGTCCTTGACGTTACCCGCCACAATCCCCGAAAACGCGCGGCGCAGGTTGGCTGCGAGTTCGTGGGGCGCCAGCGCGTGGCTGAGTTGCAGGCTGGCCATGTTTTCGTGGGTCGGGTCGAACGGGCGCTGGAAGCCTTCGTCGATCTTCAGCAGCCAGTTGAAGTGGAACGCGTCGTTGCGCTCACGGCGGAACTGCTTCACGGCCTTGAGCCCGGCAGTCATCTGGCGCGCCACTTCGGCGGGGTCGTCGATGATGATCTGGTAGTGCGCCTGCGCCGCTTCGCCCAGGGTGGCGCCGACGAAGGCGTGCAGCTGTTGCAGGTACGGCGCGGCGTGTTTCGGCCCGGTGAGGATGACCGGAAACGGCACGTCGCGGTTGTCCGGGTGCATCAGGATGCCCAGCAGGTACAGGAACTCTTCGGCCGTGCCGGCGCCGCCCGGGAAGATGATGATGCCGTGGCCGACGCGCACGAAGGCTTCCAGGCGTTTTTCGATGTCCGGCAAAATCACCAGTTCGTTAACGATGGGGTTCGGCGCTTCGGCGGCGATGATGCCCGGCTCGGTCAGGCCCAGGTAGCGCCCGCCGGTGATGCGTTGTTTGGCGTGGGAAATGGTCGCGCCCTTCATCGGCCCTTTCATCACGCCGGGGCCGCAGCCGGTGCACACGTCGAGGCTGCGCAGGCCCAGTTCGTGGCCGACTTTCTTGGTGTATTTGTATTCTTCGGTGTTGATCGAGTGCCCGCCCCAGCACACCACGATTTTCGGTTCCACGCCCGGGCGCAGCGTACGGGCGTTGCGCAGCAGGTGGAACACGTAGTCGGTAATGCCTTGGGAGTTGCTCAGGTCGATGCGCTGGCTGTCCAGCTCGTTCTCGGTGTAGACGATGTCGCGCAGGGCGCTGAACAGCATTTCGCGGGTGCTGGCGATCATTTCGCCATCGACGAAGGCGTCGGCCGGTGCGTTCAACAATTCCAGGCGCACGCCGCGGTCCTGCTGATGGATACGCACTTCAAAATCTTGATAGGCGTCGAGGATGGTCTTGGCGTTGTCGATATGCGCGCCGGTGTTGAGGATGGCCAGGGCGCACTGGCGGAACAACGTGTAGATGCTGCCGGTGCCGGCTTCACTCAGTTGTTGGACTTCACGTTGGGACAGGGTTTCGAGGCTGCCCTTGGGGCTGACGGAGGCGTTGATGACTTGACGTTGGGGCATTCTGGGTCCTTGAAGGCGCAGCCATCGCACCCGTCTAGGGCAGCGATGGCCTGAAAATGGTGAGCGCCGAATTCGGTCGCACGAGACTGTAGTTTGGCCGCCTCTCGGGCAGGGCGCAAACACCGTCCAGCACCATCATGCCGCAGAACTTACTGAATCAGCTTCCAGTTTTTGTAGAAAACCCGACGCAGGGTAAACACCAGCCCGGCAAAGCCTGCGATCACGGCGTTGAGCACTGAAGGCAGCAAGGTCGGCCGCACGATATCAATGAACAGGCAGTAACGTTTTGCGTCGTTCTTGTTGAAGGACGCGTGCATCAGCGTGTCATCGAAGATAAACAGCGGGTCGTCGTGCCAGTAGTGCTTGTGCTTGCCCACCTGGATGTAAACACCCTCGTGGTGCGGCGCCGGCGCCATGTTGTAGAGCACGCGGAACATCATGCGCAGCGGGCCGAAGTGGAAGGACGTCGAACGGTTTTCGTTGAATACCGAGACGCCAATGGTCTTCACATACGGCAGTTTTTTGCGCAGTTGCGGAATGTCCAAAGTGGTTTCAATCGGGCGGCCGTACCATTGGAAAAACAACATGCCGCGCTTCTTCTCGGCCATGCGTTCATCCAGGTAGCTGATGATTTCATCCTTGTTGGCCATGGCATCGTCGATCACCTGTTGCAGGTCTTCACGCCAGGCCGGCGGCAGGTCGCGCATGGTGTAGACATGGCGGTTGCGCAGGCTCAACAGGTCGAACAGGGTGTTGAACGGCGCCAATATCCAGGTATTACGGCCGCTGCCGATGAAGTACTTTTTGATCGTGTCGGCGTCATACAGGCCGTTGCGCAGGAAGTCGTAGACCCCGCAAACCAGCACCAGGCCGAGAAATACCGCGGTGGTCATGGGAAACAGGCAAATAATCAGCAGGACGCCGATTGCCCAGGCGACCGACACTGCATTTTTGCGTAAGGCAGACTTGCTCATGAAACTCAGCTCCAGCTGGACGCCATTCGACAGGTCCGGATCCGTGGCTGCGAGTGGTAGGGGTGTTGAAACATGTTGATACATCCCCCTTATGATAAGGCGTTCAGCGACGAATAGGCGTTTTAAATATTGCGAAATTGTGAAGGAATTGAACAAATCTTCACGGTTATGGTCTGGCGCAGAGTTTACGCCGCAAACCCGTAGGAGGGTGAACGGTAGCAGGCATAGGCCAAAAAGCGCTGCGCCGATTGAATTTTGTAAACAGAAGATTTGCGACTATCGTGACGCTTCGGTTTTTTGGACGTCATAGACCGGTACGATTAAGTTGAATGGCCACCATTGGCCTTCGGCACCTTGGAAGAGGCAGAAATTTTATGATCATCAAACCGCGGGTTCGTGGCTTTATCTGTGTGACCGCTCACCCTGTTGGCTGTGAAGCGAACGTCAAGGAACAGATCGACTACGTGACCCAACACGGCGTCATCGAAGGCGGCCCTAAAAAGGTGCTGGTCCTCGGCGCTTCCACCGGTTATGGCCTGGCCGCGCGCATCAGTGCCGCGTTTGGCTGCGGCGCCGACACCCTGGGTGTGTTTTTTGAGAAAGAAGGCGAAGAAGGCAAGCTGAGCTCCGCCGGCTGGTACAACAGCGCTGCGTTCGAGAAGTTTGCGGTTGAAAAAGGCCTGTACGCCAAGAGCATCAACGGCGACGCGTTCTCCGACGAGATCAAGCGCCTGACCATCGAAACCATCAAGAAAGATCTGGGCAAGATCGACCTGGTGGTCTACAGCCTGGCCGCGCCACGCCGTACCGACCCGCAAGGCGTGGTGCACAACTCCACCCTCAAGCCAATCGGCAAGGCCGTGACCCTGCGCGGTATCAACACCGACAAAGGCGTTGTGGTCGACACCACGCTTGAGCCTGCAACCCAGGAAGAAATCGACGGCACCGTGAAAGTCATGGGCGGCGAAGACTGGCAGCTGTGGATCGACGCCCTGCGTGACGCCGATGTATTGGCCGAAGGCGCCAAGACCACCGCGTTCACCTACCTCGGCGAGAAGCTGACCCAGGACATCTACTGGAACGGCTCCATCGGCGAAGCCAAGAAAGACCTGGACAAAAAAGTCCTGACCCTGCGCGACAACCTCGCCGCGCTGAAGGGCGACGCCCGTGTGTCGGTGCTCAAGGCCGTGGTCACCCAGGCCAGCTCGGCGATCCCGATCATGCCGCTGTACCTGTCGTTGCTGTTCAAAGTGATGAAAGAGCAGGGCACCCACGAAGGCTGCATCGAGCAGGTCTACGGCCTGTTCAAAGACAGCCTGTACGGCAGCGAGCCGAAGCTGGACGCCGACGGCCGCCTGCGCGCCGACCTGGCCGAGCTGGAGCCGAAAGTCCAGGACGCCGTGGCCGCGTTGTGGAACCAGGTCACCGACGACAACGTCAACGAGATCAGCGATTTTGCCGGCTACAAGGCTGAGTTCCTGCGCTTGTTCGGCTTTGAAATCGACGGCGTGGATTACGAAGCCGATGTAAACCCGACCGTGAAAATCAATGGCCTGATCCAAGCCTAAAACACGGTCAAAAATGTGGGAGCGGGCTTGCTCGCGAAAGCGGTGTATCAGTAAACCGATCTGGTGACTGACACTGCGCATTCGCGAGCAAGCCCGCTCCCACATTTGTTTGGCGTTTCGCCTGGGAACCTTCCTGCACTTCATCGCGCTCCCGCGCACCCTCACAATCTGCCAGACTCCTTGTGCTATCAAGCCACGCTAACGGAGGATCTGATGACGATTCGTGCAGTAGTTTTTGATTTCGGCGGTGTCCTGTTCGACTGGAACCCGCACCACCTGTACCGCCAGCTGATTACCGACGATCACGAGCGGCAGCACTTTCTTGACACCATTTGCACTCAAGCCTGGAACACCGAGCAAGACGCCGGCCGCAGCCTGGCCGAAGGCACCCGCCACTTGATCGAGCAGTACCCGGAGCACGAACGCCTGATCCAGGCGTACTACGACCGTTGGCACGAGATGCTGCGTGGCGCGTTGCCGGAAGGCGTGGCGATCCTTGAAGCGCTGCATAAGGCCAATATGCCGCTGTTCGGGCTCACCAACTGGTCGGCGGAAACCTTCCCCTATGCGCGCGCCAACTATCCGTTCCTGCAGCATTTGCGCGATATCGTGGTCTCGGGCGAGTTGAAGCTGATCAAGCCGGACCCTGCGATCTATCACGCCAGCCTCAATCAGGTGCGCGCCCATCTGCCGGATATTCAGCCCGGTGAAGTGGTGTTTATCGATGATGTCGCCGGCAATATCGAGGCGGCCGTGGCCCTCGGTTGGCAGGGCATTCACCACGTGTCGGCCGAGCGCACGGCGGCGCGCCTGCGGGAGTTGGGCGTGGCCTTCTAGAGCGCCCACTTTTCCATGGCGAAATCCACAAAGGCGCGCAGCTTGGGCAGGCGGTAACGGTCCTGGCGGTAGAGCAGGTGCATGGGGCGGCTGGACAGTTGGTAGGTGGTCAGCAAGGACACCAGCTTGCCGCTCTCCAGGTCCGGTTGCACCAGGGCATCGGCGAGCATGATGATGCCCATGCCGTTGACGGCCGCCTGGCGCAAGCCTTGCGAGCTGTTGATGGTCAATGAGCCCGCCACCGGGACTTCCACCTCGCCTTCTTCGCCGGTCATGCGCCAGAGCTTGTCGGTGTCGCGCCAGTTGTCGGTCGCCGGGTAGGCGAACGCCAGGCAGTCGTGCTGGCGCAGGTCGTCGGGGGTGTGCGGCGTGCCACGTCGCGCCAGGTACGCGGGTGATGCGCAGAGGGTGAGGGTGTAGGCCTGCATGGGCCTGGCGATCAGGCTGGAGGTTTCCAGTTCGCCGAGACGGATCGCCACGTCGAAGCCGCTGTCGACCAAGTCCATTCGCTCGTTGCTCAACTCCACGTGCAGGTTGATCAGCGGGTAGCGCTGGGAGAATTCGCTCAAGGCCGGTGCCAGGCGCTCGGTGCCGAACACCGGTGGCGCGGTGATGCGCAGGCTGCCTTTGGGGACTTCGCTGTGTGCCTGCTCTGCCAGCAACTCGGAGTCGGCCACCAGCCCCAGCACTTCCAGGCAGCGCTGGTAATACTGCCCGCCAAATTCGGTGAGGCTTTGTTTGCGCGTGGTGCGCTTGAGCAGGCTGACGCCCAGGCGCTGTTCCAGGGCGCGCAAGTGATTGCCGACCATGGTGGTCGACATCCCGCATTCTTGCGCGGCGGCCGTCATGCTGCCGGTCTCGACCACTTTCACATACACCGACATTGCCTGGAACAGATCCATTATCAAGCCCTGGTTTAAAGTCATTGCAGGAATACGCAGTTTATCCAGCTCTAGTGGCTAACGATACTGCACGCATCCCAACGATGCACTGGAGCTTGCCACCATGACCGCCGCCTGCCTGATGACCACGTATCAACCCCTGGCCCTGAGCTTTACCCGTGGCCTGGGCACGCGCCTGTGGGACCAGCAGGGCCGTGAATACCTCGACGCGGTGGCCGGTGTGGCGGTGACCAATGTCGGCCATTCCCACCCCAGACTGGTGACGGCGATCAGTGAGCAGGCGGGCTTGTTGCTGCACACCTCCAACCTTTACAGCATCGACTGGCAACAGCGCCTGGCCCAGCGTTTGGCACAGCTGTCCGGCCTGGACCGTGCGTTCTTCAACAACTCCGGCGCCGAAGCCAACGAGACGGCGCTGAAACTCGCTCGGCTGCATGGCTGGAAAAAAGGCATCGAGGAGCCGCTGGTGGTGGTGATGGAAAACGCCTTTCACGGGCGCACCCTCGGCACCATGGCGGCCAGCGACGGGCCGTCGGTGCGCCTGGGTTTCCAGCGCTTGCCGGGGGATTTTCTCAAGGTGGCTTTTGGCGACCTGGCGGCACTGGAAGCCATCACTCAAC
Source organism: Pseudomonas sp. D2002 (assembly GCF_013385735.1). NCBI lineage: Bacteria > Pseudomonadati > Pseudomonadota > Gammaproteobacteria > Pseudomonadales > Pseudomonadaceae > Pseudomonas > Pseudomonas sp. D2002. The sequence continues at coordinate 176,481 of NZ_JACAPL010000003.1, read as the reverse complement.
AGTTCGGCACGCGCATCGCGGCCGTGTTGCTGGAGCCGATCCAGGGCGAAAGTGGCGTGCTGCTGGCGCCGCCCGGCTACTTGAAAGCCCTGCGCGATCACTGCACGCGCCACGGCTGGCTGATGATGCTGGATGAAATCCAGACCGGCATCGGCCGCACCGGCGCCTGGTTTGCGTTCCAGCATGAAGGCATCACCCCGGACGTGATGACCCTGGCCAAAGGCCTCGGCAACGGCGTGCCCATCGGCGCCTGCCTGGCCAAGGCTGCCGTGGCCCAGCTGTTCACCCCCGGCAGCCACGGCAGCACGTTTGGCGGCAACCCGCTGGCCTGCCGCGTCGGCTGCACGGTGCTGGATATTATTGAGGAGCAAGGCTTGCTGCAGAACGCTGCGCAACAGGGCGAGCGGCTGCTGGCAAGGTTGCGGGTGGAATTGAGCGAGCATCCACAGGTGCTGGCGATTCGCGGGCAGGGTTTGATGATTGGCATCGAACTGGCTCGCCCTTATCGCGACCTGGCCTACCGCGCAGCGCAGGAGCAGGGCCTGCTGATCAACGTGACGCGCGGCACGATCATCCGCCTGCTACCGCCGCTGACGCTGGATGCCAAGGAAGTCGAGATGATCGTGCGGGCCATCACCCGATTATTGGATTAGAAACCGGATCGAAATGTGGGAGCGGGCTTGCTCGCGAATGCGCAGGGTCAGGCAATACAGTGGGTGACTGACCCACCGCATTCGCGAGCAAGCCCGCTCCCACAGGGGATCTCCTTCATCCTTTAGAGATCTGGGCCATTCAACCATTCCTGATTCATGGTTTCAGTATCCCCCAGGTACTCCAGCAACCAACTCATCGCCGGCGACAGCTTGTTCTGCGCCCACGCCACGCACGACGGGCTGGCCGGGAACGGTCGGCTCAATTGCAGCGCCACCAGCTCGCCGCGTTCAATCCACGGCAGCACTTGATGCGCCGGGGCCATGCCGACGCACAGGCCATCGCGCAGGCAATCCAGCGCCGAGGCCCAGTTGGGCACCACCAGCCGGCGCTGGTTATCCAGGGTCCAGGTGTCGCGCTTGGGCAGGTTGCGCGAGGTGTCGGTCATGCACAGCGACGCGAACGGGCGCAGTTGGTCGTCGCTGAGCAAGCCGTCCATCGCCGCCAGTGGGTGCCTGGCGCTGACCACACACAGCCAGTTCAGCAGCCCCATGTCACGAAAGGTGAAGTGGCTGGCCACCGGCACGGCGCTGGTGGCGCCGATCACGATGTCGGTGCGCTCATCGGCCAAGGCGTCCCACACGCCGTTGTACACCTCGTATTCCAGCAGCAATTCCACCTCGGGGAACTGCCGGTAGAAGTCCAGCACCAACTGCCGGCAGCGCTGGGGTTTGACGATGGAGTCCACGGCCACCTTCAATTGACCGCTCCAGCCATTCGCCACCTGTTGGCACAAACGCCGGGTGCCGAGCATTTTTTTCATCACGCCGCGGGCTTCGTCTATAAATAAACGGCCGGCGGGCGTCAGCTCTACATCGCGATGCCTGCGCACAAACAGCGGCACCGCCAGCCATTCTTCAAGCTGGCGCACGGTGTAGCTGATGGCCGATGGCACGCGGTGCAGTTCCTGGGCGGCGGCGCTGAAGCTGCCGTGGCGTGCCACGGCATCGACGACGTCCAGTGAATATTCGGACCACATTACGGATGCCTTCAAAATATTTGATAAGAGTGTCCAATTATTATCGCTTCACACACTCACTGTCAGCTTCATAATAGGCGCCAGTCAGCAAATAGTTTGATGGCAGATTCAGCAAGGCTTCAATGAAAAATTCTTTTGGTTTCACCTGGTATCTGGCGGGGCTGAGCATGCTCGGTTATCTCGCCATGGACATGTACTTGCCGGCGTTCGGCGCCATGGGCGAGCAATTGCACATCAGCGCGGGGGCCGTGGGTGCCAGCTTGAGTATCTTCCTCGCCGGCTTTGCGGTGGGGCAGTTGTTGTGGGGGCCGTTGTCCGACCGACTGGGGCGCAAGCCGATTCTACTGACCGGCCTGAGCCTGTTCGTGCTGGGTTGCGCAGGCATGTTCTGGGTCGAAACTGCGCCTCAGCTGTTGGCGTTGCGGTTTATGCAGGCGATTGGCGTGTGTTCCGCCGCCGTCAGTTGGCAGGCGCTGGTGATCGACCGTTACCCGGCTGACAAGGCGCACCGCGTGTTCGCCAGCATCATGCCGCTGATGTCGCTGTCACCGGCGCTGGCGCCGTTGCTGGGGGCGATGGTGTTGAATCACTTCGGCTGGCAGGCGATCTTCGCGGTGTTGCTGGGCGTGTCGCTGCTGTTGCTGCTGCCGACGCTGTTCCTGCGCAAGATGCCGAAACGTCTCGCAGAGCAGGGCGAACCTTCGCGCCTCGGTTATGGGCAGTTGCTGACCTCGCGCGTGTTCACCGGCAACGTGATGATCTTCGCCGCCTGTTCCGCCAGTTTCTTTGCCTGGCTGACCGCGTCGCCGTTCATCCTCGGCGATATGGGTTACAGCCCGAATGACATCGGCCTGAGCTACGTGCTGCCGACCCTGGCTTTTCTGATCGGTGGTTACAGTTGCCGCAGTGCGTTGCAGCATTACCAGGGCAAAACCCTGCTGCCCTGGTTGCTGGTGGCGTATTGCATCAGCATGGTGGCGTTGTACCTGGTCGCCACGTTGACGGTGCCGACCCTGACCACTTTGCTGATTCCGTTCTGCCTGATGGCGCTGGTCAACGGTGCGAGCTACCCGATTGTGGTGGCGAATGCGCTGATGCCCTTTGCGGAAAATTCCGGCAAGGCGGCAGCACTGCAAAACACCTTGCAACTGGGGCTGTGCTTTCTCAGCAGCCTGCTGGTGTCGTCGATGATTGATCAGCCGTTGTTGATCACTGTGATTGTGATGTTGGCGACCGCACCGTTGGCGGTGTTGGGTTACTGGCTGGCGCGGCCGAAGGCGGACAATTCCGAGCTCGCCAACGCCTAAAGCTGAAATGCAATCAAACCTGTGGGAGCGGGCTCGCTCGCGAAAGCGGTGTGTCAGCCGGCCTATTCGATACTGACACACTGCATTCGCGAGCAAGCCCGCTCCCACATTTGGAGTCGGTTTCTTCAGTGCATTAGAAGGTGACTTCCATATTCAGCGTCGGCGTGGAGGTCCGAGTACCCCGCCCACCGTCCACGCCGAACTTGTTGTGCCAGTACTCATACCCCACGCCGAGATACAGGTTCGGCTTCACGCTTTTACCCGGCCGCACCGCCACCATCAGCGCGCTGCGCATCAGTGTTTCCGGTGCGGTGTCACGGCCGTGGTAGTCCTCGCCTTTTTCCCCGACGTAATTGACGAACCCCTGGAACTTCGCCGCGTGGTTGGCGATGTCGAACGGGCGCATCCACGTCAGGTTGAGCATGTAGGTGTCGTCGAACGTGTGGTTCGACTCCTGCGCGCCGGGGATGCCGGTGTGGTTTCTTTCCTTGTAGTACATCAGGCTCAAATCCAGCACGCCGACGGTGTTGAACTTCAGCGTCGGGCCGATCACCAGTGCGCGTTTTTTGGCTGAGGCGGCGTTGTTGTTGCGGTTGGCGTCGAAGCCCAGGGTCAGCGCGTAGTCCTTTATCAGCCCGGTGCCGAGCGGCATATCAAATACCCGCGACGCGTACAGCTGGTGCCGGTACACGGCGTAGACCTCACTGCCGCCATGGTCGGTGCCCTTGCGCGGGTCGTGGCTGTCGGACAGGAACACATCCAGGTTCAGGTAGTTGCTGCCGTATTGGTAGCCGCTGGCGTGGGTGAAGCTGTAGATGCGCTTGCTGAAATCATCCGGGTTATTCGGATTGGTGAAGTGCTGGCCGTAGCGAAATCCTACGCTGTTGTTCATCCATTCCACCGCGACAGCCTCCCCGCCGCCGAGAAGGGTGAGTGCAACGGTTGCGCCCTGTAATGCCTTTTTCATTGTTAGAGGTCCTTTGGCGTTCTGGCTCATGACGGCCGGATTGTTTTTGTAACGCCGATGGAGGGTATCTTGTTCGATTGATTGTATACAACTCTATGGACATCCAGTCCAAACATTGCATACAGTGTTCGCACAACAAAAACAGAGAACCCCTCACCATGACTATCCCGAAGGCGTCACCGCAGCGGCCAGAAGATGAGAATCTCGGCGTCGCGGCCAACATGGCTTACGGCCTGCAGCATGTGCTCACCATGTACGGCGGCATTGTTGCCGTGCCGTTGATCGTTGGCCAAGCGGCCGGTCTGTCGCCGGCGGACATCGGCCTGTTGATTGCCGCGTCATTGTTTGCCGGTGGCTTGGCCACGCTGTTGCAGACGCTCGGCCTGCCGTTTTTTGGCTGCCAGCTGCCGCTGGTGCAGGGCGTGTCGTTTGCCGGTGTGGCAACCATGGTGGCGATTGTTGGCAGTGATGGCGCGGGCGGGGTGCCGGCGATTCTCGGGGCGGTGATGGCCGCGTCGTTTATCGGGCTGTTGATCACGCCGGTGTTCTCACGGATCACCAAGTTTTTCCCGCCACTGGTCACCGGCATTGTGATCACCACGATTGGCTTGACGCTGATGCCGGTGGCAGCGCGCTGGGCCATGGGCGGCAACAGCCGCGCGGCGGATTTCGGCAGCACGGCCAATATCGGCCTGGCGGCGCTGACCCTGGTGCTGGTGTTGTTGCTGAGCAAGATCGGCAGCGCGACCATTTCGCGCCTGTCGATCCTGCTGGCCATGGTGATCGGCACCGTGATCGCGGTGTTCCTCGGCATGGCCGATTTCTCCGGCGTCGCCCAAGGGCCGATGTTTGGTTTCCCCACACCTTTCCATTTCGGCATGCCGACTTTTCACCTGGCGGCGATCATTTCCATGTGCATCGTGGTCATGGTGACCTTGGTGGAAACCTCGGCGGACATCCTCGCGGTGGGCGAGATCATCGACACCAAGGTCGACTCCAAGCGCCTGGGTAACGGCTTGCGCGCCGACATGCTGTCGAGCATGTTCGCGCCGATCTTTGGCTCATTCACCCAAAGTGCGTTCGCCCAGAACGTCGGTTTGGTGGCGGTAACCGGGGTGAAAAGTCGCTTTGTGGTGGCGACGGGCGGGGTGTTCCTGGTGGTGCTGGGCCTGCTGCCCTTTATGGGCCGGGTGATTGCCGCCGTGCCCACCTCGGTGCTCGGCGGCGCCGGGATTGTGCTGTTCGGCACCGTGGCGGCCAGTGGTATTCGCACCTTGTCGAAGGTGGATTACCGCAACAACATGAACCTGATCATCGTTGCCACCTCCATCGGTTTCGGCATGATCCCCATCGCCGCGCCGAACTTCTACGACCACTTCCCAACGTGGTTCGCGACCATTTTCCACTCGGGCATCAGTTCGTCGGCGATCATGGCGATCCTGCTGAACCTGGCGTTCAACCACTTCACCGCCGGTAACTCGGACCAGCAATCGGTGTTCGTGGCGGGGACTGAGCGCAGCTTGTGCTTCCACGATGTGGCGGCATTGCGCGATGGGGATTACTTCAGCGGCGGCAAGTTGTTTGATGCTGAGGGGAAGGAGATTCCGGTGGTGGCGGATGTGCCAAGAAAGGCCGCAAAGCCTGAAACCACTGAAGTCTAAATGATCGCTCCCACGCTCTGCGTGGGAGTGCATCCTGTGACGCTCCGCGTCACGACCTTGAGAGCGGACGCAGAGCGTCCAAAGGCGCATTCCCACGCGGAGCGTGGGAACGATCACTTAGCCAGCCTTGAGGACTTATGATCGCTCCCACGCTCTGCGTGGGCGTGCATCCTGTGACGCTCGGCGTCACGACCTTGAGAGCGGACGCAGAGCGTCCAAAGGCGCATTCCCACGCGGAGCGTGGGAACGATCACTTAGCCGGCCTTGAGGACTTATGATCGCTCCCACGCTCTGCGTGGGCGTGCATCCTGTGACGCTCCGCGTCACGACCTTGAGAGCGGACGCAGAGCGTCCAAAGGCGCATTCCCACGCGGAGCGTGGGAACGATCAATTAGCCGGCCTTGAGGACTTATGATCGCTCCCACGCTCTGCGTGGGCGTGCATCCTGTGACGCTCCGCGTCACGACTTTGAGAGCGGACGCAGAGCGTCCAAGGGCGCATTCCCACGCGGAGCGTGGGAACGATCACTTAGCCAGCCTTGAGGACTTTGTGCGGCATTGAACAGGCCTCATCCAAAAACTTCACCACTGTGCCCATGCACGCCTGGCGTTCTTCCACGTGGGGCATGTGGCTGGAGTCTTCAAACAGCGCCCAGCGCACGTCCGCGATTTCATCCAGGAACGGCTTGACCACCAACGGCGTGGCCTCATCGTGCCGGCCGGAGATCACCAGGGTCGGCACCGTGATCGCCGACAGCCGGCCAATCACATTCCAATCCTTCAAGCTGCCGATCACGTGAAACTCGGTCGGGCCACTCATGGCGTGGTACACAGTCGGGTCGGCATCCACGGCGGCAAAAGTGCGCGCCACTTCTTCCGGCCACGGGTTGACGCGGCACACGTGCTGGTCATAAAAAATCCGCGAAGCGACGAGGTATTCCGGGTCCTGGTAGGTGCCGGCCTGTTCGTGTTTAAGCAGGGTTTCATGCACGCCTTCCGGCAACAGTTTGCGCAGGCGGTTGGCTTCGCTGACCCAGGTGCGCATGCACGTGGGGGAGTTCGCCGGGATAAACGCGCGCAGGCCTTTGGGCTGCAAAATCGCGTGTTCGCTGCCGAGCATGCCGCCCCAGGATTGCCCGAGGATCGCGTAGTTATCGCTGATTTGCAGGTGGTCGAGCAGGTTGTCCAGCTCGGCGAGGAACAGGTCGATGGTCCAGAACGACGCGTCCTTATCCGGCAAGTGGGTGGAGCGCCCATTGCCCAGTTGGTCGTAGTGAATCACCGCATGGCCGCTGGCCGCCACGTCTTTGAAGGCGTCGACATAGTCGTGCGTGCAGCCGGGGCCGCCGTGAATGATCACCAACGGTGTACGGCCGGTGGTCAGGTCGCCTGTCACGCGATACCAGGTCTGGTAGGCGCCGAAGGCCGCATAGCCTTCGCGGACTTTCTCGAAGAATTCCATTTCGTACCCTGCTCTGAAAAAAAGGATCAGGGCTACGATAATCGTCACGTAACGTTTAAGTAACTAGCAAAACAGCTAGGTTTTGCTGACGGGTCAGTCTTCCAGCAAACGGTAATGGGTGGCGCGCACCACCGCTTGCACGCGGTTCTTGGCCCCCAGTTTGTGCATCGCCGAGGCCAGGTGCAGGGTCACCACTGCCAATGAGCGGCTCAACTGCGTGGCGATTTCAGCGGCCGTAAGGCCATCGGCGGCCCATTTCAGGCATTCGCGTTCGCGTTTGGTCAGGTGAATATGCGGGTACGTGCGTAGTTCTTTGCTGAACAGCGGGTAGGCCGCTTCCTGCAGGGCATGGGTGATCAGGCTGAAGTCTGCCAGGGTCTGCTGCGCGTCCTTCAACACCGTGCGCGCCTTGCCGGTGCGCAGGCCGGTCAGCGAGGCGAAGCCGCCGCGCGGCAGGTGGATGGGCACGCTGACACCGCAGGTCAGTTGGCGCTCATGCAGGTAGGAAGACACCGGCGCGTGGCACGGGTCGATGATCTTTTGCAGTGCGGTATCGGCTTTCGCCTCGTAGGACCACACGAACGGCGACACCGTGCTCAGGGCCAGATGTTGCACCGGGTCGATCTGGTAGAAGCCTTCGCTGCACCATAACGCGTGCCAGTCGGGCGGCGTATTGCGCAGTTCCAGCACCGAAGGGGTGATCAGTGAGCCGTCCTGGTCAATCGGCACCGGCGTGTAGTCGTACACCAGCGCATCGAAGCCCAACTGCTGGGCGAGGATAAACGTATTGTCCATCTGTTCATCCAGGCTCCTGCCTGGCATGAGACGGTTATTGAAGGCAGTAAGCTTGGCCAGCATCCGTTCTGCTCCCGAATTCATTTGAATCTCGACTTGCGGCAAGTAGAATGCCACGCCCCGGCGAAGGACTGCCAGGCCAAACCTATAAGAAATACTAGGTTATGGACGCGCGGCATCCTCGGTAGTGTTGGGCTGTAAACGGCCGCTACCTGCCAGGCCGATACAACACAAGGAATGTATGCATGTGGCGTGAAGTTGCCCCCGACCAGCAATACAACGTGCAAGTCGACGGCCATAACCTCGTGGTCTACAGCTTTGGCGATGGCGATGAGGTGCTCTTGTGTCTCAACGGCGGTCCGGGCCTGCCGTGTGACTACTTGCGCGACGCCCATGGCTGGCTCAAAGACCATAACCTGCGAGTGGTTGCATTCGACCAGCTTGGCACCGGCGCATCAGCCAGACCCACCGACGTTACCTTGTGGGAAATCGGCCGTTATGTCGAAGAAGTCGAAACCGTGCGCCAGGCCCTCGGCTTGGGCCGCGTGCACTTGCTCGGGCATTCCTGGGGCGGTTGGTTGGGTATCGAATACGCCATCCACTATCCCCATGCGCTGAAAAGCCTGATCCTTTCAAATACCGTCGGCGACATTCCGCACCTGTCCCAGGAGCTTGAACGCCTGCGCGGCGCCCTCGGCAGCGAAACCGTGGCCATGATGCAACGCCACGAGGCCATGGGCACCCTCGATCACCCGCAATACCAGGCCGCCATCACCTTGCTCAACTACCGCCATGTCTGCCGCCTGGACGAATGGCCCGAGCCGGTCAAGCGCTCCCTTGGTGACTGGAACATGGGCCCCTACGAAACCATGCAAGGCCCTAACGAGTTCCTCTACATCGGCAACCTCAAGGACTGGAACCGCATCCCCGAGATGGCCGAGTTCAGCATGCCGATCCTGATCACCACCGGCCAGCACGATGAGCTCACGCCCGCCTGTGCCCATCGCATGAAACTGGCCGCCAGGCATGCCGAACTGCACGTGTTCCCCAACAGCAGCCACATGCCTTTTTATGAGGAGCCCCACGCGTACTTCCCGGTGCTGCTGGACTTCCTCGCGCGTCACCGGGGCTGACGGATGAACCTGGCGCGTTACCGTTTTGTGCTGTCCCGGCCGCTGCAATTGCTGCCGGTGCTGTTTGGCATCAGCCTGATCACCTTTGTGCTGGTGCGTTCGATTCCCGGCGACCCGGCGCGGGCCTTGCTCGGCTCGCGCAGCACGCCGGATGCCCTGCTGAAAATCCGTGCCCAATACGGCCTCGATCAGCCGTTGTGGCTGCAATATTTCTACTTCCTCAAGAACCTGCTCAAGGGCGATCTCGGCCAATCCCTGCTGTATAAGGTCGACGCGTTGAAGCTGATCGTCACCCGTATCGAGCCGACGCTGGTGCTGGTGCTCGGCAGTGTGGTGCTGGCGCTGTTGATTGCGCTGCCGTTGGCGACCTGGGCGGCGCGCAATAAAGGCGGCTGGGCAGACAACCTGATCCGGGTGTTCACCACGGTCGGCCTGGGCATGCCCGCATTCTGGCTGGGCTTGATGTTGATTCTGTTGCTGAGTGTGAAGTGGGGCCTGTTCCCGGTGTCCGGCTATGGACGCACCTGGCTGGATAAAGCCCACCATATGCTGCTGCCGTGCCTGACCATCGCTCTGGCCCTGTCGGCGGTGCTGGTGCGCAACCTGCGGGCGAGCATGTTGATGGAGTTGCAGGCCGATCACGTCACCGCCGCCCGCGCGCGTGGGCTGTCGGAGGCCGCCGTGTTCCGCCGGCATGTGTTGCCCAATTCGCTGGTGCCGGCGGTCAACCTGCTGGCGGTGAATATCGGCTGGCTGATCAGCGGCACGGTGGTGATCGAGAGCCTGTTCGCGATTCCCGGCATCGGCCAATTGCTGGTGCGCGGCATCTTCACCCGCGACTACATGGTGGTGCAGGGCGTGGCGATGGTGCTGGCGTGTGCGACGGTGGTGGTCAACTTCCTCGCCGACGTGGTGACAGTCACCCTCGACCCACGGGTGAACATGCAATGAGCAGCCGCCCACTGATTGCCCCCTGGCGTTTGCGCCTGCGTTTCGGTTTTCGCAACGGTCGGCTGACCGCCGCGTGGGGCCTGTTGATTCTGCTGCTGTGGTTGGCCCTGGCGCTGTTTGCGCCGTGGATCGCACCTTTTGACCCGATTGCGCAGAACACCGAGATCAGCTTGCTCGGGCCCAGCCTGGCCCATCCGTTTGGCACGGATAACTACGGGCGCGACATTCTTTCGCGGGTGATCTGGGGCGCGCGCATCGACCTGCAACTGGCGATTGTCGGGGTGATTTTCCCATTCATGATCGGCACTTTCATTGGCGCGGTGTCCGGCTATATCGGCGGGCGCTTCGACAGCTTCTGCATGCGTGTGATCGACGTGATCCTGGCCTTCCCGTTCCTGGTGTTGATGCTGGCGATCATGGCCATCCTCGGCCCCGGCTTGCAGAGCTTCTATATCGCCATGGCGCTGGTGGGCTGGGTGTCGTACGCGCGGCTGATTCGCTCGCAAATCCTGGTGCTCAAGGAAAGCGAGTTCGCCCTGGCCGCCAAGAGCCTGGGCTTTGGCCATGGGCGCATTCTGTTTCGGCACTTGCTGCCCAACGCGATGTTCGGCTCGATCGTGTTTTCCATGTCTGACGCGGTGCTGGTGCTGCTCAACGGCGCCGCCGTGAGCTACTTGGGCCTGGGCGTGCAGCCGCCGACCGCCGAGTGGGGCACGATGGTCGCCGAAGGGCAGGCATTTATCACCACGGCCTGGTGGATCTGCACGTTTCCGGGGCTGGCCATCGTCACCTTGGCCATGGGGTTCAGCCTGCTCGCCGATGGCGTGGCGCACGTGTTGGGGGAGCGCACATGAGCCTGCTTCAGGTGCGGGACCTCAGCGTGATCGCCAACAACGCCGGGCGCGATGTCACCCTGGTCGACCGGGTGTCCTTTGACCTGGCCGAAGGTGAAATCCTCGGGCTGGTGGGCGAGAGCGGCTCGGGCAAGACCATGGCCTGTCGCGGGCTGATGCGCCTGTTGCCGTCGCCCAACCTGCGCGTGCAAGGCGGTGCTGTGCGCCTGGCCGGGCAAGACTTGTTGGCGTTGGATGACGCCGGCATGCGTGCCATACGCGGCGGGCAATTGGGCATGATCTTCCAGAACCCCAGCAGCCACCTCGACCCGTTGATGCGCATCGGCGAGCAGATCGCCGAGGGCATCCGCCTGCACCAGGACGCGTCGAAAAAAGACGCGCGCCTGCAGGCCATCGAGGTGCTGCGTCAGGTGGGCATTCCCGATCCCAAGGCGCGGGTCGACAATTACCCACACGAGTTTTCCGGTGGCATGCGCCAACGCGCGATGATTGCCGTGGCGCTGGGTTGCAACCCGAAAGTGCTGATCGCCGACGAGCCGACCACCGCCCTCGATGTGACGGTGCAGGCGCAAATCCTGCGCCTGTTGCTGGACCTGCGCGACAGGCGCGGCCTGTCGATCATCATGATCACCCACGACCTCGGTGTGGTGGCGCAGACCTGCGACTCCATCGCGGTGATGTACGCCGGGCGCCTGTGCGAGCACGGCAGCAAGTACGACCTGCTGGCCCATCCGCAACACCCATACACCGCCGGCCTGATCGATTGCCAACCGGCCCACAGCAGTGGCCACGCCTTGCTGCGCACAATTCCCGGGCAGCCGCCGTTGCTGGATGCATTGCCCGACGGTTGCCGCTTCAACCCGCGTTGCCCGCAGGCGCGCGCGTTGTGCACCGAGTTGCTGCCGGAAGGCGCGCGGGTGGCGTGTCACTATCCATTGGGAGATCGCCCATGAGCCTGTTGCAGATCAAGGACCTTGAGGTGCGTTTTGCCGCGTCCGGCACGGGCCTGTTCGGCCTCAATAAACAGTGGGTGAGGGCGGTCAACGGCGTGTCGCTGAACCTGGCCGCAGGCGAAACCCTGGGGCTGGTCGGCGAGTCCGGCAGCGGCAAGAGCACGCTCGGCCGGGCGATCCTGCACCTCAACCCGATCAGCGCCGGCCAAGTGCTGTTTGACGGCATCGACATGGCCCACGGCAGTGCCATCGACATCGCGCGCCTGCGGCATGAAACCGCGATGATCTTCCAGGACCCGTACGCCGCGCTGAACCCCCGCCACACCATCGGCGAAACCATCGCCGAAGTGTTACGCGTGCAGCGCAAAGTCGCCCCGCAACAGATCGCGGCGCGCGTCAATGAACTGCTCGACCTGGTCGGCCTGCGCCCCGAACTGGCCAGTCGCAAACCCGCTTCCCTCAGTGGCGGCCAGTGCCAGCGCGTCGGTATCGCGCGTGCCTTGGCGGTGGAGCCGCGCTTGATCATCGCTGATGAATGCGTGGCGGCGCTGGATGTGTCGATCCAGGGCCAGATCATCAACCTGCTGCTGGAACTGCAACAGCGCATGAACCTGGCGATTCTGTTTATCGCCCACGACCTGGCCATTGTGCGTCGCCTGTGCGACCGCGTGGCGGTGATGTACTTGGGCAAGATCGTCGAAGAAGGGCCGGTGGAAGCGGTGTTTACCACGCCGCGCCATCCGTACACGGCGGCGTTGATCGAGGCCATCCCCGAGATCGATCCGCATCGGCCATTGCCTGCAGAACCATTGCCGGGTGAGCCACCAAGCCCGCTGAATTTGCCTACAGGCTGCGCCTTTCACCCGCGTTGCCGACATGCCCGGACGATGTGTTCCGTGGTGTTGCCGCCGACGCATTTCCTGCACGAGCATCGATACAGTTGCGTGCTTGAACAGCCATTGACCCTTTCTGCCGTCCTAAACAAGGAGTTATGACATGCAATCCCGTCACTTGAAGTTGCTCGCCGCCGCTACATTAACCGCGTGGTCTCTTACCGCTGGCTTGGCGCAAGCCGCCGGCGTACTGACCATCGGCTGCCGTGAAGACAGCACCACCTTCGACCCGATCAAAAGCGCGCAAAACCGCGACACCTGGGTGTTCGCCAACGTCTACGACACCCTTGTGCGCGTTGATAACCTGGGCACCAAGATGGAACCGGGCCTGGCGCAAAGCTGGGAGATTTCCAAGGACGGCCTGACCTACACCTTCAAATTGCGCGATGCGAAGTTCTCCGACGGCTCGCCGATCACCGCCGACGATGCGGCGTTCAGCTTGCTGCGTATCCGCGACAACAAGGCCTCGCTGTGGAGCGACCCGTTCAGCCTGATCAACACCGCCAAGGCGTCGGACCCGCAAACGCTGGTAGTTACCCTGAAAACCCCGGCTGTAGCCTTCCTCTCGCAATTGGCGTCGCCGACGGTGTCGATCCTGTCGGAAAAGGCCATGACCAAAATGGGCGAAGACGCCTACTCGGAAAGCCCGGTGACCTCCGGCGCGTTTACCGTGGAAGAGTGGCGCAAGGGCGATCGGGTCATTCTCAAGAAGAACCCGAACTTCTGGCAGGCCAAGAACGTCAGCCTGGATGGCGTGGAGTGGGTGTCGGTCACCGATGACAATACGCGCATGCGCATGGTGCAGAACAACGAACTCGACACGGCGATCTTCGTACCGTTCTCCCGCGTCGAAGAGCTGAAGAAAGACAAAAACGTTGTGATCCACGCCGACCCGTCCACCCGTGAAGATCACCTGCTAATCAACCACGCCCACGGCCTGCTGGCCAAGCAGCAGGTGCGCGAGGCGCTGGACATGGCCATCGATAAACAATCGCTGGTCAAGACCGCCACCTACGGTCAAGGCACCGTGGCCTATTCCTACATCCCAAAAGGCTCGCTGTACCACTACGCCAACAACCTGCAACGCCCGTATGACCCGACCGCTGCCAGGAAACTGCTGGAAGAGGCTGGCGCCAAGGACTTGAAGCTCAATTACGTGGTCAACGCCGGCAACGAAGCCGACGAGCAGATTGCGGTGATCATCAAGGACCAGTTGGCCAAGGTCGGCGTGACCGCCAACCTGCAGAAGGTCGACCCGACCCAAAGCTGGCAGATGCTAGTAGACGGTGAGTACGATATTTCGGTGATGTACTGGACCAACGACATCCTCGACCCGGACCAGAAGACCACCTTCGTGCTGGGCCACGACACCAACCAGAACTACATGACCCGCTACAAGAACGACAAGGTCAAGGCACTGGTGGCGGCCGCGCGGATCGAGGCCGAGCCGGTCAAGCGTGAGCAGATGTATGTCGACCTGCAGAAGCTGGCGAAACAGGACGTGAATTGGATCGACTTGTACTACAGCCCGTACATCAACATCTCACGCAAGAATGTGAGCAACTTCCTGCAGAACCCGTTGGGGCGTTTCACCCTGGAAGAAGTGGTGAAAAACTAAAGCACACCGCTTGCTCGTTCCCACGCTCTGCGTGGGAATGAATCCTATGACGCTCCGCGTCACCCTTGCATAAGCGGGACGCGGAGCGTCCTTGGCGGCATTCCCACGCGGAGCGTGGGAACGATCAGCGGAGTGTGGGAACGATCAGGGCAGGTTACTGCGCATCAAACGCCTGCCCATTGATGCCGGCACTGTCCGGCCCCATCAGGTACAGGTACACCGGCATGATTTCTTCCGGCGCCGGCCGTTCCATCGGGTTTTCACCGGGGTAGGCCTGGGCGCGCATGCTGGTGCGTGTACCGCCTGGGTTGATGCTGTTGGCGCGTACCGAGGCGACGTCTTCCAGCTCATCGGCCAGGGTTTGCATCAAGCCTTCGGTGGCAAATTTCGACACGCCATACGCGCCCCAGTACGCCCGGCCTTTGCGCCCGACGCTGCTGGAGGTGAACACCACCGACGCGTCCTGGGACAGCTTGAGCAGCGGCAGCAAGGTGCTGGTCAGCATGAACATTGCGTTGACGTTGACGTGCATCACTCGCATGAAGTTTTCACCGGACAACTGCTCGATCGGCGTGCGTGGGCCGATGATCGAGGCGTTGTGCAGCAGGCCGTCGAGGTGGCCGAACTCCTTTTCGATCATCGCGGCCAGCTCATCGTATTGATGGGGCAGGGCGGTTTCCAGGTTGAACGGAATCACCACCGGCTGCGGTTGGCCCGCCGCTTCGATCTCGTCATACACCTGGGCCAGGTTGGCTTCGGTCTTGCCCAGCAACAGCACGGTGGCGCCATGGGCGGCATAGGTTTTTGCCGCTGCGGCGCCAATCCCGCGACCGGCGCCGGTCACCAGGATTACCCGCCCTTTGAGCAGTTCTGGGCGTGCGGAGTAATCAAACATAAAAAACCTCGACAGAATTCAACAGATTGACAGTACCAGACCTGAGAACAATGAAGGTCCCCTGTGGGAGCGGGCTTGCTCGCGAAAGCGGTGGGTCAGTGACAGATGAATTGACTGACCCTCCGCCTTCGCGAGCAAGCCCGCTCCCACATTGGATCTTCATCATTCAGTGAGGTCGGTGATACTTCAGCAACTGCACAGTGCGTTATCCAGCACCTTACGCAGTTCCAGCGGGTGATCCACCACCACATCGGCGCCCCAGTTGCGCGGGTTGTCGTCCGGGTGGATGTAGCCGAACGTAACCGCGGCGGTGCGGGTGCCGGCGTCGCGGCCGGACTCGATATCGCGCAGGTCATCGCCCACGAACAACACGCTGGCCGGGTCCAGGTCGAGCATCTTGCACGCCAGGATCAACGGTTCCGGGTCTGGCTTGCTGTTCTTCACGTGGTCCGGGCAGATCAGCAGCGCCGAGCGCTCGGCCAGGCCCAACTGCTGCATGATCGGTTCGGCAAAGCGCAGCGGCTTGTTGGTGACCACGCCCCATACCAGCTTGGATTTTTCGATGTCCTGCAGCAGTTCTTCCATGCCGTCGAACAGTTTGCTGTGGATCGCGCAGCCTTTGAGGTAGCGCTCCAGGAACTCCAGGCGCAGTTCTTCAAAGCCTGGGGATTCGGGGTCCATCGAGAAGGTCACGGCGACCATCGCTCGCGCGCCACCGGAGATTTCATCACGGATGTGCTGGTCGTTGATCGGCGCCAGGCCGCGATCGGCGCGCATCGCCTGGCAGATCGCGATGAAGTCCGGCGCGGTGTCCAGCAACGTACCGTCCATATCGAAGAGAACCGCTCGCAACTTCACAGGCTTACTCCTCGCGCAGGGTCTGGATCATGTAGTTGACGTCAACGTCGCTGGCCAGCTTGTAGTGCTTGGTCAGCGGGTTGTAGGTCAGGCCGATGATGTCTTTGACGGTCAGCCCGGCCTGACGGCTCCAGGCGCCCAGCTCGGAGGGGCGGATGAATTTCTTGAAGTCATGGGTGCCGCGTGGCAGCAGCTTCATGATGTATTCAGCGCCGATGATCGCGAAGAGGTAGGCCTTGGGGTTGCGGTTGATGGTGGAGAAGAACACCTGGCCGCCCGGCTTGACCATGCGAAAGCACGCGCGGATCACCGAGGACGGGTCGGGCACGTGCTCGAGCATCTCGAGGCAGGTGACCACGTCGAACTGCTCGGGCATTTCCTCGGCCAGGGCTTCGGCGGTGATCTGGCGGTATTCCACGCTCACGCCGGATTCCAGCTGGTGCAGTTGGGCCACGGCCAGTGGCGCTTCGCCCATGTCGATGCCCATCACGGTGGCGCCACGTTGGGCCATGGCTTCGCTGAGGATGCCGCCGCCGCAACCGACGTCGAGCACCTTCTTGCCGGCCAGGTTGACGCGTTCGTCAATCCAGTTCACCCGCAGCGGGTTGATGTCGTGCAGGGGTTTGAACTCGCTTTCGCGGTCCCACCAGCGGTGAGCCAGGGCTTCGAATTTGGCGATTTCGGCGTGGTCGACGTTGCTCATGGTGAATCCTCTAAATCTGATAAATCGGTTTGCCGGTCTTGAACGCCAGGGTTCAAGATCGGCGTTATTCGCTGTGCCCGCTGATGCGTTGGCCCCAGGCAATGGCCGTGGCGGTCAACTGTTGTTCATCCATGCGGGTCAATTGCCGGTCGTCGAGCAACTGCTTGCCGGCGACCCAAAGGTGTTTCACACAATCGCGTCCGGTGGCATATATAAGTTGTGAGACCGGATCGTAGATCGGTTGTTGCGCCAGCCCTGAAAGATCAAAGGCCACGATATCGGCAGCCTTGCCGACTTCCAGCGAGCCAATCTCGCTTTCCAGGCCCATGGCGCGGGCGCCGTTGAGCGTGGCCATGCGCAGGGCGCGGTGCGCATCCAGGGCGGTGGCCGAGCCGGCGACCGCCTTGGCCAGCAGCGCGGCGGTACGGGTTTCGCCCAACAGGTCAAGGTCATTGTTGCTGGCGGCGCCATCGGTGCCGATCGCCACGTTGACGCCAGCCTGCCACAGACGCTCCACCGGGCAAAAGCCGCTGGCCAGTTTCAGGTTCGATTCCGGGCAATGGATGATGCTGGTGTTGCTTTCTACCAGCAAAGCCAGGTCATCCTCGCTGATTTGGGTCATATGAACGGCCTGGAAGCGCGGGCCGAGCAGGCCGAGGCGGCCCAGACGCGCCAATGGGCGTTCACCGGTCTTCTCGACGGCTTGCTGCACTTCGAAGGCGGTTTCGTGCACGTGCATATGAATGGACGCGTCCAGCTCTTCGGCGATGATGCGGATTTTCTCCAGGTTTTCGTCGCACACGGTGTACGGCGCGTGCGGCCCGAAGGTGATCTTGATGCGCGGGTGGTGCTTGAGGTCGCCGAACAGCTCGACGCCCTGGCGAATCGCCTCGTCGGGTGTGCTGGCGCCGGGAATCGGGAAGTCGAGGATCGGAATCGCGATTTGCGCGCGCATGCCGCTGTTATGCACGCAGTCGCTGGCGACCTTGGGGTAGAAGTACATGTCGGAGAAGCAGGTGATGCCACCCTTGAGCTGCTCGGCGATAGCCAGGTCGGTGCCGTCGCGCACGAAGGCTTCATCGACCCATTTGGCTTCGGCGGGCCAGATGTGCTTTTCCAGCCAGGTCATCAACGGCAGGTCATCGGCCAGGCCGCGAAACAGGCTCATCGCCGCGTGCCCGTGGGCGTTGATCAGACCGGGGCTGAGCAGCATGCCCGGCAGCTCGCGTACTTCACTGGCCGCCAGCTTCAAGGCCGCAGCCCGCGGCCCGATAAAGGCAATGCGCCCATCACGGATGCCCAGGCCATGTTCCTTGAGCACCACGCCGGCAGGTTCGACAGGCACCAGCCAAGTGGGCAGCAGCAACAGGTCGAGCGGGGCGGCAGTGGAGGTCATCGCAGGCTTCTTCCCAGGCAGCTATAAAAGAAGGGCGAAGTATACCCGAGCGTCCTGGCTGGCGGATCGCTATAATCGGCGGCTTTTGTTCATGAGTGCGGGGTAAGGGATGCGCGACCGACTGTTAGCGGCAGACAACGTGAGGGCCATCGAGTGGCGTGATGGCGCACTGCACCTGCTCGATCAGCGTGCCTTGCCGTCCCGGCAAGCCTGGGTTGCCTGCACTACCGCGGCTGAAGTCGCCGACGCGATTCGCACGATGGTGGTGCGCGGCGCCCCGGCGATTGGTATCAGCGCCGCCTATGGGCTGGTGCTCGCCGCCCGTGAACGCATCGCTGAAGGCGGTGATTGGCAGGCTGCGTGGGAAGAAGACTACGCGCTCCTGGCCGATAGCCGCCCGACCGCGTCGAACCTGTTCTGGGCCTTGAAGCGCATGCGCGATCGCCTCGATCGCGTCAAGAAGCACGCCGACCCGCTGGCGGTGCTGGAAGCCGAAGCCATCGCGATTCATGAAAGTGACCGGGAGGCCAATGTGGTCATGGCCCAATTGGGCCTCGATCGGATTCGCAAACACCAAGGCAACGCTCAGGCGATCCTCACCCACGGCAATGCCGGCGCGCTGGCCACGGGCGGCGTCGGCACGGCCCTTGGGGTGGTTCGCGCGGCCTTCCTTGAAGGTTTGGTTGAGCATGTCTACGTCAATGAAACGCGGCCCTGGCTGCAAGGTTCGCGGCTGACGGCGTGGGAGCTGGCAGGCGAGGGCATCCCGGTGACGGTCAATGCTGACTCGGCTGGCGCGCATATCCTCAAGACCAAGGGCGTGACCTGGGTGATCGTCGGCGCCGACTGCATTGCCGCCAACGGTGATGTGATCAGCACCATCGGCACCTATCAGCTGGCCGTGTGCGCGATGCACCATGGCGTGCGCTTCATGGTCGTGGCGCCGAGTTCGACGCTTGATTTGATGATGGCCACCGGCGAAGACGTCAGCTTGGAAGAGCGTGAGGCGGCTGAGTTGCTGGATGTGATGGGCCAGCGCTTGGAGGTTGCGGCGTTTAACCCGGTGTTTGACGTGACGCCGGCCGACCTGATTGATGTGATCGTGACCGAAAAAGGCATCGTCGAGCGACCGGATACGGCCAAGTTGGCCAAGTTGATGTGCCGTAAACGGCTGCATTGAGGAAGGTGGCGCCTGTGAGATTGCATTCGCGAGCAAGCCCGCTCCCACATTTGAATTGTTAACACATTCAAGTGTGGGAGCGGGCTTGCTCGCGAATGGGCCTTCAAAGTCAACAAAATCCTTGGATCTGTACCTTGAAAATAGCATCAACCCACTTCTGAGCCCCTCTCGTCCCCCTCAAGCCTGTCATCCGTCAAATTACTAGCCTCCATGCGCATCAGGGGGATAGGTGCGTGGCGGCGATTGTGATAACATCCGGCGGTTTCCAGGGTGGCCCCGAGGGGCTGCCTATAACGTGCAGATCCGTGTCATAACTCGTTGATTTGTCGTAAGTCGTTGTCAGGCACTCTGCCGGCAGCGGCGAGCTTCGTTCGTCCCATATGGATGTGACGAGGTTTCACCCGAAAAAGGAATCAGGCTTCTCATGGGCGAACTGGCCAAAGAAATCCTCCCGGTCAATATCGAAGACGAGCTGAAACAGTCCTACCTCGACTACGCGATGAGCGTAATTGTCGGTCGGGCACTGCCTGATGCGCGCGATGGCTTGAAGCCCGTGCACCGGCGTGTGCTGTTCGCGATGAGCGAGCTGGGTAACGACTGGAACAAGCCGTACAAGAAATCTGCCCGTGTTGTCGGTGACGTGATCGGTAAGTATCACCCTCACGGCGACACTGCGGTGTACGACACCATCGTTCGGATGGCCCAGCCGTTTTCCCTGCGCTACCTGCTGGTAGACGGCCAGGGCAACTTCGGTTCGGTCGACGGCGACAACGCCGCGGCCATGCGATACACCGAAGTGCGCATGACCAAGCTGGCGCACGAGCTGCTGGCCGACCTGCATAAAGAAACCGTGGACTGGGTGCCGAACTACGACGGCACCGAAATGATCCCGGCGGTCATGCCAACCCGTATTCCCAACCTGCTGGTCAACGGCTCCAGCGGTATCGCCGTGGGCATGGCCACCAACATCCCGCCACACAACCTCGGTGAAGTCATCGACGGTTGCCTGGCCCTCATCGACAACCCTGAGCTGACCGTCGATGAGCTGATGCAATACATCCCCGGCCCGGACTTCCCGACCGCCGCGATCATCAACGGTCGCGCCGGCATCATCGAAGCCTACCGCACCGGTCGCGGCCGCATTTACATGCGCGCCCGCTCGATCATCGAAGACATCGACAAGGTCGGTGGCCGCCAGCAGATCGTCATCACCGAGCTGCCTTACCAGCTGAACAAGGCGCGTCTGATCGAGAAGATCGCCGAGCTGGTTAAAGAGAAGAAGCTCGAAGGCATCACCGAGCTGCGCGACGAGTCCGACAAAGACGGTATGCGCGTAGTGATCGAACTGCGTCGTGGCGAAGTGCCTGAGGTGATCCTCAACAACCTCTACGCCCAGACCCAGCTGCAAAGCGTGTTTGGTATCAACGTGGTTGCACTGATCGACGGTCGCCCGCGCATCCTGAACCTCAAGGATCTGCTGGAAGCCTTCGTGCGGCACCGCCGCGAAGTCGTCACCCGCCGTACCGTGTTCGAACTGCGTAAAGCGCGCGAGCGTGGGCACATCCTGGAAGGCCAGGCGGTTGCCCTGTCGAACATTGACCCGGTTATCGCCCTGATCAAGGCTTCGCCGACGCCGTCGGAAGCTAAAGAAGCCCTGATCAAGATGCCGTGGGAATCCAGCGCCGTTGTGGCGATGGTTGAACGTGCCGGTGCCGATTCGTGCCGCCCGGAGACCCTCGACCCGCAATACGGCCTGCGTGACGGCAAGTACTTCCTGTCGCCGGAACAGGCCCAGGCCATCCTGGAGCTGCGCCTGCACCGCCTGACCGGCCTGGAGCACGAGAAGCTGCTGGCCGAGTACCAGGAGATCCTCAATCAGATCGGCGAGTTGATCCGCATCCTCAGCAGCGCCGTGCGCCTGATGGAAGTGATCCGCGAAGAACTGGAAGTGATCCGCGCCGAATACGGCGACGTGCGCCGCACCGAAATCCTCGATGCGCGTCTCGACCTGACCCTGGGTGACATGATCCCGGAAGAAGAGCGTGTGGTGACCATCTCCCACGGTGGTTATGCCAAGACCCAGCCGCTGGCTGCGTACCAGGCCCAACGTCGTGGTGGTAAAGGTAAATCGGCTACCGGCGTGAAGGATGAGGACTACATCGCTCACCTGCTGGTCGCCAACAGCCACACCACGCTGCTGCTGTTCTCCAGCAAAGGCAAAGTGTACTGGCTGAAAACCTACGAAATCCCTGAAGCCTCGCGCGCCGCCCGTGGTCGCCCGCTGGTCAACCTGCTGCCGCTGGACAGTGATGAATACATCACCACCATGCTGCCGGTCGAGGAATACACGGAAGGTCACTTCATCTTCATGGCCACCGCCAAAGGCACCGTGAAGAAGACCCCGCTGGAATCCTTCAGCCGTCAACGCAGCGTGGGCCTGATCGCCCTGGAGCTGGATGAAGGCGACGTACTGATCTCCGCTGCCATTACCGATGGCGAGCGTGAAGTCATGCTGTTCTCCGACGGCGGCAAAGTGACACGCTTCAAGGAATCCGACGTTCGCGCCATGGGCCGTACCGCCCGCGGTGTGCGCGGCATGCGTCTGCCGGAAGGGCAGAAGCTGATTTCGATGCTGATCCCGGAAGAAGGCAGCCAGATCCTCACCGCTTCCGAGCGTGGGTATGGCAAGCGTACCGCCATCAGCGAGTTCCCGGAGTACAAGCGTGGCGGTCAGGGCGTTATTGCCATGGTCAGCAACGATCGCAACGGCCGTCTGGTCGGCGCGGTCCAGGTGCTCGATGGCGAGGAAATCATGCTGATTTCCGACCAGGGCACCCTGGTACGTACTCGTGTGGCTGAAGTGTCGAGCCTGGGCCGTAACACCCAGGGCGTCACGCTGATCAAGCTGGCCAAAGACGAAAAACTGGTCGGCCTGGAGCGTGTGCAGGAGCCATCGGAAGTCGAAGGCGAAGAGCTGGAAGGCGAGGAATTTGAAGGCGAGGTGATCGCAGCAGGCGATGACAACGTTGACGAGCCAACTCTCGACGCTGCCGCAGACGAAGAAGAACCGCAGGAATAAGCGGACACACAGGGGGCGGATGAAGATTCGCCCCCTTGTTGTTTGTCCGAACGGAAATATCGACAGCTGTGGAGATCCAGTGTGGGAGCGGGCTTGCTCGCGAAGGCGGACTGACATTCACCAGAGATGTCGCCTGTTAGATCGCTTTCGCGAGCAAGCCCGCTCCCACATTGGATTGGGTGTCGGCTGATATGTTTGTGTGACTACCACCAGAGCAGAGTGAGATTGGATGTGAGCAAGAGAGCCTATAACTTCTGTGCCGGTCCCGCGGCGCTTCCTGAAGCAGTCCTGCAGCGTGCGCAGGGTGAACTCCTCGACTGGCATGGAAAAGGCCTCTCCGTGATGGAAATGAGCCATCGCAGCGATGAGTTCGTGTCCATTGCCACCAAGGCCGAGCAGGATTTGCGCGACTTGCTGGACATCCCATCCGATTACAAAGTGTTGTTCCTGCAAGGCGGCGCCAGCCAGCAGTTTGCCCAGATTCCGCTGAACCTGCTGCCCGAAGGCGGCACTGCCGACTATATCGACACCGGTATCTGGGGCCAGAAGGCCATTGAAGAGGCCTCGCGCTACGGTCACGTCAATGTGGCCGGCACCGCCAAGCCTTACGACTACTTCGCGATTCCGGGTCAGAACGAGTGGAAGTTGTCTGCGGATGCGGCCTACGTTCACTACGTCGCCAACGAAACCATCGGCGGCCTGGAATTCGACTGGGTGCCGCAAGTGGGTGACGTGCCATTGGTGTGCGACATGTCCTCGGACATCCTCTCGCGCCCGATCGACGTGTCCAAGTACGGCATGATCTACGCCGGCGCACAGAAAAACATCGGCCCGAGCGGCATCCTGGTCAATATCATCCGTGAAGACTTGCTGGGTCGCGCCCGTTCGGTGTGCCCGACCATGCTCAACTACAAGGTCGCGGCCGATAACGGTTCGATGTACAACACCCCGCCGGCGTTTGCCTGGTACTTGTCCGGTTTGGTTTTCGAGTGGCTCAAGGAGCAGGGCGGTGTCGCCGCCATGGGCAAGCTGAACGAAGAGAAGAAGCGCACCCTGTACGATTTCATCGACGCCAGCGGCCTGTACAGCAACCCGATCAACCTGAGCGACCGCTCGTGGATGAACGTGCCGTTTCGCCTGGCTGATGACCGTCTGGACAAGCCGTTCCTGGCTGGTGCCGACGCGCGTGGCCTGCTGAACCTCAAGGGCCACCGTTCAGTGGGCGGCATGCGCGCCTCCATTTACAACGCTGTCGACATCAACGCCATCAAGGCGCTGGTTGCCTACATGGCAGAGTTCGAAAAGGAACACGGCTAATGTCTGAGCAAGAACTCAAGGCACTGCGCGTACGCATTGACAGCCTGGACGAGAAAGTCCTGGAGCTGATCAGTGAGCGCGCGCGGTGCGCCCAGGAAGTGGCACGGGTGAAAATGGCGTCCCTGGCGGAAGGCGAAGTGCCGGTGTTCTACCGGCCCGAGCGCGAAGCCCAGGTGCTCAAGCGCGTCATGGAGCGCAACAAGGGCCCGTTGGGCAACGAGGAGATGGCGCGGTTGTTCCGTGAAATCATGTCGTCGTGCCTGGCCCTTGAGCAGCCGTTGAAAGTCGCGTACCTCGGCCCTGAAGGCACCTTCACCCAGGCGGCGGCCATGAAGCACTTCGGCCACGCGGTGATCAGCAAGCCGATGGCGGCGATCGACGAAGTGTTCCGTGAAGTGGCGGCCGGTGCGGTGAACTTTGGCGTGGTGCCGGTGGAAAACTCCACCGAAGGCGCGGTCAACCACACTCTGGACAGCTTCCTCGAGCACGACATGGTGATCTGCGGCGAAGTCGAGCTGCGCATCCACCACCACTTGCTGGTGGGTGAGAGCACCAAGACCGACAGTATCAGCCGTATCTACTCCCACGCTCAGTCGCTGGCCCAGTGCCGCAAGTGGCTGGACGCGCATTACCCGAATGTCGAGCGCGTGGCGGTGTCCAGCAACGCCGAAGCGGCCAAGCGGGTCAAGGGTGAGTGGAATTCGGCGGCGATTGCCGGTGATATGGCCGCGGGCCTCTATGGCCTGACGCGCCTGGCCGAAAAAATTGAGGACCGCCCGGATAACTCCACGCGCTTCTTGATGATCGGCAGCCAGGAAGTGCCGCCGACCGGCGACGACAAGACCTCGATCATTGTTTCCATGAGCAACAAGCCCGGCGCGTTGCATGAGCTGCTGGTGCCGTTCCACGACAACGGGATTGACCTGACGCGAATCGAAACTCGCCCTTCGCGCAGCGGTAAATGGACGTATGTGTTCTTTATCGACTTCATCGGCCACCACCGCGACCCGCTGGTTAAAGGTGTGCTGGAGAAAATCAGTCAGGAAGCCGTAGCACTCAAGGTGCTGGGCTCTTACCCGAAAGCGGTTTTGTGAGGCTTTAACATGAGTGGCAACTTCCTCGCCCTGGCTCAGCCGGGCGTGCAACAACTGTCGCCTTACGTACCAGGCAAGCCTGTGGACGAGTTGGCGCGTGAGTTGAACCTGGACCCGTCGAAGATCGTCAAGCTGGCCAGTAACGAGAACCCGCTGGGGCCAAGCCCGAAGGTACTGGCGGCGATTCGTGAAGAGTTGGCCGAGCTGACGCGCTATCCGGACGGCAACGGTTTTGCCCTCAAATCCCTGCTGGCGGAAAACTGCCGGGTCGAGCTGAACCAGGTGACCTTGGGGAACGGTTCCAACGACATTCTTGAACTGGTCGGCCGCGCGTATCTGGCGCCAGGGCTGAATGCAGTGTTCAGCGAGCACGCATTCGCGGTCTATCCGATTGTTACCCAGGCTGTCGGTGCCGATGCGCGCGTGATTCCCGCCAAGGATTGGGGGCACGACCTGCCGGCCATGTTGGCCGCCATCGACGCCCAGACCCGTGTGGTGTTTATCGCCAACCCCAACAACCCAACCGGCACCTGGTTCGATGCGCAAGCGCTGAACGACTTCCTGCAAGACGTGCCGGAGCACGTGTTGGTGGTGCTGGACGAGGCCTATATCGAGTACGCCGAAGGCAGCGATCTGCCGGATGGCCTGGACTTCCTGGCGGCTTACCCGAACCTGCTGGTGTCGCGCACCTTCTCCAAGGCCTATGGCCTGGCCTCGCTGCGGGTTGGCTACGGCCTGTCCACGGCGGTGGTCGCCGACGTGCTGAACCGCGTGCGCCAGCCGTTCAACGTCAACAGCCTCGCTTTGGCGGCGGCGTGTGTCGCGGTGAAAGATGCCGAGTACCTGGAAGAAGGGCGACGCATCAACGAAAGCGGCATGCTGCAATTGCAGGAAGGCTTCCGTGAGTTGGGCCTGGGCTGGATTCCGTCCAAAGGCAATTTCATTTGCGTCGATCTCGCTCAAGTGGCCGCCCCGGTGTTCCAGGGCCTGCTGCGCGAAGGCGTGATTGTGCGTCCGGTCGCCAACTACGGCATGCCGAACCACCTGCGTATCACCATTGGTTTGCCGGCGGAAAACAGCCGCTTCCTGGAGGCGTTGGCCAAGGTTCTGGCTCGTGGTTGATGTCACTGCATTGCAACCTGCTGTGCCTATGATCGGTCGCCTGGTGGTGGTCGGTCTGGGGTTGATCGGCGGCTCTTTCGCCAAAGGCCTGCGTGAAAGCGGGCTGTGTGGCGAAGTGGTCGGTGTGGACCTGGACCCGCAATCGCGCAAGTTGGCGGTTGAATTGGGCGTGGTGGATCGCTGTGAAGCAGACCTGGCGCTCGCGTGCCAGGGCGCGGATGTGATTCAGCTCGCGGTGCCGATTCTGGCGATGGAGAAATTGCTGGGCTTGTTGGCGGGCATGGACCTGGGGCAGGCGATCCTGACGGATGTCGGCAGTGCCAAGGGCAATGTGGTGCGCGCGGCGCAAGTGGCGTTTGGCGGCATGCCGGCGCGCTTTGTGCCGGGTCATCCGATTGCCGGTTCCGAGCAGAGCGGGGTGGAGGCGTCCAATGCGCAGCTGTTCCGCCGCCACAAGGTGATTCTGACGCCGCTTGAGCAGACCGATCCGGCCGCCTTGGCAGTAGTGGATCGCCTGTGGCGCGAGTTGGGTGCCGATGTCGAGCATATGCAGGTTGAGCGTCACGACGAAGTGCTGGCGGCAACCAGCCATTTGCCACATCTGCTGGCTTTTGGCCTGGTGGATTCCCTGGCCAAGCGCAATGAAAATCTGGATATTTTCCGCTACGCCGCCGGTGGCTTCCGCGATTTCACGCGCATTGCCGGCAGTGATCCGGTGATGTGGCACGACATCTTTCTCGCCAATCGCGAAGCGGTGTTGCGCACCCTGGACACCTTCCGCAGTGACCTTGACGCCTTGCGCGATGCGGTCGATGCCGGAGATGGCCATCAATTATTGGGCGTGTTCACCCGTGCGCGGGTGGCGCGCGAGCATTTCAGCAAGATCCTGGCGCGCCGGGCCTATATGGAAACCGCTGTGAACGCCGATGAGCAGACCTTTATCGCCAGCCCCGGTGGCCGCTTGAGCGGGCAGATTCGGGTGCCTGGCGACAAGTCGATCTCCCATCGTTCGATCATGTTGGGTTCGTTGGCCGAGGGCGTGACCGAGGTTGAAGGTTTTCTTGAGGGCGAAGATGCCCTGGCGACCTTGCAGGCGTTTCGCGACATGGGGGTGGTGATTGAAGGGCCGCACCATGGGCGTGTCACCATTCATGGCGTGGGCTTGCATGGCCTGAAGCCCGCGCCAGGCCCGATCTATCTGGGTAATTCCGGTACGTCGATGCGCCTGTTGTCCGGCTTGCTGGCGGCGCAGCGTTTCGACAGCGTGTTGACTGGCGATGCTTCGCTGTCCAAGCGCCCGATGAGCCGCGTGGCCAAACCGCTGCGGGAAATGAGGGCTGTGATCGAAACCGGGCCGGAAGGGCGTCCGCCGTTGACCATTCGCGGTGGCCAGGCGTTGAAGGGGCTGACTTATGCACTGCCTATGGCGAGCGCTCAGGTCAAATCCTGCCTGTTGCTGGCGGGGTTGTATGCCGAGGGTAAAACCTCGGTGACCGAGCCTGCGCCGACCCGTGATCACACCGAGCGCATGCTGCGCGGCTTCGGGTACCCGGTGCAAGTGCAGGGCGCTACGGCGTCGGTCGAGTCAGGCCATGCATTGACCGCTACGCATATTGAAGTGCCGGGGGATATTTCTTCTTCGGCGTTTTTTCTGGTGGCGGCGTCGATTGCCGAGGGCTCCGAGTTGTTGCTGGAGCATGTCGGCATCAACCCGACACGTACTGGGGTGATCGATATCCTGCGGCTGATGGGCGCGGATATCACCCTGGAAAACCTGCGTGAAGTCGGTGGTGAGCCGGTTGCGGATCTGCGCGTGCGGGCTGCAGCGCTGAAGGGTATCGAGATTCCTGAAGCGTTGGTGCCGTTGGCTATCGACGAATTCCCGGTGCTGTTCGTCGCGGCGGCCTGTGCGCAAGGGCGCACGGTATTGCGCGGCGCTGAAGAGCTGCGCGTGAAGGAGTCCGACCGTATCCAGGTCATGGCCGACGGTCTGCTGGCCCTGGGTGTGAAGTGTGAACCGACACCTGATGGGATTATCATTGACGGTGGCCTGATGGGCGGCGGTGAAGTGCATGCCCACGGCGATCACCGGATTGCCATGGCGTTCAGCGTGGCTTCCCTGCGTGCAGCGGCGCCGATTCGTATCCGTGACTGCGCCAATGTTGCTACATCTTTTCCGAATTTTCTTACACTGTGTGCCCAAGTCGGCATCCGTGTTGCCCAAGAGGCTCAATTGTGAATATCAAAGCACCGGTGATTACCATCGACGGGCCAAGCGGCTCGGGCAAAGGCACCATCGCCGGCATCCTGGCCAAGCGCCTGGGCTGGTGCCTGCTGGATTCCGGCGCGCTGTACCGCTTGCTGGCATTTGCCGCACGCAACCATGGCGTCGACCTGACCAACGAAGAATCCTTGAAGCTGTTGGCGGCGCACCTTGATGTGCAGTTCGTCGGCGCGACGGAAGGTCATCCACAGCGCATCATCCTCGAAGGGGACGATGTGACGGATGATCTGCGTAATGAGCAAGTCGGCTCCTGGGCTTCCCAGGTTGCCGCGCTGCCGGCCGTGCGCGACGCTTTGCTGCAGCGTCAGCGGGCATTTCAGGAGCCGCCGGGTTTGGTGGCCGATGGTCGTGATATGGGCACCGTGGTGTTTCCGGAGGCCCCATTGAAGATTTTCCTGACCGCCAGCGCCGAGGAGCGGGCTCGCCGCCGCTACTTGCAGTTGAAGGGCAAAGTCGATGGTGTTAGTCTGTCGAGTCTGCTAGATGAGATCCGTGCACGCGATGAGCGTGATACCCAGCGTGCGGTAGCCCCGCTTAAGCCGGCGGCTGACGCCATACAGCTGGATTCCACGGAGTTGTCCATCGAGCAGGTGCTGGAACGCATCTTGAGTGAAATCGCCATTCGCGATATCGCCGGGTGACCAAGAAGGCTGCAGGGGACCAGTCATAGTCCTGTGGTGCTTCTTTTAATTGAAACTGACCCACACCGTCTGGGGTGTGGAGATGGGCGTATTCTTCGCCCTTATCAACAGGAATTAAAATGAGCGAAAGCTTTGCGGAACTCTTTGAAGAAAGCCTAAAAACCCTGAACCTTCAGGCAGGCTCCATCATCACCGGTGTTATCGTTGATATCGATTACCAAGCTCGCTGGGTAACCGTTCACGCTGGTCTGAAGTCTGAAGCTCTGATCCCGCTGGAACAGTTCTACAACGATGCTGGTGACCTGACTATCAATGTCGGTGACGAAGTTCACGTTGCTCTGGACTCGGTTGAAGACGGTTTCGGTGAAACCAAGCTGTCCCGTGAAAAAGCCAAGCGCGCTGAATGCTGGATTGTTCTCGAAGCAGCCTTCGCAGCTGAAGAAGTGGTCAAGGGCGTTATCAACGGTAAGGTTAAGGGCGGCTTCACTGTCGACGTTAACGGCATCCGTGCGTTCCTGCCAGGTTCTTTGGTCGACGTTCGTCCAGTGCGCGACACCACGCACCTGGAAGGCAAAGAACTCGAATTCAAGGTCATCAAGCTCGACCAGAAGCGCAACAACGTTGTCGTTTCCCGTCGCAGCGTCCTGGAAGCAGAGAACTCCGCCGAGCGTGAAGCTCTGCTGGAATCCCTGCAGGAAGGCCAACAAGTCAAAGGTATCGTCAAGAACCTCACCGATTACGGCGCATTCGTCGATCTGGGTGGCGTCGATGGCCTGCTGCACATTACCGACATGGCTTGGAAGCGTATCAAGCATCCTTCCGAAATCGTCAACGTTGGCGACGAGATCGATGTCAAGGTTCTGAAGTACGATCGTGAGCGTAACCGTGTTTCCCTGGGCTTGAAGCAGCTGGGCGAAGATCCATGGGTTGCTATCAAAGCTCGTTACCCAGAAAGCACTCGCGTTACCGCGCGTGTTACCAACCTGACCGACTACGGCTGCTTCGCTGAGCTGGAAGAAGGCGTGGAAGGCCTGGTACACGTTTCCGAAATGGACTGGACCAACAAAAACATCCACCCTTCGAAAGTCGTACAAGTCGGCGACGAAGTGGAAGTTATGGTTCTGGACATCGACGAAGAGCGTCGTCGTATCTCCCTGGGCATCAAGCAGTGCAAATCTAACCCATGGGAAGATTTCTCTGGCCAGTTCAACAAGGGCGATAAAATCTCCGGCACCATCAAGTCGATCACCGATTTCGGTATCTTCATTGGTCTGGACGGCGGCATCGACGGCCTGGTTCACCTGTCCGACATCTCCTGGAACGAAGTGGGCGAAGAAGCTGTTCGTCGTTTCAAGAAGGGCGACGAGCTGGACACCGTTATCCTGTCGGTTGACCCAGAGCGCGAGCGTATCTCCCTGGGTATCAAGCAACTGGAAAGCGACCCGTTCTCTGAATACGTTCAGGACAACGACAAAGGCGCAATCGTTAAAGGCATCGTGAAAGAAGTTGACGCTAAAGGCGCCATCATCACTCTGGCCGACGATATCGAAGCGACTCTGAAAGCCTCCGAAATCAGCCGTGACCGCGTTGAAGACGCGCGCAACGTTCTGAAAGAAGGCCAGGAAGTAGAAGCCAAGATCATCAGCGTTGACCGCAAGAGCCGCGTAATCCAGCTCTCCATCAAGTCGAAAGACGATGCTGAAGAGAAAGAAGCAATCCAGAGCCTGCGCGACAAGCCAGCTACCTCTGAAATTGCTGCTGGTCCTACCACTCTGGGCGACCTGTTGCGTGCACAAATGGAAAAACAGAACTAAGTTCTGTCAGACCATAGAAAAAGGGCGACTTCGGTCGCCCTTTTTTGTGCCTGAAATTTGTTGAATCAACAACTTAGAACCAAGGCGTGCAGTCGGCTGTCAGAACTGACTATAGTTTTAATGCTGGCTATCCCCGTGTTGCTGCTTCAATAAGGATTTGAATGAACAAGTTTATTGTCATCTTCTCAATCGTACTGCTTGCAGGGTGCTCCACCAGTGCCAGGACTCATGCCAGGCATGGCGTCAGCGGCATCGAGATTGACTGTTCGGGGCTTGGTTCCAATTGGGAGAAGTGCGAGAAGCGTGCTGCCCGTGAGTGCAAGATGCAGGGCTACAAGGTTGTAACGCGTTCCAGTGACGCTAAAGACGAAGAGGGCGACTACGTGTTTGGTTGGAACCCGGCAGGTGCAGTGACCCGTACGATGCTGGTGATCTGCAAATGAAGAGGTAAGGTACTTTTTGAGGGCGTTAAACCAACCTGAAGATAAGTTAAAGCGTGGGCTGTTCAAATTCACCAAGTCATGCTAAAACCTTTGGAGCGCTTTTCCTAGCTGCTTGAAAAAGAAGGGAAAAATATGACGAAGTCGGAGTTGATCGAACGAATTGTCACCCATCAAGGGCTGCTTTCATCCAAGGATGTAGAGCTGGCTATCAAGACCATGCTCGAGCAAATGTCCCAATGCCTCGCCACGGGGGATCGAATCGAGATCCGTGGCTTTGGTAGTTTTTCCTTGCACTACCGCGCGCCGCGAGTGGGTCGTAACCCGAAAACCGGGCAGTCCGTCAGCCTTGACGGTAAGTTTGTGCCGCATTTCAAACCGGGCAAGGAATTGCGCGATCGAGTGAACGAAGACGAGGAAGAGGGCGTCTGAGTGGTTTTAGGGTAGGAGTAAGTTATGCGTGGGATTAAACGCGTTTTTCTGGTGTTGGCAGTGCTGGCTGTCGCACTGGTGGTTTTGGCCTTTGTGTTGGAAAACCAACAAGGCGTTTCTCTTTCGTTCTTGGGTTGGACCACCCTGCAACTGCCGGTGGCAGTTTATGTTGTGGCTGCGCTGATTGTCGGGTTGATGGTGGGTCCGCTGTTGTGCGTGCTGGTCAGCGCTACCCGTCGTCACAAGCGAGCGTCGATCGTGCGTGAGTAGCGTCCTCCTCGCTGCTGCTTGCGCTTATAAGGTGGGTTGGGGGCATAGGCTTCCAGCATCCTCTTAGTAACGTACGCGTTATTTGGGGGACCACTATGAATGCGCTCCCCCTTCAGTCAATCGGGTCAGCCGATATCGCACATTTAGCCCTTTTCCCCAAAAAACAGAGAGCTCTGAAGGGCTAGCCCTGGGCGAGCGTTATAAAATAGACGCTTCACGGTTCAAAGTGTGCCGGATATGGGGTAACATGCGGCCCGTTAATGACAACTGCCATCTTGCCTCTTCATTACATGATAGGTGTGCAGGCGTTGGGCGTTCATTTGCTAAAGCAAACACTCTCGTATCTGTAGTTAACTCCGCAAATGTATGTGTCCCGGACAAGTGCCAGGGCCGAAACTAATTAGATCCCGACTAAGCCTATTTCGCGGATCTTGCCTTTAAGCAACTATCGGGTTTAAGCCGACTATTCAAAAAATGTTAACGGTGAGACCACCGTAAACGACTTTTTGCAATTCGTCGTTGTATGTGCATGAGGGAATGTCTACCCGTCCCGAACCCTATGCGCGCGTCAGTTGAGGGGATTTACTAAACATTGAGCTGCGTCGGCCGATAATGAGGCTTGCGATGGCGCAGGGCAGGCTTTCCATGCCTGGGGTAAATGCCACAAAGTGTTGCGTGGTAACCCTGCGCAGTGGTGGCCAGACGTTGGGATCCTTCGATTGATGCCCAGCCCTCTGACGCCTGGCGCGGGCGATATTCAATCAGCAAAGCTATGACGTGTGATGAGTGTCTATTGCGCAGGTTTGGCACGATTAGGGTTGTGTTGACCCCGTCGCAGGAGGGGGAAGGGCAAGAATTGCTCTGAAATGATTCTCCTTGGTGTGTTGCGTTCAGAGCGCAAACCAAGGGAAAATTTGTGTGATCAATTTTTATGCTTTAGAGCGCGCATAAAAGCATCGCATGTCATCGTCGGTGTTGGGGCGGTGGTTATTTTCCGGCGCAGTGTCGGCTTAGGGCTGTACAGTGAGGGCGTTGGCAACCGTTACTAAAGGTACTGATACTCGGGGTGCTTATACTGAAGTGCCTGCTAGACGAGTCAGAATAGAAAGATTGATTACGGCTAGAAAAAGAATTTTAGGGTGAGCTTGATGAAAATTCCATTTAACAAACCACCCTATACGGGTAATGAAGATCAATATGTTACGCGCGCCATGCGCAGTGCCAAGATGTCGGGTGACGGTGAATTTACCATTAGTTGCCAACAATGGTTTGAAGAAACACTTTCATGTGAAAAGGCCCTGCTGACGCCCTCGTGCACCCAAGCACTCGAAATGGCCGCCATTTTGATAGATATACAGCCGGGTGATGAAGTGATCATGCCCAGCTTTACCTTTGTCAGTACGGCGAACGCATTCGTGCTTCGGGGCGCGAAAATTGTTTTTGTCGATATTCGCCCGGACACCATGAATATCGATGAGACGCTTATCGAGGCGGCGATCACCGCAAAGACCAAAGCCATCGTCCCCGTTCATTATGCAGGTGTCGCCTGTGAAATGGACGTGATTATGGACATTGCCCAGCGGCATGATTTATTTGTCGTGGAAGACGCCGCGCAAGGCATGATGTCGACGTATAAAGGCCGTTGGTTGGGCACGATCGGACATCTGGCGGCCTATAGTTTTCATGAAACTAAAAACTACACGAGTGGTGGTGAAGGCGGCTTGTTGTTAATCAACGATAAGCGGTTCATTGGTCGCGCCGAAATCATCAGAGAGAAAGGCACTAACCGCAGTCAGTTTTTCCGAGGGATGATCGACAAATATACCTGGGTGGATATTGGCAGTAGTTATTTGCCGGGTGAGTTGCAAGCGGCCTATTTGTTTGGTCAATTGGAAGAAGCGAAGAACATTAACGATTTCAGGCTCGGCATTTGGCAGCGCTATAACCTGGCGTTCGCTGGGTTGGTCGCGGCGGGCCTGCTTGAAGTGCCAACGGTCCCCGAAGCGTGTATCGCCAATGGGCACATGTTTTATATTAAAGTTAAGAACATCGACGCGCGCAAGTCAGTGCTCAGTTATCTGAACGCTGCGGGTGTGGGGGCGGTATTTCATTATGTTCCGCTGCACAGTGCACCGGCGGGTATTTTACTCGGTCGGTTCACCGGCGAAGACCGGTTTACGACCCAGGAAAGCGAGCGTCTTATTCGCCTGCCCATCTGGTATGGCATGACAGAGCCTGAAATGCAGCATGTCATCAATTCGGTGATAGGTGCAGTTGATGCCGCGGGTCGGTGAATTGAAGGGCTCAAACCGCAGCATGCTGTTCGGCGCTTTCTTTACAAGCGCCGCGCAAGCGTCAAAGATACTTGTTGGCTTCTGCATATTAAAGTTAATCGCCCTGTACCTGGGGGTCGACGGCCTCGGCAAGCTCGGACATTTCATGAGCTTAGTGTCTATCGCCGTCCTCCTGGCGGGAGGAGGGATAAGCCACGGTATCATAAAGTACGTCGCAGAATTTAAAAGCAACCCATTCAAGTTATATAAGTTGTTCTCGACATCGGCGTTCTACGCTTTCGGATTCTGCCTGGTGTCATTTATTTTACTGGCGGTCTTTTCAGCGCAGGTGTCGAATTTTGTATTTGGGCATCCTGAGGACTACTGGATCATTGTCCTGCTGGCGCTTGCTCAGTTTGTCTTTGCGTTCAATACGCTGTTTTCAGGTTTTTTTAATGGCCTTGGAAAACTTAAAGTCAACGCCAGCGTTCAAGTAACGGCTAACCTTGTGGTGCTGCCCATTATCTGGTGGCTGATTTCCGCATTTGGCCTGCCCGGTGCGGCAATTGCCATGTTGGCTATCTTCACTATGCCGGCGCTCATCTCTTTGGTTTACCTGAAGGGTATGCCACTGTTCAGAATGTTCACGTGGCGCAAGGTGGATGTTGCGCTGAGCAAGAAGTTTTCCAAGTTTGGGTTGATGTTGCTGGTCAGTGCACTGATGTTTCCCGTGGTCGAGATAGTTATCAGGGAATCGCTGATAGCACGGGTAGGCTACTCCGAGGCGGGCATCTGGCAAGGGAGCATCAAGCTGTCGAGCGCGTACATCGGTTTTTTCAGTGTGTTTCTGGCGTCGTACTACATGCCGATGGTGTCAGCGACCCAAGACAAGGCCGTGATCAAAGCGCAAGTGATCAAGTTTATGCTGTTGGTGATGGCGGTGTTTTTAGCTGGCGCGAGCGTGTTGTACGTAGGGCGAAGTTTTTTTATTCCGGTGTTGTTGTCTTCCGAATTTCATGAGTTGGAAAGTTATATAATTTATCAACTGATTGGCGACTTCTTCAAAGTTGCTGCCTATGTCATAGGCTTTGTTGTGGTGGCCAAAGCTGCGACGAAATTGTATATCTTCTCCGAGGTGCTGCAGGCGCTGCTGTTTGTTGGCTTGACGTTCACCGTGGGGCGCGAAGTCGGCGGTGTGTACGGCGTGATGTATTCTTATATGTTGGCTTATATAATATTTTTTATGATTTCCATTGCCGGTTTTATCTATTGGGCACGCAACTGATGGGCCTGGAATTCTCCTTCCCGCTGTACCTCGTATTCGGATTCCTGGTCATCGTTGCTGCGTGGGATACCCTGAGTGACTACGCGTTGCCGCGGGCAGCGGTGGGCGCCCTGATGGGGGTTCCTCTTATCCTGCTGGCGACATTCAGGATCGCAGGCGTGGGCAGTGATGATCTCGCCTACCTGAGAATGATGCAGGAAGTTCCCTCGGTGCTGGAGTGTCGCCACCTGTTTTGCGACTACAGCTACTCAACAT
The DNA here is from genome assembly GCF_013385735.1 of Pseudomonas sp. D2002. Taxonomy (NCBI): domain Bacteria; kingdom Pseudomonadati; phylum Pseudomonadota; class Gammaproteobacteria; order Pseudomonadales; family Pseudomonadaceae; genus Pseudomonas; species Pseudomonas sp. D2002. Next base: position 140,860 of record NZ_JACAPL010000003.1, on the reverse strand, counting down.
TTAATATCGAATTCGGTTTCTATATTATCCTCTCGGTGTTGGCCGTAGTAGGGCGCAATTCTTTCATTTTATTTGGCTTCTGCTCGCTGCTGGCGGTTTCTCTCAACCTCAGAAGCATACGGTATTTCTCTCCTTACTTTGCCTTGGGTGTGCTGGTCTATTTTGCTCACTTTTTTCTTGCCAAAGAGCTGAATGCAATACGCTTGGGTGTCGCTTCCGGTCTGGTTTTTTTGGCCGCCACGTATCTTCATAGAAAAGAATACGCGCTACTGGCGGTTTATCTTGCGCTAGCAATGATGGTGCACGTGTCGTCGGTGTTTTTTGTGGTGCCTGTTGTTTTGTATTGGCTAAAACCCTCGCGGGCTTTTTACCTTGGGCTCAGTGGCATTCTTTTATTGGCCGCGTCGTTTGTTGATTCAAAGCTCCTGCTGCGTCAACTGGAATTTATCAGTTTTATCAGTGAAAAAATTGAGTCCTACCTGACGACGGAAAAATACGGCTATGCACTGCCGTTGTTCGACATGGTCAATGTCAAAAACCTGATCCTGGTGGTCGCTGGATTGATCTGGTCGCAAAAGCTGGATGCACGCTACCCAACGTTCAAGCTGGTGTTTTGCGTGTTTTATTGCGCAACGTTTTTGCGAATAGTCATGGGCGATTTTGCCATACTCGCAGGTCGCGGATATGCGAGCATTTCCATGTTTGAATACGTGCTGCTGCCGATGTTGGCAGTGCACGTATTGGGTAAGAAGCTGGGCGTTGTCATGGTCTCATTATATGCGCTCGCCACTTTGTACCTGAATTTGAGTAGTAACTCGGGGTGGACCGGCAATTCCGAAGTGTTTTTTAGTTTTCTATAATTAGTGTGGTGGGCGTATGAAGAATATCTTGTTTGTGGTAGGGGGCTTGGCCATCGGTGGGGTTGAGACCTACGTCGTCCGATTGGCTAAATACCTCAGCCAGGCCGGGTATACGGTAACGGTGAGGGTGCTGTCGAATAAATGTGATGCAGGGCTGTTCGACGAGCTGTCTCGTCACGCCCAAGTCGATGTCGTCGAGCATGTACCCTTTCTGTCTGCGTCCAGCTGGATAAATGCGCTGTTGCCAGCCAAAAAAGATCCGAACGTGTACGACATTGTTCACGTTGTAGACATATTGACATTGGCTTATGTTTTTCTGAACAAGACACGCTTGAAGTTTTCCTTTCTCAGCGTCGGTATCTACCATGCTATGGAAATCAGCTGGTGGCGAGGGCGGAATGTATATTTCAGAAAAAAAATGCTCGAACTGTATGACCGTAACGTCCAGTTGACGTTGTTTCCCAATGAGCGAACCGCCGAAATGGCTGCGGCGCTGGCGCAGGTTGACGTGGCGACGCTGGATGTATTGCCCCTGGGCATCTCCTTCGAAAACTACAGCGCTCGGCAGCCGCTTCAATCGTCTCTGCGGATCGTCTCGGTAGGGCGTTTAGTCGATTTCAAAGTTTACAATAAGCACGTCATCACGCAGTTGAGTGAGCTGCGTAAGCGCGCAAACTTTGAATACTTCATCTACGGTTCGGGGCCTGAACACGCCGCGCTGGTTTCATTGGCGCAGGCCTGTGGCGTCAGTGACTACGTGCACTTTATGGGCGAGGTGGAGTATGCCGAACTCCCCAGCATTTTCGACGGTGCGCTTTGTTTTGTAGGCTCTGGTACGACGATCATCGAAGCGTCTGCCGCCGGTATTCCTTCTGTGGTGGGCATTGAATCCATAGCGTTGCCCTTGACCTGTGGGTTGTTTTCGGATGTTTCAGGATATTCCTACAATGAAGAGTCGGCGACGACGGTGAGAATGGGGATTCTGGAAACCATCGAGAAGCTGCACACTATGAGTCCCGAACAATACAATGAAGTATCCAATAAGCATCGACAAAAAGCGAAAGCGTTTGATATTGTCGAAACATCAAAAAGATTTGTAGAGCTGTCTAGTCGCAGGCCCGTTTTTGACGGTTCGATGAATCGCTGGGTTGCGATATTGTCATTTTTCAAGTCCGTAATTGTGCAAGGGCCCAAGGCGCTTAAATCCCGATTTGATAGTGTGGGATGATATGTCTTTGAATATTGCGATTGTCACTCAGTATTTTTATCCTGAGAGCTTTATTATCAATGATATTGTTGAGGAGCTGGCTTGCCTTGGGCACACGGTTGAAGTCTTTACCGGGCAACCTAATTACCCGGACGGTGAGACTTATCAAGACTATGATCAAACGGCTTGCAGTGAGCAGGTGTACAAGGACAGTGTAAAAATACACCGCGTTCCGTTGAGGCCGCGAAAGTCAGGCGGTGCCCGGAACCTGCTTCTCAACTATCTCTCCTTTGTGAAAAATGGAATCAGGTATTTTCCCAAGCAGAGTGCCGGTAAGCAGTTCGACGCGATTATTGTCTTTGCGGTCTCGCCGATTACCGCAGCTATTCCAGCCATCGTGTTGAAGCGTTCCAGCAACGCTCATTTGATGGTTTGGGTGCAGGATTTGTGGCCCGAGACGCTTAAGGCGACGGGGTTCATCACCAATTCGCTGCTCTTGAAGGCGATTGGGGTTTTAGTCCGTTTTATTTATGCCAAGGCCGACACGGTGCTGGTGCAGTCCGAGGCGTTTATTTCCTCGGCGTCCAAGTATGTGGCAAAAGACAAGCTGGTCTACTACCCCAACTCTTACCGTGTTCCTGCCGCTCAGACAGACCCTTGCGACCGTCTGCCGCTGGAGATCAGCCGATTATTGTCGTCCAATTTTTGTGTGGTCTTTGCCGGGAACCTCGGGTTTGCGCAGTCCTTGGAAACGATAGTCGATGCCGCAAAAGCACTGCTTCATTTGGACTGCAAGATTGTCGTGGTGGGCAGTGGCAGCCGTTTGGATTGGATGCATGAGCAGAAGCGTCAACACAACCTGCATAATCTTGAGCTCGTAGGGCGTTTGCCTTCCTCGGTCATGCCTGAACTGTTTTCAAAAAGTGAGGCGCTACTGGTCACACTCAAGCGCGAGGAAATATTCGCGTTGACCATACCCAGTAAGATCCAGGCGTATATGGCAGCGGGCAAGCCTATCCTGGCCGCCCTGGATGGAGAGGGCGCCAGAATAGTGGAGCAGGCAGGTGCCGGGTTGTGTTCTCAGGCAGAGGACGCAGCAGCGCTTGCCAGGAACATCGAGTCGCTCTACGAGGCTTCGCCGGAAAAAAGAGCCGCCTACGGGGCGGCGTCGTTCAGCTTTTTCTGTAACAATTACGAAATGAAAACGCAGTGCCGTCGATTGGTACAGATTATTAAAGAACGAATTGGCAACCTTTAGAGATAAACCATGAAAATATTAGTGTTGGGCGTGACGGGAATGCTTGGTAGTGCGGTGTTCAAGTATCTTTCCAATCACACATCACATAGTGTTTTCGGCACTATGCGTGGGCAAAGCGGGGCAGCGTATTTTGAGGAAAAGCATCGGGGCAGCTTTTATTCAAATGTTGACGTTCTGGATTACGAGTCGCTGGTCTCGGTGTTTGAAGACAATCGTCCGGACGTGGTGATCAACTGCGTCGGCTTGATCAAGCAATTAGCCCACGCCAATGATCCGCTGTCGACGTTGCCGCTCAACTCGATGTTGCCCCATCGGTTGTCCAAATTATGCAAGCTGGCCAACGCGCGGCTGATTCATATCAGTACCGATTGTGTATTTACCGGCTCGAAGGGCATGTACCTCGAGTCGGATATTTCCGATGCGGTCGACTTGTATGGAAAGTCCAAGTTTATTGGCGAGTTGAATGATCAGCCTCACGCGATCACCTTGCGCACCTCTATCATCGGCCATGAGTTAGCGAGCACCGCGTCTCTGGTTGATTGGTTTCTGTCCCAGGAAGGGTCGGTAAAGGGGTTCACGAAAGCTATTTTTTCGGGCGTGCCTACTGCAGAACTGGCGCGCATCATTGTTGAGTATGTGCTGCCGAACGAGCAGTTGTTCGGCCTCTATCACGTCTCGGTTAACCCTATTGATAAGTTCACGCTGCTGAATGAAATCGCCAAGGTCTATCAAAAGGAAATTGATATTATTCCCGATGATAAATTGGCGATTGATCGTTCCCTTGACTCGACACGCTTCCGTGAGGCCGTGGGTTACATTCCACCGTCATGGCCGGACTTGATTCAGTTTATGCGTGCACAGCGATAGTTAGGAGTTTGTATGTTTGATAATAAAGTATTGATGATCACCGGCGGCACCGGTTCTTTTGGTAATACCGTGCTGAAGCGCTTTCTCGACACGCAAGTCAAAGAAATTCGTGTGTTCAGTCGCGATGAGAAAAAACAGGAAGATATGCGCATTGCGCTCGGCAATGACAAAGTCAAATTCTATATTGGTGATGTGCGCGATTACGCCAGCATTTCCCAAGCCATGGTCGGTGTGAACTATATCTTTCACGCGGCGGCACTCAAGCAGGTGCCGTCGTGTGAGTTCTACCCGATGGAAGCGGTTAAAACCAACGTTCTGGGTACGGAAAATGTGCTGAATGCAGCCATTGCCAACAACGTAGAACGTGTCGTGGTGTTGAGCACCGACAAAGCGGTATACCCGATCAATGCCATGGGGATTTCCAAGGCCATGGCGGAAAAGTTGGTGGTGGCCAAATCCCGGATGATCCCGCAAGGCGGCCCGGTTATTTGCTCCACGCGGTACGGTAATGTGATGGCTTCGCGGGGCTCGGTGATCCCGTTGTTCATCAATCAATTGAAACAGGGCGGTGAACTCACGGTGACCGACCCGAATATGACCCGCTTCCTGATGTCGCTGGAAGACTCCGTTGACCTGGTGCTGCATGCATTCGAATTCGCCCAGCAGGGTGATATTTTCGTGCAAAAAGCACCGGCGTCGACCGTGGCGGATCTGGCGCAGGCACTCAAGGAACTCTTCAACCGCTTCAACGCAATTAAAGTCATCGGCACGCGTCATGGCGAGAAGCTCTACGAGTCGCTGATTTCTCGCGAAGAGATGGCCAAGTCCGAAGACATGGGCCGCTACTACCGTATTCCGGCGGACAACCGCGACCTGAACTATGAAAAGTATTTTGTCGAAGGTGAAACGCATATCTCCGAGCTGGATGATTACACCTCGCATAACACCGAGCGCCTGGACGTCGAGGGCGTTAAAGCGCTGCTGTTGAAGTTGGAGTTTATCCAGGAGCAGCTCAATGCTTAAGGTTATGACGCTGGTCGGCACGCGCCCGGAACTCATCAAGATGAGCCGCGTGATCGCTGAGCTCGATAAGCAAACTCATCATATTCTGGTTCACTCGGGGCAGAATTATGACTATGAGCTTAATCAGGTCTTCTTTGACGACTTGGACATTCGCAAACCCGATCATTTCCTGGGCGCCGTCGGCGACACTGCAGCGCAGACAATTGCACAGGTCATCGCCAAATCCGACGAGCTTTTCGAATTGGAAAAGCCGGATGCCTTGCTGCTTTACGGTGATACGAATACTTGCCTGGCGGTCATTTCCGCCAAGCGGCGCAAAATCCCGGTTTTCCATATGGAAGCGGGAAATCGCTGTTTTGATCAGCGTGTGCCTGAAGAGCTCAATCGCAAGGTGCTTGACCATTTGAGCGACATCAATATGGTGCTGACCGAGCATGCTCGTCGTTATCTGCTTGATGAAGGCGTGCGTCCTGAAACAATCATCAAGACCGGCTCGCATATGGCGGAAGTCTTGGATCACTACATGCCGAAGATTCAAGCCTCGGATGTTCTCGCACGGGAAGGCCTGGCAGCAGGGGAGTATTTTGTTGTCAGCGCGCACCGCGAGGAAAACGTTGATACGCCCGACAACCTGAGAGACTTGCTGGCATCGCTGAAGGCCTTGGTCGACAAATACCAATACCCGGTCATCGTGTCGACTCACCCGCGCACCCGTAAACGTCTCGAGGCACTGGGCGAGTCGCTGGATCATCCTTTGATTCGCTTTGTTAAACCGTTTGGCCTTCTTGACTACATCAAATTGCAGATGGAAGCGTTTTGCGTGCTGTCCGACAGCGGCACTATCACCGAAGAGGCTTCGCTGCTGAACCTGCCTGCGGTCACCATCAGGAACGCGCATGAGCGCCCGGAGGGGATGGATGAAGGCACGCTGATCATGTGCGGGCTGAAAGCTGAGCGCGTGCTTGATGCGGTGCGTGTCGTCACGACTCAACACGTGCGTGGCGAGCGGGTAATGTCGGTGGTCGGTGATTATCTTGGCGGTGCCGTCTCCAAGAAAGTCGTGCGTATTGTGCACAGCTACACCGATTACATTAACCGCACCGTCTGGTCCAAATCGTAAGCAAGGAGCTTTGCGTGCACATATTCGTGACTGGGGCTTCGGGATTCGTAGGAAGCCGGTTGGTCCAAGTGTCAGCCGCCCGCAATGATGTTCGCGTCACTGTTGCAGCAAGAGGCAGCCGCTTTACCTGTGCAACGGCTACGCGCGTGGTTCGATTCGATGACCTCTCGACTGCAGACTTTTCGGCTGGACTTGCCGGCGTGGACGCGGTGGTTCACTGCGCCGCTCGCGTGCACGTGATGAACGAGCTGGACGCAGACCCACTACAGGCCTTCCGCCATGTCAACGTCGAGGGCACGCTTAACCTGGCTCGCCAGGCCGCAGCGGCCGGGGTGCGCCGATTTGTGTTTCTCAGCTCGATCAAGGTCAACGGCGAAGGCACAGAGCCCGGCGTACCGTTCACAGCGGATCAGCCAGCCAACCCCGCAGATCCTTACGGCGTTTCAAAGATGGAAGCCGAGCAGGGCCTTCGGGAACTGGCCGTGGCCACCGGTATGGAAGTGGTGATCATTCGGCCCGTACTTGTTTATGGGCCAGGGGTAAAAGCCAATTTCCTCAGCATGATGCGTTGGTTGCACAAAGGTGTACCGTTGCCTTTCGGTGCCATTCATAACGCTCGTAGCCTTGTGGCCCTGGACAACTTGGTTGACCTGGCCCTCCTGTGCACGAGCCACCCAGCCGCCGCCAATCAGACCTTTATGGTCAGCGATGGCGAAGATTTGTCGACCACCGTCCTGCTACGCAAGATGGCGTCAGCGTTGGGCAAGCCGGCACGTCTTCTGCCTGCCCCGGCGGTTTTGCTGAGCGCTGCTGCAAGGCTGCTGGGCAAGCGCAGCCTTTCTCAACGTTTGTGTGGCTCATTGCAGGTCGATATCGCCAAGACGCGCGCTGTTTTGGATTGGACGCCGCCGCTGTCAGTGGACCAGGCGCTGAAAGTGACCGCCTCCGATTACATGGAAAATGAAAAGACATGAGTGAGTGGTGGATCGTTCTTGCTGTTGCATTGATTTCATTTTTGATGACTGCTGTATTAAGACGCTATGCGCTTTCGCGCAGCATAATTGACATCCCGAATGCACGCAGTTCCCATTCGGTGCCTACCCCGCGAGGCGGTGGTGTGGCGATTGTCCTGGCGTTTCTGGTGATGATCCCTGTGTTGGGGTGGCTGGGGCTGGTGGGTGGCGACATGTTGATCGCAGTGGGAGGCGCGGGTGCGCTGGTGGCCGTCCTGGGTTTTATGGACGATCATGGTCATATTGCTGCCCGCTGGCGCCTGGCAGGTCATTTTGCAGCGGCGGCATGGGCGTTGTTCTGGATGAACGGGCTTGCGCCGCTGACGGTGTTTGGCTGGGACCTGCACCTGGGGCTGATCGGCAATATCCTGGCTGCGATCTATCTGGTCTGGATGCTCAACCTCTACAATTTCATGGATGGAATTGATGGGATCGCCAGTGTTGAAGCGATTTGCGCCTGCCTTGGCGGCTGTCTGCTGTATGCGCTGAGTGGTCAGCAGGGCATGATCTGGCTGCCGCTGCTGTTGGCCGCGGCGGTAGGTGCGTTTCTGGTGTGGAATTTCCCGCCTGCCAAAATCTTCATGGGCGATGCCGGCAGTGGGTTCCTGGGCGTTGTCCTGGGCTGTTTCTCTATTCAGGCCGCCTGGGTTCACTCTTCTTTTTTCTGGGCGTGGTTGATTTTGCTGGGCATATTCGTGGTCGACGCTACGTTTACGCTTGTGCGCCGCCTGCTACGGGGCGATAAGGTCTACGAAGCGCATCGCAGTCATGCCTATCAGTTTGCTTCACGCAAGTTCGGTAAACACCTGCCGGTGACGTTGGCAGTGGCGGCCATTAACCTCGTTTGGTTATTGCCCATTGCACTCGGTGTGGTTCTGTATGGATGGGATGGAGCGTGGGCACTGGTTCTCGCATACGTGCCGCTGATCCTCCTGGCAATCAAGTTTCACGCCGGCGAGCTTGAGCGGTAACGGTGGCAACTGAGTCGCACGTGCAGCCAGCCTTAAAGCCTTCAGAGGGTTCATGGATGGCCTTACAAAGGCAAAGTAATAGGATGTTAAGAGGTGTTTGAAACCGCTATGGATAAGTTACGGGCCTATTTGGTCGCTTTGCCCAGACGAAAAAAACGACTGATTCAGGTCGGCACGGATGTGTTTGTCGTTTGGGCTGCCTTGTGGCTTGCGTTCGTTGTACGCCTGGGCATCGATGAATTGGTCAACCCGGTTCGTCTTCACCTCTGGTTGTTCATCGCCGCTCCAGTGATTGCCATTCCGCTGTTCATCCGCTTCGGCATGTACCGGGCAGTGATGCGCTACTTCGGCAACGACGCATTGATCGCGATTATCAAGGCGGTCAGCTTGTCCTCGCTCATCCTTGGCGTGGTGGTTTACTGGTACAGCAACCATCAAAATGTGGTGCCGCGCTCCATTATCTTCAACTACTGGTGGCTCAGCCTGATCATGGTGGGCGGCGTGCGGTTGGCCATGCGCCAATATTTTATGGGTGACTGGTTCTCCGCGGCACAACATGTGCCGTTTACCAACCGCGAGGATGGCCTGCCGCGTGTCGCCATCTACGGCGCAGGTTCTGCCGGCAATCAGCTGGTAGCGGCCTTGCGAATGGGCCGTGTCATGCGGCCGGTGGCATTTATTGACGATGATTCAAGTATTTCCGAGCGCGTGATTTCCGGGCTGCAAGTGTATAAGCCCAAGCACATCCAACGCATGATCGACGCGACGGGCGCGCAGGAAATATTGCTGGCGATTCCTTCCTCCAACCGCGGGCGTCGCCGTGAGATCCTCGGGTTTCTTGAAGGTTTCCCTCTGCATGTGCGCAGTGTTCCCGGGTTCATGGACCTGGCCAGTGGCAGGGTGAAGGTCGACGATATCCAGGAAGTCGATATTGCAGACCTTTTGGGTCGGGACACGGTGCCTGCCCAGCACGAATTGCTCGAACGCTGTATCAAAGGGCAGAACGTCATGGTAACGGGGGCGGGCGGCTCAATTGGTTCAGAACTGTGCCGGCAGATCCTGACACTGCGCCCGACATCGTTGCTGCTGTTCGAACACAGTGAGTTCAATCTATACAGCATCCTGTGCGAGCTGGAAGAGCGTATAAATCGCGAGTCGTTACCGGTCAAAATCTTGCCCATCCTGGGTTCGGTGCGTAATCAATCCAAGTTGCTGGATGTGATGAAAGCCTGGCACGTCAGCACGGTTTATCACGCTGCCGCGTACAAACACGTGCCGATGGTAGAGCACAACATCGCCGAAGGTGTGTTGAATAATGTCATGGGCACACTGAACACTGCGCAAGCTGCATTGCAGGCAGGCGTGGCCAATTTCGTGCTGATCTCTACCGACAAGGCGGTGCGCCCGACCAATGTCATGGGCAGTACCAAACGCCTCGCCGAATTGACCCTGCAAGCCCTTAGCCGCGAGGTAGCCCCGGTATTGTTTGGCGACAAATCGAACGTCTCGCGTGTTAACAAGACCCGCTTCACCATGGTGCGTTTCGGCAATGTACTCGGCTCCTCCGGTTCGGTGATTCCGCTGTTTCATAAGCAAATCAAGTCGGGTGGCCCGGTGACGGTCACTCACCCGAAGATAACCCGCTACTTCATGACCATCCCGGAAGCTGCGCAGCTGGTGATTCAGGCCGGTTCAATGGGCCTGGGCGGTGACGTATTCGTGCTGGACATGGGCGAGCCGGTGAAGATCGTCGAACTCGCGGAGAAGATGATTCACTTGTCTGGCCTGAGTGTGCGCTCGGATAAAAACCCGCATGGCGATATCGCCATCGAGTTTTCAGGCCTGCGCCCTGGTGAAAAGCTTTACGAAGAGTTACTCATTGGCGACAACGTAGTTGCCACTCAGCACCCGATGATCATGAGTGCCAATGAAGACCATCTGGCCTGGGATCTGCTCAAGGTCAAGTTGAACGAACTGCTGGGGGCCGTGGATCAGGACGATTATTCCCGCGTTCGACAGTTGCTGCGCGACACCGTAAGTGGCTACTCGCCGGACGGTGAAATCGTCGATCTGATTTTCCAGCAGCGCCGTTTGGAGCCTTAAACTCACACTCTGTAACCCCTGCGTTTTTGACTCCTTCCAGACATCGCCTAAGTTTGAAAAGCAGCTTCGGAAAGCTGCTTTTCTTCTACCGATGTCATGGAGCGTCACCAATGCAAAACACTTACATCTCTTCCCTGATCTTTGCCTTCCTCACCACGTTCTCAGTTGCCGCCAACGCAGCGCCCTCTATCAAACCCGAAGCCCCAACCCCCATCGCCGCGCAGATGAACAAGGCCGAGCAATCCGCCAAGGTCAACCTGAACGCCGCCGACGCGGAAACCCTGCGTCGCGACCTCTTCGGCATCGGCGCGGCCAAAGCCAAGGCGATCATCGCTTATCGCGAAAGCAATGGCCCGTTCACGGCAGTGGATGAGTTGTTGGAAGTTAAAGGCATCGGCAAGGCGTTGCTGGAGAAGAACCGCGACAGGCTGGCGATCAATTGAGGATGTGAACGTTGCCAGGGAGGCCGGTCATTGACCGGCCTTTTCAGCCTCTGCAACCTGCGCCTTCAAACTGGCGCGTACCACGTCCAGGATGCGCGTCGCCAACTGCGTACTTTCGACACTGCGGGCCAGTACCAGCGCGCCCACCAGCGTCGACATCAACACCAGGCTTTGTTCATCGGCATTCGCGCTGCCAAGCGCCGCCTCGACTTGTTTCAACCGAGCCCCAAGTACCGCATCCGTGGTCGGACTATGCTGGCCTCTGAGGCCAAGTTCCGAAGACATGGTCGTTAGCGGGCAGCCCTGATCCGGCGAGGTCTGGTGCCATTCAGACAGGTAGCTGTCGATAAACGCATCCAGCGGCCGTTCCTGGCTGAACAGCATTTCGCAATGTGCATCCAGTTCTGCAGCGGCTGCCTGCAGGGCTTTTTCCACCAACTCGTGTTTGGATTTGAAATGGGCATAAAACCCGCCGTGCGTCAGGTCCAGCGCTTTCATCAACGGCTGCAGACCAGTGGCGCCAATGCCGTCGCGGCGAAAGCGCACCGAGGCTTCCTTGATGATGCGTTGGTGAGTCTGGGCTTTATGGTCTGACGAATAACGCATAGGACTGCCTCGTGAACATGCGCGCATTTTAACGGGTAACGCTGTTTTAAACATCCCGAGAAGCTCAACCGCGTTGGCATGAAAAGTGATTACATCTTGCCCAGTGATTGTTCAACAATCGTGAGGTGGTCATGACGCTCAGCTTGTCTTTAGCCGATCAGATAGCGCTTGAATTGCGTGCCGACATCATTGGCGGGCGGCTGTTACCTGGAATGGCGTTGGTCGAGGCGGACCTGGTCAAGGCCTACAACGCCTCGCGCAATACCATCCGCGAGGCCTTGCATCGTTTGGGGCAGGAGGGGCTTACACGCTACGTGCGCAACAAAGGTGTGATGGTGCGGCGGTTGGAGCGAGACGAGGTGCGTGATCTGTTCGTCGTGCGGCGTATCCTCGAATTGCAGGCCATCACCCAGAGCGGCGCGCTCACCCACGCTCAGGCCGAGCACATGCAAAACGCCATTGAGGCCACCACGCTGGCCCGCGACCGTGAAGACTGGCGCGCCGTGGCGACGCACAGCCTGGTGTTTCACCAGCAGATTGTCGGCCTGATGCGCAGCCCATTGTTCGATGAGTTCTTCGCCCAGGTCATTGCCCAACTGCGCCTGGTGTTTTGCTCCGCCATTGATGAGCAACGCTTCCAGTCGCCCTGGTTGGAGCGAGACCGCGAGATTTACGCGTTATTGGTTCAAGGGGACAAACCGGCGGCGGGTCAAGCGATGAGCTTGTACCTGGATGATTCGGAGCGCCTGACATTGGCCCTGTTTACTCAACCCTGATCGAGGATCGCAGCATGTACAAAGACTATCCGGCCGCTTACCAGGTCAGTAAAGGTTCGGCCCTGCAGGTCGACACGGCGTTCTACGAGCGCATTCGTGACAGGGCGGACAAACGCACGTTGGTCGAGCAGTTCGAAGTGCCGATTCGCACGGGCAGGGCATGGAAAGTGCCGGCCGGGCATGTGTTCCGTGTCACCACGCCGGTGGGGCCGCAGGTCGGCGACTTTAATGTATGGAACGCCAACGACCCGCGTGAACGCTTGTGGGCGGCGCGCACCCGGCAGTTGCAGGGCGCGCATGTCAGCACCCATGACCGGCTGTGGTCGAACCTGCCGTTTCTGCGGCCTTTGGTCACCATCACCGATGACAGCCTGGCCAGCTACGGCATCGATAAACATGGCGGGCGCCTGCATGATTTGCTTGGCACGCGTTGCGACCCGTATGTGAACCGCATGCTCACCGGCGAAGACTTTCACCACCATTGCCATTCAAACCTGACACGCGCTGTACTGCCCCATGGCCTGACCGAATTTGATGTACATGACGTGTTGAATATCTTCCAGTGTACGGGCCTCAACCACGATGACATGTACTTCATGAAAGCCTGCCCGGCGCAGAAGGGCGACTACCTGGAGTTTTTTGCCGAAATTGATTTGCTCTGCGCGCTGTCGACGTGCCCCGGCGGGGATCTGTCGCTGCCGATGTGGGGGCCGGACGCGCAAGACCCGCTGACGGTATGTCGCCCGCTGGGTGTGGAGATTTATCGGTTGGAGGATGAGTTGCTCAAGGGCTGGAGCCAACCCGAGCGTGCGGCCTATAAAGGCCAGCACGGGTTGCATATCGCCAAGGCGGCGTGGGAGTAGGGCAGGTTCAGCGGTCCTGGGCGTCCTTTGAGTCCGCTTGGGCGTTGCGCTCGGCCACGCGTTTGCGTTGTTCGTCGGTGAGTTCCACCTTGTTGGCGCTGTCACGCAGCATCAATAAACCACCGACGATCGAACCGATCGCGACCACTAAAATCAACCAGGCATACCACGGCATAGGGCTCTCCTTGAGGCAGCAAACCGTGGGGAAATTTCCCACGGTAATAGCTGCTTTGAGTAACGGGCTTTCTTAGTAGTTCATTGTAGGCCCGTTCTGCTCCAGTAGCCTCACAGCCCGGTTAACATCGCATCCGCCGGTGCATCGGCGCGGTCCTGTGCGGTCAGTTGGAAGTACACAAACCCCACCACCATGAAGCCCAGGAAAATCAGCCCGATCAGCGCGTTGAACCAGGCCATGGCCACCAGGCACACCAGCGCCAGTACCAGCGCAATGCCCGGCACAATCGGGTAGCCCGGTGCACGGAAGGTACGCTCCAGCAGCGGTTCGGTCTTACGCAGCTTGAACAGGCTGAGCATGCTCATGATGTACATCACGATGGCCCCGAACACTGCCATGGTGATCATCGCCGCCGTCAGTGTCATGCCGCCCAGGTTGATCAGACCGTCGCTGTAGATGGCCGCGATACCGACCACGCCGCCTGCGATGATTGCCCGGTGCGGTGTCTGAAAGCGCGACAGTTTGGCCAGGAAAGACGGCAGGTAACCGGCGCGGGCCAGGGCGAAGAATTGGCGCGAGTAACCGAGAATGATGCCGTGGAAGCTCGCCACCAGGCCGAACAGGCCGATCCACACCAGCATGTGCAGCCAGCCGGAGCTGTCGCCCACCACGGTTTTCATGGCTTGCGGCAACGGGTCATTGATATTCGACAGGGTGCGCCAGTCGCCCACGCCGCCGGCGAAGAACATCACGCCCATGGCCAGGATTACCAGCGTCAGGATGCCGCTGATGTAGGCTTTTGGAATGGTGCGTTTAGGGTCTTTTGCCTCCTCGGCCGCCATGGCCGCGCCTTCGATGGCGAGGAAGAACCAGATGGCAAAGGGAATGGCGGCGAACATCCCGGCAATGGCCGGGGCGCTGAAGGTGTCAGAACCGGCCCAGCCATTCAGGGCAAAATTGCTGAAGCTGAACGCAGGTGCAACCACGCCCATGAACACCAGCAACTCGGCGACGGCCAGCACGCACACCACCAGTTCGAAGGTGGCGGCGAGCTTCACGCCGAGAATATTCAAGCCCATGAACACGATGTAGGCGCCGACCGCCGCGTGTTTGGGGTCGAGGGCGGGAAACTGCACATTCAGATAGGCGCCGATAGCCAAGGCAATGGCGGGCGGGGCGAAGACGAATTCGATCAATGTGGCGAGGCCGGCGATCAGGCCGCCTTTTTCCCCGAAGGCGCGACGGCTGTAGGCAAACGGTCCGCCTGCGTGGGGAATCGCCGTCGTCAGCTCGGTGAAACTGAAGATAAAGCAGGTGTACATGGCGGCGACCATCAGCGAGGTCACCAGAAAGCCCAACGTACCGGCCACGCCCCAGCCGTAGCTCCAGCCGAAGTATTCGCCGGAAATCACCAGCCCCACGGCAATGCCCCACAAGTGCAGAGTGCCCAAGGTGGGTTTGAGTTGTGTGTTCATCGTGTTGCGCTCCCTGAACGGTTTGGAATGATTCAGGGTGTTGCAGCGGCCATGCCATTGACCAAAGCCTTGTCGTAAAGGCGCCGAACTGTCGCCGAGGGGATGGTTTTGCGTTTGAATGTTGTCAGCGTTGCACCAAAGTAATGCGGCGGTGCCAGGTCTGGCGCTTTCGCGAGCAAGCCCGCTCCCACATTGCCCCCCGTTTTAGCAGGATATACGCGGTCGAATGTGGGAGCGGGCTTGCTCGCGAAGAGGCCCGCCCAAACACTAAAAATCCCCCTGTAAACCCCGCATAAACCCACTCTTTACGCCGTCTTTACGCCCGGCCCCCACCGTCGCTCTCGTTCCTTTACGCCACTCCTGCGGACAATTGCCCCACACGCGGCAATCGCCGCAAAACGGAGAGACTTCCATGAGCGTTCTGGACGGGGTGTCACTGCTATTGGCCGTGGCGCTGTTCATTTATCTGCTGGTTGCGCTGTTACGCGCGGATCGGAACTAGGAGCAGGCTATGCACAGTTATGACTATTGGCTGATCATCGCCTTCTTTGCCGTGGTGCTGGTGCCGGCGCCGTTCCTGGGGCGGTTCTACTACAAGGTGATGGAAGGCCAGCGCACCTGGCTCACGCCGGTGCTGGGCCCTGTCGAGCGCGCGTGTTATCGCTTGTCGGGCGTGGATGATCATCAGGAACAGAGCTGGCAGAAGTACACGCTGGCGCTGCTGGCGTTCAACCTGGCGGGTTTTGTGTTGCTGTTCGCGATCCTGCTGTTCCAGGACTATCTCCCACTGAACCCGCAGAAATTGCCGGGGCAGGAATGGACCTTGGCCTTCAACACCGCGGTCAGTTTCATGACCAACACCAACTGGCAGAACTACAGCGGTGAAGCCTCTCTGAGCTACCTCAGCCAGATGGTCGGCCTGACCGTGCAGAACTTCGTCAGCGCCGCGACTGGCTTGGCGGTACTGGTTGCGCTCTGCCGTGGCATCGGGCGCAAATCCACCAAGACCTTGGGCAACTTCTGGGTCGACATGACCCGCGCCACCCTCTACGGCCTGTTGCCGTTGTGCCTGGTGTTCGCGTTGTTCCTGGTGTGGCAGGGCGTGCCGCAAACCTTCGCTCACTATGTAAACGCCGTGACCCTGCAAGGCGTTGACCAGGTGATCCCACTCGGCCCGGCAGCCAGCCAGATTGCGATCAAGCAACTGGGCACCAACGGCGGCGGCTTCTTCGGCGTCAACTCGGCGCACCCGTTTGAAGACCCGACCGCGTGGGCCAACCTGTTCGAGCTGGGCGCGATCATCCTGATCCCGGTGGCGCTGGTGTTCACCTTCGGCCATTACGTGAAAGACCTGCGTCAGAGCCGCGCGATCCTCGGCTGCATGCTGGCCCTGTTCCTGATCGGCGGCGCGACCTCGTTGTGGGCCGAATACCAGCCCAACCCGACCCTGAACAACCCGGCCGTTGAGCAAACCGCACCGCTGGAAGGTAAAGAAGCACGCTTCGGCACCACCGGCACCGTGTTGTGGTCGGTGGCCACTACCGCTGCGTCCAACGGTTCGGTCAATGGCATGCAAGACAGCCTTAACCCGCTGAGCGGGATGGTGGCACTGATCAACATGATGGTCGGCGAAGTGATCTTCGGCGGCGTCGGCGCCGGCATGTACGGCATGTTGCTCAACGTGTTGATCGCGGTGTTCCTCGCTGGGTTGATGATCGGCCGCACGCCGGAATACCTCGGCAAGAAGCTGCAGGCCAAGGAAGTGCAATTGCTGGTGGTGACCCTGCTGGTAATGCCGATCGGCACGCTGGTGCTGGGCGCCATCGCCGCCAGCCTGCCTGGCCCGGCCGGCGCCATCAGTAACCCTGGCCCGCACGGTTTCAGCCAGTTGCTGTACGCCTACACCTCGGCCAGTGCCAACAACGGTTCGGCGTTCGGCGGCTTCAGTGCCAACACCGCGTTCCACAACCTGATGTTGAGCCTGTCGATGTTGCTTGGCCGCTTCGGCTACATCCTCCCGGTACTGGCCCTGGCCGGCAGCCTGGCGATGAAGAAGACCGCACCGATTGGCCAGAACAGCTTCCCGACCCATGGCCCGCTGTTCGTGACCCTGTTGACCGTGACCATTTTGCTGGTGGGCGGCCTGACCTTCCTGCCGACACTGGCGCTGGGCCCAATTGCTGAACATCTGAGTATGGGCTTCTGAGGGATATGAAAATGAATATGCCTGCAAAAAATGCGGCCCCGGTCCAAACCCAGGAGCCCGCCAAAACCGCCATCTCTGCCTTGTGGCGCCCGGCGCTGGGCCAGGCGTTCGTCAAGCTCGACCCGCGCCAGCTGCAACGCTCGCCGGTGATGCTGGTGGTCGAACTGACCGCCATCCTCACCACCGTGTTGTGCTTTGTGCCCGACACCAACGTACCGACCTTCGTCGCCGTGCAAATCGCCGTGTGGTTGTGGTTCACCGTGCTGTTCGCCAACTTCGCCGAAGCCTTGGCCGAAGGTCGCGGCAAGGCCCGCGCCGACAGCCTCAAGGCCGGCAGCGAAGGCCTCAGTGCACGTCGCAAAGAGGCCGACGGCAGCTTCAAGGTCGTGCCGGCCACCAGCCTGCGCAAAGGCGACGTGGTGCGTGTTGCCGCCGGGGAAATGATCCCCGGCGACGGCGAGGTCATCGAAGGCATCGCGGCAGTTAACGAAGCGGCGATCACCGGTGAATCCGCGCCGGTGATCCGCGAATCCGGTGGCGACCGTTCTGCCGTCACCGGCAACACCCGCCTGGTGTCGGACTGGCTGCTGATCCGCATCACCGTCAACCCCGGCGAGTCGACGCTGGACCGCATGATCGCACTGGTGGAAGGCGCCAAACGCCAGAAAACCCCCAACGAAGTCGCGCTGGATATCCTGCTGATTGGCCTGACGCTGATCTTCCTGCTCGTGGTGGTCACCCTGCAGCCATTCGCCCACTTCGCCAATGGCAGCTTGCCGCTGGTGTTCCTGGTCGCACTGCTGGTGACGCTGATTCCTACCACTATCGGCGGCTTGTTGTCGGCCATCGGTATCGCCGGCATGGACCGTCTGGTGCGCCTCAACGTGATCGCCAAATCCGGGCGTGCGGTGGAAGCGGCGGGTGACGTGCATGTGTTGCTGTTGGATAAAACCGGCACCATCACTTTCGGTAACCGTCGCTGTGCCGCAGTGATCGCCGCGCCGGGTGTCAGTGGCCGTGATTTGGCCGAAGGCGCGCTGCTGGCCTCGCTGGCGGACGACACGGCGGAAGGTAAATCCATCGTCGAATACCTGCGTGCCTTGCACCCACAGGCCGAGCCGACCCTGGACCAACTGACCTCGGTGCCGTTCAGCGCTGAAACGCGTTTGTCCGGCGTCGACTACCAAGGCCGTGTGTTCCGCAAAGGCGCCGTGGATTCGCTGCTGGCGTTTATCGGTCAACAACGTCGCGACCTGCAACCGGCACTCTCGCGGGAAATCGACAAGATCGCCCAAAGCGGCGGCACACCGCTGCTGGTGTGCGCTGACGGCAAATTGCTCGGTGCGATCCATCTCAAAGACGTGGTCAAGCCCGGCATCCGCGAACGTTTCGCCGAGCTGCGCAAACTGGGGATTCGCACCGTGATGGTGACAGGCGACAACCCACTGACCGCCGCGGCGATTGCTGCCGAGGCGGGCGTGGATGACGTGCTGGCCGAAGCCACGCCGGAGAAAAAACTCGCGCGCATTCGGCATGAACAGAATGACGGTCGCCTGGTGGCAATGTGTGGCGACGGCGCCAACGACGCCCCGGCACTGGCCCAGGCCGACGTCGGCATGGCGATGAACGACGGCACCCAAGCCGCCCGCGAAGCCGCCAACATGGTCGACCTCGACAGCGACCCGACCAAGCTGCTGGACGTGGTGCAGATCGGCAAGGAACTGCTGGTCACGCGCGGCGCATTGACGACGTTCTCCATCGCCAACGACGTGGCCAAGTACTTCGCGATCCTGCCGGCGCTGTTCGCCTCGATCTACCCGCAACTGGGCGTGCTCAACGTGATGCACTTGCAGAGCCCGCAAAGCGCGATTCTCTCGGCCATCGTGTTTAACGCACTGATCATCGTGGTGCTGATTCCGCTGGCGCTGCGCGGTGTGCGCGTGCAGGCGGCGAGTGCGGCGGCATTGCTGCGGCGCAACCTGCTGATCTATGGGCTGGGCGGGATTCTGGTGCCGTTCGTGGGCATCAAGGCGATCGACATGCTGCTGACGGCGCTGCACCTGGTGTAACCCGGATCATTCCCACGCTCCGCGTGGGAATGCTGCCCTGGACGCTCCGCGTCCCGCGCTGATAAACGAATTGAGGAATCTGAAATGTCCAACATGATCCGCCCGGCCCTGAGCCTGCTGGTACTCATGACCCTGATCACCGGCGTCGCTTACCCACTGGTGGTTACCGGTGTCGCCCAAGTCGCCTTTCCGGCCCAGGCCAACGGCAGCCTGGTGCGCGATGCCGATGGCAAAGTGCGCGGCTCCAGCCTGATCGCCCAGGATTTTACCGGTGACAGCTGGTTCCACCCGCGCCCCTCGGCCGGCGCGTTCGCGACGGTTTCCAGCAGCGCGAGTAACCTTGGCCCAAGCAACCCGGCGTTGGCCACGCGCATTTTCGATGACGCGAACAAACAACTGGTGCCAGGCCAAGGGCCGGTGCCTCTGGCCTCGCTGACTACCTCCGGCAGCGGTCTTGATCCACACTTGCCTCCGCAGGCGATTGCCTATCAACTGGCGCGGGTGGCAGCGGCGCGGAATGTGCCGGTGTCTACACTGCAGCGCTTGCTGGATGAGCACATCGAAAGCCCACTGGTGGGCCCGCCGGTGGTGAATGTGTTGGCGCTGAACATGGCGCTGGAAAAACTCTGAGCCCCTTGTGGGAGCGGGCTTGCTCGCGAATGCGGTCGTTCAGTAAAAGATGTGTTGACTGATCCACCGCTTTCGCGAGCAAGCCCGCTCCCACATTGGATCTTCAGTGACTTGAATACCTGAAGGAACCGCAAAGCATGAGCGACTCCGGCCGCGCCGATGCCCTGTTAGCCGATCTGCCACGGGACGGCCGTGGCCGGCTCAAAGTCTTTCTCGGCGCCGCGCCGGGTGTGGGCAAGACCTACGCCATGCTCCAGGCCGCCCACACCCAGCTGCGCCAGGGCGTGCGCCTGCTCGCCGGGGTGGTCGAAACCCACGGCCGCGCCGAGACTGAAGCCTTGCTCAGCGGCCTGCCGCAGCAACCGTTGCTGCGCAGCGAATACCGTGGCGTGATGCTCGAAGAAATGGACCTCGACGGCCTGCTCGCCGCCAAGCCAAAGCTGGTGCTGGTGGACGAATTGGCCCACAGCAACGTCCCCGGCAGCCGCCATGAAAAGCGCTGGCAAGACATCCAGGAACTGCTTGCCGCCGGCATCAACGTGTTCACCACGGTCAACGTCCAGCACCTGGAGAGCCTCAATGACCAAGTGCGCGGCATCACCGGCGTGCAGGTGCGCGAAACCCTGCCGGATTGGGTGCTGCAAGAGGCTGACGAACTCCTGCTGATCGACCTGCCATCCCGTGAGCTGCTGGAGCGCCTGCGCGACGGCAAGGTGTATGTGCCGGAACAGGCCCGCGCGGCCATCGACGCGTTTTTCACCCAGACTAACCTGATGGCCCTGCGCGAGCTGGCGATGCAGACCGCCGCCGCCCACGTCGATGACGACCTGGCTCAAGGTTATCGCCAACTCGGCCAGGCCGCGCCGGCAGTACGCGGGCGTTTGCTGGTGGGCGTGGATGGCGATGCGCAGGCCGAACGCCTGGTGCGGCATGCCAGCCGCGTGGCCCAGCGTCGGCATTTGCCCTGGAGCCTGGTGCATATCGATAACGGCCGCGCGCGCGATGAGCAATCGCGCCTGCGCCTGCAAAACGCCCAGCAGCTGGCTGAGCGCCTGGGCGGCGAAGTGGTGTTGCTGCGGGCCGGGGAAGTGGCGAAAACGCTGATCCAGCACGCCGCCGAACGCCGCGCCAGCCTGCTGCTGGTGGGGCAGTCGCGCATGCGCTGGCGGCGTCGTCTGTTCGGCGGCGGGCTGGCGGCGCGCTTGTTGCGCAATGCGCGCGGCTTGGAAATCAACGTCCTCGACAGCGACGACATGCCCGCACCGCCGCGCCTGCCGGATGTACGCGGGCTGGTGTGGTTCGATTATGGCCTGGCGGTGGTCGCGACCTTCGTGGCGGCTGCATTGGCCTGGGCGGTGGCCAGCGTGTTGCCGCTGCCGAACATCTCCCTGGTGTTTCTTGCGGCGGTGTTGCTGGTCGGCGTGCGCAGCAGCCTGGGGCCGTCATTGGTGTGTGCGGCGCTGTCGTTCCTGACCTACGACTTTCTGTTTATCCCGCCGAATTTCTCCTTCGCCATCCAGCGTGAAGAAGATGTGTTGACGCTGTTGTTCTTTCTGTTGATGGCGGCGTTGACCGGCAACCTGGCGGCACGCCAGCGGCGGCAGCTGCAAGCCTTGCGCGACACCCAGGAAGAAACCAGCGAACTGCTCGACCTGTCGCGCAAACTCACCGCCGCCACCGATCGCCAGGCGGTGATCAGCGCGGCGGCGCATCACCTCGAAGGCTGGAGCGACCTGGACCTGTGCCTGGTCAACCGTGACAGCCAGGGCGACTGGAAGGTCGAGACCGGTTCGCCGCTGAACCTTACTGAGGCCGAACGCGCCGCCGCCGATTGGGCCTGGCAGCATGATCAACCGGCCGGCATGGGCACCGGCACCTTGCCGTTCGGGCGCTGGTGGTGGTGGCCGCTGTCGGGCGAGGAGGGGCCGCTGGGCTTGCTCGGCGTCAGCCCCAAACCGGGCCTGGAATTGAGCGGCCAGCGTCGTCGTCTGCTTACCGCCTTGAGCCAGCCGCTGGCCCAGGCCTTGGCGCGGGCGCAGCTGGCACAGGAACTGGAATCTGCACGCCTGCACGGCGAGACCGAACAACTGCGCAGCGCCTTGCTGGCGTCGGTGTCCCATGATTTACGCACGCCGCTGACGTCCATGCGCGGCAGCATCGACAGCCTGCTGGCGCTTGGCGAGGCGATTCCTTTGGAGGATCGCCGCGAATTGCTCGAAGGCACCCGCGATGAAGCCGAGCGCCTCGACCGTTATATCCAGAACCTGCTCGACATGACGCGCCTGGGCCACGGTGCCCTGAAGCTGGCGCGCGATTGGGTTTCGCCGGGTGATATCGTCGGCAGTGCGCTGGGCCGTTTGCGTGCGGTGCTGGCGCCGTTGCAGGTGAAGACCGACGTGCCTGCCGAGTTGCCGTTGCTGTATGTCCATGCCGCGCTGATCGAGCAAGCGCTGGTTAATGTGCTGGAAAACGCCGCGCGATTCTCACCCGCCCAAGGCCGTTTGGAAGTCAGTGCGGGCGTGGCGGATGACCAGCTTTTTTTCGCGGTGGCCGATGAAGGGCCGGGGATTCCCGAAGATGAGCGCGCGAAGATTTTCGATATGTTCTACACCGCCGCTCGGGGTGATCGCGGCGGGCAGGGCACGGGCCTCGGCCTGGCGATCTGCCAAGGCATGGTCGGCGCCCACGGCGGGCGTATCAGCGTCGCCGACGGCATTGATGGGCGGGGTACTTGCATCAGCTTGTTCCTGCCATTGCCGACTCAACCTGGCCTGGAACGCGAGGCTTGAGCTACCCTCTTTTTTTCACGGATTTTGATTGGACACCATGAGCCAGACCGCGACGATTTTAGTCATTGATGACGAACCGCAGATCCGCAAATTCCTGCGCATCAGCCTGGCCTCCCAGGGCTACAAAGTGATCGAGGCCGGCACCGGTAACGAAGGCCTGGCCCAGGCGGCATTGAGCAAACCGGATTTGCTGGTGCTCGACCTCGGCCTGCCCGACATGGACGGCCAGCAAGTGCTGCGCGAGTTTCGCGAGTGGTCGACGGTGCCGGTGCTGGTGTTGTCGGTGCGGGCGAGTGAAGTGCAAAAGGTCGAAGCCCTGGATGGCGGCGCCAATGACTACGTGACCAAGCCCTTTGGCATCCAGGAATTTCTCGCCCGCGTTCGCGCATTGCTGCGCCAGGCGCCGGCAGGAGAGGCCCAGGAAGCCGCCTTGAGTTTTGGCCCGCTGACCGTGGACCTGGCTTATCGGCGCGTGCTGCTGGATGGAGCCGAGGTGGCGCTGACCCGCAAGGAGTACGCGGTGCTGGCGCAATTGGCGCGGCATCCGGGGCGGGTGATTACCCAGCAACAACTGCTCAAGGATATTTGGGGGCCGACCCACACGGAAGACAGTCACTACCTGCGTATCGTGGTGGGGCATTTGCGCCAGAAGCTGGCGGATGACCCGACGCAGCCGAGGTTTATTGTGACTGAGGCGGGGGTGGGGTATCGGTTGTTGAATGGCTGAGATTATCGGTGCCTGAACTGGCCTCATCGCAGGCAAGCCAGCTCCCACCTTCGATATGTGAATACATTCAAAATGTGGGAGCTGGCTTGCCTGCGATGTAGCCCTCAGCCCCACCCAAAATTTCAGCTTTGCTCACTCTCATATTTGTCCAGCGTATCCCTGGCAATTTCCCGCCCCAGCGCGATCAACTCCGGCGCCTTGTAGAACTCGAAAAACCGGCACACGCGCTTGGGCACGTTGATCAGCACATCCGGCGGATACCCGGCGATCTTGTATTGCGCCAGCGACGTCTGCATCACTTCGAAACTCTGGTTGATCAAGTCCAGCAGCGACGCCGGCCCGACGTTGTCGATGATGAACGAACCGGTCGCCGACTTCGGTGCCCCGGCTTTTTCCGGCGCGGCGGCGGGTTGCTGGGATTCGGGCTCGGCCGACTCCAGCCAGGGGTTAATCTCCGCCGTCTGGGCCTGCAGTGCCTCCTGCTCCAACTTCATCAACTGTTCGGCTTGTTTTCGTCGAAACGGCAAATGTGAGCCCAATGACTTGGCCAAACTGTTAAAGCGGCTCTTGAACGCAGGCGGGCGCTGGATCACCGGCAGTTGGTAGTGTTTTTGATTGGTGGCGTTGAGGTTGACGGCGATGATCAGGTCGCAGTGGCTCGACACCACCGGCACGATTGGCAGCGGGTTGAGCAGGCCGCCGTCGACCAGCATGCGGTTGCCCTGCATCACCGGCGTGAACAGGCTCGGGATCGCCGCCGATGCCCGCATGGCCTGGTGCAGGCAGCCTTCCTGGAACCAGATTTCCTGCTGGTTGGTCAGGTCTGTGGCGACGGCGGTGTAGGGAATACGCAGCTCTTCGATATTGATCTCGCCGACGATCTTGCGGATTTGCCCGAAGACTTTTTCGCCGCGAATGGCGCCCAGGCGAAAACTCACGTCGACCAGGCGCAGCACGTCCAGGTAGTCGAGGCTTTCGATCCAGTTGCGATACTCATCCAGTTTGCCGGCGGCATAGATTCCGCCGACCACTGCGCCCATGGAGCAACCGGCGATACAGGCGATGTCATAACCGCGCCGTTCGATCTCCTCAATCACACCGATATGGGCGTAGCCCCTCGCCCCACCGGAGCCGAGCACCAAGGCAACACGCTTATTCATGGTCCATGTCCTTCCCAAGTCAGGTGCCCACAATGCACCCATTGAGGGGGCGGCTTCAATCTTCGCCGAGCCTTGTAATATTTTTCCAGAATAGCGAGCAGGCTCGGGTATGCTCTGACGATAGGCGCTTCTGATTTCAGGCGGCAAACAAGGCACTTTTCCTTGCGGGCAACGTCTACACCGTACGACTGTTTTTCTTTATTTGAGGTGTCATTGATGAAAGCCTGGATGTGTGTACCTGTGATCGTGTTGGCCCTGGCCGGTTGTGCCGGGAAAACCGCATACCGCGATAGCTGTGGCACGCAATTGGATGCGGCGTGGCATGAGCTGGACTTGGCCAAGGCCGAAGGTTTTGCCGGCACCGTGAGCTACTCCAAAGCCTTGTCCTTGTTGACGGGCGCCAAGACCCAGCAGCAATTCGAAGCGTTTGAAGGCTGCTCCAACAAGGCCGAAAAAGCGCGGTTCTATATTCGTGAGTCGCGCGCCGGGCGTTAACCTGTAGCACACACCAGGATTTTTCATCGTCAAGGGAGCAAGGAATGTCAGCTTTGGTCGATCAGTTAGTCGCTCAGGTCATTGGCCTGGAAGTAGGGTTACTGAGCTGCCAGGCTCGCCTTGCCGCCGTCACCGACGATGAAGCCTTGCACGACTTGCGCACTACCGTGCGGCGCCTGCGCAGTTTGTTGCGCCCATTGCGTGGTTTGCCGGGTGTGGAGCAGCTTGAGTTGGCCGCCAGCACGGTCGGCCAATTAACGACGCCGCTACGCGACCGCGAGGTCCTGGCGGCGTATTTGCATCAGCACGGTTATCACGATGCGGCTGATCGGCGCTTGCGCCTGCAGCCCGATGCCTATCGCCAAGTGGCGCAAAGCCCGGAGCTGGCGCACTTGCTGCTGATCCTCGATGCATTCCCTCGCTTTATCCGCGCCTCCCAACACCAGAAGCTACTCAAGGGCCTGCGCCCGCGCATCGAAAAGCGCTTGGCCAAGCAATGGCACAAACTGGGTGAAGCGCTCAAAGACCCGAACCACGATCGCCATCGTCTGCGCCTGCTGATCAAGCGCGTGCGCTACGCCGCCGAGGCTTATCCCGAACTGGACAAGCTGCCTGCCAAAGCCGTGTCGCGACTCAAACAAGCTCAAGGTGCACTGGGTGATTGGCACGACTGCTGGCAGTGGCTGGCCCAGGCCGGGCACCAAGCGGATTTGCAGCCCTGCGTGCCTGTGTGGCATCGCACCATGACCAAGGCGGAAAGCCAGGCCGATCGAGTGCTGGACAAACTCAGCGCGGATTGTTTCTAAGCCGGTCCGGCTTTTGGCCGGAATAGGCGCTGTACCTCACCGGCGCGATGGTTAAGATCCCTTATCGGTTTTCTTGATGTGAGGTCGCCATGCGCTTTAGTGATTTGCTCGACGCTGCCCGTCGCAACCCGTTGGACGTCACCATCCCCGCCGAATGGGCCCAAGGCCGCGCGACCTTTGGTGGCCTGGTGGCGGCGTTGCAATACGAAGCTCTGCGCGCCCAAGTGCCGGCAGATCGCCCTTTGCGCTCACTGGCCGTGACCTTCGTCGGCCCGGTCGCGCCGGATGTACCTGCCAGTTATCAAGTCGAAGTGCTGCGCGAAGGCAAGGCTGTCAGCCAGTTGCTGGGCCGCGTGGTGCAAAACGGCGAAGTGGCGACACTGGTACAGGCCAGCTTTGGTGCGTCTCGCGAGTCAGTGATTGAGGTCGCAAGCGAACCACCGCCTGCGTTCAAACATTGGGATGAATGCCAGGAACTGCCCTATATCAAGGGTGTGACCCCCGAATTCATGCGCCATCTGGCCATGCGCTGGAGCGTCGGCGGGCTGCCGTTCACCGGCAATAAATCACGCGACATGGGCGGCTGGGTGCGCCTGCGCGGTGATGTGAAGGAAGAGCCGCTGACCGAGTCGCACATCCTCGCCCTGGTCGACGCCTGGCCCCCGGCTTTACTCCCGCACCTGACCAAACCGGCACCGGGCAGCACGCTGACCTGGACCATCGAATTTATCCAGCCGCTGCAAGACCTGACCACGCTCGATTGGTGCCAGTATTACGTCAATATCGAACACGCCCGCGACGGCTACGGCCATGCCGCCGCGGCACTCTGGAGCCCAAGCGGGGAACTGATCGCCATCAGCCGCCAGACCGTGGTGGTCTTTGCCTGAGCCTCAGAACCGCTGGCTGCCTTGAGCTTCCAGCTTACGACCGTGGCGCTGAAGCGCCACGCCGGCCAACACGCCGATGACGCCGACGGCAAAACTGGCCAGGCTCAGGCTGAACACACCGGACGCCATCAACAGAAACCCGATGATCAGCAGCGGTACGGCAATTAACTGCAGCCCCAGGTTGGTCGGGTGCTGATGGGTTTCTGGGTGAATGCGCCATTGCCAGGCGGGGAAGTTGGGGTGACGTTTGCCCATGATTTTGAATCCTCTGTCCGTTGAAACAACATGGGGAGAGTTTAGGTGGGGGGCGGGCGGGGTGGCGAATTGGGGCTGGCTATGGGGGCCATAGTGTCTGACTACTTTGTTTGCATAACCATGATCTAATGTGGTCGGATCAATCAGATTGCACACACCTCTTTTCGCATCTCAGTAGCACGCTGAATCCGGGTCGTTGAAATATACAGATGGCCCACAGAGCGAAATATATTTCGCCTTGAACTCAATTACTGAAGTTGCAGATTTTGCTTGCAAGGCATAAAAATTTTCGTGTTTAGTTATTACCATTTTTAGTGGTTCCTTAGTCGGGATATTGCTGATTCTAACGTCGCTCAGACCTCCGCAATCTAAGCCTATCCGGCATGTATTGAACTCCTCCGGAATCCACTTTTTTGGTGGTGCGTCAGGAAGCTCCGAAATATCGAACCCTAAACCGATATTGGGCCTGTCATTGTCAATTGTCACAGAAAAAAGTGTTATTTCGCCTATTTCTACCGGATAGGTAAACACCTTGTTGAAGAAGATAGTATCTTCTAGATCATTCCAGTACTTCATTTCTTGCCTCGGAAGTAATAGTGGGCTTTGCCACCGTCTAATTTTCCATTTCTGGGCCTGTTTTTCGGCCGAAGGTTGAAATGTGATGTTTGATCACCCTTTCCCTCAGGTGCGGAAAATTTGTGTCCAGCTCCATGATCTTGAATTAGAATTTTAGAGCCGTCGGCGCGGGTGAACTCATACTCTCGCGTCATTATTGGTCGGCCTCGCTCATCTAGAACTTCATTATTTTGCTTGTCCCTCATTGATACCATTGAATATTGCCTTGTCTTCCCTAGTCTCGGATCAAGCACTGGGTCTGGGTGTTGCGTACGCGGAGCTCCTGCATCGACTTTAGCTTGTTTGAAAGCACCATTCCTTGAAACCTCTGGAGTAGACGGTTCGGCAGGTTTGTCACATGCTAGAGTTTTCCTACCTTTAGGTGGACAGTTGGCGCTTAACCCCGTTGGATCCACCCACCCCGTAGGGTTGGGCACGTACTGGTACGCATTGATCCCACCCGCCAGCTTCACCGGGTCAGGCGTCAGGTAACGACCAATATCTGGATTGTAGTAGCGGTGGCGGTTGTAGTGCAGCCCGCTTTCCGGGTCGAAGTATTGGCCTTGGAAGCGTAGCGGGTTGTCGATCTTGTTTATGTCGAGGCGGCTGATTTGGCCGTAGGCGCGGTAATGCGCGGACCAGACGATTTCGCCGTCTGGAGCGGTGAGTTCCTGCGGTGTGCCGAGGTGGTCGAGTTGGTAGTGGAAGGGCTGGGTGTCTTGAGGGCCAAAACCTTCCAACAGTACTAAGGGCCGAAAGCTGTCCGGCTCGTAGATGTAACTGCGATGACGATCGGCGTGATGCTCCGCAACCAGCTTGTCGCCTTGCCAGAAAAACTCAGTGGTTATCCCATCAACGGTTTTGCTGATCCGCCGACCGAACGGGTCATAGCGATAGCTGGCCGTTTTGCCGTTCGGTTGAGTAACGCCGATCAACCGATGCTGGCAGTCGTAGCGATACTCGGTGACGAGTTGATGGCCTTTACCGCGTCTTTGGCGGATCAGATTGCCGAAGGCGTCATAGTCATAATGATGATCGCCCTGAATCACCAGCCGATTCCCCGCCACGATGTCCGGGCCGGGACGATCCTGCATGAGCAGGTTTCCAGCCGGGTCGTGGCCGAAGCGCTCTTGCTGGTCTTGCGAGTGATCGGCCCGAGTCAGGCGGGCGAGGGGGTCGTAGTGGTAGTGGTGTTCGCCTTTGCGGGTGTCGAGCAGGCGGGTGAGGTTGCCGGTTTTGTCGTAGTCGTAGTGGCGGCGGTAGAGCTTGTGTTCTTCCTGGGTCACCGCGTGGGCGTGCAGGCGGTTTTGCTCGTCGTAGTGGTAGTGGCTGAGGAGCTGGCCTTGCTGGCGTTGGCGTTCTTTTCCGGTGTTGAACAGGTGAGACGTTAGGGTTTTGCCATTCAGCTCGACGGTGGCGAGGTGGCCGCCTTTGTCGTGGTTGAAGGTGAGGCGGTTGTTGTCCGGCAGGCGCAGGTTCTTCAGTTGGCCGCAGGTGTCGTAGCCGTAGCGCAGGGTGCCCCAGCCTTGGTGGTCGGCGGTGAGGCGGTTTTGGCTGTCGTATTCGTAGGCTAACGCCCAGTGGCCGTCGTCGACGCTGAGGAGGTTGCCCTGGCGATCGTAGGCATAGTCAACAACGTTGGAATCGGGAAGGGTTTTTCGTACAAGCCGCCCGGAAGCGTCTCGCTCGTAGCGGGTAATTAGCTGACTGCCGTCGTCGCCGTGTTCGGTCTTTTCCAGCAGGTTGCCGTTGAGGTCGTAAACGTACGCCGTACGCTGGCCATCAAAACCGATTTCTTGCTGGATCAGGCCGTTGGGGTGGTAATCAAGTCGGTAGGTCTCGCCGACTTCATTTTCGATCTCGGTCAGTAGCAACCGGGTGTTGTCATAGCGGTAGTTAACCTGGGTGCCATCGGCGTTGAGGCGACGGCTGATCAGGTGCAGGCCGTCGGCGTATTCGTAGCGGGTGACGTGGCCCAGTTCATCACGTTCGGAGGTGATTTTTCCGTACGGGTTGTAGCTGTATTCTCGCGCTGCGCCGCCAGGAAGTACGACACGAACCAACCGACCCACACCGTCCCACTGATACTGGGTCAGCGCGCCATGCTCATCCTCACGCGCAACCTGTCGCCCAACATCGTCATAGCGATAGCGTTTAACTCCACCGTTTGGAAGCTGTTCTTCAACAAGCTGCCCACGCTCATTCCAAACCAGCCGATGACAACCGTTATCCGGATACCAAACCCCAACCAGTTGCCCGTGTTTGTTGTAGGTGTAGTCCGTAACGTTGCCGTCAGGATCTGTCTGACGCGTAACGTCGCCCTGGTCATTGCGCTCATACTTCCAAACCGCCTCACCGCGCCGCACAACCCGTACGAACCCGTTGTCATGCTCGTAGGAAGTCGGCTCATCCTCCCCCGGAAACAGCGCCACCAAACGCCCAGCATCGTCGTACTGGTACGCCGTCACCGCGCCCAGCGGGTCCTGCTCAACCGTCAGTCGGCCCTTGTCGTCGTAGGATTTGAAATGCTCAGCACCATCAGGATCAATCCGCTGCACCAGCCGCGCGCGCTGGTCATGGACATACACTTCCTGACTGCCATCAGCGTTGTGAACCGTAACCTTGCCGTTGTCATCCCAGACATACCGCGTGTCCATCTGCGAAAAGCTGGCCCAATGCCGAACACACCGCGCGGCCTTGCCGGAACGTTCCCACTCCCAAAAGAAACTCGCCCCACCGGCCAATTGCCGCTCAAGAATGACGTGCTGCTCGTCGTATCGATAAACCTCGCTTTCGCCTACGGCATTGGTCGCCGAAACCAGTCGGCCAGCGTCGTCATAGGCGTAGGAAACGACGTTCTGCTCCGTCACCCAGACGTAGGGCTCACGCCCTTTGGCGCGATGAACCTGATAGTCCACCGCTACAATGCGGCCCAGTTCATAGCGCAAAAATAGAGACCGGCCTACACCGTTATCCAGCCGCTCAATCCGTCCCAAGCGATCACGAATAACCCGCAGCTGGTTGTCATACGCGTCGCTGATCGCTGTCAGAACACCGTCGCGAAAGTGATAAAAGCGCGATGCCTGAGCCAGTACCAGCTCATCGGGCAAATCGCCCAAATAGATCGCCGCTTCGGCCAGACTGTTAGTAATCGCCGGTCGAGCCACAGACGGCAAGGGCAGGGCAGTCGAGCGATTCTCATGATCCGTCCAAACCACCGAATCACCCGAAACCACCAACCGCTGCGCCAGCGAATGACTCCAGCCAAACCCCAACCCGCAATCCACTTCCACCGCACTGGTGCGGTACAACCGCGTCCACTCAAACGGCAAAATCCCGTCCAGCGCGCCATCGGTGAGGGTGAGCAATTCCTCGCCAGTGACCATCGACACCGGGCAGCCATTGGTGGCCGTTTTATCCGCAGGCGCCGTCGCATCGCCCTGGGGATTTTTCGCAGCGACAGGCACATCATCGACATGTTCCTGGCGCACCAACGTCGTCTGCTGGGTCTTCTTACGAACCGCAGGCACCGGGTTCGCAACCAGATTTTCCCCAGCCTTCAGCGGTGCAACCGGCACCGTCTGGATCCGAGTCGCCGGGCCACCGAGCAATAAGGGTTTAACCGTCTCGACATGGGCATCCAGCTTGGGCCCGACTATCTGATCCGCCAGCGTCTGCAGCCAGCCACGAACACGTCCGGACTTGATATGCCCCAATACTTGGGCACCCAGTCGAAGCTGCACGCCCATGCCTCGTGTTGCCCAGATCAAAACCAGGTTGATCAATACTTCGCCAGTAATCTCACCCATCAGTTCATACATCTGAGGCGGCGGCAGCAGGCGTATCCAGCTGACCATCGCTGACAGATAGATGAACAACAGCGGCTCATCGCTGAGCACCAGCAGGCCCTGTGCAATGGCGTCTTTGCTCAGTTTCAGCAGTTCATCAAGTTCGGTTTGGGAAATGTACTGGAGCAACTTCCGGCTATTGGTTCTGATGTCCGCCAGCAGGTCATACAGTTGCGTGATGTTGTCCCAGAGGTTGTAGAGGGCTTGGCTGATGCCGCTGACAAGCGCCACGCGTTGCAGCGCGCTACGTTCGAAAGGGGTGGCTTTGGCGAAGTCTTCCCACTGTGCCTTGAAGATTTTCGCCCATTCCTCGCTCAGGCGTGTTTCCAGCCCAGCTATCACCCGCTGATAAGACGCATACAGCGCCTTGACGTGGTCCCTGGAAACGTTTGGGTAAAAGGTGATTTTGTACCGCTGATCGCGGGTACATTCGTTGACTTCAAGAATGCCGCTTGGGCCAATGGTGTGATGGATCGGCGGCCCAACCGGGCTGCCATCCGCTGCAATGGCTTGCAGCATCACCGGCGTATTGCCGATGGGCACGAACTGCGTGCTTTCGAACATATGCACCAAGGTCAACGAACCCTGGGCCTTGCACATCGCAACGGTGGGACTTGGCGCTTTGGAAGAGACCGGCGCTACCAGTGCGACGTCTTCTCCCACTTTGAAAATCTGCTCGACCTCGAGTGTCGAACCACTCCAGAAGCGTTCGGCCCAGTCGTCAAAGGTGTTCAGGCACTCTCTGAAATCACGCAAGACGCTTTCAACAT
Source organism: Pseudomonas sp. D2002 (assembly GCF_013385735.1). Lineage (NCBI taxonomy): Bacteria > Pseudomonadati > Pseudomonadota > Gammaproteobacteria > Pseudomonadales > Pseudomonadaceae > Pseudomonas > Pseudomonas sp. D2002. Next base: position 108,843 of record NZ_JACAPL010000003.1, on the reverse strand, counting down.
CCGGCGCGTTGGCGTCCATGGGGGCCAGGACAAACCCGGCAATCACCGGGATCAAAAGGCAGCCCTTTCGGGCGAGGCAGTCATGGAGAAATACATCGGCGGTCCCTCGCACTGAATAGTCAGGCGAGAGACTTTGGAGAGGTTCGTCAGGTAAATATGTCGGCGCTATTCGCTGGGGAGGCTAGGAGGTTTCGCCAAAATTTCGGGTAAACGGAGGGGCGATCGTAGGAGTCGGATTACAGGTTAGAAAGTCCTATAGCTTCAACTGCCCAATCGCCTTGCTCAACTCCCCGGCCAGCGTCGCCAGTTCATTGCTGGTCGTCGCTGAATCCACGGTTTGCTGCACCGTGTTCTCGGTCACATCACGAATGCTCACTACCGCGCGGTTCATCTCTTCGGCGACGTGGCTTTGCTGTTCGGCCGCCACGGCGATCTGGGTGTTGCTCTCGCGCATCTGCGCCACGGCGCCGGTTATTTCGGCGAGGGCCGCGCCGGCTTCCTGGGCTTGCTGTACGCAGTCGTCGGCCTTGAAGGAGCTTTCCTGCATGAAGTCCACCGCGTCGCGGGTGCCGGCCTGAAGCGCCGAGACCATGCGGGTGATTTCGTCGGTGGAGCTTTGCACGCGTTTGGCCAGGTTGCGTACTTCGTCGGCGACCACGGCAAAACCACGGCCCATTTCGCCGGCGCGGGCGGCTTCGATGGCGGCGTTGAGGGCGAGCAGGTTGGTCTGTTCGGCGATGCTGTGGATTACGCCGACCACGCCGTTGATTTTCTGGCTGTCCTCGGCGAGTTTCTGGATCATTTCGGCAGTCTGTTGCACGCCGGTGGACAGCCCGGCAATCGAACGCTGCACCCGGCTGACCACTTCCCGGCCGCTGCCGGCGAGGGTGTCGGCGGTTTGGGACAGGTCGCGGGTGGCGCCGGCGTGCTGGGCGATGTGGTAGACGGTGGCGGTCATCTCATTGATCGCGGTGGCGGCCTGATCGGTTTCGCTTTGCTGGCCGAGCATGCCGTGTTGTACCTCGTTCATGCTGCTGGCCAGGCGCGCGGCACCGTCATCGAGCTGCTGCGCTGTGCGCGCCACCGTGCCGACCACCCGCTGGTAGCCGGCTTGCATGGCGTTGAAGGCGCTGGCCATCTGGCCGACTTCGTCCTTGCAGGCCAACGGCACGCGGGCCGACAGGTCGCCGGTCTTCTCCACGTGCAGCATCACGTCTTTGAGGGTGTTGAGTTGGCTGAGCAGGAAGCGGATCAGCAGTTGCGAGGCACCGAGCATCGCCAGCATCAGGATCAGCACCGCCACGGCGTAGTTGGCGAAGCGTTCGCCAAAGACTTGGCTCAGGCTGCGCCCATAGGCCAGCACGGCGATCTGTTGACCGTCGGCCCGCGCGACGACGTCGGCACCAATCAGTGGGTTTTCGCCGAAAAGCGGCATGTGATTGAGCTCGATCCAACCACTGGCGGTGCTCAGGGCTGACAGATCCTGGTCGGCCAGCTGTGGGACTTGGCCACGGGCAAACGTCAGCCACTGTTCACCCTTGGGCAACGACTTATCGGCCGGCCACGCACCGAGCAATCGCGCCTGCGCCTGCGCCGAGGCCTGGGACGCATCGCTGCGTGCCTGTTGTTCGAGCTGCACGGCGTAAAGCACCAGCAGCAAGGTGGTGATGAAGGCGACCGCGTTGACGGCCCAGAATTTGTATTTCAGCGAGATATTGCTAAGCCAGGCACCCATGGAAGGTTTTCTCTGATAGCGGAAGCAGCATTGGCAAGGTGCCATTATTGTGCCGCTACTCAGGGAACCGGTTTTGACATGGGTCAATGCGCCGCATTAATCCACGGCAGGCAAGCCAAAAAACGCGCGCGAACAGGCGGTGCTGTGTTCGGCCAGGTCTTGCACCGTTTCATTGCGGTGCAGGGCGACTTCGCGCAGTACTTCCGGCAGGTAGGCCGGTTCATTGCGGCCATTTTTCGGCTTCGGTCGCAGTGTGCGCGGCAGCAAGTAGGGCGCATCGCTTTCCAGCATCAGGCGACCACGGGGAATTTCCCTGACCAGTGGATGCAGGTGTGTCCCACGGCGTTCATCGCAGATCCAGCCGGTGATGCCGATATGCAAGTCGAGGTCGAGGTAGCTGAACAGGGCTTGCTGTTCGCCGGTGAAGCAATGCACCACGGCGGCGGTCAGGTGGTCGCGGTAGTCCTTGAGGATTTCCAGCAGGCGCTGGTTGGCGTCGCGTTCGTGGAGAAACACCGGCAATTTCAGCTCGACGGCCAGGGCCAGGTGTTCTTCGAGGACTTTTTCCTGCTGTGGGCGCGGGGAAAAATCGCGGTTGAAATCCAGCCCGCATTCGCCCACTGCACGCACGCGGCTTTCGTTGAGTAAACCGCGCAATTGCCGCGCGCTGTCGCCGTTCCAGTCACTGGCGGAGTGCGGGTGGATGCCCGCGGTGCTGAATAGGCGCTGGCCGCTTTCATCGAGTTTTATACAGAGTTCCAGTGCCTGTTCGCTGCCTTCGACACTGGTGCCGGTGAGCACCAATTGCTGCACGCCGGCGGCATAGGCGCGGTCGAGAACGGCCTGGTGCCTCTCGTCGAAACTGGGGTTGGTCAGGTTGACGCCGATATCAATGAGTTGCATGGTGCTATCTCCGCCTGCGGCCGGAAAGCATATCAGAGCTGTAGATTTATAAGAAAAACTAAGAACTACAACGAGTTATAGCTGTCTTTGAACGTCGCAAGTGACATTGTGGTCGGCCGTACGCCTTCCTCCATGCCACCGTTGCGCGCCTTGCCAGCGCATAAAGCGCTCTGTTTCTGACCTCCAGCCCTTTGTCTTTCACGAAGGTGCTGGCCAGTATTCTTTCCGGAGAGCGGATGATCCGACCCTCGGCGTTGCTTATGTTGTGCCTGACGTTACTGCTGCCCACGGCGGCGGTCGCACGTCTGGACGGGCCGCTGGAAGTGACCAAGCCCGGCAAGGTGCGTGACCTGGCGCAGATTCGCTCCAGTCGCACGCTGCGCGTGCTGGTCAACCAGAGCCGCAACAGTTCCGGTGAAGTCCAGGGCCAGGCCATCGGTGTCGAATACCACCGCCTGCGCGCTTTCGAGCAATACCTCAATGGTCACGCCCGTGACGGTGAGGAAATCAACCTCAAGATTATTCCCAAGGCCAAGGACCAACTGCTCGGCGCATTGGCGCGTGGCGAAGGCGACTTGGTGGCGCCCGGTGAATTACTCGATGTGAAGGCCGCGCACAAGATCAGCACCAGTGACCCGATTGCCAGTGATGTGCCGTTGTGGCTGGTGGGCGTCAAGGGTGAACGGCGCTTTACCAAGTTGGAGCAGCTGTCCGGGCGCACCCTGGCGTTGACCACCGGCAGTGCGGCGGCGGATGCGATCAATCAGGTCAACCAGCAGTTGGCTTTGCATAAGCGGCCGCCGGTGAAGGTGGAGTGGGTCGATCCGACGTTGGCCGTGGAAGATGTGCTTGAGATGGTTCAAGCCGGGATCTTCCACCTCACCATCGTCGAGAAGCCGATTGCCGAGCGCTGGTCGAAAATCCTGCCCAAGTTACGCTTTGACCGGCAGGTGGCGATCAGCGAGCCGGGGGATGAATACTGGTTCGTGCGCCAGGATGCCTCGATGCTGCGGGCCAGTATTGACCGTTTTCTCAAGACCTACCGAACCCCGTCCGATCAGGACGTGGCCTTCCAACGTATCTACCGTCGCCTCTATCAAGTGCGCAACCCGCTGGCCCGCGCCGACCGCCAGCGCCTTGAAAAACTGCGCCCGGTCCTGCAAAAGCATGCTCGCGAGCAGGGCATGGACTGGTTGAACCTGGCGGCGCTGGCGTTCAAGGAGTCCGCTCTTGACCCCGGCGCACGTAGCAGTGGCGGCCCGACCGGGTTGATGCAGATCACGCCGTCGGCGGCGCAGCGCGTCGGCGTCAACAATATCGAGAGTCTGGACAGCAATGTGCAGGCCGGGGCCCGTTACCTGGCGATGATCCGTCGCAAGTTCTTTGCCAGCCCCAAACTCAACGAGCGTGAACGCATGGCCTTTGTACTGGCGGCCTACAACATGGGGCCTGAGCGGGTGCAGGGTATGCGCGCGGAGGCGCGTCGGCGGGGGCTCAACCCCAATCAGTGGTTCTTCCAGGTCGAGCGCATTGCCATGGAGCAGGTGGGAATGGGCGGCGTCAGCTATGTTAATAGCGTGAACAAGTACTACTTGGCGTTTGATCGGGAGCGGGAATCCCTGGAACCGGCAGCGCCAAAAATTGCTTCACGCAAATGATCGGGTTTATAGATAAGTATTAGGCATTATTTGCGCTTTTATCATTGCTTTATCCGATTAATATAGCGGCCAACTCACCCCTACTTTGAAAAGGATTAGCACCATGAGCCCACTGATCAACCGCATCCTGTCTACCCGCGCCGGTTATGGCCTGACTATCCTGCGAATCTTTGTCGGCATTATCTTCGCCGCCCACGGCTCGCAAAAACTCTTCGGCTGGTTTGGCGGCTACGGCCTGGCGGGTACTGCGCAGTATATGGAAAGCCTCGGCCTGACTCCTGGCACCTTGATGGCGGTGCTGTCGGGCGGTACGGAGTTCTTCGCCGGCCTGGCCTTGATCATCGGTTTATTGGCGCGCCCTGCGGCACTGGGGCTGACCTTCCTGTCGCTGGTGGCAATCTTTTCGGTGCATATCCATAACGGTCTGTTTATGGCTAACAATGGGTATGAATTCGCACTGGCCTTGCTCGGTGGCTCGCTGGCGGTGCTGCTGGAAGGGGCTGGCAAATTGTCTGTCGACCGCGCCATTGCCCACTGATACTCACATAACACCGGTAAAAAGCCCGCCATGAGCGGGCTTTTTCATTGCTCGGGATTCTTGACACTGCCCCACCGGCTTCTCTAGGATGCTGCTCATGCGCCGATTTAAACAGCTAATTGCGGGGCGCCACCGGGTTCAATGCAGCCCGACAGAAGCATGCACTCGTACAGAGTCAGGTTTCGAAATTCCGCTAAAGCGCTGGTTCGGTGTTGCCTCTCACCTGCCCGCAGACTTTTGAGGCAGAGACACGACACGATGAATGCACTACGCCCCCTCATACGCCTGGCCCCGATCACCGCGGACCTGACCCAACGCAACCCCAAAATCCTGCTGGGCGGCAAGCACCAGCCGACGCTATTACGTTATCTGGATGGCTGGCCGCGTCGCACGGGGCGTCCATCGGCGTTCCTGATCCAATTCGTGGAAGATGGCGAATCCCTGGCCCGTTTTGCCAGCAACAGCTTTGATCTTGCGGTTATCCAGGCGCCCAGTGCCGACCACGCCGAAGAGGTGATTCGTCAACTGACGCGCATTGCGCGACAAGGGCTGATTGCTCGTCGTTGACGCTCTGGTGTTGAGCGTTCAGCGAGGCCAGGTGGCAGCAGCTGAACGACGCCGGTGCTGGTAAATAAAAACGGCCCAGGCGATCAGGCATAACAGCAGTGGCACCGCCGCAATCATCAACAGCTTCAGGTGGCGTTCTGTTTGATGCACCTGTTGGTAAGCCTCGACTTTGAGGGCATGCAGCTCCATGGGGAGCCGCAGGCGTTCCTTGTTCAACGCTTGCAACTGGGTATTGCTGTCCACCGCTTGAGTGCCGACGCTTGATTTCGGTGGATTCAAGCGTTGCCACTCCTGTTCTGTTCGTTCAAGTCGTCGCTCAAGTTCAGCCGACTTTTGCGCATAGGTCTGTGCGGCCGCCTCGCGCATGTGCTCGAGCGGGTTTGAAGATTGGCCAGCCATTGCACGGGGTCTAATGCTTGCGAGCGCTTCGGGAGCAGCCAGGTTATCCAGGGTATTCAACACAAACGACACGTTGCTGTTGGGGGCCGAATCGATGACGGCATCCGTGAGCAAGTCCGTGTCGGCGACCACGACTACCTGGATGTTTTCAGCCTTCTGCAAACCAGCCGCACTGACTTTTATGCCGTCGGGGAATGTGGAGTAGGCCGGCCCATCGAGGCGAGCAGCGATCACCTGGCGCTGCCCGAGCGTGGACGTCTCATCAATCAGTGAATCGAACGCTGTCGCTGCTGCAAAGCGCTTGGTGTCCAGCAGTGCTGACTGCCTGGAACTTTGGAGTAGCGGGGTGAAGTTTGTGCGGCTTTTTCTTGGTCGAGAAAGTGCACCACTGCTTGAGACAATCACCGAGTTCAATTTCCAGGCACTGGCATCATTTTCTGTCATTGCTTGGCGTGGCAGGTTTAACCGGGCCGGATGCACTACGGTCGCCTGTCCTGTACCCAATGAGGCCGATGAGGCGTAGAGGTTGTCGACCAGTAGTTTGTCCGTTGGCATCTGTAGGCCCCAGGCCGACAGCAGCCCATCCAACTTGTTGTTTGTGGGGGCCACGTTTGTATCCATCTCGCTCATTGGGTCAATAAACAGCATCGCCTTCGCGCCGCTCAGTACAAACTGTTCAACCGCATACAAGGTTGCCTCCGGCAGCGCGCCCGGATGCACCACCATCAGCGCGCCGACTGATTGAGGGATTTGATCGGTGTTTGCTGCCAGTTCAACAAGGTTGAAATGCCGCTGCAGTTGCTCCAATACCTTTGCACCAGGCTGATCTAATGAAAGCCCGGATAGAACGCCGACGGTAGGGCGCTCAGGGTGCACCAACTTGTAGATCAGGTGGCTGATCTCGTACTCAAGCAACGAATCGTCGTCAAGACGGAATGCGTTGATACGTTGAGCGGCCTGGCCTGCACGGGTACCTATAAGGCCGAGAAACCCTTGCGAGTCGTCAAGGCCGAACAAGCCAGCTTTGTAGGCATCCTCTGAGTAAGGTGCTGGATCAATAACGTGCAGGTTAATCATGCCCTTTGCCGCTTTTTCGAACTCTTTGAGCAGGTCTTCCACATGCTCGCCATGGCGTTCCAGCGCTTGGCTTTTCTTCGGGTCATTGCTTGAATTGAAGTAATAAAGATCCAGGGGGTGTTCCAGCGTCGAGAGTAATTGGCGGACAGGGGGCGATAGCGTGTGGATTTTTTGTTGTGAAAAGTCCCAGCGCACATTGGGCAGATGGCTGACCCACGTTAGATTAAATGCCAGGAAAATCAGGAGTATGACCGTAAGTGTCATACCGGTACCAAGAATGGATCGCATGCGTTGCTTTCCTTTTCAACTGGTTTTGTAGTTCACAGTGACAATCGTTGCCGACAGAAAGGCAAAGATCATGCTGATGAAGTACAAACTGTCATGGAGTGTCAGCTTGCCGTTGTCGATAGCGCTGAAACGCGAGATTGGGTTAAGGGCGATCAGGCTGTCGATCACCCAAATGGGCGCCTGACGTTCAAGTGCATCCAGCACCGAGGAAAGTGCACTGGCGGTAAGCAGCAAACCCAGGGTCAATAGGAAAGTCACCATGCGCCGGTGCGTCAGTGCGCAAATGAAGCAGCCGACAGATAAATAGCTTCCGGCGAGCAACCAGCTGGCCAAAAATTGTGAGCTGATAACGAGATTGTCCGCGGCGCCCAAGTAATTGGCGATGACCACTATGGGAAATGTTAGGGTCAGGGCGATACCGCACACGAGCCAGGCGGCCAGAAACTTCCCGAGCACGCGTTCGGTTACCGTGATGGGCAGGGTGTTCATCACGTCGCGTAAGCCGGGGTTGCGTTCGTCCGACCAAAGTTGCGTCGATACAGCGGGAATCAGCAGCAAGTAGAGCCAGGGGTGCAGCTGGAAAAAGACCTGTAAGTCGCCACTGTCCTGTTCCAGCCATGGGCTCGTGTACAACCCCAGTGTTGCGCACAACACCAGAAACGCAGCTACACTCAGGTAAGTGCCGGGTGTGCTGGCGTAACTGGCGAACTGACGTTTGAAAATGACGGGCAGCTGTTTCAAGGGCTTACCTCTTGGCTCAGATGGTGCACAACTTCGTTCAGGCGCCCTGGCTCCAGATTCAGCGAAGTTATGTTCCAGCCGCTGCTGGCAATGAGTGCATTGATGGGGGGGTAGATGTTGTGCCCTGGCATGGCGAGAACCGTCACCTTGCCCGGTGCATGCCGGTCTTCTTCGATGCCAGCGACACCGGGTAGTACTGCCAGTGCCAGCAAGTCCAAAGGCGTTTCTGCGGCCAGGGTTACGGCGCGAAAATGCCGAGAGTTACGTTGCAGATCGAGCAGCGGGGCGTCAGCCATCGGTCGGCCTCCCGCGATAACCAGCGCACGCGTGCAGATGCTGGATAACTCGTTGCAGTGTCGGGAGGCGATGATGACCGTCATTTCTTCGGTCAAGGAGTGGATAAGTGTCCTGAACTTAAGCAGTTGATCCGTCGCCATACCTTCAGTGGGTTCATCCAGCAGGAGCAGGCTGGGTGTATGCAGGATCGCCTGGGCGATAGCGACTTTGCGCTTCAAACCGCTGGAGAGGGTATTGAGCGGGGCGTTGAGCACACGTGACAACTCCAGACGCATGGCCACCCGATCTACCCGGCTGCGCTTTTCAGCGCCGCTGAAGCCTCGGATGGCAGCAATGAAGTTGAGCATGTCTTTTACCGACATTGTGTGATGGTTGAGACCATCCTGAAGTTGGTAACCCAGTGCTTTGCGTGCTTGAAGTGGATGGGTTTGGGTGTCGAACCCTTGGATGTTGATATGCCCTCCGGAAGGTTTCACCAATCCGGATATCAAGTTCAGCAGTATGGTTTTACCCGCGCCATGTTCCCCGAACAGGCCTATGCATTCTTGGCGTTGAGCGCAAAACGAGAGGTTGTTGATAACGTTTCTTTTGCCCAAGTGCTTCGTCAGGCTGCTTATCTCGAGCATTTTTTTACCGAATAAGTTTTGCAGGACGTGAAATAGGCTTGCCATTTTGGTTGAACGCCGAAAAGGTTACGTTCAATCATTGCAGTTGGGAACGTGGGGGTGGCGATATCAGAAAAGTCCTACGTCAGGCCGGATAACTTGCTGTAACAATTACGTTGTTACGAGGCTTATTAGTGGTCGGGTTTAAACCCGACATTTATATAAGGTTTGTTCTTTTGTAATGAGGCCTGATTATCATGATGCTTTTACGTACGCTTGTTCTTGAACGCAACGGTCAGGACACCCCGGTCAACGGTGCCCTGCTCTGCGGGTTTGCGATTGCACAAACCGATTCCAACTTTCTCGTTTATAGCCTGGATGAAGAGACCGAGCCTGGTAACTCCAGGGTCTACATCGCGGCGTTACGTAAAAAGCTCGATCGGTATTTTCTCAGCGGTGTTGAGTCCAAGGAAGACCTGCAGGTGGCCATGCAAGTCTTCAAGCAAATCCTCACGACGGCCGCCGCTGGCGGTACTAAGGCAACTACCGATATCGAGGCAGGAGTGCCCTTTCATTTCATCGATTTGAAAGGCTGCAAGTTGCCGCCTGCCAGGCCAGAGGATCATCATTCAATGATCATCAAGAAGGCATTGGTGATGAAGGTGATCACGTTGGGCATGTCTGCTCCCTCGTTGCCGGCCATCGAGAGTGCTTCATTGATCGTGCCGTCCATTCGCTTCTCGTCGCAAATGGTCTCGCCGGCTGCCAGAGCCTCGAACCAGCCCAAGCTCGTGGAGGTGCCTGCACTCGAGCCTGTTGTTGAAGAAGCGTTGAACCCGGCCATTGCAATAAAGCAGCCGGCGCAGGTGAGTGAGGTCCCTCAGGTCCCCCAGGCCGCGCAGACAGTAGAGTTCAATGCGCCGCCCGCTCAAGCTCGTTTTGAGCCTGAGGAACCCGCCACGTCGAAACGCCCGGCCCCGATGGAACACGCAGCGATGCTTGAGGTTGACAGCACGCTGACCAGCCTCGCCAAGGTCGCCCAGGAGCTGACGCAACAAAAGCTCGCGGTCATCGAACGTGAGGAGGCGCTTGAGCAGTGGCAGGCTGGGCTGCAGCAGGCACAGGAAGAGCTCGACCAGAAGCTCGGTGAGCTGGAGCAACGCGATACCCAGCTGCAGCGCCAGCGGGTGGAAGTTAGCCAAAAGAGCCGTGAGTTGGAGCAGCGTGAAGCACAGTTGCTGAGCCAACAAGCAGACGTTGGCGAGAAGACCGAACAGTTGACGTTGGCGATGTCGCACTTGTCGACTATGCGCCAGCGCTTGCAGGGCGTGCTTCTTGAACTGGATCAAACCCTGGATGGCCACGCGTGAATTGATGCGTTTTACGACCTGGCTACTTTGCCGGGTTCATTTATCATCAACCCCTGCCAGCCGACGCCAATGCTTGAGGCAGCGGTGTAACGGCATTATTGGACATTGCCTGGGGATGCATGCGTTTGAGTACCAAGCTGATAACCAAAGAAGGTCATGAAGCGCTGAAAAAAGAGCTGGATTACCTGTGGCGTGAAAAGCGTCCGGACACCACCCGTAAGGTGACCTGGGCGGCGTCCCTGGGGGATCGTAGCGAGAACGCGGATTACCAGTACAACAAGAAGCTGCTGCGTGAGATTGATCGGCGGGTGCGCTATTTGCGCAAGCGGCTGGAAGATATGCGGGTGGTGGAGTACATGCCCGAGCAGGAAGGGAAGGTGTTCTTCGGTGCCTGGGTCGATATCGAAAACGAGCAGGGCGAAACCAAGCGGTTCCGAATCGTCGGTTATGACGAAATTTATGAGCGCATGGACTACATCTCCATCGATTCGCCCATGGCCCGCGCACTGCTGCGTAAGGAGGTTGACGATGAAGCGATCGTGCAAACCCCGAGCGGCGATGTGTGTTGGTGGATTACCGCGATCGAGTATGTGAAGTAGACGATGGCCGGCACGCAGCAGCGCGTGCTAGCCATCGGCCTTTTCAGCCTTCGCGCAACACCGTCAACGGGCTTGCATTCAATGCACGGCGTGTACCGAATACTCCGGCACCACCGATCAGCACGGCGCCGATCACCGGCAAGAGTATCAGCCACGGGTGAGGGTGCCAGCCCAGGTCAAACGCGTAACGGTACAGTACCCAGGTCACCAGCTCGGTACCCAGCGCTGCCAGCAGACCGCTGACCGCGCCCAGCAAGCCGAACTCTATACGTCGCGCCTTGACCAGCAACTTGCGCTCCGCGCCCAGCGCACGTAACAGCGCGCCTTGGCGAATCCGCTCATCCAGGGTGGCCTGCAAGCCGGAAAACAGCACTGCCATGCCCGCTGCCAACACAAATAACAGCACGTATTCCACCGCCAGGGTCACTTGGGCGAGGATGCTGCGCAACTGCTCGAGCAACGCCTCAACCTGCAGGATCGTAACAGCCGGAAACGCGCGGGACAGGTCGACGATCTGCTGGTCATGACCCGGTGCGAGGTAGAAGCTGGTCAGGTAGGTGGCGGGCAGGTCCTTCAAGGTGCCCGGCTGGAAGATCATGAAGAAGTTGGGCTGGAAGTTGTCCCAGTTGATCGTCCGCAGGCTGGTGACACGCGCTTCGCGGTTCTCCCCACCGATGGTGAACACCAGACGATCGTTCAGCTTGAGCTTCAGGCTTTCAGCGACTTTGGCCTCTACTGATACCCCGGGAATTTCATCACTCGGTTGCTGCGTCCACCAGGAACCTGCGGTCAAGACGTTGCCCGGTGGCAGGTCGGCTGCCCACGTCAGGCTCAAGTCACGTTGCACGGCACGGTCACCGCTGGAGTCTTTGCTGACGATTTGCTGCACCGGCTCGCCATTGATGCTGATCAAGCGCCCCGGTATCACCGGATACAACGGCGCCGCTTGAGCCTGCACCTCCAGCAGACGCGCGCCAAAGGCCTCCTTGTCGGCCGGCAGGATGTTCAGGGCGAAATAATTGGGCGCGTCCTTGGGCAACTGGTTTTGCCAGGTGTCGAGCAGCTCGCCGCGCAACAGCGCGATCAAGCCCATGGACAACAGGATCAAGCCAAACGCCAGGGATTGCCCGGCCGCTGCCAACGGATGACGCAGCAATTGGCCCAGGCCCAGGCGCCAGGGCAGGGTGGCGCGTGCCAATAAGCGCCGCAGGCTTTGCAGCAACAACAGCAGCAAGCCGCCGAGGATCAGCGCAGCTACGACACCGCCGCCCAGTAACGCGAAGGTCAATACCAGGTCGAGGCTCAGTCGCCACATGATCAGGCCAAGCGCGAACAGCGCCGCGCCATACACCATCCAGGTACTGGAAGGGATCGGCAGCAAGTCACGGCGTAACACCCGCAACGGTGGCACGCGACCCAGCGCCGCCAGGGGCGGCAGGGCGAAGCCGGCGAGGGCGACCAGGCCGGTGCCGATGCCCGCAACCGCCGGCAGCAACCCGCCGGGCGGTACGTCTGCCGGCAGCAGGTCGTGCAGGAAGTAGAACAGGCCAAACTGCGCCAGCCAGCCGAGCAGGGCACCGGCCAGGCTCGCTGCCAGGCCCAGTACGCTCAGTTGCAGGCTGAACAGCAACATCGCTTCGCGTCGTGACAAACCAAGGCAACGCAGCAGTGCACTGGCGTCGAAACGGCGGCTGGCAAAACGGTTGGCCGACAGCGCCACCGCCACACCGGCCAGCAGCACTGCGACGAGGCTGGCCATGTTCAGGTAGCGTTCGGCCTTGCCGAGGGCGCCGCCGATTTGCTGGTTACCGTCTCGCGAATCCTGCAAGCGCTGGTTGGCGGCAAGCCCTGGCTTGACCAGGTCGCGGTAGGTCTGCAGCGCTGTACTGCCTTGAGGCGCGCGCCACAGTTCGCGGTAGCTGACGCGGCTGCCGGGCTGGACTACGCCGGTAGCGTCCAGGTCCGCCAGGTTGATCATCACCCGTGGCGTAAGGCTGTAGAAGTTGCCGGCGCGGTCGGGCTCATACGTCAGGATGTGCGTCAGGCGCAGGGTCTTGTTGCCGACATCAATGTCATCGCCGACTTTCAGGTCCAGCGCCGTCAGCAGTCGTGCTTCCACCCAGGCCTCGCCGGGTGTGGGGCCGCCACCCGCTGTTTCAGCGCCGAAGGGCTGCGTGGCACTTTTGAGCTCGCCACGCAGCGGGTATTGCTCGTTGACCGCCTTGATACTGGAGAGCTGGATGCCGTTGTCCGTGGCGATGACGCTGGAGAACTCGACGATGCGTGCGTGATCCAGGCCTAGCTCAAGGCCGGATTTGATTTGCTCGGGACGGGCCGGCGAGCTGCCTTCGAGCACCAGGTCGGCACCGAGGAACTCGGTGGCACGCAACAGCATGGCACCGTTGAGGCGCGCGCCGAAGTAGCCGATGGCGGTGCTGGCCGCCACCGCCACCACGAGGGCGAAAAACAACACGCGCAATTCGCCGGCGCGGGCATCGCGCAGCAATTGACGCATGGCAAGGCTGAACAGGCGCAACAGCGGCAAACGTGCCATCAAGGCTCCAGGGGCGCGACCATCAGGCCGGCTTCAAGGCGGATCAGGCGTCGGCAACGGTGGGCCAGGCGCTCATCGTGGGTCACCAGCACCAGGGTCGTGCCGCTCTCTTTATTGAGTTCGAACAGCAGGTCGCTGATACGCTCGCCGGTGTGGCTGTCGAGGTTGCCGGTGGGTTCATCGGCAAACAGCACGTCCGGCTCGGCGGCAAATGCGCGGGCAATGGCGACCCGTTGTTGTTCGCCGCCGGACAGCTGGCGCGGCGAGTGGGTGAGGCGTTGGCCCAGGCCGACGCGCTCCAGCAGGTGCCGGGCGCGCTCGCGGGCGTCTTTGCGGCCGTCCAGCTCCAGCGGCAGCATGACGTTTTCCAGCGCGTTGAGGCTGTCGAGCAGTTGGAATGACTGGAAGACGAAGCCCACGTGCTCGGCGCGGATGCGCGCCCGCTGGTCTTCGTCGAGGGTGCTCAAGGCTTGCCCGGCGAGCGTGACTTCACCGCTGCTGGGCAGGTCGAGGCCGGCCAGCAGGCCGAGGAGGGTGGATTTACCGGAACCTGAGCTGCCGACGATAGCCAGGCTATCGCCCTTGTTCAGTTCCAGGCTCAGTTCGTGCAGGATAGTCAGTTCACCTTCCGCGCTGAGAACCACTTTGCTAAGGTTTCGCGCGGTGAGAATGCTTGCGCCCATGGAGAATCCGATGCGAATGTGGTTTTTGAGTGCTGGCCTGGCCTTGATGTGCATGGCCCAGAACGCAGCGGCGGGTACAGTCCTGATCGTTGGCGATAGTATCAGTGCCGGTTTCGGCCTGGATACCAGCAAAGGGTGGGTGGCGTTGCTGGAACAACGGCTCAAGCAGGAAGGTTTCGACGATAAAGTGGTCAACGCGTCCATCAGCGGTGACACCAGCGCCGGAGGGCTCGCGCGGCTGCCGGCGGCGCTTGCAGAGCATAAACCCGAGGTCGTGATCCTCGAGTTGGGCGGTAACGATGGCCTGCGTGGGCAGCCGCCAGCGCAATTGAAACAAAATCTTGCGTCGATGATCGACCAGTCCAAGGCCAGTGGTGCCAAGGTGCTGTTGTTGGGCATGCAATTGCCGCCCAATTACGGGCCGAAATACACCACGGCGTTCGCCGAGGTCTACGGGGCCCTGGCCAAGGAAAAAAGCATCCCGCTGGTGCCGTTTTTCCTTGAAGGCGTGGGCGGTCATCCGGAGTTGATGCAGGCAGATCAACTGCACCCGGCGGTCGGCGCGCAGGGCAAGTTGCTGGAAAATGTCTGGCCGACGCTAAAACCGCTGCTATGACGCTTTTCTACCGGCAGGCTTTCGGCTAAGGTGGCGCCCCCCCGATCTGGAGCCCCCGATGTCGCGCCCTGCCTGGTCCCTGTTCAACTACCAACTGATCGAGCCTGACGAGCAGCTGGATCTGTTCGCCTGCCAGGAAGTCCGGGTGCATCTGGTTGCGCGTCAACTGGAGCTGGGCGGCTCGATCGACCGCACGCTCTGCGGCACGTTGCTGCCGGCGCAACCGCGCTGGTCGTCGGTGGATCGCGCGATCTTCCAGGACCAGCGGCTGTGCCCACTGTGCCGTGCCATTCTCGAATCGCAAAAGCGCGGCACGCCGCTGATCTGGCCGGAGCTGCGCTTCGAATAGCAGCGGGGCGCACTGATGCTTGAAGCGTGCTTCACGTATACAATCAGTTTTTCCCTACCCGTCGTTCTGCGAAGGATTTTCCGGATGTTGTCGCGCCTCTCCGTCGTTACCTGCTGCCTGTCTCTCGCTGCCGTCTGCGCAGCCGGTTCGGCGTCAGCCTTGCAGTTGCCCCTGCCGCCGCCGGGCGAAGACATCGTTGGCCAGGTCCAGGTGATCAAGGCCAAGTACGAAGACACCTTTGCTGACCTCGGCACCACCTATGACCTGGGCTATTCGGAAATGGTCGCGGCCAACCCGGGTGTTGATGCCTGGCTGCCCGGTGCAGGCACCGAGATTGTGCTGCCCACCCGGTTTATCCTGCCGCCCGGCCCTCGCGAAGGCATCGTGATCAACTTGGCCGAATACCGGCTTTACTACTATCCCAAGGGACAGAACGTGGTTTACACGTTCCCGTTGGGCATTGGTCGTGAAGGCTGGGGTTCGCCGGTTGCGCACACCACCATCACCGGCAAAATCCCCAACCCGACCTGGACGCCACCCGCGTCGATCAAGGCCGAGCATGCCGCCAATGGCGATCCACTGCCTAACGTAGTGCCTGCCGGGCCGGACAACCCATTGGGGCCGTTCAAATTCACCTTGGGGACGCCGGGTTACTTGATCCACGGTTCCAACATGAAATTTGGTATCGGTACGCGTACAAGCCACGGCTGCTTCCGCATGTTTAACAACAATGTGCTGGAAATGGCCGACATGGTGCCGGTCGGCACGTCGGTGCGCATTATCAACGATGCCTACAAGTTCGGCAGCAGTGGCGGCAAGGTCTACCTCGAAGCCCATACGCCACTGAATGATGACGGCACACCGTCGGTGGTCGACAAACACACCGCGGTCATCAATGCCCTGCTCAAGCGCGAAGACCTGGCTAACAACCTGCGGGTCAATTGGGACCAGGTGCGTGACGTAGTGGCGGCCGAAGATGGTTTGCCGACAGAGATCGGTGTACCGGGCGCCAATGCGCCGGTGGCGTCGAGCACGCCGGTCGATCTGCAGCAGTAGCCTGCTCGATCAAAGCCCGCCACAGCCTTGTGCTGCGGCGGGCTTTTTTATTGCCTGGGTTTCAGGCCTGAATCCCAGGCATAAAAAAAGCCGACCCAAGAATGGATCGGCTTGATAACAACCCCGAAGGATTATTACTTGCGGCTTGCTTTTTCAAGCATGCGCAGAGCGCGCTCGTTAGCTTCGTCAGCAGTCTGTTGTGCTTTTTGAGCAGCAGCCAGAGCTTCATCAGCTTTACGGTAGGCTTCGTCTGCACGAGCCTGGGAGCGAGCTGCTGCGTCTTCAGTTGCAGTCAGACGAGCTTCGGTTTCTTTGGAGACGCTGCTGCAACCGGTAGCCAGAACTGCGGCCAGAGCCAGAGCAGAGAATTTCAGAACGTTGTTCATCGTGTTCCCCTTCAAGGACTTTCTATTAAATGGCTACTTTCTCAGAGTGAGCTGATAGCCGGCGTACATACTACTCATTACTTGTAGTAAGTAAACTGACGTAGCGCAAGAAGCAAAAAAAATTCTTGTGCCGAATCTATTTTGGCTAGTCTTTAGGAGGATTGTATAAAAACTGTCCAGTTTTTTTCAGCGCGGTGGGAACTGGATCCAAGCTGAGAGGTCCGGCCTGCATGTGTCGGGCAGGGTAAACAGGTAAAGATTTATATATCGACGCCGACACTTTTTTTCATTTGGCCTTTACCGCTCCCGGCATCTTTTGCGCATGTAGAGGTGACTTTAAGAGCGGCAGTTCGTCTCATGCTTCAACTGCCGGCAATGTTCAGGCTATCGATCACTGATTGATCGAAGCCCTGTCTGTAACCTCCAGCGGCAGGGGATGACGAGTGTGCCTTGAGCTATCACAGGATTGGTGCCTACTATTCTCTACGTGCTGGTTGTGAGCGCTATAGGTTTTCTCGTTGTCGAAACCGGCACGGGGTGGCGTAGATGTTCCTTCGCCGGAAAAACATCGGTAAGGTAGGGGTCGAATTCCAAGACCCGCGAGGAGTAGTGATGAGCGAGGCGTTGTCCATCCACCATGACCAGGCTGGTCATCAGTTCGAGACCAATGTGGACGGTCATCGTGCCTATCTGACCTATATGGACCTCGGGAAGCAGACCCTGGATATCTATCGCACCTTCGTGCCCAATGCACTGCGCGGGCGCGGCATTGCTGCTGCCTTGACCGAGGAAGCATTGAAGTTCGCCGAAGAGGCCGGGTACACCGTGATTCCATCGTGCTCCTATGTAGAGCGCTACATGGAACGCCATCAGCGCCACGCCGCCAAGCTGAATATTGAGTAAGGCGGGACGCAGAGCGTCCCAGGCCGCATTCCCACGCAGAGCGGGGGAACAATCAACCTTAAATGGCAGCATAAAAAACGCCGGGCTAAGCCCGGCGTTTTTGTGTGCGCAGTTTAAGGTCAGGTGCGTTTGCGTTTGGGCAATACGTCCTTGAGCTTGGCGTGCATGCTGCGCAGCGTGGTCTCGGTGGCGGACCAATCGATGCAGGCATCGGTGATCGACACGCCGTACTGCAAGTCGGCCAGGTCTTTTGGAATCGCCTGGCAACCCCAGTTCAGATGACTCTCGACCATCAAGCCGATAATCGACTGGTTGCCTTCGAGGATCTGGTTGGCGACGTTTTCCATTACCAGCGGCTGTAGGGCCGGGTCCTTGTTGGAATTGGCGTGGCTGCAGTCGACCATGATGTTCGGCTTGATCCTGGCCTTGTTCAGCGCCTGCTCGCACAGCGCAACGCTGACCGAATCATAGTTGGGCTTACCGTTGCCGCCACGCAATACCACGTGGCCATAGGCGTTGCCCTTGGTGGTGACGATGGACACGCCACCTTCCTGGTTGATACCCAGGAAGCGGTGCGGGCTGGACACCGATTGCAGCGCGTTGATCGCCACGGTCAGGCCGCCGTCGGTGCCGTTCTTGAAGCCCACGGCCGAAGACAGGCCGGACGCCATTTCGCGGTGGGTCTGGGATTCGGTGGTACGCGCGCCGATGGCCGACCAGCTGATCAGGTCCTGCAGGTACTGCGGGGAGATCGGGTCGAGGGCTTCGGTGGCGGTGGGCAGGCCCATTTCAGCCAGGTCCAGCAGCAATTGACGACCGATGTGCAAGCCGTCCTGGATCTTGAACGAGTCGTCCAGGTACGGGTCGTTGATCAAGCCTTTCCAGCCGACGGTGGTGCGCGGTTTCTCGAAATAGACGCGCATCACCAGGTACAAGGTGTCGGACACTTCAGCCGCCAGCACCTTGAGGCGCTCGGCGTATTCGTGGGCAGCCTTGAGGTCGTGGATCGAGCACGGGCCGATCACCACAAAGAGGCGGTGGTCGGTGCCGTCGAGAATGTCACGGATGACTTCGCGGCCCTTGGTCACGGTCTGCAAGGCAGCGTCACTCAGGGGGATTTCGCGCTTGAGCTGATCGGGAGTGATCAGGGTCTCATTGGATTCGACGTTTAGGTCATTGATCGGTAAATCAGCCATCGTGTTACTCGCCAGGGTCACGGGTGCCGGCCGCCAGCCATCCCCGTGCGGCGGGCACAGCATGATTTGAATGCAGGGGGGAGGAACCTTAGCGCGTAATGCGGGCCCGCGACAATGGGCAAAGCCGGCTTTAATCCAGCGCTGGCGCCACAACAGCCTCGTGGGAGAACTCGCCGGCATGGCGTGAAACCCATTCGCGGGCCATGGCCTCGAGTTGCACCGGCGTCGGCTCGGTGTGTTCGTGCAGGCGGCAGTAGCGTTCGATCTGGCACACTTGCTCACCCATTCGCGCACCGAACAGCGCGTGTTCATCGGTAAAAGAAATACCGACGCGATAGCCCGTTTCGACCTTGCGGCACCAGGCTACATAGCCCGGATAACGGGCACTGGCGCCCAGGGACGGGATGCGCAGATCAACCGCCGTGCCCTGGCGCCAGGCACGCGGGCAATTGCAGGCGACGCCGCCCAGGCCGATAGTGTGCAGGCGTTGGCGGGGAATGGCAGGAGTGGGGCGTTGGATTAACTCGACAGCGACATCATCAGGGTGAGGTAAAAAACGACCCATGTACACGGACTCCGAGCACCGTCCAGTTGACGGCGGTGGCAGCAGTATAGTGAAGGAACTGGAATTGACCGACCTGGATATTGACCAGCAATTGCTGGGATTGCCAGGTATTTCGCTTGTGGTGTTTACCAGTGTCGGCTGTTCCAGTTGCCGCTGGGCACGCCAGCAACTCCCCGGCTGGCGCTTGCCCGTAGACCGCGTGTGCTGGGTGGATGCCGGGCACAACGGCGGTGCGGTCGAGCGCTACCAGATCTTTCATTTGCCCGCGTTGTTCCTCGTGTGCGAGGGTCAATTCCTTGGGCAGTTACAGACCCGACTTACGCTTGGCGACCTGACTGAGGCCGTGAATCAAGCACTCACCCGTACACCAGAGGATTTGCCATGACCGCAGTTGCATCCCCGTCGCCACGCATAGGCATTATCGGCACCGGTGCTATCGGTGGGTTCTACGGCGTGATGCTCGCGCGTGCCGGTTTTGATGTGCACTTTCTGTTGCGCAGTGAATACGCAGCGGTCAGTGAGCACGGGCTGCACCTCAACAGTACATTGCATGGCAAGTTGCACCTGCACCCGGTGCAGGCCTATGCCCGCGCCGCAGACATGCCCGCGTGCGATTGGCTGTTGGTAGGCACCAAGTCCACCGGCAATGTGGACCTGGCGCCGACCATTGCCCAGGTCGCCGCGCCGGACGCCAAGGTGGTGCTGTTGCAAAACGGCCTCGACGTCGAAGACAGCCTGCGTGAGCACCTGCCCGCGTCGCTGCATCTGCTGGGCGGGCTGTGCTACATCGGCGTGCACCGCTCCGCGCCGGGCGTGGTCGAGCATCAGGCCTTGGGTCGAGTCAACCTGGGCTATCACAGTGGCACCGCGGCCAACGATGAGGCGCGCCAGCAAGCGATCGTCGAAGAGGGCGCCGCACTGTTTCATACAGCGGGTATCGAGTCCCAGGCCATGGCCAATGTGCACCTGGCCCGCTGGCACAAATTGGTGTGGAATGTGCCGTACAACGGCCTCTCCGTGTTGCTGGGCACCGGCACCACGGCAATGATGGCCGATGAATCCAGCCGTGAGTTGATCCAGGCATTGATGGCCGAAGTGGTGAAGGGTGCCCACGCCTGCGGCCATGAAATTCCAGCCAGCTACGCTGAGCAGATGTTCGCCATGACCGAAACCATGGACGACTACCTGCCCAGCATGTACCACGACCATGTGCACAAACGCCCGCTGGAGCTGGCGGCGATCTACGCCCGGCCTTTGGCCGCCGCGAAGGCCGCAGGGTGCGAATTGCCACGCATGCAGGCGCTGTACCAGGCCTTGAGTTTTATTGATCGGCGCAATCGCTGATACGGGCGCTGATTCGGGGGGAACACCATGGCAAAGGGATTGGGCGACAAACTGGTGCTGGCGATTTCGTCGCGGGCACTGTTCGACCTGAGTGACAGCCACAAGGTCTACCTGGCCGAAGGGGTGGAGGCTTACCGCAAGTACCAGATCGAACACGAGGAAGAAACCCTCGAACCCGGCGATGCCTTCCCGCTGGTCAAGAAGCTCTTGAGCCTCAACGCCAGCCTGGGCCGTGCCCGCGTCGAGGTGGTGCTGGTGTCGCGCAACAGTGCCGACACCGGTTTGCGCGTGTTCAACTCGATCCAGCATTACGGCCTGGATATTTCCCGCGCCGCTTTCGTCGGCGGGCGCAGCCCTTATCCTTATCTGGCCGCGTTTGGTTGCCATCTGTTTTTGTCGACCCATGCCGACGACGTGCGCAGTGCCCTGGACGCTGGTTTTGCCGCGGCGACGATTCTGTCGGGTGGCCCGCGCCGGGCGTCGAGTGAAGAGCTGCGGATTGCGTTCGATGGCGATGCGGTGCTGTTTTCCGATGAGTCCGAGCGTGTCTATCAGTCAGGCGGGTTGGAAGCCTTCCTGGCCAACGAGCGCGAGTCGGCGCGCCAGCCGTTGCACGGTGGCCCGTTCAAGGGATTCCTGGCGGCGCTCAACGTGTTGCAGCGTGAGTTCGCAGACGAGGCGTGCCCGATCCGCACGGCGTTGGTGACCGCGCGTTCGGCGCCGTCCCATGAGCGGGTGATTCGCACCTTGCGCGAATGGGACATCCGCCTGGACGAGTCGCTGTTCCTCGGCGGCCTGGAAAAATCTGCGTTTCTGGAGGCGTTTGCCGCCGATGTATTTTTCGATGACCAGGCCGGTCATTGTGAGAAAGCCAGGGAGGTGGTCGCCACCGGGCATGTGCCCCATGGCATCAGTAATGAGTTGAAAACCCACACCGAGAGCTAATCAGTCGAACTCCCGCAGGCGCTGCTAAGCTCATTCAATCCTCGCCATCCTGGCAGTCCAGGAGGTTCTATGATTCGTTCGATGTTGTATGCCACGGACCTCGGTCTGTATGCGCCTTATGTCATGCAACATGCGCTGGCGCTGGCCCGAACGTTCAAGGCGGATTTGTATGTGATTCACGTGGTCGAGCCGATTGGGCTGTTCGCCGAATCGGTGTTGCAGAGCTACCTTGATGAGAAGGCCTTGAGCGAATGGCAGAGCCAGGGGCTGACCACCGTCATGGCAACCATCGAGCAGCGCGTGCTGGACAGTTTTCGCGAGGAGTTGGGGGAAGGGGAGCAAGACTTGAAATTGATTCGCTCGGTGCGGGTGATCCAGGGGGACCCGTGCGAGGTGATTCTCGACCAACTGCGTAAACTTTCCGTCGACCTGCTGATCGTAGGAAGTCACAGCCACGCCACCGCGGCTGCCACACCGCTTGGGCGCACCGCTGCGAGGGTGCTGCAACTGGCGACAGTGCCGGTTTATATGGTGCCGTCACTGCAGCGTCGGCGCAGTGATGACAGTTGATGAGTCAAAACGATAAAAAGTTCTAGATTTATCCGTCTTACCTTTAATATAGTTATATACCGTCGCTGATACCCGTGGCGTCTATCTGCTTTGAGGGACATATATGAAGCTTCAACAACTGCGCTACATCTGGGAAGTGGCGCACCACGACCTCAACGTTTCCGCTACCGCTCAAAGCCTCTACACCTCGCAACCCGGTATCAGCAAGCAGATCCGCCTGCTCGAAGACGAGCTGGGCGTTGAAGTGTTCGCGCGCAGCGGCAAGCACCTGACCCGCGTCACCCCGGCTGGCGAGCGCATCATCACCACCGCCGGTGAGATCCTGCGTAAAGTCGAAAGTATCAAGCAGATCGCCCAGGAATTCTCCAACGAGAAAAAAGGCACCCTGTCGATTGCCACCACCCACACCCAGGCGCGTTATGCCTTGCCGCCGGTGATCCGCGATTTCATCAAGCAATACCCGGACGTCGCCCTGCACATGCACCAGGGTTCGCCGATGCAGATCGCCGAGATGGCTGCTGACGGCACCGTCGATTTTGCCATCGCCACCGAAGCGCTGGAGCTGTTCGGCGACCTGGTGATGATGCCGTGCTACCGCTGGAACCGTTGCGTCGTCGTGCCCCAGGGCCACCCGTTGGCCAAGCTGCCGAAGCTGACTCTGGAAGCCCTGGCTGAATACCCGATCGTGACCTACGTGTTCGGTTTTACCGGCCGTTCCAAGCTCGACGAAGCCTTCAGCCATCGCGGCCTCACGCCGAAAGTGGTGTTCACCGCCGCCGACGCTGACGTGATCAAGACTTACGTGCGCCTGGGCCTGGGCGTGGGCATCGTCGCCAAGATGGCGGTCGACACCAACCTCGACAAAGACCTGGTGGTACTCGACGCCAGCGAGTTGTTCGAGTCCAGCGTGACCAAGATCGGCTTCCGCCGCGGTACATTCCTGCGTGGCTTCATGTGCGACTTCATCGAGAAATTTGCGCCGCACCTGACCCGCGAAGTCATGGCCAAGGCGATCCAGTGCCACAACAAGCAGGAACTGGAAGAGCTGTTTGACGGCGTAGAACTGCCCGTCCACTGAGTGGTTTATTTGGCCTCGGTAACCGTAAAGTGTTGCCGAGCGCCTGCCACCAGAATCTCCACCTCATCACCTTCGAACTTGCCCAGCAGGCTTTTGCCCAGGGGCGAGCGTGGGGTGATGACGGTCACCGGTTGCCCCACCACATCCACCTTCAAGCCTGCCGCGTCCGGCGCCAGAAACAGCCATTGCTGGCGAGCGTTTTCGTCTTCCAGGCCCACCAGTGCGCCGACTTCTATGCCACGCTGATCATCGTAAGCGCGTAGCTGCAGGTTCTGGCACAGCGCCAGTGACTGCTTGATTTCCTCGACCCGCTTGGCTTGCCCGGCCGCCAGGTAGGACGCTTCCAGGCCCAAGGTGTCGTATTTGTTTTCGGCGATGTTTTCTTCGTGGGTCGCAGTTTCGTAGGCGGTCTGCGCGGCACGCTGGGCGATATCGAGGTCGACTGTGAGCTTTTCCAGGATCAACTGGAGAACGGCATGTTTATTCATGGTCATCAATCGCAGAATTGCAGGACATTTGCCTTGCTCTTTTCATTGGGCGCGTTCTGGTCCTGTTGCAGCCAGAACTGGCATTTGGGGTTGGCCAGGTTGCGCGCGTTGGTGCGTGCCTGGTCCAGGGTCTGCTGCTGTTCCTGCTTGCGAAGGTTCTCTTGGTATTGCTCGAACATGCGGTTCGGCGGTTCCGGCGCGGCCACGGCGGGTTTGCCCAATTGCTGCACCGCCTGGGCTACCGGCGCCAGGCTTTGCGGGAACAGGTAGCGCGAGGCCAGCCAGGTGGTCAGCACAATGGCGATGAACCCCAGCCACAGGCCGAACGCCACAGCAACACTGAGCTTGAACAGCGACAACGAACGATCAGACATGGTGGCCTCCTGGCAGGCATTTGCGGCGTGGCGGCGATTGTCGCACAGCCACTGTGCAGAATAATCGCGATCAAGCCTTCTGCATCGACGCATTTATGCGGACAATCGAGCCTTTGAGCGTTGGAGCCCGGAATGAAAGCCCGCTGGGATATTTTTTGCAGCGTCATCGACAACTACGGCGACATCGGCGTGACCTGGCGCCTGGCCCGGCAATTGGTGGTTGAGCACGCGTGTGAGGTGCGCTTGTGGGTCGACGACCTGCGCGCCTTCGAACGCCTGTGCCCAGAGATTGATGTGCGGCTGGACCAGCAGTGGCAGGAAGGCGTGGAGGTGTGCCATTGGCCGGCGCAGTGGCGCGACACGCCATCGGCCAATGTGGTGATCGCCGCGTTCGCGTGCCAGTTGCCGCCTGACTATATGGAAGCCATGGCCGCGTGCGAACGCACACCCTTGTGGATGAACCTGGATTACCTCAGTGCTGAGGACTGGGTAGTGGGTTGCCATCGCCTGCCGTCGGTGAAGTTCAAGGGTGTGCAGAAGTACTTCTTTTTTCCGGGCTTTCGTCCGGGGACTGGCGGGCTTTTGCGTGAAGGCGGGTTGCTGGAGCAGCGTCAGGCGTTTCAGCAGGATCCGGCAGCACAGCAACAATTCCTACAGGCGCTCGGCGTATTTCCAGCAGCGGGTGTGCGTTTGATGTCGTTGTTCGCCTACGAAAATGCCGGGCTCGCCAGTTGGCTCGACGTGCTGGCGACGGACGGGCGTGCCACTCATCTATTGGTGCCGGAAGGGCGCATCCTCGGCGATGTGCAGCGCTGGCTCGGTGTAGACGGGCTGGCCGTGGGAGATCTGCATCAGCGCGACGCTCTGACCGTGCAGGTGCTGCCTTTCGTGCGCCAGGAACAATA
The DNA here is from genome assembly GCF_013385735.1 of Pseudomonas sp. D2002. Lineage (NCBI taxonomy): Bacteria > Pseudomonadati > Pseudomonadota > Gammaproteobacteria > Pseudomonadales > Pseudomonadaceae > Pseudomonas > Pseudomonas sp. D2002. The sequence continues at coordinate 84,054 of NZ_JACAPL010000003.1, read as the reverse complement.
TGACCGCCTGCTGTGGTGCTGCGAATTCAATGCGGTGCGCGGTGAAGACTCGTTCGTGCGCGCGCAATGGGCGGGGCGCCCGTTGCTGTGGCACATCTATCGCCAGGACGAAGACATCCACCTGGACAAGCTCGATGCCTTCCTGACGCTGTACACCGCCGCCTTATCGCCAGCCGCCAAAACGGCGGTGGTTGAACTCTGGCAGGCCTGGAACGCTGATGGCGATATGGCACAACCGTGGAAAATGCTGCTGGAGCACTGGCCAGAGGTGTGCCGGAACGCCGATTCGTGGTGTCTGGAACAAGGCTTGCAGGCGGATCTTGCGACGGCGCTGGTGAAGTTTTATGAAAGTTGGATATGATACGCCACCTTGAATTTTGTAAATCCCATCCAAATTTCGGATATATGCAATGAAAACTGGTAAAGAACTGAAACCCGGTACAGTGATCCGTCTCGAAAACGACCCTTGGCTGGTTCAGAAAGCTGAGTTCACCAAGTCTGGTCGTAACAGCGCAATCATGAAGACCAAGCTGAAGAACCTGCTGACCGGTTACAAGACCGAGATCGTCTACAGCGCCGATGACAAACTGGACGACGTGATCCTCGACCGCAAAGAAGCGACCCTGTCCTTCATCAGCGGCGACACCTACACGTTCATGGACACCACCGACTACACCATGTACGAGCTGAACGCTGAAGACATCGAAGCCGTTCTGCCGTTCGTTGAAGAAGGCATGGAAGACGTCTGCGAAGCGATCTTCTTCGAAGACCGCCTGGTTTCCGTAGAGCTGCCGACCACTATCGTGCGTAAGGTTGCCTACACCGAAGGTTCCGCTCGCGGCGACACTTCCGGCAAAGTCATGAAGCCTGCCAAGCTGGCTAACGGTACCGAACTGCAAGTGGCCGATTTCATCGAAATCGACGACCTGATCGAGATCGACACCCGCGAAGGTGGTTCGTACAAAGGTCGCGCCAAGAAGTAATTCTGGCCTCGCCGATACGAAAAAAAGCCCGACCTTGCGTCGGGCTTTTTTGTGGGCGTTTGTTAATCAGACCGTCACGTGCAGGCGCACATCGACGTTGCCACGGGTGGCGTTGGAGTACGGGCAAACTTGGTGGGCGGCGTCGACCAGGCTTTGCGCGTCGTCTTGATCCAGGCCCGGCAAGTTGATGTTCAGGTCGATATCCAGGCCGAAACCACCGGGGATTTGACCGATGCCGACGTGGGCAGTGATCGAAGCGTCATCCGGGATTTTGCGTTTGGTCTGGCTGGCGACGAATTTCAGCGCGCCGATAAAGCAGGCCGAGTAACCGGCAGCAAACAGCTGTTCAGGGTTGGTGGCCTGGCCACCGGCACCGCCCAATTCTTTAGGGGTGGAGAGTTTGACGTCGAGGATGTTGTCGCTGGAAACAGCACGACCATCACGGCCGCCGGTGGCGGTGGCTACTGCGGTATAGAGCGTTTGCATGGGGTCTTCCTCTTGGTTTGTTAGCGCTAAATATTTGCGCGCTAAGTAGATGGTGAGATGAATGTATAGCGCTAATGTTTAGTGCGCAAGATAAATTTATAAAAATCTTTTCCGACGGGAATTTCCTGACACTCACCCAAACAAATGTGGGAGCGGGCTTGCTCGCGAAAGCGGTGGATCAGTCAATTAATCAGTGACTGACACACTGCCTTCGCGAGCAAGCCCACTCCCACATTTTTACGGCGTGAATGCCTTCAAATTGCGTTTTGCAGATTGCCCCGCAAGGCAATCAAATCCCCCTGCAACTTGCGCAACTGCTCCAGTTGCAGCCCGCTGGCGCCGAGGATGCACTGCGGAATGCCCATGGCCTTTTCCTGCAGCGCACGGCCTGCCTGGGTCAATTCCACCACCACCACACGTTCATCCTCGCGGCTGCGGGTGCGGCTGAGCAGGCCTTCGGCTTCCAGGCGCTTGAGCAGCGGCGTCAGTGAGCCCGGGTCGGTCAGCAGGCGGCTGCTGATTTCGCCGACGGTCAAGCCATCCTCTTCCCACAACACCATCATGGCCAGGTACTGCGGGTAGGTCAGGCCGAGGGCTTGCAGCAGTGGCTTGTAGACCTTGGTCATCAGCAGCGAAGTGGAGTGCAGGGCGAAACACAGCTGGTTATCCAGCATCAAGGATTCGCAAGGATCGGGGTTTTTGCTCATGACGGTGCCTCGAAAAAGCGTGTATGGGCTGGAATCTAGCGGTCAAACCTTTAATGCGCCAGATAATTCTGTCTGCGCGGTCAGACCAAACCGCTTTGCAGCGCCAGATCCCACGGCGGCACCGGGCTGAAACGCGACTTCAAGTATTCCAGCAACAACCGGCTACGCGCATTTGCCTGTTGCTCCAGGCGTAACGCGTAGATGCCGCTGGTTTCCGGGCTGGGCAGCCCATCTTCGCAAAACAGCGGCAACAGTTCGCCGCGCACCAGGTATTCACTGGCAAGCCAGGTGGGCAGGTGCGCGATACCCAGCCCGGCGAGTGCGCCCGAGAGCAGCGCTTCGGCGTTATTGGCACTCATGCGAATGCGCTGCGGGCGATAGGTGGCGCGGCGCCCATCCAGCTCGAAGCGCCAGGCGAACATTGGCGCCAGGCCGTCCCAGTCGAGGCCGTCGTGTTCGCTCAACTCGCGCGGATGCGTCGGCGTGCCTCGGCTTTTGAGATAGGCCGGGCTGGCGCAGGCGATACGCACGATGCTGGCCAGCGGTGTGGCAATCAACCGCGTGTCGACGATATGCCCGGCGCGCAACACCAGGTCGACCTTGCCCAAGTGCGCGCCCTGCATGTCGACAAAGCTGTCGATCAGGTGCAGGTGCACGTCCAGCCCCGGGTACACATTCAGAAAATCGGCGATCACCGGCGCCAGATGCCGTCGACCAAACGCCGCCGGCGCGTCCACGCGAATCAAGCCCTCCGGCGCATGGCTCAACGACACCGCCTCAGCCCGGGCCAACTGCAACTCACCGACAATGCGCCGCGCCCGCTCGGCGAAGGCCAGGCCTGCCGGTGTCGGCACCACCGCGTGGGTGCTGCGTTGAAACAGGCGGCTGCCGACCGAACTTTCCAGGCTGTCGATCCGCCGAGCCACTGCCGAAGGCGTCAGCGGATGACGGCGGGCGGCGGCGGAAAAACTGCCGGTCTCCAGCACATCCAGAAACAGGCTCAGTTGATCGGTCAGCGTATTGGGGTTCATAGGCGCGCTTATGCGAGATTGGCACAGCCATTGTGCGTTGCTGTGCGTTTCCGCGCCAGAGCCGACTGCGTAGCATGCAAGGCCTGGGTTTTGGAGTGAGAAGCGGTGTTGGATTTAGCGATGTACCTGTTATTAGGCGCGGCCCTGGGCACGGTCGGCGGCCTGTTCGGCATTGGCGGCGGGCTGATTGCAATCCCGGTGCTGGGCGTGTTGTTCGGCCTCGATCAGCAACTCGCCCAAGGCACGGCATTGGTGATGGTGGTGCCTAATGTGATGCTGGCGCTGTGGCGTTACCACCAGCGCAATCGCATCGAACTGCGCCACGCGTTGCCATTGGGCGTCATGGGCTTCAGCTTCGCCTGGCTCGGTTCGATCTGGGCGGTCGGCCTGGATGCCGGCGCCATGCGCGTGGGCTTTATCGCGTTTTTGCTGACGCTCTCGGCGTACAACCTTGTGCGCATGTTCACCCGCAATGCGCCGCCGACGGCCGAGATGCGCTATTCCTGGCCATGGCTCGGGCTGCTGGGCGCGGCGTCCGGCTCCATGGGCGGTTTGTTTGGCGTGGGCGGCGCGGTGGTTGCCACGCCGGTGCTGACCAGCCTTTTCGGCACCACCCAAGTGGTCGCGCAAGGTTTGTCGCTGGCCTTGGCGTTGCCCAGCACCAGCGTGACGTTGGTGACCTATGCCTGGCACCACGAAGTCGACTGGATGATCGGCGTGCCCCTGGCCGTTGGCGGCCTGCTGAGTATCAGCTGGGGTGTAAAAGTCGCCCACGCCTTGCCCGAGCGCGTGTTGCGCGGCTTGTTCTGCGCTTTCCTGGCGATCTGCGCGGTGATGCTGACGTTTAAAGTCTGAAGCCTTCGAGGATGTATTCCGCCAGGCAATCGGTGATGGGCGAGGCCATTGCAGGGTTGCGCAGTAACCGCAGATCGACCGACGGTAGCGGCGGAAAACCTTCCTCACTGCCGAGTACGCGCAGGTCTTCGGTCACCAGGCTTTCCATGCTCACGGTAATCGCCAGGCCGGCGCTGACCACTGCCTGGATCGCTGCACCATTGGAGCTGTGATACGCCAGGCGATAGTCGCGCCCGCTGGCATCCAGCGCGGAGCGCGTCCAGTGGGTGCAGAAGCTGTCCAGGCCGGAAATGGCCAGGGGCAGCGACTCATGCTCGTCCACGCAGAAGCACGGCGCAGCCACCCAGACCATCCGCTCACTGCGCAACAGTTCGCCGATTTCGCTGCCCGGTTCACGGCTGATCACCGTGAGGGCCAGATCCCGGCGTTGCATCAATACCAGGGACGATTCGCAGTGCATCTCCAGCTGAATCAGCGGATAGGCCTTGGAGAATCGCTTCAGAATGCCCGGCAAGTAGCGCATCACGTAGTCATCCGGCGTGCCGATGCGCACCAAGCCGACCATGTGCGGTTCGCGCAGGGTGTTGAACACCTCGCTGTGCAGTTTCAGGATGCGCCGCGCATAACCGAGCAACACCTGGCCTTCCGGCGTCAGCCGCACCTGGCGCCCGTCGCGCTCGAACAGCTTGCGTTGCAGCACGTCTTCTTCCAGGCGCTTCATCTGCATGCTCACCGCCGACTGAGTGCGGTTGACCAGTTCACCGGCGCGGGTAAAGCCGCCCTGATCGGCGATGGCGACGAAGGTGCGCAGCACTTCAGTGTCGATGCTGGGGTAGCCGGACAATTGATCAATCTCCGAGATGTATTGCATAAGAAACATTCGTTGGATTGATCATAAGGCCAGGCACACACTCTCGTCATCCCCACTGGAGGGCGAGAAGATGAAAGGTCAGAAAGGTTTTGTGTTGATGGCGAAACGTCCGTTTTCCGGGCTGTTTCACACGATTGCGCGCTGGCAGGCGTTGCATCAAGAGCGTCAGACACTGGCAAGTTTGAGCGATGAGGCGCTCAAGGACATCGGGCTGAATCGCGGCGATGTCGAGCAGGATCGTCACCTGCATTTCTGGCAAGACCCGCTGCGAAAATGACCCAGGATGCAGTAGGGTGGTCGGCGAGCCCATCCGGAGAAACCCATGCCCGTCGACCTGTCTTTTTCACTCAAGCAAGCGCGACGCCTGGCGCTGGCGGCCCAGGGGTTCTCCGGGCGCCAGGCGCCGGCACAGGTCAAGGCCGCGCACCTCAACCGGCTGATTGAGCGTTTGGGTGTGTTGCAGATCGACTCCGTCAATGCGGTGGTGCGCTCGCATTACCTGCCGCTGTTTTCGCGCCTTGGCCATTACTCCCCGTTGATTCTTGAGCAAGCCGCCTGGAGTCAGGGGCGACGGCGCTCGCTGTTTGAGTATTGGGGCCATGAGGCTTCGCTGCTGCCTATGGCGTTGTACCCGTTGATGCGCTGGCGCATGGAACGGGCGAAGATGGGGCAGGGGATTTACTCGCAGATGGCGCGTTTTGGCCGTGAGCAGCAGGCCACTATTGAGCGCGTATTGCAGACCGTCGAGGCGCGCGGTGCACTGGGCGCAGGCAGTTTGTCGACCCGTGAGGAGCGCGCGGGCCCGTGGTGGGATTGGAGTGACGAAAAGCACGCGCTGGAGTGGCTGTTTGCCGCCGGGTTGGTCACCGTGGCGGGGCGGCGTGGGTTTGAGCGGCTTTATGATTTACCCGAGCGGGTGATTCCCGGCGAGATCCTTCAACAACCCGCGTTAAGCGAAGCCGAGGCCCAGCGTGGCTTGCTGCTGCACAGTGCGACGGCGCTGGGCGTGGGGACGGAAAAAGACCTGCGTGACTACTTCCGCCTTGACCCCGCCGACAGCCGCAGCCGCTTGGCCGAACTGGTCGAGGACGGTCAGTTGCTGGCCTGCCAGGTGCAGGGCTGGAAAGCACCGGCATTCTGCCTGCCCGATCCGAAAGTACCGCGCAAGGTACCGGCCAGCGCCTTGCTGTCGCCGTTCGACTCGCTGATCTGGGAGCGCAGCCGTACCGAGCGGTTGTTCGACTTCCGTTATCGGCTGGAGATCTACACCCCGCAAGACAAGCGGGTGTACGGCTATTACGTGCTGCCGTTTTTGCACAATGAGCGCATCGCTGCGCGCGTCGACTTGCGCGCCGAACGCGCCAATGGCTGCCTGGCGGTGCATGCGGTGCACGAAGAAGAGACGGGGTTGGATGAGGAAGGCATGCAGGCGTTGGCCTTGAACCTGGCGCAGATGGCCAGTTGGTTGGGGCTGGAGCAGGTCCAACTTAATTGCCAGCGGCCCAGTGCTGCTCGGCTGAGAGTAGCAATGCTCAACTTGGGTATAGGCCTATAGAGCGCCATCGCGGGCAAGCCCGGCTCCCACAGTTGGAATGCATTACCCTGTGGGAGCCGGGCTTGCCCGCGATGGCGTCGACTCAACTTCTTAGCGTTTAACCTGCTTCAAGGTCTCGGCAATCAGGAACGCCAGCTCCAGCGACTGATCGGCATTCATCCGTGGGTCGCAATGGGTGTGATAGCGGTCCGACAAGCCGTCCTCGGTGATCGGTCGCGCGCCGCCGATGCACTCGGTGACGTTCTGCCCGGTCATCTCGATATGAATCCCGCCGGCATACGAACCTTCGGCCTGATGCACCTGGAAGAACTCCTTCACCTCGCCAAGAATCTGCGCAAAGTCGCGCGTCTTGTAGCCGCTGCTGGCCTTGATGGTGTTGCCATGCATCGGGTCCGAGCTCCACAGCACCTGCTTGCCCTCGCGTTGCACTGCGCGAATCAGGTTGGGCAGGTGGTCGCCAACCTTGCCGGCGCCCATGCGCGCGATCAGGTTGAGGCGGCCGGGGTCGTTGTCCGGGTTGAGAATGTCGATCAAGCGGATCAGGTCGTCGGGGTTCATGCTCGGGCCGACCTTGACGCCGATCGGGTTATTGACCCCGCGCAGGAATTCAACGTGGGCGCCGTCCAGCTGACGTGTGCGGTCGCCGATCCAGAGCATGTGGGCCGAGCAATCGTAGTAGTCGTTGGTCAGGCTGTCGCGGCGCACGAAGGCTTGCTCGTAATTGAGCAACAGCGCCTCGTGGGCGGTGAAGAAGCTGGTTTCGCGCAGCTGGGGTGAATCGTCCATGCCGCAGGCACGCATGAACGCCAGGGTCTCGTCGATGCGGTCGGCCAGTTGGCTGTACTTTTCGGCCAGCGCGGAGTTGGCAATGAAGTCCAGGTTCCACTTGTGCACTTGGTGCAGGTCGGCAAAACCGCCCTGGGCAAACGCGCGCAGCAAATTGAGCGTGGCGGTGGACTGGTGGTAGGACTGCAGCAGGCGGTCCGGGTCCGGCACGCGGCTTTTCATGTCGAAGCCGATGCCGTTGACGATGTCGCCGCGGTAGGCGGGCAGGGTGACGCCGTCGATGGTTTCATCGTTGGCCGAGCGCGGCTTGGCGAACTGGCCGGCCATGCGCCCGACTTTCACCACCGGGCAGCCGGCAGCGAAGGTCATCACGATGGCCATCTGCAGCAGCACCTTGAAGGTGTCACGGATTTTTGCCGCCGAGAACTCGGCAAAGCTCTCGGCACAATCGCCGCCTTGCAGCAGGAACGCGCGGCCCTGGGTCACTTCGGCAAACTGACGGCGCAACTCGCGGGCTTCCCCGGCAAACACCAGCGGCGGGTAGCTGGCCAGGTTCTGCTCCACTTGCAGCAAGTGTGCAGCGTCCGGGTACTGGGGTTGTTGCTGGATCGGCAGGGCGCGCCAGCTGTCGGGGCTCCAGGGATGGCTCATCATGAACTCGATTGGGTGATTGACGGTCGGGCGCCAATGTTATCAGCAATTAGTGCGTGACCTGTTGCCGCCGGTTGGCCGACAATCGCGCCTTTGCCGTGCGGTAAACCCTTTAGGAGTAGTGATGACCGAGGAGCGTGTCGAGCGCCTGCTGGCCGAAGTCCATGATGATTTCGGCATGATCCGCGTGCTCGAAGTGGCCGATTACCGCTTTCTCGAGTTTGGCGATGCCATCGAGCAAAGCTGCGTATTTACCGCCGACCCGAGCTGGCTGGAGTACGACTACACCCGCGCGATGCTGATTGGTGCGTTGTGCCATGAGCAACCTGAGAGCGCGCTGTTCCTCGGCCTGGGTGCCGGCACGCTGACCCAGGCGTGCCTCAAGTTTCTGCCGCTGGAAGATGTCGAAGCCATTGAGCTGCGCCCGGATGTGCCGCGCCTGGCCATCGAATACCTGGGGCTGGATGACGACCCGCGCCTGTACATCCGCATTGGCGACGCGCTGCAACTGCTGGATACCGCCGAATCGGCCGACCTGATTTTCGTCGACCTGTACACGGATGTCGGCCCGGGCGTCGGCCACCTGGCCTGGACCTTCCTGGAAAACTGCCAGAAGAAACTCAACCCCGGCGGCTGGCTGGTGATCAACCAGTGGGCGACCGACGATGGCAAACCGCTGGGTGCGGCGTTATTGCGCGGGTTGTATCACCGGCATTACTGGGAACTGCCGGTGAAGGAGGGCAATGTGATTTTGCTGGTGCCTTCGGAGCTGGATCAGGAGCTGGACATTGATGCGCTTTCAACGCGTGCCGAAGCCTTGGCGCCGCGATTGGGGTACTCGTTGCAGGCGTTGATCAAGGCGATTCGGCCGGCGACTTAGTTGCCTGTTCTGGCGCCATCGCGGGCAAGCCCGGCTCCCACAGGGGATAGGCGATCAACTGTGGGAGCGGGCTTGCCCGCGAAGAGGCCCGCACTGCCAGCTCAAATCCCCTTGAACACCCCCGGCCGCTTCTCAACCATTGCTCGCACGCCCTCTTTGGCATCTTCACTGTTGAGCAATTTCTCCACCACCACCTGCAACCCGGCCGCCGCAACAGCCTCACCCTCCATCCGCGCCAGGCGCGCCGACATCAATGTCGCCTGCACCCCAAGCGGCGCCTGGCGGGCAATGCGGTTGGCCAGCTCGATAGCGCGGGGCAGCAAGTCTTCACTGGCCATCACTTCCTGCACCAGCCCCAGCCGCAGTGCCTCGTGCGCATCAAACTCATCGCCGGTAAGCAACCAGCGCATCGCATTGCCCCAGCCGGCCACCTGATGAAAGCGCAGCGTCGCACCGCCAAACGGAAAGATCCCGCGCTGGACTTCCATCTGCGCAAAGCGCGTGTTGCTCGCGCAAATATTGATATCCGCCGCCAGCATCAACTCGATGCCGATGGTCAGGCAGTAACCCTGGGCCGCAACGATTACCGGTTTGCTGACCCTGGGCCCGGCGAACACGCCCCACGGGTCGCAGCCGCCCAACGGTGGCTGCCAGCCGCCCGACATCACCCCGCTGACATTCGCCAGGTCCAGCCCGGCGGTGAAGTGGTCGCCGTGGGCAAACACCACGGCCACCCGCGCGTCGTCGTTTCGATCAAATTCGCCATAGGCCAGGCTCAATTCATTGAGCAAATCCAGGTCAAAGGCATTGCGCTTGGCCACCCGGTCCAGGCCCAGCAGCATGACATGGCCTTGAAGTGCACGGCTGACGCGACTACTGCTGGCTTGATTCATCGAGTGTGCCCTCAGGGCGTGGGTAGGTTTCAGACCAAAGGTCTTAAGCATTGGGTGAACCGTTTAAGCGTTATGACCAGCAGGGCCGGGCCTTTGAAAAATAGACCCTGGCACGGCTCTCTGCAAAGACTGTGACACAGCGCGGTATATCAGTGCTTTACGATAAAAAAAGCTCCCTTTTTCAGGTATTTCCGGTATAGTGCGCGCCGGCCTTTAACCGGGCCGCGTTTAGGTAGCGCAATTCCCCGAAGTCAGCTTCGGCTGCACGTCCGCACAGCGGACTCTTCCTTGACGAATCTTTTTCATTCATTCGTTTTCGCAAATCCCCGCCGACAAAGCAGCCAGGGCGACTCTTGAGTCTCAACACGGCATGCGCAGCTTTGGAGCATGGGTCTTTGCGGATGCACTTAGAGGCAGACCCATGACCCAGGAAACCGGCGGCTTCGCCGCTTTTAATCTTAACCCGAACATTCTTGCTGCCGTCATCGCGACCGGCTACGAAGAACCTTCGGCTATTCAGCAGCAATCGATCCCGATCATCATGGCCGGCCAGGACATGATTGGCCAGGCACAAACCGGTACCGGTAAAACCGCCGCGTTCGCCCTGCCTATCCTGCACTGCATCGATCCTGCCAAGCGCGAGCCGCAAGCCCTGATCCTGGCGCCAACCCGTGAGTTGGCGCTGCAAGTAGCAACCGCTTTTGAAACCTACGCCAAGCAAATGCCAGGCGTAACCGTTGTGGCCGTTTACGGCGGCGCGCCTATGGGCCCACAACTGAAAGCAATCCGTAACGGCGCACAAATTGTTGTCGCCACTCCGGGCCGTCTGTGCGACCACCTGCGTCGTGACGAGAAAGTCCTGTCGACCGTGAACCACCTGGTTCTGGACGAAGCTGACGAAATGTTGAAGCTGGGCTTCATGGATGACCTGGAAGTCATCTTCAAGGCGCTGCCACCGACCCGTCAGACTGTACTGTTCTCGGCCACCCTGCCACAGTCGATCCGTGCCATTGCCGAACGCCACCTGCGCGATCCGCAACACGTGAAGATCCAGACCAAGACTCAGACCGTTACCGCGATCGAACAGGCTCACCTGTTGGTTCACGCTGACCAGAAGACCTCGGCTGTATTGAGCCTGCTGGAAGTCGAAGACTTCGACGCCCTGATCATGTTCGTGCGCACCAAGCAAGCGACCCTGGACCTGGCCAGTGCCCTGGAAGCCAAAGGCTACAAAGCCGCTGCGCTGAACGGTGACATCGCCCAGAACCAACGTGAGCGCGTGATCGACTCCCTCAAGGATGGCCGTCTGGACATCGTTGTGGCGACCGACGTTGCTGCTCGTGGCCTCGACGTTCCACGTATCACCCACGTGTTCAACGTTGACATGCCTTACGATCCAGAGTCCTACGTTCACCGTATCGGCCGTACCGGCCGTGCTGGTCGCGAAGGTCGTGCACTGCTGCTGGTGACTCCACGTGAGCGCCGCATGCTGCAAGTGATCGAGCGTGTAACCGGTCAGAAAGTCGCCGAAGTTCGCCTGCCGGATGCCCAGGCCGTTCTCGATGCCCGCATCAAGAAACTGACCAACAGCTTGTCGCCGCTGGTGGCTGACGCTGAATCGACCCACGGCGACCTGCTGGACCGCCTGACCGCCGATATCGGTTGCACCCCGCGTGCCCTGGCTGCAGCCCTGCTGCGCAAAGCTACCAACGGTCAGGCCCTGACCCTGGCAGCCATCGAGAAAGAGCGCCCACTGGTGCCGAACAACGCGCCACGCGGTGATCGTCCAGAGCGTACTGGCGACCGTCCAGACCGTGGTGATCGTGAGCGTCGTGCTCCGGTTCCATTGGCCGAAGGCCGTGCTCGCTGCCGTACCGCGCTGGGCGCGCGTGATGGCATCGCTGCCAAGAACCTGCTGGGCGCTATCCTCAACGAGGGTGGCCTGGCACGTGAAGCCATCGGTCGTATCCAGGTCCGTGACAGCTTCTCCCTGGTGGAGCTGCCGGAAGACGGTCTGGAAAAACTGCTGGCCAAGCTGAAAGACACACGCGTTGCCGGTAAGCAGCTGAAGCTGCGTCGCTACCGCGAAGATTGATCCGCCTTTGGGCTGATTGATCGCACATAAAAAATCCCCGACTGGTTCGGGGATTTTTTTTGCCTGGATTTCAGGTTTGGGTCAACACTCGATCCAATGTGGGAGCGGGCTTGCTGTGGCGAGGGAGCTTGCTCCCGTTCGACAGCGCAGTTGGAGTCGGCTTTTTGGGGGCGCTTCGCACCCCAGCGCAAGCAAGCTTGCTCGCCACAGCAAGCCCGCTCCCACATTTAGATCTGTGTCAGCCGAAGCGGTAGATGTCCATGCCCAACGCACCCAGGGTGAACCCCTGATGCGCCACGCTGAAATCACCCCCCGCGCCCCGCGCAAAATACAGCGGCAACAGGTGCTCATCACTCGGATGACTGCGCACGGCATGCGGCGCCTGGCGGCGATAGTCATGCAGTGCCGCCTCATCGTTGGCGGCGAGTTTATCCACCACCCAGTCTCGGAAATCCCGCGCCCAAGGCTCGATGCTTTCAGGCCCGGCCTGCCAGTTCAGTTCCCCCAGGTTATGGGTGATGCTGCCGGAGCCGATCAACAGCACGCCTTGTTCACGCAGGCTGGCGAGCGCATGCCCGACGCGGGTCTGCAGGGCAGGGCCCATGCGGCTGGGCAACGACACCTGGACCACGGGAATATCCGCTGCCGGGTACATCAGTGACAGCGGCACCCAGGTGCCGTGGTCGAAAGGGCGGCGCTCATCGATTCGCGCAGCCAGGCCATCGGCGTTGAGCAGCTCGACAATTTCACTCGCCAATGCCGGGTTGCCCGGCGCAGGGTATTGCACGGCAAACAGCTCGCGGGGGAAGCCGCCGAAATCGTGCCAGGTCTCCGGAGCGGCACTGCCGCTGACCAGTAACTCATGGCTTTCCCAATGCGCCGACACCACCACAATCGCCTTGGGCCGTGGCAGTTCGGCCGCCAGGCGCCGCAACGCCGGGCCGCTGGCGCCGGGTTGCAGGGCGAGCATGGGCGAACCGTGGGAGATAAACAGGCTGGGGAACATAAGTGGGGTCCTGAGCGTTAACATGGGCCCATCTTCAATCAGATCATTGATCTAAATCTAATATAAGTTTTAGCGCCTTTTGATCGAATTTTCAGGGTGATTTTTATGGAGCCTAAGTTTTGGCAAGAGCGCTGGGCCCGCAACCAGATCGGTTTTCATCTGCCCGAGGTCAACCCCTACCTGCAACGTCACTGGCCGAAACTGGCGCTGGTCGAAGGGGCGAAGGTGCTGGTGCCGTTGTGCGGCAAAAGCCTGGACCTGATGTGGCTGGCAAGTGCCGGGTATCGCGTGCTGGGGGTGGAGCTGTCTGAGCAGGCGGTCGAGGCGTTTTTCAGCGAGCAAGGGCTCGTGCCCAGGGTCAGCCAGCGGGGCGTGTTCAAGGTGTACCAGGCCGATCAGATCGAACTGTGGTGCGGTGACTTCTTTGCCTTGGGCGCCGACGCGGTTGCCGATTGCGCCGCGCTCTACGACCGTGCGGCATTGATCGCATTGCCGCCGTTGATGCGGGCGCAGTATGCCGGGCATCTCAATACCGTATTGCGCCCAGGCTGCCGGGGTTTGCTGATCACCCTCGACTACGACCAGACGCAGAAGGCCGGCCCGCCCTTTGCGGTAACCGATGAAGAGGTCAGGGTATTGCTCGAATCACACTGGGCTGCGCAGGTGTTGGAGGAACAAGACATCCTGGGCGAGAGTTGGAAGTTTGTGCAGGACGGCGTCACGCGGTTGGAGGAGCGTGTGTACCAACTGGAAAAGTATTGACCTTGCTATCGCCATAGCGGGCAAGCCCGGCTCCCACATTGACCGTGTCGTTCGCGCAAGATCCCTGTGGGGCCCGGGCTTGCCAGCGATGACGATTCAGGCGCCCACAAAAAAGGGGCGATCAAATCGCCCCTTCTCGTGTTACTGCCTGGCTATCAGCCCCGACGACGCAGTGCGTCAATCCGCTCTTCCAGCGGCGGGTGGCTCATGAACATGCGTGCAAAGCCTTGCTTGATGCCACCGTTGATACCAAACGCCGTCAGGCTGTCCGGCATGTGCACCGGCAGGCCTTGTTCGGAGCGCAGGTGTTGCAGCGCTGCAATCATCGCCCCGGTACCGGCCAGGCGGGCACCGGCTTCGTCTGCGCGGAACTCGCGTTTGCGCGAGAACCACATGGTGATTGCGCTGGCCAGGAAGCCCAGTACCACTTCGGCGAAGATGGTCGCCACGAAGTAGGCAATGCCACGGCCGCCTTCGTTCTTGAAGATCACCTTGTCGACAAAGTTGCCGATGATCCGCGCAAAGAACATCACGAAGGTGTTCACCACGCCTTGTACCAGCGCCAGGGTGACCATGTCGCCGTTGGCCACGTGGCCGATCTCGTGGGCCAGTACCGCCTTCACTTCGTCGTAGGAGAAGCGTTCCAGCATGCCCTGGCTGACCGCGACGAGCGCGTCGTTCTTGTTCCAGCCGGTGGCAAAGGCGTTGGCTTCATAGGCCGGGAAGATCCCGACCTCAGGCATCTTGATGCCGGCCTCGCGGGACAGTTGCTCAACGGTTTGCAGCAACCATTGTTCATGCCGGGTGCGGGGCTGGGTGATGACCTGGGTGCTGGTGCTCATTTTCGCCATCCACTTGGAGATGAATAGCGAGAAGATCGAACCGGCAAAACCAAAGACTGCACAGAAAACCAGCAGCTGATTGAGGTTCAGATCAACCCCGTTGGCCGCCATGAACCCGTTGAAGCCGAAAAGGCTCAGGGTAATGCTGGCAATCAGCACGACCGCCAGGTTAGTGGCCAAGAACAGCAGGATGCGCATCATGGTTGTAGAGTTCTCCTCATGCTTAATATGTCGCGTACTGCGGGGTATATAAGGTGCGGCCAGGGGTGATTCAACCGAGCGACTATTTCAAACTGTGTCCTACAGCGCGAATGTAGAGCCTTGAAAGGATTTTCCGACCGGTAAAGCCAGCTGCGAACGCTGCAGTCACACCTTTGTCTCCCGTAATTGCGGGGGTTGACCGGTCCGTGGCGTACAGCGGCAAGGGAAGAGGAGCGTCGCGCAGAGAAGTGTTGCCAGATACTCGCTGTACGACCGATTGTCGGTCGTACAGCGTCATTTGCACTACTGGCGATAGGACTTGAGGAAGTTGCCGATGCGACCAATGGCCATGTCCAGGTCATCCACCCGCGGCAACGTCACGACGCGGAAGTGATCCGGCCACGGCCAGTTGAACGCCGTTCCTTGCACCACCAGCAGTTTTTCCGACAGCAGCAGGTCGAGCACGAACTTCTCGTCGTTGAAGATCGGGCAGACTTTCGGGTCGATCCGCGGGAAGGCGTACAGCGCGCCCATGGGTTTTACGCAGCTGACGCCCGGGATCGCGTTGAGCAGTTCCCAGGTGCGGTTGCGCTGTTCCAGCAGGCGGCCCTGGGGCAATACCAGGTCGTTGATGCTCTGATAGCCGCCGAGTGCGGTCTGGATCGCGTGCTGGCTCGGCACGTTGGCGCACAGGCGCATATTGGCCAGCATGTCGATGCCTTCGATGTAGCTCTGGGCGTTGTGCTTGGGGCCCGAAATGGCGATCCAGCCGGAGCGGAAACCCGCCACGCGGTAGGACTTGGACAGGCCGTTGAACGTCAGGCACAACAGGTCCGGCGCCAGCGAGGCGGTGCACACGTGCACGGCGTCATCGTAGAGGATCTTGTCGTAGATCTCGTCGGAGAACACCACCAGGTTGTGCTGGCGTGCCAGTTCCAGCATGCCCAGCAGGACTTCCTTGGAGTACACGGCGCCGGTCGGGTTGTTCGGGTTGATGATCACCAGGGCCTTGGTGTTCGGGGTGATCTTGGCCTTGATGTCGGCCAGGTCCGGGAACCAGTCGGCACCTTCGTCGCACAGGTAGTGCACCGGGTGGCCACCGGCCAGGGTCACGGCGGCGGTCCACAGCGGGTAGTCAGGCGCCGGCACCAGCACTTCGTCGCCATTGTTGAGCAAGGCCTGCATGGACATCACGATCAGCTCGGACACGCCATTGCCCAGGTAGATGTCTTCGATGCCGACACCTTCCACCTGCTTCTGCTGGTAGTACTGCATCACGGCCTTGCGCGCGCTGAACAGGCCTTTGGAATCGCTGTAGCCCTGGGCGGTCGGCAGGTTGCGGATCACATCCTGGAGGATTTCGTCCGGCGCTTCGAAACCAAAAGGCGCCGGGTTGCCAATGTTCAGCTTGAGGATGCGATGGCCTTCCTCTTCCAGGCGTTTGGCGTGCTTGAGCACTGGGCCGCGAATGTCGTAGCAGACGTTGGCGAGCTTGTTCGATTTGCTGACCTGCATGGCGATGTGATCCTGAAAATGAACGATCCAGACGGCGTGGACACTACCGTACTGCGAATCCTGCGAGGCCTGCACCCATAAATACGTTTGAATGCCGATAGCGCGGGTGCCAGACTGGCGTTTTGAAGAGGCGCAATCATACGTGCCGCCTGATCCATGGAAAAGACACAGATCAGGCTTTTTCAGTTGCCGAGGTGTACCGATGGAAAAGTTGCAGAAAACCGTTGATGAATGGAAGGCCATGCTCGACCCGGAGCAGTACCAGGTTTGTCGTCTCAAGGGCACCGAGCGGCCTTTCAGCGGCAAGTACAACGAAACCAAGACCGACGGCGTGTATCACTGCATTTGCTGCAATGAACCGCTGTTTGATTCCACCACCAAGTTCGATTCCGGCTGCGGCTGGCCGAGCTTCTACGCGCCGATTGCCGACAGCGCGATGATCGAGATCCGCGACGTCAGCCACGGCATGATCCGTACCGAAGTCACCTGCGCCAAATGCGATGCGCACCTGGGCCACGTGTTCCCGGACGGCCCGCCGCCGACCGGCCTGCGTTACTGCATCAACTCGGTGTGCCTGGACCTCGTCCCCCGCTAAAACCACTGATCGCTGATCGTTCCCACGCTCTGCGTGGGAATGCAGCCCTTGACGCTCCGCGTCAGCTTCAAAGCAGTGACTGGCTTGCCTGCACCGCGGGCAAACCCGCCCCACCGTTGCATCGAGTACGCATCATCAATGCGGTCAATTAAATTGCACGCAATTGAATCGTCTACTATCTTTCAGCGTCTTTCATCTTAATCGAGGCACTGCCATGAGCAACAACCTGCTGAGCATCCCGTGCACCACCATCAAAGGTGAGCAAAAGACCTTGGCCGATTTTGCCGGCAAGGCCATTTTGGTGGTCAACACCGCCAGCAAATGTGGCTTCACCCCGCAGTACAAAGGCCTCGAACAGCTCTGGCAGCAGTACAAAGACCAAGGATTGGTGGTGCTGGGGTTCCCCTGCAACCAATTCGGTAAACAGGAGCCGGGCAACGAAACGGCGATTTCCGAATTCTGCGAATTGAATTTCGGCGTCAGCTTCCCGCTGTTCAAGAAGATCGACGTCAACGGCAGCGAGGCTCACCCGCTGTTCGTGCAGCTTAAAAAGCAAGCGCCTGGGTTGCTGGGTTCCAAGGGCATCAAGTGGAATTTCACCAAGTTCCTGATTGGTCGTGACGGCAAGGTGGTCAAGCGTTTTGGCCCAACTACCAAGCCCCAGAACTTGACCCAAGAGATCGAAGCCCTGCTCAAATGATCGACGCAACCACCGTGTCCCTGGCCCTGGACGACCAGCTGTGTTTCAAGCTCTACGCCGCCTCCCGCGCGGTGACGCGTGCCTACAAGCCAATGCTCGACCAGTTGGGCCTGACCTACCCGCAATACGTGGTCATGCTGGTGCTGTGGGAGTGGCACGCGGCAGCTGCGCCGCAGCCCACGGTCAAGGCATTGGGGCAGCGGTTGATGCTTGATTCCGGCACGTTGACGCCGTTGCTCAAGCGTCTTGAGCAGCTCGCCCTGGTTCGGCGCCAGCGCAGTGCGCGGGATGAGCGGGAGGTGCACTTGAGCCTGACCCCGGCCGGTGTGCATTTACGCGACCAGACCCACGGCCTGAAAACCCGGCTGTTGTGTGACAGCGGCATCGACCTGAATCAGGCCGACGCCTTGCGCCACGGCCTGGACCAGTTGCTGGCGCAGATCAAAGACTTGTCGTCTGTGGCACCCACAGGTCCAGCAGCGCCTTGAGTTCTTCACGGCGAAACGGCTTGGCCAGGTAGTCATCCATGCCGGCGGCCCGGCAACGTTCGCGTTCCTCGGCCAGGGCGTTGGCGGTCAAGGCGACGATGGGCAAGTCCGGCCAGCGCCCGCTGCGACGAATCTGCCGGCTGGCTTCGTAGCCGTCCATCACCGGCATGTTGCAGTCCATCAACGCCATGTCAAAGCGCTGTTCCTCGAGGAACTTGAGCGCTTCGCCACCGTGGGCGGCCACGATCACTTCGCAGCCGAGCTTGCTGAGCATGCCCTTGGCCACCAGTTGATTGACCGGGTTGTCCTCCACCAACAGGATGCGCGCCCGGTGCGTGAAGGGCGCGGCGTCCATCTGGATCGGGTCAAGGATCAGTTGTGCGTCACTGTGCAAGTTGCGCTGCAGAATCTGGTACAGCGCGTTGCGGCTCAATGGGCGTGCCTGTTGCTGCAGCGGTGCCAGGCCTGCGACTTCCTCGCTGGGCATGAAGTTGCCATAGGCGGTCACCAGCAGGATTGGCGCGGTAATCGCCGGGCGTAAGCGGAACAGGCACTCCGGGCAGTCGGTGATCAGTAAGTCGGGAGTTTGCCCGCTCAGGTCATCGTCCTGGGAGTAAAGGCGCGGCGTCAGGCCCCAGTGGGGCAGCAAGGTGGTCAGCAACTCCGTCAGGCCATTACTGCTGCTGGTGATAACCATCACGTCGCCTGCCAGGGGCGCCTGACGGGCAGCAGGTAAATGCGTGGGCAGCGGCAGCTCGGCACAGAACTGGCTGCCAAACCCGACTTCAGAGCTGATACTCAAGCGGCCGCTCATTGCTTCACACAGGTTATGCGTCAATGCCAGCCCCAGTCCCGTGCCGCCAAACTGGCGAGTGATACCCGCACCCGCCTGGGTGAACGGCTGGAATATCTTCACCTGCGCTTCCTGGGCAATGCCGATACCGGTGTCACAGACTTCGATTTTTACCCGGCCATTAAGGGCGCTCAGGTATACGTCCACGCGCCCGAAGCGGGTGAACTTCAAGGCATTGGAGAGCAAGTTGCTGACGATCTGCCGTACCCGTGTCGGGTCACCCATCACCTGGGCAGGAAACAGCGGGTCGATCAAGCAGGTCAACTCGACACTCGGCGCGGCGTTCTGCGACAGCAAGTTGGCGGTGTCTTCCACCAGCGAGCCCAGGTCAAACGGGATGCGCTCCAGCTCCAGCTGGCCGGCGTCGAACTTCGACAGGTCGAGGATATCGTTGAGCAACTCCACCAGCACCTTGCCCGAATCGTGGGCGATGGACAGCTGTTGGCGCTGTTCGGCGTTCAGCGGGCTGTCCAGCGACAGCGCGATCATTCCCAGCAGCCCATTGAGCGGTGTACGGATCTCGTGGCTCATATTGGCCAGGAATGCAGCGCGGGCCTGGGCCATGGCCAGCGCGGTCAACTTTGCCGCTTCCAGTTCATCATTGGATTGGCTCAAACGCTGGTTGCTGGCCTTGAGTTCAAGGGTGCGCGCAGAGACGATAGTTTCCAGTTGGCTCAGGTATTCGGTGAGGCGGTCCTCGGCGTGGCGCCGTTGCTGGATTTCGGTCTCCATGTTTTCAAATTGCTGGTTGGCAACGCTGACCAGCACGCCGATTTCGTCGTTTTCGTGCCCCGGTGGGCAATCCAGGTGGGCCTGCTTGCTGGTACTCAGCGCGCGAATAATGCGCACCAGTGGCTGAGTCAGCATCACGTAGAACAGGCCGAGCAGAATGCCCGTCAGCAGCAGGCTGCGGGCAAAGCCGTTGAGCAGGGTGATCTCGGCGCGGTGCAGGAAACGGCTGCCAAAGGCGTAAGTGTCCACGTCCAGGCGCAAGACGCCGAGGGAATCGTTGGGCATGTGGCTCAAGAACAGCCGGTCTTCAAACTGGCGGTTGGCGCCGAACAGAAAATCGCTGAGAGGCCGGTAGGTACTTTCCTTGCGCGGGCGATCAACATCGGCCAGGACCACGCCATTGTTATCGACCAATTGCGCATGAATGATCGCCGGGGAATGCAGCAGGCCCAGGGTCAGTTCCTGGGCGAGTTCGGCGTCGATGTTGTAGGCAATACGTGAAGCGGGGTTATGGCTGATTTCGATCAGCGAGCGTATTTCACGGTTGATGGATGCGTCTTCGCTGGCATAATCAATGCCGATTTGGATCAGACTGAGCAAGGTTCCCAAGACGAAACCGACCAGCACAGTCAATCGAGCTTGTTTATAAGACAAGCGGTGGGCGAACTTGATATCCATCGGGTGTTGAACCACTTCACGTTTCCCTTCGCCCGGCAAGCATAGCTGAACATCCACAGGCTCTGGCTTGGCCGGCATGAATCATTTTTTTACGCAGCCGCGTGCGGTCTGCCGCAGGGTTGCCAATACGCCATCTTTTGCAAGAACTTGCCAGAGGAATAATCGTGGATTCTCGATTGAATGCCTTTCTTGAGCGGGCCGATGCGGTACTGGCTCGCCTGGAACCCTTGTTACCTGCACCGCGCCAAGCCATCGACTGGAACCAATGCCTCGCCGCCCGTTGGCAGCGTGAAGGCCGCTCAGGCTTTTTGCTGCCGCTGGACGTCAGCCTGGACATGCGCCTGTCCGACCTCATTGGCGTAGACAAGCAACGTGAGCAGTTGGCGCGCAACACTCAACAATTTCTTGATGGCCTGCCCGCCAACCATGCGCTGCTGTGGGGCTCGCGTGGCACGGGTAAATCGTCGATGGTGCGCGCCTTGCTGGCGCAGCACGCCAAGGCCGGTTTGCGCCTGATTGAAATCGAGCGCGATCACTTGGCCGACCTGCCGCGCGTGGTCGAGCAACTGCTCAAGCTGCCGCAGCGTTTTATCCTGTTCTGTGATGACCTGTCCTTCGAGGCCGGCGAGGGCGACTACCGCGTGCTCAAGAGTGTGCTGGACGGCTCGCTGGAACAGGCGCCGGAAAACGTGCTGCTGTACGCCACCTCGAACCGCCGTCACCTGGTGCCGGAAAACCAGAGCGACAACGACAATTGGAAGCGGGTGGATGGCGAGTTGCACCCCAGTGAGGCGGTGGAGGACAAGATTGCCTTGTCCGACCGTTTTGGCCTGTGGTTGTCGTTCTACCCGTTCAGCCAGGAACACTTCCTGGATGTGGTTGAGCACTGGATCGGCGAGCTGGCCAGCAAGGCAGGTTTGCAGTGGCAGCGTGATGAAGCCCTCGACATTCTCGCCGTGCGCTGGGCCACCGGGCGCGGCAACCGCAACGGCCGTTGCGCGTATCAATTCGCCCGTTACTGGGTAGGACTCAAGTTGTTGGAGCGTCAACCATGATCGATTTACAACAGGCCGGCACCGGCCTGGACGGCTATGCCATGCTTTGCGCGCAGTTGGAGTCGCTGCTGGCCGATGAGCGCGACTTCATTGCCAACAGCGCGCAGTTTTCGGCGTTTCTGTTCAACCAGCTGGATGACTTGAACTGGGCGGGCTTCTACCTCAATCGCAATGAAGAATTGGTGCTTGGCCCGTTCCAGGGCCAGATCGCCTGTGTGCGTATTCCGTTCGGTCGTGGCGTCTGCGGCGCCGCGGCGGCATCGCGGCAAACCCAGCGGGTGGAAGATGTTCACGCGTTCCCCGGGCATATCGCCTGTGACAGCGCGTCTAACAGCGAGCTGGTGGTGCCGTTGGTCAAGGACGGCGTGTTGATCGGCGTGCTTGATCTGGACAGCCCGTCGCTGGCCCGTTTCAGCCTTGAGGACCAGGCGGGTATCGAGCGGTTGGCGGCGATTTTCCTGCGCTTGACCGACTGCTGATCTGTCAGAAAGGGGCTAGCCAAGGTTCTGGCTAGCCAGCTTATGGAGCTGCACGTGCAGCGTCCTCTCCAGTTCAAGCATGAGCTTTTCCAGGGACTTCACGTAGGTTTCGATCAGGGCACGATCGTCGCTGCGGGCGCAGGCCTGTTCGAGCGCTTCGCATTGCGTCGCCAGGGCGCTTGCCTGCACGATGCGCGCCGCGCCCTTGATTTTGTGGGCTTGCTCGATAATGGCTTGGGGCGGCGCCTGCCGAGCCAGCAGGGCCAGCAGTTCCTGGCGGTCCTGACGGCTGCTGCTCAACAGTTCCTCCAGTAAACGCCGGCTCAGGTGCGGGTCGCCACCGGTCAACGCATCCAGGCAGTCCAGGTCCAACTGCTGGCCCGCGGGCTGTGGTCGGATTTGCCCCAGTTGCTGCTCCAGTGCCGTGAGGCTGATGGGTTTGAACAGGCAATCGTTCATGCCCGCTTGCGCGCAGCGTAGTTTCTCCTCGGGTTGGGCGTTGGCGGTGAATCCGAGTATCACGCAAGGCGCCAGTTGCTCACGTTGCTCATATTCACGGATCGAGCGGCTCAACTCGTAGCCATTCATGACGGGCATATTGCAGTCGGCGATCACCAGGTCGAAGCGCTCCTGGCGCCAGGCTTGAAACCCGGCGGCACCGTGCTGGGCGGCAGTGAACTGGTGCCCCAGGTAACCCAGTTGCTGGCACATCAACAAGCGGTTCGCCGGGTGGTCGTCCACCACCAGTACGTTGAGTACCGGAGCGGCAGCGGGGGCCTGCGACTTGAGTTCGTCCAGCACTTCGATCGGCTGCAGGAGCGTCATGTTCAGGGTGACATGGACCTGGGTACCGACCATCGGCACGCTGCTCAGGCTCAGTTGCCCGCCCATCATCGCGCACAGGCTGCGACAGATCACCAGGCCCAGGCCTGCTCCGCTCCTGGCCAGGTGCCCGGAGTTGTCAGCCTGGGCAAAGGGCTCGAACAGCCTTAATTGGTCGTCCCGGCTGATGCCGATGCCGGTGTCCTCGACCACCAGTTTCATCTGGATCTCCTGCGGCCGTTCGGTGGCGTGCACGTTTACCTTGATCTTCACCTGCCCGCGCTCGGTGAACTTGATGGCATTGCTGACCAGGTTGGACAGCACCTGTTTGAAGCGCAAGGGGTCGATCAGCACGGCGGTATCGTCGATAACGGGATCGGACTCCAGCAGCAGGCTGAGGGTTTTCTGCCGGGCCAGGCCATCGAAGACGCGCACCACCGACTCGATCACCTCGCCCAGGTTCACGCGCTCCGGGGCCAGGCTCAGACGGCCGGACTCGATGCGCGCGATGTCGAGGATGTCGCCGATCAGCTCCAGCAGGTCCTTGGCCGAGTTGTAGGCCACTTCGATAGCCGGGCGATCGAGATGGCCCTGGTCGGCGCGTTTGAGGGTCAGCTCGAGCATGCCGATCACCGCATTCATCGGCGTACGGATCTCATGGCTCATGGTGGCGAGAAAGGTGCTTTTGGCACGGTTGGCTTCGTCGGCGCGTTCCTTGGCGGTGCGCAACTCGTCGAACAGTTGGCGCCGCTCACTGATATCGATCCAGCCGCCGATGATGCCTTGCACTTCGCCGACCGAATCGCGATAGGGCAGGATCCAATGGTAGATCGTCAGTTTTTTTCCTTGAATATGCAGCGTGCGATCAAGGATCAACGGGTTACCTTCGACCACCACCCGCTGGTAGTCGGCGTGGTACTGCGCAGCTTCCGACTCCAGCGCCATGTCCATCTGGATCACACTTTTGCCAATCACTTCTTCGCGCTTGACGTCGAACACCTGCAGGTAACTGTCATTGCAGGTTTGCAGCAGCCCCTTGCGATCACGCACATAAATGGGGTGCGGCGTTTCATTCACCAGTGCCCGCATGAATTCGAACTGATCGTTGAGGGCGCGCTCGGCCATCTTGCGGTGTTTGATCTGGCGGCGCATGTAGGCGTTCCAGGTCAGCGAGATCAGCAGCAACAGCCCGGTGCCGATGATGATTTGCGCGATCAGTTGGTGGTAATTGCGCCAGTAGCTGTCGGAGGCGGCGCTGTAGCCTCGCCAGCGACTGTTGATCACGCCCATTTCGTCTGGCGCAATGCTCAGCAGCGCCTTGTCCAGGATTGAACTGAGTTCGACCGCGCGGCGCGGCGTCGCCAGGGCGAACGTGGCGGGCAGGGTGCCGATACTGGTGCTGATCTGCAGCTTGTCCTGGAACATCAGCGAGGAGAGCAAATAGTTGGCGATCACCAGCGAATTCACCGCGCCTTCCACATTTCCCTGGGCAAGCAATTCCGAGGCCTTGAAGGTATCGCTGACTTCCACGAGTTGGACCAGCGGGAAGTCCTGGCGCAGGATTTTTTCCATTGGGTTGCCCTCGGTGATTGCCAGGCGCAGGCCTGCCATCTGTTCCAGGTTCGAGGGCGCGTTGGGCTCCTTGCGGGTCAGCAGGACATAGGAGTTTTCCAGGTAGGGGCGACTGAAACTCAGCTGGGTTTCCCGTTCGGCGCTGGGCACGATAGCGCCGATGATATCGGCCTTGCCGGTGGCGAGCTCGTCGATCATCGCGTTGACTTCGCGAGTGCGCTGGATCTCGAAACGCAACCCGGTACGCAGGCGAATCAGCTCCAGCAGATCTGCGGTGATGCCGCGAAAGTTGCCGTCGGCATCAAAGAACGTCAGGGGCGCGAGGGTCTCGTTGACCACGACCTTCACCACCGGGTTGTCTTTGAGCCAGCGCTCTTCGCGTTGGGTCAGCTGCAGTTTTTTATCGGTCAGCAAAATATCGCTGCCGGCGCTCCAGCGCTTGGCGATGCTGTCCCGCTCATTGATGGGCACGGCGGCCAGCACCGTGTCGACGATACTCAAGAGCGTGTATTGGTCGTGGCGCATGGCAAAGCTGAAACCGTAGGCTTCATGCTTGCCGAAGTTGGCCATGCGGATATTCTTCAGGTAGCCCTTGTTGATCATGTAATGGGTGGAAATGGTATCGCCGAGAAACACGTCCGCCTGTTCGAACGCCACCGCATTCAACGCGTTTTGAAACGAGGGGTAAGCGCGAATCTGCGCTTGCGGGTATAACTTTTCCACTTCATCGAGCGGCAGGTAATGGTAGACCAGGCTCATGCGAAGCCCGGCCAGGCCGTCGCTCAGGCTGCGCGTTTCGCCCTCCCGGGTCACCAGCACGGGTTGATCCACGGCGTAGGGTTGCGACAGCGTGAGGTTCGGGTTGGCGGCCTCAAAACCGTTGGCGGAGCCCAGCAGGTCAATTTCGCCGGTTTCGAGGGCATGTATGGATGCCTCCCGCGATGGGTAGCGAAGTACCTTGATCGGCAAGGCCAGGGCTTTGCTCAACAACCCTGCATAATCGGCGGTCAGGCCCTCATAATCGCGGCCACTGGAGGTAAGATCGAAGGGCGGGTAGTCAGGTGCGGCAGTGCCTAATACCAGCTCGCGTTTGTTCTGCAGCCACTGGCGCTGAGCCTTGTCCAGTTGAACATCCAGTTGAACGGCAGCCGCGCGGCTCAATAAGGTGAAGTGTTCCGGACCGGGTTGAGAGGTCGCGGAGGCGGTCGTGCTGAAGCACACGCCGGCGATTAATATAATCAAATAGTCCTTTATACACCTGGGCATCCGCTTTCTCACACTAGCGCGTTTCGTTTTGCCATCTCGATAAGTTCTACCAAGGATTTGGCTTTAAGTTTTTGCATCAGCCTTTTTTTGTAAGTACTTACTGTCTTGTTGCTGAGAAACATGCCTTTGGCTATTTCCTTGTTGGTGCGGCCTTGTGCAAAAAGTTGTAACACCATTAGTTCTCGATCATTCACGGTCTTGAACAGTTCAAGTTCCTCGAAGTCCTTGCCGTCTGCGTTGTTAGCGTTCAAGGCCTGGCTGGGGAAGTAATTGTAGCCCGACAGCACCGCACGGATCGCGCTCAGCAGCTCGCTCAGGTCGCCTTCCTTGCACACATAGCCATCCGCACCTGAGCGCATGCAGCGGGTGGCGAACAGCGTCGGGCATTGGGCGGTCAGAATCAGGGTTTTCATCGAGGTGTTCATGGCGTTGAATCGGCACAGCACTTCGAGGCCATCAAGTTTGGGGATGCTGATATCCAGAATAATCAAGTCCGGCAGGCATTCACGAACCATCTGTATCGCATCACAGCCGTTGTCCGTTTCACCGACGACTTTATAACCTTCGTGTTCCAACAACATCCGAATCGCCAGCCGTATAACCGGGTGGTCATCAATGATAAAAACTGTGTTCATAATCACGTTCCATGCAAGTGCAAATAAAGCGGGCACATTAGCTCAGAAGATGAGGGGGGCGCATGAACCTTGTGGGGAGTAGGTATAAAACAAGAGAATTCCTACATGAAAAAAGGTAATAGCCTACCGGTCGATAAGTCTTTGTGACGGTAGGTGTAAGCAATTATTGAGGCATTGTGCTTATTGGCGGCGCCAAGGGTTTAGCGGAGGGTTCAGGCGATGTTTCGTCGGTGGATAGCGTTTAAAGTCCTACATTTATAATCGGCGAATTGGCGCAATCAACGTTGCAAGTTCGTCTCTGTTCAAAGGCTTCAATAAATACCCCAGGAGGGGTAAACCGCGCGCCAGGGCTTGGCTCATCAGGTTGGAAAGTTCTGTGGCGGGGAGCCCGCTCAATAGGATGGCCCCCATTATAAAGCGTTGGCGGCTGGCGATTTCCACCAGTTCCAGCCCCGGTAAATCCGGCAGGCATTGGTCGCATAGCATCAGATCAAAGGGTGCCTGGGACGCAGACATCACGCGGATGGCCTGTTCGGCATTTTCTGCCAGGGTCAGGCGCTCGAAGCCGAAACTTTTGAGAAGGCACTGAGTGGCCAGCAGCTGAAAGGGATGATCCTCCACCAATAGGATTCGGAGGGGGGAACTGGGCATAGGAGGCACATGGGTCAGTCAAGAGTCGATGGGGTGGGGCGTAGGAATTGCTCGCCACGTCCGCCGGAAGCGTGCGTGATTATTTCTCGAATGAATGTGCGAATTCGATCAGGCCGCTCTGTTCCCGCCGTAGGCAAATTCTGTGCGGGAGGCAGGCGGCGTGACCCATTTCTTCACTGCGGGCTGGAGCGCCCTGTCATCTCACGCGCCATTTCGGTTGCATAGCTGTCGGTCATGCCGGCGATAAAGTCGATCATGCGCAGGAACGAGGCGTGCAGCGGCCAGGCTGGGTTAGGTGCGTTGTTACCCAGCAGGTCGAGGATGCGCCGGTTCTTGAACGACGGCGTGCGCCCGCCATGTTGCTCCAGCGCCGCACCACAAAACGCGTTCAAGAGGATTTCCAGCGTGGTGTAGGCGCCGATTTCATGCAGGGTCTTGCGCTTGTCCTGGAAGATTTTCTTGCGCGCCATGTCCTTGGCGTCCAGCACGCAACGCTTGGCGGGGCCGTGCATGTGCTCCACCAGGTCGCCCGGCAGCGTGCCGGCGAGCAAGGCATCCTGTTGTTCGACGAAAGCACGTGCAGCGGCATTGGTCAGGTGCTCAATGGCCTTGCCGCGCAGGATCGCCAGCTTGCGTCGACGCGAGTCCTGCGCGCCCAGTTGCCGATACGTCTGGGGCAGATCGTCGCCCACCAGGTCGAGCAGCAACGACTCGACCTCGGTGTATTCGAGCAACTCCATTTCCAGCCCGTCTTCGAGGTCGATCAACGCGTAGCAGATATCGTCGGCTGCCTCCATCAAGTACACCAGCGGGTGACGGGCCCAGCGTTGTTCTTCCAGCTGTGGCAGCCCGAGCTTGTGGGCGATCTGCTCAAGGATCGGCAGTTCGCTCTGGTAACAGCCGAACTTGTGCTTTTTATAACCCAGCGAGTCTGCGTGGCGGGCGGTCCAGGGGTATTTCAGGTAAGTGCCCAAGGTGGCATAGGTCAGTCGTGTGCCGCCGTCGAACTGGTGGTACTCAAGCTGGGTGAGCACGCGAAAGCCTTGCGCGTTGCCTTCA
Organism: Pseudomonas sp. D2002; assembly: GCF_013385735.1. NCBI lineage: Bacteria > Pseudomonadati > Pseudomonadota > Gammaproteobacteria > Pseudomonadales > Pseudomonadaceae > Pseudomonas > Pseudomonas sp. D2002. Next base: position 56,350 of record NZ_JACAPL010000003.1, on the reverse strand, counting down.
AAATTGAGGAAGTCATTGCGTTCGGCACTGCTCATGTCGTCCAGCCAACCGCGCCCGGCTGCCTGCTGGAACCAGTGGCGAATCGCATCTTCACCGGAGTGCCCGAACGGCGGGTTGCCGATGTCGTGTGCCAGGCAAGCCGATTGCACCACCATGCCCAGGTCGCTCGGGTCGCACCAGTCGGGCAGGGCGCTGCGCAGGGTTTCGCCTACGCGCATGCCGAGGGAGCGACCGACGCAACTGACTTCCAGTGAGTGGGTCAGGCGGGTGTGGATATGGTCGTTGCTGGACACCGGGTGCACTTGGGTCTTGCGCCCCAGGCGGCGGAACGCGCCGGAGAAAATAATGCGGTCATGGTCCTTGTGAAACGGGCTGCGACCCAATTCTTCCGGGCTATGCAGGGGTTTTCCAAGACGTTCGCGGGTTAGCAGGGTGGGCCAATCCAAGGCGGGTACTCTCCGTGCGGTGAATGACACCGCCCAGCTTCGCGGTTCCGCCCTGGCGGGGCAAGCGAAAATCTACAGTCCGGCCGCGTCGATATCGATTAACAGCAAACGCTGACCGTTATCGAAGAATTGTGAGGCGGTCAGGCAGTACTGGTTGGTGGTGGCATCGCGGTAGGTTGAGGAAAGGGTCAGGCGCCGTTCCTCCCAGCCTTCGGCGAGCAGATGGTAGAAGTAGGGCCGCCACGACCAGTTGTGGCCCAGGTAGCGACTGTCGGCCTGCCAGGCGTCCTGGCGCCACTCGAAGTTGGGCGTCAACTGGGTGCCATGGCGGTCGCACTGGTAAAAGCGCAACAGCCAGGGGAAGTCCGGCAATTGCGGCAAGTGGTCCAGCGGTGCACGGTTTTGTGCCCAGGCCTGGAGGATTTTCATCAGCTCGGCCAATTGCAGGCGCAACTGCATGATGCGCCCGCGCTCCGCCAGTTTGTGCTGGACGTAGACGCTGCGCAGCTGGGCAAAGCGCGACACGAACGCATCCGTGGCAAACCAGTCGAGCTGCGCCTGGGCAAACAGATAACCCTGCACATAGCGTGCGCCGCATTCCAGGGCGAAACTCAGTTGCGCTTCGGTTTCCACGCCTTCGGCGATGATCCAGCACCCGGTCTTTTCGGCCATTTGCGCCAGCGCCCGCACCACTTCGCTGCTCGGGCCGCCCTTGGCGGCTTCCTGAAACAGGCGCATGTCCAGCTTGAGGATGTCCGGCTGCAGCGCCAATACCCGATCGAGTTGGGAATAACCGGCGCCGAAGTCATCGATGGCAATGCGTGCACCGGCTTCGCGATAACGCGCGACTACATCGGCGAGGCGCTGAATGTCGCCGCCCAATTCGGTGATCTCGAACACGATGCGTTGCGGGTCGACGCCATGGGCATGCACCTGCTTCAAGCTCGGCAAGGCTTGGCCGGGGCGCAGCCGGTTGATCCAGCGCGGCGAGATGTTCAGGCTGAGGAACCAGTCTTCGGGCGCTTCATGCAGACGGCTCAGGGCATTGTCTCGGATCTGTCGGTCGAGGCGGCGCAAGGCCACGCCCGGCGTGCGCGGGTCGGCAAACAGTGGGCCTACCGACTGCAAGCGGCCGTCCGCCTGGCGCAGGCGGCCGAGCGCTTCGACGCCGGCGATGCGCCCGGTGGCGGTGTCGATAAACGGCTGGAAACAGGCGAGCGGTTGCCCGTCGATCACGAGGCCTCCTTAAAAACAATCAGCGAAAAAAGGCCCGGCCCTCAGTAACGAGGGCCGGGCCGATTCTGTTTGCAAGAATGCAGCCAGCGCGGGCTTAGCCTTTGCGCGAAGCGCCTTGCATGGCCAGCTTGATCAACGGGATCAACCCCGCCCCCAGCCGCACCAGGCGCGTAAGGCTGCTGATACTGCCGCCTTTGGCGCCCTTGCCGGTGAAGAAGCCCATCAGCGTCACCGCCGCCACGCCCCACAGCGGCGCGTGTTTGATGCCCAGGCTGTCTTGCCAGTTATGGCGCATGTCGCGCACTTTGTTCAGGGGCGCCATGAGTTGCTGGGACTCGTGACGGATTTCCTGGCGGTGCATTTCCATGCGCAGACGAATCAACGCCTTGCGCATTTCCCGACGCGTAGTGTTTTGCGGGACTTCAGTGAGGCTCATGGCAGCAGGCGCTCCCGATCATTGGCCAGCTCTTCGAGGGTGGCGTGAAACGGCGTGGATTCATCAAATATCGCCGCTTTCAAACGCACCCCGCAAAAGGCTGCGGCCAGGGTGTAGAACACGCAGAGGCTGATGATCCCCGTAAGACGGTAGGTGTCCCATACCAGAATCATCACCAACGCCGACAACCCCACCAGCAACAGCAGGGCAAACACCAGCGCCAAGCCGGCAAACAACAGCAGGCTGACCGTACGCGACTTCTGCTCTTGCAACTCGATGCCAAACAACTCGACATGGCTGTGCAGCAGGCCGAGAACGGCCGCGCCCAGGCGTCGTGATGTGGAGCCTGCGCCCGTGGACGGGCCGTTTTCGCCGATTGCCATAGTTAGCGCCTTGTAGCCAGCAGGCCGATCAGAAAGCCCACGCCGGCAGCAATGCCGACGGACTGCCAAGGGTTGGCCTGCACGTAATCTTCCGTCGCAGTCACCGCCGCCTGGCCGCGCTCACGCAGGGAGTCTTCGGTCAGTTGCAGGGTTTCACGGGCCTTGAGCAGGCTGTCATGGATCTTGGTGCGCAGCTCATCGGCCTGGTCACCGGCCAGCACGGCGGTGTCGTCGAGCAACTTTTCGGTGTCACTGACCAGGGTTTGAAAATCCGCCATCAGTATTTCTTGAGCAGTCTTTGCAGTTCTTCTGGCCATGGTTATCTCCGTGATTGGCTGATCTGTACGTCTGTTGTGTTCGTTACGTTTGTTTTCGAGTCACCGGCTTCGGTGAAGGTTCAGTGCAATTGTCTGGTACAGCTTTTGCTTTGCCTTGGTGCGCAAGCCCTGGGCCTGCGCTGAATCCGGGCGGTTCGGGCGAATGCCCTGAAAAACCTTACCCTAAATAACCGAAACTCGCGGAAAAACCCTGTCGGCAACGGCCTGTTGTGTTGATCGCTGCGCTAAAGCGGTTCACGCCCTCTGAAGAGGGGCGGGGCCGGTGGTGCCAATTTAGTGCGCGCAACCCCGGCTTGAACCGCTTTGGTGCTTTTTGCCTTTATTACAGGCCTGCCAACCTCCATGGACAACCTGCAAAGTGCAGTGGACACGCTCGTCCACAGCTCCAACACCCTGTTTATCCTGATCGGCGCGGTCATGGTCCTGGCCATGCACGCCGGCTTCGCATTCCTGGAAGTCGGCACCGTACGCCAGAAAAACCAGGTCAATGCCCTGTCGAAGATCCTCAGCGACTTCGCCATCTCCACCCTGGCCTATTTCTTTATAGGCTATTGGATCTCCTACGGTGTGAGCTTCATGCAACCGGCGGCGGTGATCAGTGCCGATCATGGTTACGGCCTGGTGAAATTCTTCTTCCTGCTGACCTTTGCGGCGGCGATTCCGGCAATCATTTCCGGCGGCATTGCCGAACGTGCAAAGTTCGCTCCGCAGCTGTGCGCCACCGCGCTGATCGTGGCGTTTATCTACCCGTTTTTCGAAGGCATGGTGTGGAACGGCAACTTCGGCCTGCAAGCCTGGCTGCTTGCGCGCTTCGGCGCCAGTTTCCATGACTTCGCCGGTTCCGTGGTGGTGCATGCCATGGGCGGCTGGCTGGCGTTGGCGGCTGTGTTGTTGCTGGGGCCGCGCAACGGGCGATATCGCGAAGGGCGACTGGTGGCGTTTGCGCCGTCGAGCATTCCGTTCCTGGCGCTGGGCTCGTGGATTTTAATTGTCGGCTGGTTCGGTTTTAACGTGATGAGCGCGCAAACCCTCAATGGCGTCAGCGGCCTGGTCGCCGTCAACTCGCTGATGGCCATGGTTGGCGGCACCGTGGCGGCCCTGTTAATCGGCCGCAATGACCCAGGTTTCCTGCATAACGGTCCGCTGGCCGGGCTGGTGGCAATCTGCGCCGGTTCCGACCTGATGCACCCGGTGGGCGCGCTGGTCACGGGGGCGGTGGCCGGAGGCTTGTTCGTATGGTTCTTCATCGCGGCCCAGGATCGCTGGAAGATCGACGATGTGCTGGGCGTGTGGCCGCTGCATGGCCTGTGCGGCGTGTGGGGCGGCATTGCGTGTGGCATCTTCGGCCAGACCGCTCTGGGCGGCCTGGGCGGTGTCAGCCTGATCAGCCAATTGATCGGCACGGCGCTGGGCGTGGTGGTGGCGCTGGTCGGCGGCCTGTTGGTGTACGGCGTGATCAAGCGCGTGCACGGGCTGCGCCTGAGCCAGGAACAGGAGTATTACGGCGCGGACCTGTCGATCCACAAAATTGGCGCGGTCAGTCAGGATTGATCGGTTTTTCAGTCGGCGGGTAAACGCCGTGCAGCAGGCGATAACGGCTGCGCCGCACGTCATCGACCCGCGCCTGCACCTGTTGGTCCGGCAGGCCCAGCAGGATCAAGGCGTGGGAGGCGAGCATCAGGCTCGACTCCAACAGCTCGGGCACCACTTCGCTGGCGCCCGCTGCTTTCAATTCGGCCAGTTGGCTGTCATCCCGGGTGCGCACCAGGATGGGCACCCGCGGGTTGATCCTTCTTGCCTCCTTCAGGACGGTCAGGGCGACATCGCTGTTGTCCACGGCAATCACCACCAACCGCGCGCGTTCCAGGCCGACGGCACTGAGCAGCGCACCCCGACGGCAGTCGCCGTAATGCACGTTGCGGTCTTCGGTGGCGGCTTCCTTGACGCGTTCAGGGTCGTCATCCAGGGCGATAAACGCCTGTTGTTCGCGGCGTAGAAACCGCCCGATGGTTTGCCCGACGCGGCCGTAGCCGCAAATCACCGCATGGCCGCGTAACTCGGCATTGAGTGCGGTGATTTCTTCCAGCTGCACTTGCTGGTTGGGCTTGCGGTGCAGGCGCAGGGCAATCGCCGGTGCGGCGCGCAGCAGCAATGGGGTCAGCAGCATCGAGCAGAAGGTGGCGGCCAGCAGCAAGCCGTTGAATGCGTCCGGAATCAGCCGGCTCTGTTGCATTTGCGCCATCAGGGCAAAACAGAACTCGCCGCCTTGCGCCAGGGCCAGGCCGCTGCGCCAGGCGGTTTCACTGTCGCTGCCGCGCAGCTTGACCAGCGCTGCCACGACGCAGCCCTTGATCAGCATCAGCGCGAGGGTCAGCCCGAGAATCAGCAGGCTATGGCTGACGAACAGCTGCAGGTCGATGAGCATGCCGATGCTGACGAAAAACAGCCCCAGCAGAATGTCGCGAAACGGGCGGATATCCGCTTCGATCTGATGACGGTAGTGGCTTTCCCCCAGCAGCATGCCGGCCAGGAACGCGCCGAGGGCAGGGGAGAGCCCCAGCAAATGTGTGAGCCAGGCGGTGAGCAATACGATCACCAGGGCTAACAGCACAAACAGCTCCGCCGAATGGGACGCGGCGACTTCATGGAACAGGCGTGGCAATAACCAGCGGCTGGCGAACAGCAGGCCGACGAACAACACCACGGTTTTGCCCAAGGTCAACGGCAGCGCCCAATACCAGGCTTGCTCGCTGCTGCCGGCAAACACCGGCACCAAGGTCAGCAGCAACACCGCCACCACATCCTGGAACAGCAGCACGCCAATCGCGTTCTGGCCATGGCTGCTGAAAATTTCGCCGAGGCTGCCCAACTCCTTGCTGACGATGGCCGTAGACGACAGTGCCAGGCCCGCGCCGAGCAGCAGCGCAACACCTGGCGACAGGCCAAAGCCCATCAGCATGCCGCCCAGCAACACCCCGCAACCGAGCACCTGAAAACTGCCCAGGCCAAATACCACGCTGCGCAGGGCCAGCATCTTGGTCAGGGAAAATTCCAGCCCCAAGGAAAACAGCAGGAACACCACGCCCAGCTCGGCGAGGTCGGGCAGGTCTTCGCTGTCGTTCACCCAGTCGAGGGCAGTAGGCCCCACCGCCAGGCCCACACACAGATAGCCCAGCACGGGCGGCAGTTGCAGCCGGCGAAACAGCGCAATCACCACCAGGGATGAGGCCAGAATGATCAGCAGGTTGGCGAACACGAGCAGCTTCCTTGCAGGTTGAGCGGACAAAAAGCCGCGAGAATCGCTGAATCAGTTATAGGCCATGGTGATCTGGGTCAGGTGTTTTGTGAGTAGTCGGGCTCATTCTGGCGGGCATACAATGACCGTCTACTTTCTGATCGAGCCCCATCGCCATGCTTCCTGAATGTCGGTTGTTCGGCACCCTGGGTTGCCATCTTTGTGAGATCGCCGAGGTCGAAATCATGCCGTTGGTCGAACACGGTTTGCTGGTGGAACTGGTGGACATCACCGACCCCGACGACCTGACAGAAGCCTACGGCCTGCGGATTCCGGTGCTTCGCCGGGTGGACACCGGGGCGGAACTGGACTGGCCATTCGACACTGAACAGATTGTTGCCTTCCTTTCTTAAGCCTTCTCCGATGGCGGGTTTCCAAATATTACGATACTGTATGCTTGTACAGCGATTGAATAGAGGGAACGCCCGTGGTGAATGTTGAACAACTGAAAAGCAGCGTCAATCGCATGTCCGCCGACGTCGTGCGCGACGCGGTAAACGAGCTGCGCCTCGACGGCCTGGTCACGGAAGGCAAGACGCCGTTTAACAAAGTGCATTTCAATACCTGCTTTGCCGAGATCGAAGCGTTGTTCCAGCGCGCCGGTTATCACAAGCAGTTGGATGTGGTGGGTTATCAGGGCTTGATGTACGCGCTTTACGACCCTGGCCGCTGGGAAGCCGTAGACGTGCTGCGTTGGCTCAAGGAATTCACCGAGGCGGCCAGTGCCTCGCCGATCCTGCGTGCGGAATTGGCCAAGGCTTGAGAGATGCCCTAGGCTCAATCCCGTTGCATGCGGGATAATGCCTGCCTGTTTTTTCCAGGCTTCGAGCATGTCCATGTCCACAACCGGTTTTTCCGCCTCGCAACATCAAGCCAGCACGTTGTATTTGCCACCCGGCCCTTGGGCCACGGTGCTGGATTGCCTGTGCGAGCACTTTCCGGCGATCAGCCGTGAGCACTGGCTGGACCGCATCGCCCGCGGCCGCGTGCTGGACATCAACGGCACGCCCATCCGCCTGGACCTGGCCTATAAAGAGGGCCTGTGCATTTATTACTTTCGCGAAGTGCCGAATGAAAAAGTGATCCCGGTGCAGGAAACCATTCTGTACGCCGACGAACACCTGGTAGTGGCCGACAAGCCGCACTTTCTGCCGGTGACGCCAGCCGGTGAGTACGTCGAACAGACGTTGCTGCGCCGCCTGATCCGTCGCCTGGATAACCCCTCGCTGGTGCCTCTGCACCGCATCGACCGGCACACCGCAGGGCTGGTGTTGTTCTCGGCCAACTCGCAGAGCCGTTCGGCGTATCAACAGCTGTTTCCCACGCGGCGCATCGACAAATTCTACGAAGCCATCGCCCCCGCCTTGCCAAACCTGACGTTCCCGCTGGTGCACAAAAGCCGCCTGGTGGACGGCGAGCCGTTCTTCCGCATGCAGGAAGGGCCGGGTGCCAGCAACACTGAAACTGCCGTGGAGGTGCGCGAAAAAAATGGCGAGTTGTGGCGCTACGGCCTGTTCCCCGTGACCGGCAAGAAGCATCAGCTGCGTGTGCACATGACAGCGCTGGGGGCGAGTATCTGCAATGACCCGTTCTACCCCGAGGTGCTCAAAGACGCCGAAGACGACTACGCCAAGCCACTTAAACTACTGGCCCAAGGCGTGCGGTTTATCGACCCGGTCACCGGCGAGCAACGCGACTTTCGCAGCCAAATCACCCTCGACTGGTAACCCCCGGAAACGACAAGGCCCGCGCGAGGCGGGCCTTGGGGCAAACGCTTAAGACTTACAGGTCTTTAACGGTGCGAACCTGGTCTTTGTTGATGCGGGTCTGCTTACCGTCAAGTTGTTCGAACTCATAGAAGCCCGAAGCCTTGTCGTATTTAGGGGTGTCGACGGCCTGGATTTCGCGACCGTCATTCAGGGTGATCACTGTAGGCGAGGCGCAACCGGCGAGAGTAGCGAGGCCCAGTGCAAGCATGAGAGCGGCGATGGTCCGTTGAGTCATGAGTTTGTCTCCGAGAGAATTCTTTTAAATTGCTGACCGTGTGACGCGCGCGGCGTCGACAAAGTTCCTTGTGCGAGGTTCATTCTGACACGCCGGAGCCTGGGTGCAACAGCTCAGGTGTATTCAGGTTGGCCAGGCGTGGGTCATTCGCGGCGCATTCCAGGCCCACGCCACCCAGTTGCAGGAGAATCTTGCGCGGGCTGCGTTCACCGGCGTCCCAGGCCCGTTCTACCTCGGTTTGCAGGTGGGTGGGGATGATGCAGATCAATGGTTCCCAGAACTCGCCATGGCGCACCATCACCGGCAGCGATGGGTTGCGCCGCGCAGTCTCACGCAGGTCGGTCAGCAGTCTCACATCAATGTTGGGCACGTCACACGGCAGTATCAGCAGATGCGCATGACGTGCGGCGGCCAACCCGGCGCGGATGCCGGCCAGCGGGCCGGGGAAGTCCGGGCTGTCGTCACTCACCAACTGGTCTGCATACGGCGCATAGAGGTGGTGGTTGCGGTTGCAGGAGATGATCAGGTCATCCGTCAGCGGCCGGGCCAGGCCCTGCAGATGCGCAATCAATGGCTGGCCGCGCCAGGGCAGCAGGCCTTTGTCCTGGCCGCCCATGCGTTGGCCACGGCCACCGGCCAGCAACAGAATCGAACAGGGCAGGGGCGAAGAATCGAGAGACATGGCGGTTCCGCTGCGGCAGGCAAATAGGGCCCTGTGATATAACATCGGGCTGTTCCTTCGACAACCGGACCGAGCCATGAAAGCCAAGGCTGATGCGCCCTTCGTACCCCTGAATATTGCTGTACTGACCGTCAGCGACACCCGCACCCTGGACACCGACACCTCGGGCCAGGTCTTCGTCGACCGCCTGAGCGCCGCCGGCCATAACCTGGCCGAGCGCGTGCTGCTCAAGGACGACCTCTACAAAATTCGCGCGAAAGTCGCGCATTGGATCGCCGAAGACGTGGTGCAAGTGGTGCTGATCACTGGCGGCACCGGCTTCACCGGCCGCGACAGCACGCCCGAAGCGGTGAGCTGCCTGCTCGACAAGCACGTCGATGGTTTTGGCGAACTGTTCCGCCAGATCTCCGTGGCCGACATCGGCACCTCCACCGTGCAATCGCGCGCGCTCGCCGGCCTGGCCAATGGCACGCTGGTGTGCTGCCTGCCGGGCTCGACCAACGCGGTGCGCACCGGCTGGGACGGCATCCTCGCCGAGCAACTGGATAACCGCCACCGCCCGTGCAACTTCGTGCCCCACTTGAAGCAGGCTGAACCCTGCGAAACCCGTGGATAAGCCCGGCAAAACCGGCGCGCTGATGCCGGTGGAAGACGCGCTGCGCCAACTGCTGGACATGGCCGAAGCCGCGCCGATCCGTGAGCCCCACGTGCTGCCGCTGGCTGACTGCGATGGCCGCGTATTGGCGCAAGACCTGATCTCCACCCTTGACCTGCCGCCGTGGCCGAACAGCGCCATGGACGGCTACGCCCTGCGCCTTGCGGACTGGACAGGCGAGCCCTTGCCGGTCAGCCAACGGATCTTCGCCGGCCAGGCGCCGCAGCCGTTGGCGGCTGGCACCTGTGCACGCATCTTCACCGGCGCACCGGTGCCCGAAGGCGCCGATTGCGTAGAGATGCAGGAAAACGCCGTGGTCCACGCCGACGAACGCGTGAGCTTTACCGAGCCGTTGCAGGCGCACCAGAACATCCGCCCACAAGGCCAGGAAACCACCGTTGGCGAGCGGGTGTTGAACGCCGGCACGCGCCTGGGCCCAATCGAACTGGGCCTGGCCGCGTCCCTCGGCCACGACCGCCTGAGCGTGGTTCGCCGCGTGCGTGTGGCCGTGCTGTCCACCGGCGACGAGTTGATCGAGCCGGGTTTGCCGCTGGGCCCGGGACAGATCTACAACAGCAACCGCCGCGTGCTGTGCAGCTGGCTGGCGCGCATGGGCTGTGAAGTGGTTGATGCCGGGATCCTGCCGGATGACCTGGAAAAAACCCGCAAACGCCTGGCAGACCTGGGCAATGTCGACCTGATTCTGTCGACCGGCGGTGTGTCGGTGGGCGAGGCGGACTTCCTCGGCATCGCCCTGCGTGAAGAGGGCGAGCTGGCTTTGTGGAAGTTGGCGATCAAGCCGGGCAAACCGCTGACCTTCGGCCACTTCCGTGGCGTGCCGGTGATCGGCCTGCCCGGCAACCCGGCCTCGACCCTGGTGACCTTTGCATTGTTGGCGCGGCCTTACCTGCTGCGCCGCCAAGGTGTGCAAGAGGTTGAGCCGCTGCGTTTCGAAGTGCCGGTGGGGTTCACGTGGCCCAAGCCGGGCAACCGTCGCGAGTACCTGCGCGGGCGTATCGAGCAGGGCAAGGCGATCATCTACCGCAACCAAAGCTCCGGCGTGCTGCGCAGCGCGGCGTGGGCGGAAGGGTTTGTGGAGGTGCTGGAAGGGACGACGCTGGCTATTGGGGATCGGGTCAATTTCATTCCCCTGAGTGAAGTCCTGAACTGACAATAGAGATCTAATTGTGGGAGCGGGCTTGCTCGCGAATGCGGTGTATCAGTCACACGTGTATGAGCTGACACACCGCATTCGCGAGCAAGCCCGCTCCCACATTTGGTTTGTGTGTACCTGAAAACTTTTAGTAATCATCCCCACGCTCAGTCACATCCCGCTCCACCGGCTCGGCATTCGGGTCGTAGCCCACCGGGAACTTGCCCTTCAGCGTCCACGCAAACGCGATAATCTCTGCCACCGTGCGGTACAACTCTTCGGGGATGCTGTCGCCCAGTTCCATGCGTGCCAGCAGCTTCACCAGCTCGGCGTTCTCATAGATCGGCACTTCATTTTCCCGCGCCAACTTCAAAATGGCTTCAGCCAGGGCGTCGTCGCCCTTGGCCGTCAAGGTCGGGGCTTGCTGGCCGTCATACTTGAGGGCAATCGCCTGGCGTGGTGGAGACGGGTTTTTCATGCGGTTTCATCCACCCAGCGTTGTTCCAGTCCGGTTCGTGGCCCGCGAGGCGGCGTGCCGAGGTGGCAATCGAGGTCGCCGACGTTGAGGCCCGAGGTCACCAGGCGCTCGCGCAAGCTGCCCAAATGGCTTTCGATCAAGCTCGCGGTATAGGGCCGTGTCGCCCACAGCTGGCTGGACAGTTTGCCCTGTGTCAGTTGCGCCTGAACCTGCAGCGGCCCCAGCGGCTCCATGTCGAACGCCAGCTCGACGCGCCAGAGCATCTGTTTCGGGTCTTTCTTGTCTTTACGCTCCGGCTGGTCCTTGTCCGGCGCCGGCTCCTCGCGCTGGAACTTGACCTGCAACGGCACAATGTCCTGCAAGGTGCGCATGGGGATTTCCAGCTGCCAGGTGGTTTGCAGGCGGCCGTCGGCGGTGGTGCCGGTTTGCTCCAGGCTCGACAGCTGGTGGCTCTGCAGGCGCGAAATCGCCCCTGCGGCCAGGCGCAGCAGGTTTTCCAGGTCGCCTTCGCCTTCCAGTTTCGCCATCAGCCGCTCGGGCAACGGGAAGCCGGCGGGTGTCTGGCGGGCGCTGACCTGGCCCAGTGTGTTCAACGGGCTGCGCACAAAATTTGGCAGCACCTGGGCCAGGGTGTTGGCGGCGAGAATCGCATTGAGATTGGTGGTGTTGGGCAGGGCCGGCAGCAAGTCGGCGACCAGACGCAGCAGCGCGCCTTTCATGTCCAGCGGCGGTATTTGCGGGTTTTGCCCGGCGAGTAGCTTGGCTTCAAGGAACGCGCCGCTGTTCTGAACCAGTTGCGCCAACACCTTGGGGTTGCTGACTTGGGCCAGGTCGGGCAGCGCCGCCAGCAAACGCGCGGCTGCGGCACGCAGGTCGGTGGAAGTGCTGTCGTCCGTCGGCAGGTTTTGCGCGGCGGTGAAGACAACGTCCAACGAGCCTTGGCGACTTTGCTGGGTGGAGAGCTGTTGCGCGACCGCCAACTGATCCTTGAGACCGCTCAACGGCACGAAATTCAAGGTCTGCGCGTTCTGCACCACCGCGCTGAGCAAGCTGCCGACCCGCAGCGGCTGCGGGCTTTCCAGCGTCAGCGTGGTGCCGGCAAGGGCGTTGTTGAGCACGGTCACCAGCGAGCGATAAATTGCCGGTTGCGTGGTGCCTTGCGGCAGCATCTGCGTGGTCAGCACCTTGGCTTGCAACAGCGTGCCCACCGGCATTTGCGTGGTATCGATGCGGGTGAGGGCAGCCACGTTGGCGCTCAAGGCTTGCTGCAAGGAAATGGTCAGGTTGCCGGTGGGCGTCTGGCTCACCGCCACGTTGCTGCCCAGCGGCAACGGCTGGGCGCTGCTGGCTTGCACCAAGGTCTGGCGGCCGCCTTCGAGGGTCAACTTGAGCAACAACTGAAACGCATCGCCGCCTTGTTTAAGCGCGATCACCTCGGCATTGACGGTTTTCCCAGGGTCGATCAGGCCGGTCTGCGGCTCCAGCAGCTTGAGCAGCTCACCGGTCGGCGGCAGCGGGGCAGGGCTGGGCGCCGGGGCGGCAGGCGGCAGCGTGGGAAGGTTGATCTCACCGGTCATCGTGCGCGTCGTCTCTGGGGAAATTGCCCTCTTTAGAGTAGGGCATCACATGTATAATGCCGCCCGTCTGCAAAGAGAGCGGTAAAAACCTCACAACTATTTGATCCAGCTCTCTAAAATCGGTCGCCAAAGCCGTTATTGTGCTTTTCTCTATAACGGCTGCTGCACCGCCGACTTGAACCGTAAAGGCCCGCGATCTTTTGACCAGCCCTCTTCTTGAAGCCGTAGCGCTCTCCTGTGAACGCGACCTGCGCCTGCTGTTCGAGCACCTCGACCTGCGGCTGACGGGCGGCGACATGGTGCAGGTCAGCGGCCCCAACGGCAGCGGCAAGACCAGCCTGCTGCGCCTGCTGGCCGGGTTGATGCAGCCGACGGCCGGTGAGGTGCAACTCAACGGCAAACCCCTGACCGAGCAACGCAGCGAGCTGGCCCGCAACCTGATCTGGATCGGCCACGCCGCCGGCATCAAGGATGTGCTCACGCCGGAAGAAAACCTCAGCTGGCTCAGCGCCCTGCATCACCCGGCTTCCTGCGACGCCATCTGGCAGGCCATGGCCGCTGTCGGCCTCAAGGGTTTCGAAGACGTGCCGTGCCACACCCTGTCGGCCGGCCAACAGCGCCGCGTGGCCCTGGCGCGTTTGTATCTGCCCGGGCCGCCGCTGTGGATTCTCGACGAGCCGTTCACCGCGCTCGACAAACAAGGCGTTGCCCAGCTCGAAGAGCACCTGGCCCAACACTGCGAGCAGGGCGGGCTGATTGTGCTCACCACGCACCACACACTGACGCGCATGCCCGCCGGTTACCGCGACCTCGACCTGGGCCGGTGGTCGGTATGAGTGTGTTCGCCCTGCTGGTCGCCCGCGAAGCGCGGCTGTTGTGCCGCCGCCCGGCGGAATTGGCTAACCCGCTGGTGTTCTTCGCCATTGTCATCGCCCTGTTCCCGCTGGCGGTCGGCCCCGAGACTAAACTGTTGCAAACCTTGTCCCCAGGACTGGTGTGGGTAGCGGCGCTTTTATCGGTCCTGCTCTCGCTGGACGGGCTGTTTCGCAGTGATTTTGAAGACGGTTCCCTTGAACAGTGGGTCCTTTCGTCGCACCCTTTGCCACTTCTGGTACTGGCCAAGGTGCTGGCACACTGGGTTTTTTCCGGCTTGGCGCTAGTCTTGCTCTCGCCGCTGTTGGCGATGATGCTCGGCTTGCCCGTCGAATGCCTGCCGGTATTGCTGCTGTCCTTGTTGCTCGGTACGCCGGTGCTCAGCCTGTTGGGGGCGGTGGGCGCAGCGTTGACCGTCGGTTTAAAGCGCGGCGGCCTGTTACTGGCCCTGCTGATTCTGCCTTTGTATATCCCGGTGTTGATCCTCGGCAGCGGCGCCTTGCAGGCCGCGCTTATGGGCATGCCGGCGACCGGTTACCTCCTGTGGCTTGGCAGCCTGACCGCCCTGGCGGTAACCCTGACACCCTTTGCTATAGCGGCTGGCCTGAAGATCAGCGTCGGCGAATAATGAGGTCTGGTTAAGCGTTTTTAACCAGTAAAGACCCTGAGTTTCTCGCCAAGACGAGAAACCACCGTGATGGAAACAGCAATGAACTGGACCTGGTTTCACAAGCTCGGCTCGCCCAAATGGTTTTACGGCATCAGCGCCAGGCTGCTGCCGTGGTTGAGTGTCGCCGCCGTGTTGCTGATCGGCATCGGCCTGGTCTGGGGCCTGGCCTTTGCGCCGCCGGACTACCAGCAAGGCAACAGCTTTCGCATCATCTATATCCACGTACCCGCCGCGATGCTGGCGCAGTCCTGCTACGTGATGCTGGCGGTGTGCGGCGTCGTCGGCCTGGTGTGGAAGATGAAACTGGCCGACGTCGCCCTGCAATGCGCCGCGCCCATCGGTGCGTGGATGACCGCCGTGGCGCTGGTCACCGGGGCGATCTGGGGCAAACCGACCTGGGGTTCGTGGTGGGTGTGGGACGCGCGCCTCACCTCCATGCTGATCCTGCTGTTCCTGTACTTCGGCCTGATTGCGCTGGGCAATGCCATCAGCAACCGCGACAGCGCCGCCAAGGCCTGCGCAGTGCTGGCCATCGTCGGCGTGATCAACATCCCAATCATCAAATACTCGGTGGAGTGGTGGAACACCCTGCACCAGGGCGCCACCTTCACCCTCACTGAAAAGCCGGCAATGCCCGTGGAAATGTGGGCGCCGCTGTTGCTGATGGTGCTGGGGTTCTACTGCTTCTTCGGCGCTGTGCTGCTGATGCGCATGCGTCTGGAAGTGCTCAAGCGCGAAGCCCGCACCAGCTGGGTCAAGGCCGAAGTGCAAAACAGCCTGGGAGCGCGTGGATGAGCTTTAACTCTTTCAGCGAATTTCTCGCCATGGGCCATCACGGCCTGTATGTCTGGACCGCCTATGGCATCTGCCTGGCGGTACTGGCCCTCAACGTCGCCGCGCCGATCCTGGCCCGCAAGCGTTACCTGCAACAAGAGGCGCGTCGTTTGCGCCGGGAGACCGACAAGTGAATCCGCTGCGTAGAAAGCGTCTGTTAATCATCCTGGCCATCCTGGCCGGCGTCGGCATCGCGGTGACCCTGGCCCTGAGCGCCTTGCAGCAGAACATCAACCTGTTCTACACCCCGACCCAGATCGCCAATGGCGAAGCGCCGGTGGACACGCGCATCCGCGCCGGCGGCATGGTCGAGAAGGGCTCGCTGAAACGTTCCGGTGATTCCCTGGACGTCACCTTTGTGGTCACCGACTTCAACAAGGCCGTGACCATCACTTATCGCGGCATCCTCCCGGACCTGTTCCGCGAAGGCCAGGGCATCGTCGCCCTGGGCAAGCTGAATGCGGACGGCGTAGTGGTCGCCGACGAGGTGCTGGCCAAGCACGATGAGAAATACATGCCGCCCGAGGTCACCAAGGCCCTCAAAGACAGCGGCCAATCGGCCCCTGGCTCAAATGCACAGCCTGCCAAGGAGGGCTAAGCCATGACGTCCGCACTGTTTATTCCGGAGCTGGGCCAGTTGGCGATGATCCTCGCCCTGTGCTTTGCCGTCGTCCAGGCCGTGGTGCCGTTGCTCGGCGCCTGGCGCGGTGATCGCCTGTGGATGAGCCTGGCCCAGCCGGCCGCCTGGGGCCAGTTTGCCTTTCTGCTGTTCGCGTTTGGCTGCCTGACCTACGCCTTTATGACCGACGACTTTTCCGTCGCCTATGTCGCCAACAACTCCAACAGCGCCTTGCCCTGGTACTACAAATTCAGCGCCGTGTGGGGCGCCCACGAAGGTTCGTTGCTGTTGTGGGCCTTGATCCTCGGCGGCTGGACCTTCGCCGTGTCGGTGTTCTCGCGCCAACTGCCGCAAGTCATGCTGGCGCGGGTGCTGGCGGTGATGGGCATGATCAGCATCGGTTTCCTGCTGTTCCTGATCATGACCTCCAACCCGTTCAGCCGCATCCTGCCGCAGATCCCGGTGGACGGCCATGACCTCAACCCGCTGCTGCAAGACATCGGCCTGATCGTGCACCCGCCGATGCTCTACATGGGTTACGTGGGTTTCTCGGTGGCCTTCGCCTTCGCCATCGCTGCCTTGCTCGGCGGGCGCCTCGATGCGGCCTGGGCGCGATGGTCGCGGCCATGGACCATCGTGGCCTGGGCCTTCCTCGGGATCGGCATCACCTTGGGCTCGTGGTGGGCCTACTACGAACTCGGCTGGGGCGGCTGGTGGTTCTGGGACCCGGTGGAAAACGCCTCGTTCATGCCCTGGCTGGTCGGCACTGCGCTGATTCACTCGCTGGCCGTCACCGAAAAGCGTGGCGTGTTCAAAAGCTGGACTGTGCTGCTGGCGATTGCCGCGTTTTCCCTCAGCCTGCTCGGCACCTTCCTTGTGCGTTCGGGTGTGCTGACGTCGGTACACGCGTTCGCCTCCGACCCTGCGCGCGGCGTGTTCATCCTGATCTTCCTGCTGTTTGTGGTCGGCGGCTCGCTCACCCTGTTCGCCCTGCGTGCGCCGGTGGTCAAGAGCCAGGTCGGCTTCAACCTGTGGTCGCGGGAAACCCTGCTGCTGGGCAATAACCTGGTGCTGGTGGTGGCCGCGTCGATGATCCTGCTCGGCACCTTGTACCCGCTGGTGCTGGACGCCCTGAGCGGCGCCAAGCTGTCGGTCGGCCCGCCGTACTTCAACGCGTTGTTTATCCCGCTGATGGGCCTGTTGATGGTAGTGATGGCCGTCGGTGTGCTGGTGCGCTGGAAAGACACCCCGGTGAAATGGCTGGCCGGCATGCTGATGCCAGTGCTGCTCGGCAGTGTGGCCTTGGCGGTGATCGCAGGCTTTGCCTACGGCGACTTCAACTGGGCCGTGCTCGCCACCTTCCTGCTCGCCGCCTGGGTGTTGCTGGCCGGCGTACGCGATATCTTCGACAAAACCCGCCACAAAGGCCTGATCAAAGGTTTGCCGACGCTGACCCGCAGTTACTGGGGCATGCAGGTCGCGCATATCGGCATCGCCGTGTGCGCCCTCGGCGTGGTGCTTTCCAGCCAGAACAGCGCCGAGCGCGACCTGCGCCTGGCGCCGGGCGAGTCCATGGACCTGGCCGGTTACCACTTCATCTTCGAGGGCGCCAAGCACTTCGAAGGCCCGAACTTCACCTCAGACAAAGGCACCGTGCGTGTGGTGCGCAACGGCAAGGAAGTGGCGGTGCTGCACCCGGAAAAACGCCTGTACACGGTGCAAAGCTCGATGATGACCGAAGCCGGTATCGACGCCGGTTTCACCCGCGACCTCTATGTAGCGCTGGGTGAACCGCTGGGCGACGGCGCCTGGGCGGTGCGGGTGCATGTGAAACCGTTCGTGCGCTGGATTTGGTTCGGCGGTTTGCTCACCGGTTTCGGTGGTTTGCTGGCCGCGCTGGATCGGCGTTATCGGGTCAAAGTGAAAAGCCGCGTGCGTGAAGCCCTCGGCCTGCAAGGAGCGCCAGCATGAAGCGTTGGTTGATGGTGTTACCGCTGGCGGCCTTTCTGGTGGTGGCGGTGTTTCTGTATCGCGGCTTGTATTTGGACCCGGCCGAGCTGCCGTCGGCGATGATCGGCAAACAGTTCCCGGCCTTTAGCCTGCCGACGGTGCAAGGCGACAAAACCTTGACCCAGGCCGATCTGCTGGGCAAACCGGCGCTGGTCAACGTGTGGGGCACCTGGTGCATCTCGTGCCGCGTCGAACACCCGGTGCTGAACAAACTGGCCGAGAAGGGCGTGGTGATCTACGGCATCAACTACAAGGACGACAATGCAGCGGCCTTGAAATGGCTGGCGGAATTTCACAACCCGTACCAGTTGGATATCCGCGACGAAGACGGCAACCTCGGTTTGAACCTTGGCGTGTACGGCGCCCCGGAGACCTTTTTCATCGATGCCAAAGGCGTGATCCGCGACAAATACGTCGGAGTGATCGACGAAGTGGTGTGGCGCGAGCAACTCGCCGCCAAGTACCAGGCGCTGGTCGATGAGGCCAAGCCATGAAGCGTCTGTTAGCCGCTGCGGTTCTCGCACTCGGGTTGGTCGGCGTCGCGCATGCGGCCATCGACACTTACGAGTTCGCCAAGGACAGTGACCGCGAGCGTTTTCGCGAACTGACCAAGGAACTGCGCTGCCCCAAGTGCCAGAACCAGGACATTGCCGACTCTAACGCGCCGATTGCTGCCGACTTGCGCAAAGAGATCTTCCGCATGCTGGGGGAGGGCAAGGACAACCAGCAGATCATCGACTTCATGGTCGACCGCTACGGTGATTTCGTGCGTTACAAACCGGCCCTCACCGGCAAGACCGCGCTGCTCTGGTTCGGCCCTGCCGGGCTGTTGCTGGCCGGCGTGGTGGTGATGGCCGTGATCGTCCGCCGTCGCCGCGCCGCGCCTACTGATGGCTCCGACGCGTTATCCCCTGAAGAGCGCAAACGCCTCGACCAATTGCTGGACACCAAGACTGATGATTGATTTTTGGCTCGCAGCAGGGTTGCTGCTTCTGATTGCCCTGAGTTTCCTGTTGATCCCTGTGTTGCGCGGCCGCCGTGCCCAGCGTGAAGAGGATCGCACCGCGCTGAACGTGGCGCTTTACCAAGAGCGCGTGGCCGAGCTGCAAGTGCAGCAGGACGAAGGCGTGCTCAACGCCGCGCAACTCGACACCGGCCGCGCCGAGGCTGCCCGCGAACTGCTGGCCGATACCGAAGGCGTGGAAAAACCCCGCGAATCGCGCCTCGGCAAACCGCTGCCGTTTCTGGCGGCGTTTCTGGTGCCGGTTTTGGGTGTTGCGCTGTACCTGCATTACGGCGCCAGCGACAAGGTCGAATTGACCCGCGAATTCTCCCAGCCGCCAGTGTCCATGCAAGACATGACCCAGCGCCTTGAGCGTGCCGCCGCCGCCCAGCCGGATTCGCCGGAAGGCTTGTACTTCCTGGGCCGCGCCTACATGGCCCAGGACCGTTCGGCCGATGCCGCGAAAGTCTTCGAACGCACCGTGGCCCTGGCCGGTCGCCAGCCGGAACTGCTCGGCCAATGGGCGCAGGCGCAGTACTTTGCCGACAATAAACAGTGGTCGCCCAAAGTGCAGGCGTTGACCGATGAAGCCTTGAAGCTGGACCCGAAGGAAGTCACCAGCCTCGGCCTGCTGGGTATCGCCGCCTTTGAAGGCCAGCGTTATCAGGAAGCCATCGACTACTGGAATCGCCTGTTGGCGCAGTTGCCAGCGCAAGACAATTCCCGGGTCGCGCTGCAAGGCGGGATTGACCGCGCGGCCGAAAAGCTCAAGGAAAACGGCGGCACCGTGGCGCAAAAGACCGTGATGAACGTGCGTGTGGACCTGTCTGCCGAGGTGAAAGCCAAAGCCTTGCCCACCGACAGCGTGTTCATCTTCGCCCGCGCCGTCTCCGGCCCGCCTGCGCCGCTGGCGGCCAGGCGCGTGACCGTCGCCGAACTGCCGATCACCGTGGAACTGGGCGATGCGGATGCGATGATGCCGCAGTTGAAACTGTCCAACTTCTCCGAAGTCCAACTGGTTGCGCGCATATCCCGGGCCGGTCAGCCGACCACTGGCGAGTGGATCGGCCGCAGCCAACCGCTGGCCAGCTCCACCACTGCGCTGCAGCAGCTGACTATCGACAGTCCGGACAAGTAATTTCGAGGAAACGCCTATGACCGCATTTGCACGTATCACCTTGCTCAGCCTGGTATTGGGGCTCAGCGCTTGTGCGGTCCACCGCCCCCCTCAACCTACCGGCCCGACCATCCCGCCGTCCGGCCCGTCGACCCAGCCGAGCACCAAGCCTTCCGGCCCGGTTACCCCGTCGCCAAAACCGCTGCCAAGCTCATCGCCGACGTTCGCCCCACCACCGGGCGCCGCCAGCCACTGGGACGGCAAGATGCAGGTGTATGTGCTGGAAGAACAGCCCGACACCTTCTACCGCCAGCGCACCTACTACCGCTGGAGCAACGGCTGGAGCCGCTCGATCAGCCCGAACGGCCCATGGGAAGAGACCGACGTGCACGGCGTGCCGCCGGGGTTGAGCAAGCAGTACGCGCAATGACAAAAGGCGACCTGCGGGTCGCCTTTTTCATAACCTTGAAATACATCCCTTCAAAACATGGGTCTTAAATGTGAGAGCCGTTTTCCTGCGATAGCAGTCAGTTAGAAAAAAAGACTTTTCTACCCTTTACTATGTGCGCACGCCGTTTGAGGTGTTTTCAGCGTTCGGCTCGCGACGAAGATTGCCAGCACCGCCAAACTGAAGGTGGCCCAAGCCATCAAGCTAGTCCCCCCTTCAAATGCGCGTGTCGCACTGCGCATCAATTCATCGGCTTGATCCTCCGACAATGTCGCCGATACCGCGTAGGCTCCCGCCAATGTTTCGCCGGCTAACTGTGTTTGCAGCGATGTCAGGAAGTCCGGTAGCTGTAATGTGCCGCGGTAGTACGCGGTGACAATTCCACCGAGCAGCGTGGTGCCAAGTACAACGCCCACTTCATAGGCTGTCTCACTGATGGCGGATGCAGCTCCGGCTTTATTGGGCGGGGCAGCCGATAGAATCACATCGTTAGATACAGTGGCGATGGCACCGACGCCGATGTTCAGCAACGCAAATGCCAGCACCAACACCGTCAGACTACTCCCGAAGCTGGCTACCATGAAAAATGCCCCGGCCGTAAAGGCCAGCAAGACCGGAATCAGAACATTGACCGAAACTCGCTGGGCGACTGGGACTATCAGGATACCTACGACAATCGCCATGATCTGACCCGGTATTAACGCCAGGCTGGCGCTAAGGGGGGACATGCGCAGGACGATTTGCAGGAGTTGAGTGGAGAAAAATACAAAGCCGATCAGAAATGCCAGGCTCATCAGGTTGATGGTCACAGACCCGCTGAAGGTCTTGTTGCGAAACAGGCTCAGGTCCATCAATGGCGTCGGTAGGTTTAGTTGTCGGTGCACGAATTTCCAGCCAACAACGATAGCAATACAGAAGGCCGCCAATGCCAATGCATCGGGCCCATCACTGGCGATGTGCTTGATGCTATACACCAGCGCGCTGAGGGCTACCATGGACTGTACAGTACTGAGCACGTCTATCGGCCCAGACGCATCGGGCTCCGACTCAGGTAACAGCAATGGTCCGAGAATCAATAATGGCACCAGCACCGGTATTGCCAGCAGAAAGATCGATCCCCATCTGAAGAACTCCAGCAATAGTCCGCCGACTAAAGGCCCAAGCGCAGAACCGACTGTCAAGGTCGTTGCCCAGATAGCCACGGCTAGCCGCCGTTCCTCTCGATCATTAAAGAGTGAGCGAATCAGCGCCAATGTTGAAGGCATCAGCATAGCCCCGAAGATCCCCATGCAGGCGCGCCCTGCGATCAGTTGCGCGGCAGTGCTGGAATAGGCCGTCATTACGGAAACGACGGTAAATCCCAGTGAACCGATGAGCAGTAGTTTTCGATGACCTTTACGGTCACCCAAACTACCCATGGTAATCAGCAATCCGGCCAGCACTAATGAATAGGCATCAATCATCCAGAGTTGCTGACTCGCGCTGGGATGCAAGGCCTCAGCGATTTTTGGCAGGGCGAAACCCAATACGGTGTTATCCACTGTCACCAGTAAGACCGGCAGCATCAAAATAGCTAGAGCCCACCACCGCTTGGACCGGGGTTGCTGTTTTACATCGTCAGCCGTCAATGGCATCACCGGCTCCTTATCAATAAAGTTCATGATCCCTATCAAGCTGTCGGCTAAGGGATGAAAGTCGTTCTTGTAGAAGAACGTGCTGAACTTTTTATAGTCTGTAAGAGGGTGCGGCCATCGAGTATTTGTTTCATGTTGTATCGTATTTACAAATGCACATTTCCATGAGGAAAGCTCTGGGCACGCTGTATGAAATTTGTCTCGGAAGAGCCGTAGGAAGTAGCCGAGGTGCAGGGCTTACCTTCTATCGTCGAGCAAGCAACATGCGCAATAAAAAGGCGATCTTCGGGTCGCCTTTTTATTGTCTTGAATTACCCCTCATCCTCTGTAGGACAAATTTGGGAACAGGCAAGCCAGCTCCCACAGTTTTGTGCCTGGCCTGAATTCTGTGCACGCCGCAGATCAAATGTGTGCGGGCTTGCTCGCGAAAGCGGAGTGTCAGCCACTGAATAGGTTGGCTGATGCACCGCATTCGCGAGCAAGCCCGCTCCCACATTTCGATCTTCATTCGGCCTGAGATTTACGCCAGTTCCTGAGCTTGGCGTGGCGCGCCGAGCCAGTGAATCACCCCAGCCAACACCCCCAACACCACCCCAAACTCCACAATCCCCACCCAACCAAAACTGGCCATCAACCACCCGCTCACCGTCGCCCCCACCGCTCCACCCACAAACGTCGCGGTCATATACAAACTATTGATGCGCCCCTGCGCCTTCGGGTCCACCGCAAACGCCTGCGTCTGGTTCGCCACCAACCCCGCCTGCACGCCGATATCCAACACAATCACCCCAATCACCAGCAAGATCAGCGAGGTCTGCGCCCCAGCCAACAGCAGAAATGCCAAGGTCACAATCCCCACGCTGGCTCCAATCACCTTGCGACAACCCACCTTATCCGCCGCCCGGCCGCCATACGACGCTGCAAACGCACCCACCGCGCCAATAATCCCAAACCCACCGGCCCAGGCACTGCCCAACTGCCACGGCCCATTGGCCAGCAGCCCTGCCAGATTCACCCAGAACGCGTTAAAGCACGCCCACAACAATGCCTGCACCATCATCGATTGCCGAATCGGGCTGTTATCGCGCATCAAAGGCCACAGCGAAGCCAGCAGGCGAGGGTAGGACAGGTTGCTGCTCGGCACGCCCGGCGGCAGCAGCTTGGCCGCGATAAACCACACCGGCAGCATGAACGCCGCCTCCATGGCATACACCGCGCGCCAGCCATACGCCTCACCGACCACACCGCTGATGGTGCGCCCGAGCAAGATCCCTAGCATGATCCCGCTGACCACCGTGCCCACATTGCGCCCGCGCTCGTGGGGCGGCGACATCACCGCCGCAAACGGCACCAGTTGCTGCGGCACGCAACACACGATGCCCAAGCCAAATGAGGCGCCGATCAACGCCCAGATACTCGGCGCAAACGCTGCTGCCAAGGCAAAACAGAACGCCAGGGCGATCTGCCCCAGCACCAGCTTGCGCCGGTCAAAGCGGTCGCCCATCGGCAGCAACAACGCCAGGCCGGTGGCAAACCCCAGCAAGGCCGCGCCCGCCACCAGGTTGACGGTCGAGACGGCCACGCCCATGTCCGAGGCAATCAACGGCAGCACCGGCTGCGTGCAATAGATATTGGTGACCACCGCCCCGGCGATCACAGCCATCATGATGATCTTGCCTCGCGGCGGGGAATTCTCGGATGTCATGGCGTTTACCTCATGTCGCTGGGGGAAGAGTCGCCAACCTTACGCAGTCGCGTTTATGTCGATAATCCCCTAGGATCGGGAATCATCCTTCCAGAATTTGATAGGGCGTTATGAACCGTCTTGAGTCGATGTCGGTGTTTGTTGCGGTGGTCGAGGCGGGCAGCCTGTCGGCGGCGGCGCGCCAGTTGGGCATGCCGTTGGCCACGGTCAGCCGCAAAGTCGCGGAGCTGGAAGCCCACCTGAAATCCCGCCTGCTGCACCGCACCACGCGGCAACTGTCGCTGACCGACGTGGGCGCGTCCTATCTGGCGGCGTGTCGGCGCATTCTTGAAGAGATTGGCGAAGCGGAGCGGGCGGCCACCGGCGAGTACGCCGTGCCCAAAGGCGAGTTGGTGGTAACCGCACCCATCGTGTTCGGGCGCCTGCACATCGTGCCGGTGGTGGCGGATTTTCTGGCGCAGTACCCCGAGATCAGCATCAACCTGATGCTCACCGACCGCGTGGTGCATCTGATGGAAGAGCAGTGCGACGTCGCCGTGCGTATCGGTGACCTGCCCGACAGTGCGCTCAAGGCGGTGCAGGTCGGCACGGTGCGGCGGGTGGTGTGCGCCAGTCCCCGGTATTTGCAAACCCATGGCGAGCCGGCCACGCCGCAGGCGCTGACGGACCACAGTTGCATCACCTTTGAAGTGCTGTCCTCGGTGGGCGCCTGGGTGTTTGGGGCGGGGAAAGCGCAACAGAGCGTGCCAGTGCATTCGCGGCTGTCGGTGAACACGGCGGAAGCGGCGATCACGGCGGCGACATTGGATGTTGGCGTGATTCGGGTGCTGTCCTATCAAGTTGCGGATGCGGTGCACAAGGGTGAATTGCAGGTGGTGCTGCAGCCGTTCGAGTCGGCGGCATTGCCCATCAGCCTGGTGCATAAAGGGCAGGCGCCATTGCCGTTGAAAGTGCGCGCCTTTCTGGATTTCGTCAGCCCGCGACTGCGTTCCCGGCAAGTGAGCATGTGCTGATGCACACGGACTAACTGTGGGAGCGGGCTTGCTCGCGAAAGCGGCGTGTCAGTCACTGAATAGGTTGGCTGATGCACCGCATTCGCGAGCAAGCCCGCTCCCACAGGGGATCACCGCGCTATCAAACGACGGGGCACTCCCGATTCAGCGCTTGATCCACCAACAACTGCGCAATCTCAACCATCTGCACCACCGCCAGCACCTGCTTGCGGCTTGATCCATCCAAATGCTCGGCACAGTCGTAGGCACACACCGTCGCCGATTCCAGCATCTCGCTGGCATTGCTCAAGGCTACTTCAGTGCTGAGGCCGGGGCGGACGGTGAAGATGAGGTTCTTTGTGGTTTGTGAGGTTTCATCCGGGGTAGACGATATTGGGTTAGGCGTTACTTTTTTCATACGGATGCTCCGTGAGTTATGAAAAAAGCGCTCACTTCTGTGGGCGCTAATGCGCCTGGATCATTCGGGCTTCCACACCCGGCCGTTGATTTTGCAACGACTCGAAAAGGTTAGCGGTGAGCTTTGCTCGGACGCAACCCGAAATCTGTGTAGGGCATGTCCTAACAAGAGGGCAGCTAAAAAAGGTGAGCCGTACGCAGATAGGTCGACCGGGGAATGGGAAACCCGGCAGGGCTTGGCCCTCCTGCGTACGGCTCGGTCCACATAATGCCGAGCGGTTAAATGACTGGCCGTAGGGAAAGTCTTGCTCAACAGACGTAGATCGTTCCCACGCTCTGCGTGGTAATGCATCCCGTGACGCTCTGCGTCACCCTTGCGCTGGCTTTGCAACCTTTCACAAAACCTTCATCAAAGCGCCGCCCGCCAGTCATGTGCAAGTAATAGCACTGACACCTGGCGCGCCTACTGTCGTTTGAACTCAACCGCAGCCCTGTTGTGGCTGTTCAAACCAGACAGAGAAGCCCATGACTCACGCTATCCATGTCGATCACTTGAACAAGACCTTTGCGAAGAAATCCGCATTGGTCGACCTCGAACTCACCATTGCATCCGGTGAGATGGTCGCGCTGATTGGCGCTTCCGGTTCCGGCAAGTCCACGTTGTTGCGCCACCTGGCGGGCCTGGCCTGTTGCGACAAAAGCAACGGCGGCAGCGTCAAGGTGCTGGGCCGGGAGGTGCAGGCCAGTGGACGCTTGAATGGCAAGGTGCGGCGGTTGCGTGCAGACATCGGCTACATCTTCCAGCAATTCAACCTGGTCAACCGCCTGAGCGTGCTCGACAACGTGCTGCTCGGTTGCCTGGGCCGCATGCCGCGCTGGCGTGGCAACCTCGGCTTGTTCAACGCCGAGGAGAAGGCCTTTGCCCTCGAATCCCTGGCCCGCGTCGGCCTGGCCGATCTGGCTGCGCAACGTGCGTCGACCTTGTCCGGCGGCCAGCAGCAGCGCGTGGCGATTGCTCGTGCCTTGACCCAGCGCGCCGAGGTGATCCTCGCCGATGAGCCCATCGCCTCGCTGGACCCGGAGTCGGCGCGCAAGGTCATGGAGATCCTCGCCGACATCAACCGCCGCGACGGCAAGACCGTGGTGGTGACCCTGCATCAAGTCGATTACGCCATGCGTTATTGCCCCCGAGCCGTGGCGCTCAAAGGCGGGCGGATTCATTTCGACGGGCAGGGCAGCGCCATGAGCAGCCAGTTCCTCAACGATTTGTACGGTGCCGACGTCGACACCAGCCTGATGTTTTCCGACCAGACCCGCCACACCGAAACCACCCCTCGGCTGGCCCTGGCGCGCGCTTGAAACCCTACTCACGACCCACAGGAATCCTTTCCATGTTGAACCGTATCGGCCACGTGTTTCTGTCTGCGGTGTTGCTGGCCGGCGTCGCCCTGGGCAATGCCCAGGCCGCCGACAAAGCCATCAACTTCGGCATCATGTCCACCGAGTCTTCGCAAAACCTCAAGAGCATCTGGCAGCCATTTCTGGATGACATGCACAAGAAGACCGGCCTGACCATCAACGCCACCTTCGCCTCCGACTACGCCGGCCTGATCCAGGGCATGCGCTTCAACAAGGTCGACGTGGCCTGGCTGGGCAACAAGGCGGCTATGGAAGCCGTGGACCGTTCCAACGGCGAGATCTTCGCCCAGACCGCCGCCGCCAACGGCGCCGCCGGTTACTGGAGCGTGCTGATCGTGCGCAAGGACAGCCCGATCAACAACGTCGACGACATGCTCAAGAACGCCAAGAACCTGACCTTCGGCAACGGTGACCCGAACTCCACCTCGGGCTACCTGGTGCCGGGCTACTACGTGTTCGCCAAGAACCACGTGGATGCCGCTACCGCGTTCAAACGCACGCTGAACTCCAGCCATGAAGTTAACGCGTTGAGCGTGGCCAAGGGGCAGTTGGACGTGGCCACCTTCAACACCGAAAGCTGGGACCGCCTGGAAGTCACCCAGCCGGACAAGGCCGCCATGCTCAAGGTGATCTGGAAGTCGCCGCTGATCCCGGCTGACCCGATGGTCTGGAGCAAAGCGCTGAGCGACAGCGAGAAGACCAAGATCCGCGATTTCTTCGCCCACTACGGCGACACCGATGAAGAGAAGGCGGTGCTGAAGAACATGCAGTTGGGCAAGTTCCTCGCTTCGAATGACGACCAACTGCTGCCGATCCGCCAGCTGGAGCTGTTCAAGCAGCGCACCACCATCAGTGCCGACGACAAGCTGGAAGCGGCTGACAAAGCCAAGAAGCTCGCCGATATCGACGCCGACCTGGCCAAGCTGCAACAGCGCATCAGCGAACTCGACAAGAAAACCGCAGCCAACGGCTAACCCCCTGTAGGAACCGGGCTTTATGTGGGAGCGGGCTTGCTCGCGAAAGCGGTGTGTCATTCAACACATCCAGGGACTGACACACCGCATTCGCGAGCAAGCCCGCTCCCACATTGAACCCCGTTCCAACCTTATACCGAGAGTGACCCATGACAACTCTGCACGCTGAAGCAGTGGGCAAAAGAACCTGGCCGCAATACCTCGGCTGGGGCCTGTTCCTGGTCTTGCTGGCCTGGGCCTGGCACGGCGCGGAAATGAACCCGCTGGCGCTGTACCGCGACTCCGGAAACATGGCGACCTTCGCCGCCGACTTCTTCCCGCCCGACTTCCACGAATGGCGCTCCTACCTCAAGGAGATGATCGTCACCGTGCAAATCGCCCTTTGGGGCACGGTGTTGGCCATCGTCTGTTCAGTGCCGCTGGGCATCTTGTGCGCCGACAACATCACCCCGTGGTGGGTGCACCAGCCGCTGCGCCGGGTGATGGACGCCTTCCGCTCGATCAATGAAATGGTGTTCGCGATGTTGTTCGTGGTCGCGGTCGGCCTCGGCCCTTTCGCCGGTGTACTGGCGCTGTGGATCAGCACCACCGGCGTGCTCGCCAAGCTGTTTGCCGAAGCCGTCGAGGCCATCGACCCCGGCCCGGTCGAAGGTGTGCGGGCCACTGGCGCGAGTGCCTTGCAGGAAGTGATCTACGGCGTGATCCCGCAAGTCATGCCGCTGTGGGTGAGTTACGCGCTGTACCGCTTCGAAGCGAATGTGCGTTCGGCCACGGTGGTCGGCATGGTCGGCGCCGGCGGTATCGGCGTGATCCTCTGGGAAAACATCCGCGCCTTCCAGTTCGTCCAGACCTGCGCGGTGCTGCTGGTGATCATCGTGGTAGTGAGCGGTATCGACGTGCTGTCCCAACGCCTGCGCAAGCAGTTCATCTGAAGCCTGAGGGGTGCCCGCGCGGCGCTTTTTTTAAGCATGCAGTTGTCTAGACAAGATGAGCCGGTGTACCGCGAACTCGCGGACATCCTGCGCCGTGAACTGAGCAGCTACAGCGCCGGCGACTTCCTGCCCGGCGAGGTGCACATGGCCGAGCGCTTCGGCGTCAACCGCCACACCTTGCGCCGTGCCATCGACGAGCTGGTGTTCGAAGGCAGCCTGCTGCGCCGCCAGGGCAAAGGCACCCAGGTACTCGACCGCCCGCTGATTTACTCGATGGGCGCCGAGACCTCCTACAGCCAATCGCTGTCAGCCCAGGGCGTCGGTGTGCAGGCGCTGTTGCTCAAGCGCCGCTATTGCTACGCCAGCCGCGACGAAGCCCTGCACTTAGGCATTGCCGAGATGGCGCCGATGATCGAACTGCAAACCCTGCGCAAGCTCGATCACCAGCCGGTCAGCCTGATCCGTCATCGCTACTGCGCCAGCCGTGCGCCGTTGCTGGCCGACTACAACGGCGGTTCGCTGCGCCAGTACCTGCGCGAGCGTGACCTGCCGCTGACCCGCACCCAAAGCCTGATCGGCGCGCGTTTGCCCAACCGTGATGAAGCCGCGCTGCTGATGATGCCTCGGCACTTGCCGGCCCTCACGGTTTTTACCCTTTCCTGCGATCCCGACGGCCGCCCGGTGGAGCTGGCGCAGTCCACCAGCCGTTCGGATCGCTTTCAGTACCAAGTGGTGACTTGAATGATGAGTGTGTCCCCGCGACAACATTGGATCGGCGTATTAGCCCGCGCCCAGCTCAATGAACTGCAACCCCACGAAGCCGCCTTGAAGGACGCCGAATACCAACTGATCCGCGCCCCGGAAATCGGCATGACCCTGGTGCGCGGGCGCATGGGCGGTGATGGCGCGGCCTTCAACGTTGGCGAAATGAGCGTGACCCGCTGCGTGGTGCGCCTGGCCGATGGCCGCACCGGCTACAGCTACCTGGCCGGGCGCGACAAGCTGCACGCCGAGTTGGCCGCCCTGGCCGACGCCCATTTGCAAGGCAGCCAGCCGAGCCTGTGGCTCAGCGATTTGATCACCGCGCTGGCCACTGCCCAAGCCAAACGCCGCGCGCAAAAAGAAGCCGACACCGCTGCCACCAAGGTCGAGTTCTTCACTTTGGTGCGAGGAGAAAACTGATGAACGCTCACCTGTTACAGCCGGCGTTTGTCGACCCGGTATTGGACGCCCAGCGCGGTTTTCGCGCGGCGCTCAAGGCGCTCGCCGAACCTGGCCTGCTCCAGCACTTGCCCTCGGCCCCACGCCTCGACGGCCTGGCACCTGCCACCTATGCGCTGTGCCTGGCGCTGCTGGATATGGACACGCCGCTGTGGCTGGCACCCAGCTTCGACACGCCGCTGATCCGCGCCAACCTGGCCTTTCACTGTGGCTGCCCGCTCACGGATAAGCGCGAGGAAGCAGCGTTCGCCTTGCTCGGCGAACACGACCTGCTCGACCTCAGCGGTTTCGACCACGGCAACGACCGTTACCCCGACCAGTCCTGCACCTTGCTCGTGCAACTCACCGACCTGGAATCCGGGCGCGGCCTGCACTGGCGCGGCCCCGGCATCAAGACGCAACGCCTGGTCAATGTGCCGGTACCGCAAGCCTTCTGGCTCGAACGCCAGCGCCGCGAAGCCTTCCCGCGTGGCCTGGACGTGGTGTTCAGCGCAGGTCATCACCTGATCGGCCTGCCACGCAGCAGCCGACTGTTAGAGGAGCGTGCCTGATGTACGTAGCCGTCAAGGGTGGCGAACAGGCCATCGACAATGCTCACCGCCTGCTGGCGAAAAAGCGCCGGGGCGATACCCGCGTGCCTGAACTGAGCGTGACGCAAATCCGCGAGCAACTGCCGCTGGCCGTGGCGCGGGTGATGACCGAAGGCTCGCTGTTCGACGAAGAACTGGCTGCGCTGGCGATCAAGCAAGCGGCGGGGGATTTGGTTGAGGCGATCTTCCTGCTGCGCGCCTACCGCACCACGCTGCCGCGCTTCAGCCCGAGCTTGCCGATTGATACGTCGCAGATGTCGCTGAGCCGGCGTTTGTCGGCCACGTTCAAGGACGTGCCCGGCGGCCAATTGCTCGGCCCGACCTTCGACTACACCCACCGCCTGCTGGATTTTTCGCTGCTCGCCGAAGGTCAATACCCAGGCCCGCAGACCACGCCCGAGGCGCGCATCGAAGCCTGCCCACGGGTGCTCGGTTTGCTCGCCAAAGAAGGCCTGATCAAGCACGAGGCCGACGACAACGCCAGCGTCGCAGACATCACCCGCGACCCGCTGGAGTACCCGGCCAGCCGCGCCGAGCGCTTGCAGGCCTTGGCCCGTGGCGATGAAGGTTTCCTGTTGGCGCTGGGCTATTCGACCCAGCGCGGTTACGGCCGCAACCACCCGTTTGCCGGTGAGATTCGCATTGGCGACGTGGAGGTGTGGATCGACCCCGAAGAGCTGGGCTTCCCGATCTGCCTGGGCAGCATCGAAGTGACCGAGTGCGAGATGGTCAATCAGTTCGTCGGTTCGGCCACTGAGCCGGCGCAGTTCACGCGCGGTTACGGCCTGGCGTTCGGGCATGCCGAGCGCAAAGCCATGGGCATGGCGCTGGTCGACCGCTCGCTGCGCGCCGAGGAATACAACGAAGAAGTCGTCTCACCGGCCCAACGCGAAGAGTTTGTGTTGGCCCACTGCGACAACGTCGAGGCGGCGGGGTTTGTCTCGCACCTCAAATTGCCTCACTACGTGGACTTCCAGGCCGAACTGGAGCTGATCCGCAAACTGCGCCAACCGGCCGAGGGCACCCGCCATGAATGACTTGACCCAAACCCCGGCGCGCGACCCGGCGTACAACTTTGCCTACCTCGACGAGCAGACCAAACGCATGATCCGCCGCGCCTTGCTCAAGGCTGTGGCGATTCCCGGTTACCAGGTGCCGTTCGGTGGCCGCGAGATGCCGTTGCCGTATGGCTGGGGCACGGGCGGCATGCAATTGACCGCCGCGATCCTCGGTGATGACGACGTGCTCAAGGTCATCGACCAAGGCGCCGACGACACCACCAACGCCGTGTCGATCCGGCGCTTTTTTGCGCGCACGGCGGGCGTCGCCACCACCGAAGCCACACCGCACGCCACGGTGATCCAGACCCGCCACCGCATCCCGGAAACCCCGTTGCAGGCCGGCCAAATCATGGTTTACCAAGTGCCGATCCCCGAGCCGCTGCGCTTTATCGAGCCCTCGGAAACCGAGACCCGCACCATGCACGCCCTCAACGATTACGGGGTGATGCACGTGAAACTCTACGAAGACATCGCCACCTTCGGCCATATCGCCACCGCCTACGCCTACCCGGTGATGGTCGACGAGCGCTACGTGATGGACCCGTCGCCGATCCCCAAATTCGACAACCCGAAACTCGACATGAGCCCGGCGCTGATGCTGTTCGGCGCCGGTCGTGAAAAACGCTTGTACGCGGTGCCGCCTTACACCCAGGTCACCAGTCTGGACTTTGAAGACCATCCGTTCGAAGTACAGAAGTGGGAACACAACTGCGCCATCTGCGGCAGCCACGATTCCTTCCTCGATGAGCTGATTCTCGATGACGCGGGAACCCAGAGTTTTGTGTGTTCCGACACCTGGTATTGCGCCCAACGCGTGAAGGAGAACAACCAGTGAGCCAGCCGTTATTGCAAGTGCGCGACTTGTCCCTGCTGTACGGCCCGGAGAAGGGTTGCCAGGGCGTCAGCTTCGACCTGTACCCCGGCGAAGTGCTGGGCATTGTCGGCGAGTCCGGCTCGGGTAAATCCACCTTGCTCTCGCTGTTGAGCGGGCGTTTGCCACCGCAAGCCGGCACCATCGGCTACCGCAGCAAGGACGGCGAATGGCTGGATTTGTACAGCGCCAGCGAAGCCGAGCGCCGCACCTTGCTGCGCACCGAATGGGGCTTTGTCGAGCAGAACCCACGGGACGGCCTGCGCATGGGCGTGTCGGCCGGCGCGAATATCGGCGAGCGCCTGATGGCTCAGGGCGTGCGCAACTATGAGCAGCTGCGTGGCGCCGGTCTCGACTGGCTCGGCCAGGTGGAAATCGACCCGCAGCGCATCGACGACCTGCCGCGCACCTTTTCGGGCGGCATGCAGCAACGCCTGCAAATCGCCCGCAACCTCGTCTCCAGCCCACGCCTGGTGTTTATGGACGAACCCACAGGTGGCCTCGACGTGTCGGTGCAGGCGCGCTTGCTCGACCTGTTGCGCGGCCTGGTGCGTGAGCTGGATCTGGCGGTGGTGATCGTCACCCACGACCTGGCGGTGGCACGTTTGCTGGCTGACCGCCTGATGGTGATGCGCCGCTCGCACGTGGTGGAAACCGGGCTCACCGACCAGATCCTTGATGATCCACAGCACCCTTACTCTCAACTGCTGGTGTCTTCGGTATTGCAGCCATGATGAATGCCTTGATCGAGGTCCGCGACCTCTCGAAAACCTTCACCCTGCACCAGCAGAACGGCGTGGTGCTCAACGTGCTGCGCGGTGTGGAATTCAGTGTGCAGGGCGGCGAATGCCTGGTGCTGCACGGCCAATCCGGCGCGGGTAAAAGCACCTTGCTGCGCACGCTGTACGGCAACTATCTACCGGCAGGCGGCAGCATTCGCGTCAGGCATGCCGGTGAGTGGCTGGAGCTGGTCGGCGCCGAGCCGCGTGACATTTTGCAGGTGCGCCAGCACACCCTGGGCTATGTCAGCCAATTCCTGCGGGTGATTCCGCGCGTGGCCTGCCTGGACGTGGTGATGGAGCCGGCGCTGGCCCGTGGTTGGTCGAAGGCCAATGCGCAGTCACGCGCCGAGCACCTGCTGACGCGTCTGAATATTCCTCAGCGCCTGTGGCAACTGGCGCCCGGCACCTTCTCCGGTGGCGAGCAACAGCGCGTCAATATCGCCCGCGGCTTTATGGTCGAGTGGCCGGTGATGCTGCTCGACGAACCCACCGCGTCCCTGGACGACAACAATCGCCAGGTGGTGCTGGAACTGATGAACGAAGCCAAGGCGGCGGGTGCCGCGCTGATCGGCATCTTCCACGACCGCGCCGCCCGTGAAGCGGTGGCTGACCGCCATTTCGACATGACCCCCACGCCCGTTGCCGAAGAGGAATATGAACATGCCCGCTGAACAGATCCTCAGTAATGCCCAGGTCGTCACGGCTGAGCGTGTGTTCCTCGGTTCGGTGGTGCTGCGTGACGGCAAGATCGTCGACATCGCCGAAGGCCGCAGCCAGTTGCCCCAGGCCCAGGACCTGGGCGGTGATTGCCTGCTGCCGGGGCTGGTGGAATTGCACACCGACAACCTGGAAAAACACATGACCCCGCGCCCCGGCGTGGACTGGCCGTCGACCTCGGCGGTGCTCAGCCATGATGCGCAGATCATCGCGGCGGGCATCACCACGGTGTTCGACGCGGTGTCCATCGGCGATGTGAACCCCAAGGGCAACCGCATGAAGAAACTGCCGGCGATGCTCGATGCCATCGCCCAGGCCGAAGGCGCCGGGCTGACTCGCGCCGAGCACCACCTGCACCTGCGCTGCGAGTTGTGCCACCCGGACACCCTCAGCGTGTTCCGCGACCTGGTGGAAAACCCGCTGGTGCGCCTGGTGTCGGTGATGGACCATTCGCCGGGTCAGCGCCAGTTCGTGCTCGAATCCAAGTACCGTGAGTACTACATGGGCAAGTACCACCTCAACGATGAAACCATGGACGCGTTTATCCTGCTGCAAATGGCCAACTCCCGCGAGTACAGCGACCGCTATCGCGCGGCCATCGTCGAGCATTGCCTGGGGCGCGGCCTGTCGGTGGCCAGCCATGACGACGCGACGCTTGCACATGTCGAGGAATCGGCGCGCTATGGCATGACCATCGCCGAATTCCCGACCACGCTGGAAGCGGCGAAGGGCTGCCAGGCGCTGAACATGAAAGTGCTGATGGGCGCGCCGAACGTGGTGCGCGGTGGTTCGCACTCGGGTAATGTGGCCGCCGCCGGCCTGGCGGCCGAAGGCTTGCTGGATATACTTTCCAGTGACTACTACCCGGCCAGCCTGTTGCAGGCCGCGTTCGTGCTGGCCGACCAACAGGACGGCGGTGATTTGGCGCGCGCGGTGAAGATGATCAGCCTGGCACCGGCGCAAGCGGCGGGCCTTGACGATCGCGGTGAAATTGCCATTGGCCTGCGCGCCGACCTGGTCCAGGCCAAGCGCCGCGAAGGGCTGCCCGTAGTGCAACAAGTGTGGCGACAAGCGAAGAGGGTGTTTTGATGGCAGGCAGGTTGATCTATCTCATCGGGCCATCGGGTTCGGGCAAGGACAGCCTGCTGGATGCCGCGCGCCCGCGCTTGGCCGAACGCGGCTGCCGCATTGTGCGCCGGGTGATCACCCGTTCGGCCGAGGCGGTGGGCGAGGCGGCCCAAGGTGTGAGCCCCGAGCAGTTCGCCGCGATGGACGCCGAGGGCGCGTTTGCGCTCAGCTGGCACGCCAACGGGTTGTCGTATGGCATTCCCAAGGCAATCGATGCATGGCTGGCGGCGGGGGACGATGTGCTGGTCAACGGCTCCCGTGCGCACCTGGCGCAAACGCGCGTGCGTTATCCGACGGTGTTGGTGCTGTTGCTGACGGTGGACCAGGCCGTTTTGCGCCAGCGTCTTATCGCGCGCGGGCGTGAGTCGCTGGCCCAGATCGAAGAGCGCCTGGCGCGCAATGCGCAGTTCACCGCCGAGCTGATCAGCGGCAATAGCGCGGGGTTGTTTGTGCTGGATAATTCCGGCCCATTGGGCAACACCGTCGAGCGCTTGCTGTGCTGTCTGGACCAAGGGCACTCGGCATGCGCCTGACATTGCTGGGCACCGGCGACGCGCGGCAAGTGCCGGTGTATGGCTGCGAGTGTGCGGCCTGTGGCCTGGCGCGCAGCGATGCAAGCCTGCGCCGCCTGCCGTGCAGCGCGTTGATCGAGTGCGGCGACCAGCGCTGGTTGATCGACAGCGGTTTGCCCGACCTCTGCGAACGCTTCCCGCCGCGCAGCTTCACCGGGATTTTGCAGACTCACTACCACGCCGATCATGCCCAAGGGTTGCTGCATTTGCGTTGGGGCCAGGGCTTGATCATTCCGGTGCATGGCCCGGCGGATCCAGAGGGTTTGTCCGACCTCTACAAACACCCCGGCATTCTGGATTTCAGCCAGCCGTTCGCGGCGTTCGAAACCCGGCAGTTCGGCGAGCTGAGCGTCACCGCGTTGCCGTTGCAGCATTCCAAACTGACCCTGGGTTATTTGCTTGAAGGGCAAGGGCGGCGCATCGCCTACCTCACCGACACTGTCGGCCTGCCGCTCGACACGCTGGCCTGGTTGCAGCGTGAGCCATTGGATGTGTTGGTGCTCGATTGCTCCATGCCCCCACAGCCGCAAGTACCGCGTAATCACAATGACCTGACGCTGGCGTTGCAAAGCATTGAGGACAGTGGTGCGCAATTGGGCGTGTTGACCCATGTGGGGCATACGCTGGATGCGTGGTTGCTGGAACATCGGCGCGAGCTGCCCAGGCATGTAACGGTGGCATGGGATGGCCGAATTCTCTAGGCAGCGCATAACCCTGTGGGAGCTGGCTTGCCTGCGATAGCAGCACTTTGGTTCCCCCAGTAATACCGAGTCGTCTGCATCGCAGGCAAGCCAGCTCCCACACAAGCCAGCTCCCACACAAGCTGGTTCCAACCTGTCTGTATTTCAAGTCGGGACGTGAGTGTCCTGCGCTTCTTGGCGCTGTGATGTTTGCGCAGTGTTTAATTGTAGAATTTTATGTGCGGTCCTTTATTCTCCAAGCCTGTAATTGCGGGCGGGTGAAGAGTTTTAAGATGTTTTAAAGTTTGAACATGAAATACTATCGGGTTGGCGTTAGCGAGTTGTCTATGGGACTTTATTGTTGCGGTAAGTTGGAATTACCGTCATCACAGCCTTTTGGCAGGGCTGAATATAAAGTTTTTCAAAGGATGTTTTATGCGTGTCGCTCATTCGTTTGTTAATCAGTCTGTTCCCGATAATGAACTTCCTACGCTGAATGCTCCCGCTTTCTCACCGTACTCGACGTTATCCACTCGCGCAACTCAACAACGTTCCTTTAACACGGACGAGGCTGCCCAGCAGATTCTGCGAGGAGGCTATCGGCATTATGATCGCAATGGTGATGGGAAAATCGAGCTGTCATTCACCCTTGATCCAGCCTTCTCCGCACCCCAGAAAGCGGCTATTCGCAAAGCGCTGCAGGCCTGGCAGGACGTGGCCAATATTGTATTCAAAGAACGCTCAGCTGACGCGGACGGTTCAATAGCAATCAAAGCGGACCCTTCCACCAGTGCCGGGGAGTCACATTTACCTAATCGGTATCACAATGATATGACCACCACGATCGGAACGTATAACGCTTCTGACGCGCCCGAGAATGGCGATTATTTTTTATTAACGGCCATTCATGAGTTAGGGCATGCCATTGGTCTTAGCCACCCCGGCGATTACGGTAAGGTCAACGATAAAGATAAAACCAAGCGTAGCTATGCGGATGCGCACTACGAGCAAGACACCCGAGCCCATAGTGTCATGAGCTACTGGAATGCAACCGAACAACCGGGCCATGATTTTCAGCGACGCCAATCTGCAGTTCCTTTGAAAGATGATATTGCAGCGGCGCAGAAGTTATATGGAATTAACTTCAAGACCCGGAATACGGACACTGTATATGGTTTTAACTCCACGACTGGAAATGCTTACTTCAGCCTTAAGTCCGCGAACGACAAACCAATATTTTCAGTATGGGACGGCGGCGGTATTGATACCCTGGACTTCTCCGGCTTTTACCAGTATCAGATAATCAATCTGCGCGCTGAATCGTATTCCAGTGTTGGTGGCTTGAAGGGCAATGTGTCCATCGCCAAGGGCGTCGTCATAGAAAACGCTATCGGCGGTTCCGGCGATGACGACATCAATGGTAACGAGGTTGGCAACAGGCTCCGTGGCGGGGGCGGAGCGGACCGGTTGAGAGGCGGTGCAGGCGCGGATATTTTTGTTTACGACAAAGCCAGTGACTCTACGCTCGACAGCCCGGATGACATTCTGGATTTCACCAGTGGGTCGGACAAAATTGACCTCAGCGGCTTATTCAAAAACTACTCGGTCAAGCATTTCAAGGTGGTTGAGCAGTTTACCGGCCGAGCCGGCGAGATCGTTCTCAGCCATGATCAGAACAGCGGGAATGGCAGCTTGAGCGTTGACCTGACGGGGCGTGGCAAAGCCGATGTGTTTATCAGGAGCGTGGGCGGTATTCAGGCCAGTGACATTGTCACTGGCGAGGGTGTTGCGCCACTGAACCCCACCCCGATCATCCAGGGCTCGGGTGGCCACGACACCCTGGACTTTTCCGGCGCCAGGCAGAACCAGACCATCGACTTGCGCCGCTCTGCAAGCTCCAGCGCAGGCGGCCTGCGCGACAACTTCGCAATGGCTGAAGGCGGTCTAGTGGAGAATGCCATCGGCGGTTCAGGCAGGGACCGGATCATCGGCAACGAGGTGGACAACACCCTCGCCGGCGGTGGCGGCGGCGATGTGCTGTGGGGCGTGGGCGGTAGAAACACATTCAAATATGCCAAGGTCACCGACTCGATCTTTTACGACCCTGACCAGCTCATGGATTTCGCCAGTGGCGAAGACACGATCGACCTGACGGCACTGGCAACCGAGCTGGGAACCCCTTTGCGCCTGGTTGATGCCTACACTGGGCGTATTGGCGATACCGTGGTCAAGCACGACCCAAGGACTGGCCGTTCCGTTGTGGGAATCGACCTGCTCGGCAGGCGTCACTCGGACTTCCTTATTCGAAGCGCGCGGTTGATCAAGCCGCAGGACCTGCTCGGCGTGGCCAGCCGTTAGCGTCGACCGGCTCAGGCGTTGAGCAGCGTTTCGACATACTCCACAAACGCCCGAGCCTTGGCGCTTGCCATCCTGCCGGTTGGGAACACCGCCCACAAATCAATCGGCGGGAGATGCCAGTCGGTCAGCACCGGCTTCACTTCGCCATTGGCCAGTTCCGGGGCAAACATCCAGGTCGACGCCATGGTCAGGCCCAAATGGCTCAGCACGGCGGCGCGTACACCTTCCGCGGCGGTGACGCGTATGCGGCCGCGTGCGACGATGGGGTGTTGGGTGTCGCCTTGGCTGAAGGCCCAGGGTGAGCCGCCGCCGAGGGTGTAGATGATCGCCGGGTGCTGCAGCAAATCGGCTGGGGTGGCCGGCTCGCCGAAACGCTCGAAGTACGCCGGGGTGGCGAGCACTTGGCGCGGGGATTGGCCGATCTTGCGCGCGGTAAGGCCGGAGTCGGTCAAGTTGCCCATGCGCAGGGCAACGTCGATGCCTTCTTCCACCAGGTTGAGGCTGTGGTCATTGAGCACCACTTCGATATTGACCCCGGGGTATTGCTCCAGGAATGGCCCCAGGTGAGGAATGATGTGCAAGCGGGCGAAGGTGGTTGCGGCGCTGATGCGCAAGTTGCCCGACAAGCCTGCACCCGCGCCTCGGGCGGCGTCGTCGGCTTCGTTGGCTTCGTCGATGGCGCGCTTGGCTTTTTCAAAGAACGCCAGGCCGGCTTCGGTCGGGGTCAGGCCACGCGTGGAGCGCAGCAGCAAGCGCACCGCCAGGCGCGCCTCCAATTGCGCA
Source organism: Pseudomonas sp. D2002 (assembly GCF_013385735.1). Taxonomy (NCBI): domain Bacteria; kingdom Pseudomonadati; phylum Pseudomonadota; class Gammaproteobacteria; order Pseudomonadales; family Pseudomonadaceae; genus Pseudomonas; species Pseudomonas sp. D2002. Next base: position 17,257 of record NZ_JACAPL010000003.1, on the reverse strand, counting down.
ATGCTTTTGGAGACGGCGGGTTGGCCCACGCCAAGCTGTTTGGCGGCGGCGGAGAACGAGCCCGTCTCGACCACATGCACGAAAGTTTCCATGGCGGTGAGGCGGTCCATCGAGTCTCCTTGGTTTATCGGTTAAGGGGTTATTGGGTAAGCGCGTCGAGCATCGCCGACGGTTCTGGGCGTTGAGTGTAATCCGGGTTGACCTCGGCGTAACGAATCACGCTGTCCTGGCCGATCACATAGCGCGCAGGCATGGGCAGGGTCCAGGCCGGATCATCGTTGATCAGTGGCAGGTTGTTGCCGAAGCCCTTGTAGAGTTCGATCAGGTAGTCCGGCAGTTGAAAGCGCAGGCCGAACGCCTCGGCGACGTCGTTGTGGGTATCGCTGAGGATCGGGAAGTTCAGTTCGGCGATGCGCTCGGCTTTACGGCTGTTGGCGGCCGTCTGCGGCGACAGGGCCAGCAAGGTCGCGCCAGCGGCTTTCAACGTCGGCAGAAACGCTTGCAGCGCTTGCAGCTCCATATTGCAGTACGGGCACCACACGCCCCGGTAGAACGTCAGCACCAGCGGGCCTTTGGCCAACAGGTCGGCCGAGGACACCAGGGTGCCGTCGGCGTCCTTGAGGCTGAACAGCGGCGCCTTGTCACCCACCTTGAGCGCGCGTTCTGCGGCGCCGGAAGCGATCAGCTCGGCGGTGGCGCGCTCCATGATCGGGTGAATGTGCGCCGGCGCGTTGTAGGGCGGCTTGCCGGCTTTGAAGTCGGCGCGGAAGGCATCAAGTGTGGCTTGAAGTGTCATTGCGATATTCCCTCGGGAGATGAGCCAGGTTGGCTGGAGAGCAGCATGAGGGAGGCAGGATGGGCGAGGAAGCGGGGCGCAGGGCATAGGATTTATGCTCTGTGGGAATAGGTTCGGCGGTTTTCCAATATGGCGTAATACAACCGTCAATCCACTCCAGCAAATCTGTGCTTGAGTAAATATAACTCTAGGGTTACTTTTATTCAGGCCAAGCCAAGGAGGCTGGGGTGCAAAGCAGGTTATTGATCAAGGAACTGCAAGAGGCGGGTTGGGTGCTGGATCGGGTTACGGGCAGTCATCATATTTTTACTCACCGCTATAACCCGTACACGATCCCGGTGCCGCACCCCAAGAAGGACTTGCCCCTGGGCACCGTCAGAAGCATCAGGAAACGCGCCGGGCTGTTTCAGTTTTAAGGAGAGCACTCATGCAATACCCAATGTGTATCGAATGGGGCGACGACTTCACCGCCACCGGTATTCAGATCCCCGATATTCCAGGCGCGGTCACCGCCGGGGACAGCTTTGAAGAGGCGTACAACGCCGCCGTGGAAGTCGCGCACATCATGCTGCACGAGATCGCCGCCGAAGGCGGGCCGATTCCGATGCCCACCTCGGTGGCCAACCACCACGCGAACGAAGACTACGCCGGGATGGGCTGGGGGATGTTGGAGTTGGACATCTCGCCCTATCTGGGCAAGACCGAGAAGGTCAATGTGACCTTGCCCGGTTATGTCATCCAGCGAATCGACCGTTATGTGCGTGAGCACAAAGTCAAAAGCCGCTCGTCATTTCTGGCGGATGCGGCCTTGGAGAAATTGGTGCGCTCCTGACCGCCATCAGGCTGTGGCGACCGCCACTTGCCGCGACGCACTCACGAACCGCAACAACGCCACCAGCGGGAACGCACTGCCCACCAGCATCACGCCAAGCCAGCCGCCGTGTTCATACACGCTGCTGGCAATCGCCGAGCCGAAGGCACCGCCGATGAAGATGCTGGTCATGTACAGCGCGTTCAGGCGGCTGCGGCTGTTGGCGTCGAGAGCGTAGATGGCGCGTTGGCCGAGCACCATGTTCATCTGCACGCAAAAATCCAGTACCACACCGGTCACGGCCAGGCCGATCACGCTGTACAGCGGGTGCACAAAGGCCGGCAGAAAACTCAGCGCGGCAAACAGCATGGCCAGCAACGAGGCGCGGTGCGTGTGGCCTGCATCGGCCAGGCGGCCGGCGATTGGGGCGGCAATCGCGCCCAGTGCACCGACCAGGGCAAACAACGCGATCTCGCTTTGGCTCAGGCCGTGATTGCGTGCCAGCTCAAGTGGCGCGGCGGTCCAGAACAGGCTGAAGGTGGCAAACATGCAGCCTTGGTAGAACGCCCGCTGGCGCAATACCGGTTGCTTGCGCAGCAGCGTACCGAGTGAGCGCAGCAGTTGGCCGTAGCTCGCGCTGTGGTCGGGTTGACGCTTGGGGATGGTCAGCAGCAGCACGATGCTGATGAACGCCATCAACGCGGCGGCGGCCATGAACATCGCACGCCAGCCGAAGTGATCGGCCACCACGCTGGACACCGGCCGTGCCAGCAGGATGCCGAGCAACAGCCCGCCCATGATGCTGCCGACGACGCGGCCACGGGATTCGGCAGGCGCCAGGTGTGCGGCCAGCGGGATCAGAATTTGCACCGAGACGGAACTGAATCCGATCAGCAACGACACAAGAAGGAACAAATTCGGCTGCTCGGTGAAAGCCGCACCCAGTAGGCTGGCGATGGCCAGTACCGTGGTGGCGATCATCAGCTTGCGGTTTTCCAGCAGGTCGCCCAGCGGCACCAGGAAGAACAGGCCCAAGGCGTAGCCGATTTGCGTCAGGGACACGATCAGGCTGGCCATCGCCGGGGTCAGGCCGATGTCCGGCGCAATCAATTCGATGATCGGTTGGGCGTAGTAGATGTTGGCCACAATGGCGCCGCAACAGAACGCAAAAAGCATCACCATGCCTCGGGTCATGGTACCTGTAGCGTGTGGAGTCGCGTTCATGGTGTTCTCGTCAAAGCAAAGGAAGATGGCGTGCGAGAGTAAAGACAACCTCGTGGCCGGAGTAGAGCGCTGTGAGTGATATCACTCATGCCGCAAATTAATGACTGAATCGTTAACTTTTGAGTCGAACGGCAATGATACATTCAGTCACAACTGCCGAAACAGGAAATCCACTTTCATGAAAATCACGCTGAACAAGATGATCCTGGCTTCAACCCTGGCCGCGGCCATGGCCATTGGCTTGGCCAACGCCGCCAATGCCGCCGACGCGCCACGCGTTGGTGTGCGCGGCGCCATCACGGCGATCGACGGCGACGCCATGCACGTCAAGATCAACAGCGGTGAAGACGTCACCGTGCACCTGACCAAAGACACCCAGGTGCGCGCCGTCACCCTGGCCAAGATTGATGAAATCAAGCCTGGCAGCTACATCGGCTCTGCCGCCATGCCGAATGCCGACGGCACCCTGACGGCCTTGGAAGTCCACGTGTTCCCACCGGCCATGGCCGGCACCGGCGACGGGCACCGCGCGTTCGATTTGAAAGAAGGCAGCAGCATGACCAACGGCACCGTCGGCGACCTGGTGGTCAGCAACGGGCGCACCTTGACCGTGAAGTACAAAGGCGGCGAGCAGAAGATTGTGGTACCGGACGATGTGCCGATCGTGAACCTGGAGCCAGGTGACCGCAGCTTGCTCAAACCGGGGGTGAAGGTGGTGATGTTTGCGGCGCAGGGCGCGGATGGGACGATTACCGCCCAAGCGATCTCGGCCGGCAAGGATGGCGTGACACCGCCGATGTAACGGCCAAACACAGATCCAAATGTGGGAGCGGGCTTGCTCGCGAAAGCGGAGTGTCAGTCACCGAATCAATCGACTGAACCACCGCATTCGCGAGCAAGCCCGCTCCCACATTGTTTACCGCGTTTATTCAGTTATTGACCGCTGTAGATCTGATCAAAAACCCCGCCATCATTGAAGTGGGTTTTTTGCACGGTGCGCCAGTCACCAAAGGTCTTCTCTACCGACAGGAAGTCGACTTTAGGGAAGCGGTCGGTGTACTTGGCCAGCACCTTCGGGTCACGTGGGCGCAGGTAGTTGTTGGCAGCAATTTCCTGGCCTTCCGGCGACCACAGGTATTTCAGGTAGTCCTCGGCGGCCACGCGGGTGCCTTTCTTCTCGACCACTTTGTCGACCACCGACACCGGTGGCTCAGCTTCGGCCGAGACGCTTGGGTAGATGACTTCGAACTGGTCACGGCCAAATTCACGCGCGATCATTTCCGCTTCGTTTTCAAACGTCACCAGCACGTCGCCGATCTGGTTGGTCATGAACGTGGTGGTGGCTGCACGGCCGCCGGTGTCCAGCACTGGTGCGTGTTTGAACAGCTCGCCAACGAATTTCTTCGCCTTGTCTTCATCGCCGCCGTTCTTCAGCACATAGCCCCAGGCCGACAGGTAGGTGTAGCGGCCGTTGCCCGACGTTTTCGGGTTGGGCACGATCACTTGCACGCCATCCTTGAGCAGGTCCGGCCAGTCTTTCAGGGCTTTTGGGTTGCCCTTGCGCACGATAAACACCGTGGCCGAGGTGAACGGCGCGCTGTTGTTCGGCAGGCGCGTTACCCAGTTGTCCGGCACCAGCTTGCCGTTGTCCGCCAGGGCGTTGATGTCGGTGGCCATGTTCATGGTGATCACGTCAGCCGGCAGGCCGTCGATCACTGAGCGCGCTTGTTTGCTGGAGCCGCCGAAGGACATCTGCAACGTCAGCTTGTCGTTCGGGTGCTCGGCTTCCCAGTGTTTCTGGAAGGCGGCGTTGTAGTCCTTGTAGAAGTCGCGCATCACGTCATAAGAGACGTTGAGCAGTGTGACGGGGGCGGCCTGCACGGCGCCCGCCAGGGCAAGGCCGGCGGCCAGGAGAGAGGCGCTAACGAGTTTTTTCACTGCTCATTCCTTGTTGTTCGAGAAGGTTGCTGATTGAGTGGGGGCAATTTGCCAGCGACTATAGCCGGGCCTGCATAGACGTTTAAAGATTAAAACGAACTTTGCTTATTCCACTTTACGAAACAAGTTACTGCCACAGCGCGAGCAAAACGCCGCGTTGGGTTCGTGGTTGTCTTTCTTGCACACCGGGCAATCGTGCTGCAACTGCTCGCCGCGCATGGCGCTGGCCAATTCGGCGGTGAAAATCCCGGTGGGCACGGCAATGATCGAGTAACCGGTGATCATCACCAGCGACGAAATCACCTGGCCCAGCGGGGTCTTCGGCACGATGTCGCCAAAGCCCACGGTGGTCAGGGTCACAATCGCCCAGTAGATGCCTTTGGGAATGCTGGTAAAGCCGTGTTCCGGGCCTTCGATCACGTACATCAAGGTGCCGAACACCGTCACCAGGGTGCATACGCTGACCAGGAACACCACGATCTTCTGCTTGCTGCCGCGCAGCGCCGCCATCAGGTAGTTGGCCTGCTTGAGGTACGGGCTGAGCTTGAGCACGCGGAAAATCCGCAGCATCCGAATGATGCGGATGATCAGCAGGTACTGGGCGTCGCTGTAATACAGGGCGAGGATGCCGGGCACGATGGCGAGTAAATCCACCAGGCCATAAAAGCTGAAGGCGTAGCGCAACGGCTTGGGCGAGCAATACAGGCGCAAGCCGTACTCGATGGCGAAGATCAGCGTGAAGCCCCACTCGATATACGCCAGCAGATTTGCGTAGTTCTGGTGAATCTGGTCGATGCTGTCGAGCATCACGATCACAATGCTGGCGAGGATGATCAGCAGCAGGATGCCGTCAAAGCGCCGCCCGGCCAGCGTATCGCTCTGAAATACCATGACGTAGAGCCGCTGACGCCAGTCGTTGTTGCTGTCCATAAAGCCCGCCCAAATCGAATATCGAGCAAGCCTAGGGGGATTCGTACGGGCTGTCCACGCGGGCTTTAAACAACCGCCGGCTGGCGCGTACCAGCCAGCAGGCAAGGATAAACGGCGCGGTCAGCGCAGGCAGGTGCAGCGCGGCGAAACCGGGCGTGAGAATGACCGCCAGGAGAATGCCGAGCAGCGGCAGCCAGGGTTGGCGACGTGTCTGGCTCAACGCCAGTGCGGCCAATGCCGGGTTGTAGCTGTGCAGGCCGAGGAGGGCGCTGCCGGGTTCGTCCATCAACAGGGCGAGCAATACGCCGCAGCTGGCACCGATCAGCGCCCACAGCGCGGCGCGGCGGTTGGCCAGCAACAGGCCCAGCGCAATCAGTGCGCCGGCCACCGGTTGGTCCAGCAGCATGATTTGCGCGAGCCCGGTAAACGGCGCGCTGAGCACGCTCAAAGTATCGGGTTCGGTGAGTGTAAATGTGTTCTCAGGCACGCTGCCCAGCAGCAACCAGCCCAGGCCGACAAAAGGCGCGGTATAGGCGGGCAGGTCATCCGCCGCCGTCGCGTGTTTCAACCATTGCCGTGTGAGCATCGCACTCAAGCCGCCACACGCCAGGATCAGCGGCGGCAACAAGGCTGACCAGGCGAAATGCTGGCTGATCAACACACCCAGCAGCACACCGTTGTAGCTATATAGCCCGGCCTGGCGTTCCGCCTTGGGATAACCCCGGCGCTGGGCGGTGAGCAAACCCGCGACGCCACCCAGCAACGCCCCGCCGAACAAGGCCGGGGCGCCGATCAGGATGGCCAGCAGGCACAGCAAGCCACACAGCGGCTGGCGTTGCAGGAAGATTTGGCTGAAGCCGTTGAGCAGGGCTTCGGCCCAGTCGGGGCAGGTTGGGTTGTGCATGAGTTGAGTTTCTGCAGATGAACACTAACCCTGTGGCGAGGGAGCTTGCTCCCGCTGGGGCGCGAAGCGGCCCCAAAAGATAGGCCTGCTGCGCAGTCCAGCGGGAGCAAGCTCCCTCGCCACAGGGGTTCAGATCAACGTCTCGATACGCAACGAGTTGGTCGACCCCGGCTGTCCGAACGGCACCCCGGCGGTAATCACCAAGGTATCGCCGCGCTGCGCCATGCCTTGGGCCTGGGCAATTTCCAGCGCTGTGGAACACACCTCATCCACTTGGCGCAGCCGATCATTGACCACCGAGTGCACGCCCCACGCCACGCTCAAGCGCCGCGCCGTGGACAGGTTGGGCGTGAGGTTGAGGATCGGCGCCACCGGTCGCTCCCGCGCTGCGCGCAGGCTGGAACTGCCGGACTCGCTGTAGTTGACCAGCACCGCCACCGGCAGGATGCTGCTGATACGCCGGATCGCGCAGCTGATGGCGTCCGACACCGTGGCATCGGCCTTGGGCCGGCTGACATCGAGTTGCGTCTGGTAATCCGGGCCATTTTCCACCTGGCGGATGATCTTGCTCATCATCTGCACGGCTTCCAGCGGGTACTCGCCCGACGCGGTTTCCGCCGACAGCATCACTGCGTCGGCGCCTTCGGCCACGGCGTTGGCCACGTCCGTCACTTCGGCGCGGGTCGGCGCCGGAGAGAAGCGCATGGATTCGAGCATCTGCGTGGCCACCACCACCGGTTTGCCCAACTGGCGGCAGGTGCTGATGATGTCTTTCTGGATTTGCGGCACGCTTTCGGCGGGCACTTCAACGCCCAGGTCGCCTCTGGCCACCATGATTGCGTCGCTCAGTTCGGCGATTTCCTGCAGACGTTGCACGGCTGAGGGCTTCTCGATCTTGGCCATCAAAAACGCCTTGTCGCCGATCAACTCGCGGGCTTCGCGGATGTCTTCCGGGCGCTGCACGAAGGACAGCGCCACCCAATCCACGCCCAGTTCCAGGCCGAAGCTCAGGTCGCGGCGGTCCTTGGCGGTCAGCGGGCTGAGTTCCAGCAGCGCTTGCGGCACGTTAACGCCTTTGCGGTCGGACAGTTCACCGCCATTGAGCACGGTGGTGTCGATGGCTTCGGCATGTTTGGTAATCACCCGCAGGCGCAGCTTGCCGTCGTCGAGCAGCAGGTCCATGCCTGGCTCCAGCGCCGCGATGATTTCCGGGTGGGGCAGGTTGACCCGGCACTGATCGCCCGGCGTCGGGTCCAGGTCCAGGCGCAATGCCTGGCCGCGCACCAATTGCACCTTGCCCTCGGCAAACCTGCCGACGCGCAGCTTCGGCCCTTGCAGGTCCATCAGGATGCCCAGCGGGTAATTCAGCTGGCGCTCCACCTGGCGAATCCACTGGTAACGCTGGGCATGATCGGCGTGGTCGCCGTGGCTGAAGTTGAGGCGGAAGATATTCACCCCGGCTTCCACCAGCTCGCGGATGTCGTCGATGCCGTCGGTGGCCGGGCCCAGGGTGGCGAGGATTTTGACCTTCTTGTCAGGCGTCATGGTTGGCAGTCTCAAGGATCAGGATGGCGCGGAAGTCATTGACGTTGGTGCGCGTCGGCTCGGTGACGATCAAACCGTCGAGGGCAGCGAAGTAGCCGTAGCCGTTGTTGTTATCCAGCTCATCGCTGGCCGACAGGCCCAGGGCTTCGGCGCGCGCGTAGCTGGTGGGGGTCATGATCGCGCCGGCGTTGTCTTCCGAGCCGTCGATGCCGTCGGTGTCACCCGCCAGGGCATATACGCCGGGCAGGCCTTTGAGGCTGTCGGTGAGGCTCAGCAGGAACTCGGCGTTGCGCCCGCCACGGCCATTGCCGCGCACGGTGACGGTGGTTTCACCGCCGGAGAGGATCACGCACGGCGCCGCCAGCGGCTGGCCATGCTGCACGATTTGGCGGGCGATACCGGCGTGTACCTTGGCCACGTCCCGCGCTTCGCCTTCGAGGTCGCCGAGGATCAACGGGCTGAACCCGGCCTGGCGGACTTTCACCGCCACCGCTTCGAGAGATTGCTGCGGGCGGGCGATCAGTTGGAAGTGGCTGCGCGCGAGCACCGGGTCGCCGGGCTTGACGGTTTCCGACGCCGGGTTCTGCAACCAGCTGCGCACCGAGGCGGGCGCGTCGATGCCGTAGCGCTTGAGGATCGCCAGGGCTTGCTGCGAGGTGCTCGGGTCGCCGACGGTGGGGCCGGAGGCGATGACGGTGGCCTGGTCGCCCGGCACATCGGAAATCGCGTAGGTGTAGACCGTCGCCGGCCAGGCCGCCTTGGCCAGCCGCCCGCCCTTGATCGCCGAGAGGTGCTTGCGCACGCAATTCATCTCGCCAATGGTTGCGCCGGATTTGAGCAGGGCTTTGTTGATGGTTTGCTTGTCGGCCAGGGTGATGCCTTCGGCGGGCAGCGCCAGCAAGGCCGAACCGCCACCGGAGAGCAGGAAGATCACGCGGTCGTCTTCGGTGAGGTTGCTGATCAGCTCCAGCACGCGCTTGGCCACCGCCAGGCCCGCTGCATCGGGCACCGGGTGTGCGGCTTCGACCACTTCGATTTTCTTGCACGGTGCGCCGTGGCCGTAGCGGGTGACAACCAGGCCGGTGACCTCGCCCTGCCAGCAATTTTCGACGACAAGGGCCATGGCAGCAGCGGCTTTGCCGGCACCGATCACGATCACCCGGCCACTGCGGTCGGCGGGCAGGTAAGGTTCAAGGACCAGCCGGGGGTGGGCGGCGTCGATGGCTGTGGCAAACAGCTCGCGAAGCAGGTGTTGCGGATCGACCGACATAAGCGGGCTCCCGGGGATTTTTTGTTATTAGAGATGCATCAATTTCAGACTTGGAATGCGATCAAATGTGGGAGCGGGCTTGCTCGCGAATGCGGTCTTTCATTCAACATCCATGCTGACTGACCTACCGCTTTCGCGAGCAAGCCCGCTCCCACATTCGACCGCATTTCAAAGGGGGAGCGGTGTGGGTCACTTATCGCGAATCGAAAAATTCGCCATATGCTCCAGCCCCTTGATCAGCGCCGAGTGGTCCCAATTACCGCCACCAATCGCCGTGCATGTGCTGAACACCTGCTGCGTACCGGCCGTGTTCGGCAGGTTGATCCCCAGTTCCTTGGCCCCGGCCAGTGCCAGGTTCAAATCCTTCTGGTGCAGGTTGATACGGAAGCCCGGATCGAAGGTGCCCTTGATCATGCGTTCGCCATGCACTTCCAGAATCTTCGACGAGGCAAAGCCACCCATCAGTGCTTCGCGCACCTTGGCCGGGTCGGCGCCGTTTTTCGAGGCGAACAACAGCGCTTCGGCCACCGCCTGGATGTTCAGCGCAACGATGATCTGGTTGGCCACTTTGGCGGTTTGGCCATCGCCATTGCCGCCGACCAGCGTGATGTTCTTGCCCATGCTCTGGAACAGTGGCAGGGCGCGTTCGAAGGTCTGCGGCTCGCCACCGGCCATGATGCTCAAGGTGCCGGCCTTGGCGCCAACTTCACCACCGGACACCGGCGCATCCAGGTACTGCGCGCCGGTTTCGTTGATCTTCGCCGCGAACGCCTTGGTGGCGGTGGGCGAGATCGAGCTCATGTCGATCACCACCTTGTTCGGCGACAGGCCAGCCGCGACGCCATCCTTGCGGAACAACACGTCATCGACCTGCGGGGTGTCGGGAACCATGACGATGATGAATTCGGCTTCCTGCGCCACTTGCTGCGGGTTGGCCAACGCCACGGCGCCGGCGTCGATCAGGGCTTGCGGGGCTTTGCCGTGGTGTTCGGAGAGGAACAGTTGGTGACCTGCTTTCTGCAGGTTCGCAGCCATGGGTTCGCCCATGATGCCGGTGCCGATAAATCCGATTTTAGCCATGATTAAAATCCTCTTTTTATTAGGTGTATGGGCCTGGCACGGCCTTCTAAACACAGGAGATCGAATGTGGGAGTGGCGGTGCGACGATTCGACTTGCNNNNGCCCGCTCCCACATTGGGTCCGTGTTTGTTCAATCAGATAGCGTTGTGGGTTTTGAGCCAACCCAATCCCGCCTCGGTCGTGGTCAACGGCTTGTACTCACAGCCGACCCAACCTGCATAACCAATGCGGTCCAAATGCTCGAACAGGAAGCGATAGTTGATCTCCCCGGTCCCCGGCTCGTTACGCCCCGGGTTATCGGCCAGCTGGATGTGATTGATCTCACCCAGGTGCGCCGCCATGGTCCGGGCCAAGTCACCTTCCATGATTTGCATATGGTAGATGTCGTATTGCAGGAACAGGTTGGCGCTGCCCACCTGCTCGCGAATCGACAGGGCTTGCGCCGTGTTGTTCAGGTAGAAGCCCGGAATGTCGCGGGTGTTGATCATTTCCATGACCAGCTTGATACCCGCGGCTTGCAGCTTGTCGGCGGCGTACTTGAGGTTGGCGACAAAGGTTGTTTCCACGGTTTCGTCGTCAACGCCCTGCGGCCGGATGCCTGCCAGGCAGTTGACCTGGGTATTGCCCAAGACCTCGGCGTAGGCGATGGCCAGCTTGACCCCGGCGCGGAACTCCTCGACGCGGTCCGGGTGGCAGGCCAGGCCGCGTTCACCCTTGGCCCAGTCACCGGCCGGCAGGTTGAACAGCACTTGAGTCAGGCCGTTGGCGTCCAGCTGCGCCTTGATGTCGGCGGAGCTGAACTCGTACGGGAACAGATATTCCACACCCTGGAAGCCCGCATCGGCGGCCGCTTTGAAACGGGCGAGAAAGTCCTGCTCGGTAAACAGCATGGACAGGTTGGCAGCAAAGCGCGGCATAGGGTTCTCCTTAATCGAGCAGGGAAATGGCAGTCGGCGCATCGTTGCCGACCAGTGCCAGATCTTCGAATTCGTTGACGGCGTTGATCTCGGTGCCCATGGAAATATTGGTCACGCGTTCCAGAATAATCTCAACAATCACCGGCACTTTAAATTCTTCGATCATTTCCTCGGCGCGGCGCAACGCCGGGGCGATTTGGCCTGGCTCGAACACACGCAAGGCCTTGCAACCCAGGCCTTCGGCGACCGCAACGTGGTCGACGCCATAGCCATTGAGTTCCGGGGCGTTGAGGTTGTCGAAAGACAGCTGCACGCAGTAGTCCATTTCAAACCCGCGCTGGGCCTGGCGGATCAAACCGAGGTAGGAGTTGTTCACCACCACGTGGATGTAGGGCAGCTTGAACTGCGCGCCCACGGCCAGCTCTTCGATCATGAACTGGAAGTCATAGTCGCCCGACAGCGCGACGACCTTGCGGCTCGGGTCGGCCTTGACCACGCCGAGTGCTGCTGGAATGGTCCAGCCGAGCGGGCCGGCCTGGCCGCAGTTGATCCAGTGGCGCGGCTTGTACACATGCAGGAACTGCGCGCCGGCAATCTGCGACAGGCCGATGGTGCTGACGTAGCAGGTGTCTTTGCCGAACACCTGGTTCATCTCTTCGTACACCCGTTGCGGCTTGACCGGCACGTTGTCGAAGTGGGTCTTGCGGTGCAGGGTGGCCTTGCGCTGCTGGCAGTCATTGAGCCAGGCGCTGCGGTCCTTGAGCTTGCCGGCGGCTTTCCACTCGCGGGCCACTTCAATGAACATTGTCAGTGCGGAACCGGCGTCGGACACGATGCCCAGGTCCGGGGTGAACACGCGGCCAATCTGCGTCGGCTCGATGTCGACGTGAATGAATTTGCGCCCCTCGGTGTACACCTCCACCGAGCCGGTGTGGCGGTTGGCCCAGCGGTTACCGATGCCCAGCACCACGTCCGATTTCAGCATCGTCGCGTTGCCATAACGGTGTGAGGTTTGCAGGCCGACCATGCCGACCATTTGCGGGTGATCGTCCGGGATCGTGCCCCAGCCCATCAGGGTCGGGATCACCGGAATGCCGGTGAGCTCAGCAAATTCAACCAGCAGTTCGCTGGCATCGGCGTTGATCACGCCGCCACCGCTGACCAGCAATGGGCGCTCGGCCTGGTCGAGCAGGGCCAGGGCTTTCTCGACCTGAATGCGCGTGGCCAAAGGCTTGGCCAGGGGCAGCGGCTGGTAGGCGTCGATGTCGAACTCGATCTCGGCCATCTGCACGTCGAACGGCAGGTCGATCAGCACTGGGCCAGGGCGGCCGGAGCGCATTTCGTAGAAGGCTTTCTGGAACGCGTAAGGCACTTGGCCGGGTTCGAGCACGGTGGTCGCCCACTTGGTCACCGGCTTGACGATGCTGGTGATGTCGACGGCCTGGAAGTCTTCCTTGTGCATCCGTGCACGTGGAGCCTGGCCGGTGATGCACAGAATCGGGATCGAGTCGGCCGAGGCGCTGTACAGGCCGGTGACCATGTCGGTGCCCGCCGGGCCCGACGTGCCGATGCACACGCCGATATTGCCGGCCTTGGTGCGGGTGTAACCCTCGGCCATGTGCGAGGCGCCTTCAACGTGGCGAGCAAGGACGTGATCGATGCCACCGACCTTCTGCAAGGCCGAATACAGCGGGTTGATGGCGGCGCCTGGGATGCCGAAGGCGGTGTCTACACCTTCACGGCGCATCACCAGGACGGCGGCTTCGATTGCTCTCATTTTGCTCATGGTTTTGGTGCCTCTTGCGTTTTGTAATTGTATACAAGTGGTGTCTGTTCAAAGTGTATTCACGGCGAGCGGCGCAGGTCAATGCATTTTATAAACTGGCGTTTGCGTTCGTCTGAATGGCTTTTTTCGACGTGTGGAGCCTTTGTGCGAAAATATTGTATACAAAAACAATATTCATTGTGTTCTATTTGTTTGATCGAGCTTCTGATCCTTCAGACCTCAACGGCTTTACCCATAACAAGATAAGGACGGCACCTATGAGCGCTTTAACCTTGAAACTCGCCACCCAACTGGCCAGCCAGGCCCTCACCGCAGGCCGCACCATTTCAGCCGCGCCGCTGACCATTGCAGTGCTCGACGGCGGTGGCCACTTGGTCACCCTGCAACGCGAGGACGGCGCCAGCCTGCTACGCCCGCAAATCGCCATCGGCAAGGCCTGGGGCGCGATTGCCTTGGGCAAGGGCTCACGTTTGCTGGCGCTCGACGCCCAGCAGCGCCCGGCGTTCATCGCCGCCTTGAACAGCCTGGGGCAGGGCAGCGTGGTGCCGGCGCCGGGTGGGGTGTTGATTCGGGATCAGCAAGGGCTGGTGCTGGGGGCGATCGGGATCAGTGGGGACACCTCGGATATTGATGAGCAGTGTGCGATTACGGCGATTGAGGCGGTGGGGTTGTTGGCGGATGCGGGGGTGTCTGCTTGATTTGAGGTGACAGATAGATCGCCATCGCGGGCAAGC